>CAYPSB010000001.1:0-14611 GCA_964413435.1 uncultured Flavobacterium sp.
TGCGACTTTTATCAATAGGTATCAATGTTTGGAGACCAATAAATTGATATTTAAAAAGTATAATTCAAGTAGTGAAATTAACTTTAGTTTCTTAGTACTATCGCTTTAAAGCAAAATGTCCTTTTACATTCCTCCCGTCTACGAAATGAATGTCAAACCAATAGTCGTCAGCAGGTAATTCTTGACCATTGTAGGTGCCATCCCATCCACCGCTCATCGGCGACAGTTGCTTTATCAATTTTCCGAAGCGGTCAAAAATGTAAACAGTCGAATGAATATTGGCCGAATTTGGACTGATACCTTGTACGTTCCAGTAGTCGTGATACCCGTCGCCATTAGGAGTAAAATAATGCGGAATCCCCAAAACAGGGATAGCGATAGGTCCTAAAATACCGCAGCCGTTTTTGTCACGAACGTATAATTCGTGCAGTCCCATAGGGACGTTGCTGAAAAAGCCGTTATCGCGGTACGGGCCATTACTGTCATCCAACGAATATTCATAAACACCGGAACCTGTTACGCTGACCGAAACAGCATTGATTTCAGTTAAATCACTTATCGATACGTTTTGAATACTGGCAATTTGTGAGCTTATCACATTGATAATTCGGGTTGCCTGACAGCCAAAAACATTAGTTACAGTAACGCTGTAAGTACCGGGACTGTTCACGGTTAAGGTTGGATTTATTTTACCGGGCAGTATAGCATTGTTAAGATACCATTGAAAGGTGTAATTGGAAACAGGAGATCCATCTTGTATTCCGGCATCCAATATAGCTTGTGTGTCAGGTAAACAAACCAGTACCGTTTCTTCCTGATCAATTTTAGGGAGAGGATGTACCACAAATGGAATTGTCAATTGAGCAGTACAAGTTGTATTGATGGGATTTTCAACCACCACTTTCACGTTTTGGGTACCACTTGTAAAAGGATTTGGCAACGGACTGGTCAATGGATTGTTGTTTCCGTCAAAATAATATACATTCATTCCTGTTTGTGAACCGAGTAGCACAGATTGAAAATTAGTGGTATTAAAATTATGCTGTCCGTCTTGGTCAATCACGATAATTTCATCATCACAAGCTGTCGTCAGTGATGAAGAGATTGGAAAGGCCTCAGGCAAATCATCTACAATAAACTGTAAAGTCTCTTCTTCATAACAAGGACCGTCAGAAGATTGTGTATTGTTATTGATCACTCTGATGGTAATGGTTTCTGTTGTATTAACAATAAACGGATTAGGTAAAGGAGATGGAAGCGGAGTACCATTGGCTCTGAAATATTTGACCGTTACATTGGGTTGCCCGTTTACCACTGCGGTTTGAATCCCTGATGTATTAAAACCATATATGCCATCCTGGTTGTCATCGCAATGACGAATGATGTTGTTCCCGTTTACAGGATTGGCAAAAGGCAATGCCTCAACTACGATGTCGAACTTTCGGAAACCAAAACAGGAATTATCCACGGTACTGTCCACGCGTATCCAGATGGTTTGCGTGCCCGGAGAACCAATATTTCGGTAGTTGGATGGGTCAGGAATAGCCAATGAATTACCGGCTGCATCGGTTTCAGCCAGGAAATCAGCTTCTGTTTTATAATATTTTATCGAAACGTTGCTAGGTAAATAGGTTAAAAGACTATTGGTAATAGGTGTAAAGTCAAATTTGGAAATACCATCACGGTCATCGTTTAAAGGGTCAAGATAATCGTCGCATTTGAATCGGTATTGGTTCTGAACTTGAAAACTTGCCGGAATTTGGGTTACCGAAACCATTAAATCCATTCGTGCCACGCGGAAACATCCATTATTATTTTCAACCCGTACAAAAACACTGGTATTACCAGTTGTAAAGGCAATAGGATTAGCAATCAAAAAAGCAGTATTTTGAGTGTTAGCCGCCGCAAGAGTGGTATAGTAGGTGAAGGTTTCGTTTAAGTAATTCGCCGAAATCGCGTCATTTTTTTGAGTCAAGTTAAAAACTGTAATTCCATCACTGTCATCATCACATTGTTTTAAAGAAATCGGAGTTGTGATTACCGGTAGTGGGTAAGTAGTTAAAGTTGCACCTGATGAATACAAGCCACAACTGTTTCCGTTTTTGTTTAAAAACACCCGATATTGATAGCCTACCATTGACGGAGTAACATTGGAAACAGTCAACGAAGCAGACGTTACTCCTGAATAAACCACATTGTTTATTAGGTTTGACCAAGTAACACCATTGTCAGTAGATAGTTGCCATTGATAGCTGTTAACCGGATTGGAAGTTACAGTAAAAATTGCCGATTGTAATTCGCAGGCAATTATATTTTGAGGTTGCACAGAAATTGTAATAGGAGCCGGAATAATGTAATTAATAGTACCTTCTGCAGTATCACTACACCCGTCATTATCACTATCCAATTCGATATAATTGAGTATACCATCTCCATCTGTATCGGCTATGGTGTAGTTGAGTATTCCGCTGTCTGGCGATGTTTCCAAGCTGTTGTGTAAACCATTGTTGCCAAAATTCCCACCGGTCATTATACCACTTGTGTTGGTTGAGTTTCCGGGACTTCCGGATTCGATAATATCTACGATACCATCATTATCCGAGTCTAAATCCAAATAATTAGGAATACCGTCATTATCAGAGTCGGCCGGAATTATACCGTTTCCGAAAATGTCATCTATTCCATCTCCGTTTATATCAACATGGGATAAGGCAACTACATTTTGCCCTTGCGATTCAACAAAATCCGGGATGCTGTCATTATCACTGTCATAATCATCCTGATCAGGAATACCGTCATTGTCAGAGTCTTTCGGTACGCAGGTGGCGTATATTCTAAGGGTGGCTCTGTCACCATCTGTGTCAGATAGGTTTCTGTGTTTAAAACTGATGGTTCCGGAGAGTTTGGTCAGGAATTTAAAAGTACCGGTTCCGGCGGCTAAGGGTACCGTATTGTTTAAACGGAAACGAATTTCAAATGAAGAATACTCTGTAACTCCGCTTTCGAAAAAACCATCATAGTTCGTGTCAATCAATAATTGATTGTCAGGATTCAGTACCGTAATGGTTCTGTTGATAGGAGAATTGATAGTATACTCTCCGTTAGAATCCAGTAAATCGGTAGTGTTGGCACTGGTAACATATTCTAAACCAATAGAAGCTGGTTGGGCAAAAGTCATTTCGTATTTCACCCAATTTGTTTTTCCCGCAGGAACATCGGTTACAAAACTTCCGTCTGCATTTCCCACAAAAGGAGTGGTTGATGCAACAGCTGAAGTGGTTACGTTTCCGGAGAATGAATTAGAGTAAGTACCAACATTAATATTTCCTGAAGCTGAATTGGCTAACGAAACAGTTTGATTGCCATAGGATTCGTTGCAATTCGTAATGCCGTCGTTGTCATTGTCTAAATCGATATTGTCATTGACACCGTCATTATCGCTATCATCTGCACAGGTGCTGACCGGAATTTCAACCGAGGAGAAATCAGTGCCGCAAGAACTTAAAGTGGCAATAACTTTATAAAATCCGGGTTGAGTAGGCGTATAGGTACTGGCGGTGGCTCCGACTATAGCAGCTCCATTCAGATACCATTGAAAGAAATCAAAACCGCTGATGGCATTCACTTGTAAGTCAACGTTCGGAATACAGCTCGATGCAGCGGCCACTTGAGGTTGAAGAATAATTTCCGGGTCAAATGTAAATCCTGAATAGTATCCACCGTAAGTTGCAGCATTACTTGAACCATAATAAGAAAGATATACCTGTTCCGAAGAAAAAACAGAAATATTTCCAGTCAGGTTTTCAAAAGTATATGTGACATAATTAGCATTACCCGTTACGTTTAACGGACCGTTGACGTTGATTCCGGCCGGTAGAGTGGCCAAACTGTAATTGGTACCGTCTATAATAAAATCTAATGAAGCACCGGCTTTCGTTACGATACAAACCGTTCCGAAGAAATCGGTCAATCCGCTTACTTCATTAATGAACGGAATGTTGTTAATGGTTTTAGGGGTTTGACAACTCAACGGAGGCAGAAAGTGCATGTTTTGATTAGCCTGACTGGATGTTCCCCCTATACCTTGATAAGCAAAAATATTTTTGGAAGTTCTGACATATAAATTTCCATTAGCCGAAAAAGCACTCCCGTCTAAAGCTAAATATTCTCCCGCATTTAAGGTTGTTAAAGGTGTTGTGTTGCCATCTAAATAGACAGCTGTATTGTTTTCGTTAGCTACTAAAAGAGGTCTTTCAGTTACATCAACTCCTGAGCCTTTTATAAAAATATATTCTTGTCCAGTTCTTTCAGCTGAAACAATTTGGTCAAAACCTAAGTCAATATTAGAATCATTATTTCCGTTCGTTCCGGCAAAAGAACCACAGTTTACAGCTATGGGTTTGTTAGAGGTGATGGCGGCTCCGATTAATCCGTCTCTGTTGGCATTTCTTGGGCCTTCAACTGCTATGACATAACTTTCCCCTGCATTCAGTGTAACATCTGCAGGTGTATTCCCCGAAGCGGCATCATTAATCAGTCCCACTCCCGATTTGATATCGTGAAAAGAAACAACAGTGTTATTTTCGGTAGCCAAAATGGCAGCAAAAGTATAATGTGTGTCGTTAATAGCACTGATACCGGTATTGATAAAAGCCCCAATTCGGAATTGAGTTCCCAAAGCAGCGCTCCCTTTTGAAACAAGGCCGCCAGCTTGAAAATTTTGATTCGAAGCCGTCAAACGAACCGTAACATAGATCAAATCGTCGGCTTGTACTATGAATCCTTTGTTGTTTTTAACAGTGTTGACATCACTTTTAGAAACTAATAATTGTGTGTCATATCCGGTACCAATAAAATGCACATAAGGATTATCACGGCTTACAACCCCCGTGATTGTATTTCCTCCAATCTCCTGAATCTGAAAATTAACAGGTGTGACACTCGGACACGAGATATACATTGATTGCCCCTGTGGGCTTGCAGACATGGAATCGGTATTGGATAATGGCGGTATATAATGGGTCTTACTGAATTGTGCTGATACCGATAGGGATAGGAAAAAAACGAAAAACGTAATAATCTTTTTCATTGGATAAAAATAGTAAAAAAACACATTTACCTTATAAGAGCAAAATGTCCTTTGATTATTCGGCCATTGTTTAAAGTGATAACAAACCAATAATCATCAGCAAACAATTCCTGTTGATTTAGTTTTCCGTTCCAACCGGGGTGGTTGGCATCAAAGCTGTAAATGAATTTTCCGTAACGATCAAAAATGGTGATAACGGCTTGGGGATAATAAAATAAATTTTTTATCTGCCATGTATCGTTGATACCATCTCCGTTTGGGGTAAAATATTTGGGATAATCGAGTACGTAAATATGTTTTGTTGCATTCGGATTGCAGCCGTTTTTATCGCGAACAATAATGGTATACCCATTGGGAGTAACATCAGTAAAAAGAGCGCTGCTTTGAAAATGAATTCCGTTCAATGAGTACTCATAGTCACCACTGCCACTCACATTTACTTGAACGGTATTGCTGTTTTCTGAAAAATCGCCAATGTCTACCGAAGTTATAATTGGTGCACTGGAGGATAATACTGTGAATTTTTTTGTAACACTGCAACCATATGAATTAGTAACAGTAACAGAATAAGTTCCGCTGGAAGTTATGGAAATGGATGGGGTAGTAGCTCCCGTGTTCCAGCTGTAGCTGCTGAAGCCTAACGGCACAGACAGTGATTCTGTTTCTCCATTACATAAAAACAAGCTTTCATCATTAAAATTAGCCGGATTGAATGTAATCAGTTGCAAAGGAACCGGGATGATGCCATAACAATCAGGGCCATTTACGATGCGGGCAAAAATAGTTTGGTTTGGAGTAAGGGTATTGGTAAAATTATTCGGTAATACATTGGTTTGATTAGCAGCATCCGAAGCTGTCAAATAGTACTCTGCTATTAAACCTGACGGTAATCCATTGAGAACAGTTGGCGTTACTTGCTGGTTTAAATCAATAGCGGTTAAGCCGTCAAGGGTGCCGTCTTCATCACAAATCGGAATCGGACTAATAGCAGGCAATGGGTTGTTGGCAATTTGAAGCGTTATGGTCACATAACTGTTGCAACCATAAGAATTGGTCACGGCTGCCACTACCTGATTGGTTGAACTATTTTGAAATGATGAGGTATTTGAAATGGGGTTAATCTGGTTTTGAGCATTGTACAAACTGGTGTAGTAAGTAACAGTATTTGTTGTTGAACTTCCTTGTAATATGGGAGTTAGTTTGGTTAAGTTGAAAGCGGCAATGCCATCATTGTTGTCGTCGCATTGTTCCAATGTCAAAGGAGCAATGGTTGGTGCTCCAACATACTCAATAGTAACTTCTCCTTTGGCTATACATGTTGTACTGTTTAGTGTGATTTCTACACTGTAAGTACCGGCAGCGGTTACGGTGTAAGTTGGGTTAGTTTCGCCCAAAAGTTCCACATTGTCTTTAAACCATTTATAGGTGTTGGTTCCGGGCTCGGTTGCGTCAAGCAGGTAAGGATCACTATTGCAAAGCGGGTTGTTGGTGGCTATCAGCCTGTCCGGGCCTAAATCGGTTCCGACATTAAAACTGCCGCCCCCTAAAAAAATCGCCGAATCGTATTTAGGATTGGTTTCATCGGCTATGACTAATTTGATGTGATAAGTAGTTCCCGGAATTACAGTCGCTTTTGCGGTCATTACCGTCGTTTGTCCGTTGAAATTGATGGGAGCCGCATTGTCGTTATAACTTCCGAAGTAAGCCTCATTTTCCGCCGGACAACCACTACCTCCCGATATATTGGGATGTACAGTTGTTACCTTTACAGGGATGGCGGTATTTGGAATTAAGGCAAGATTTTGATAATTATCAGGGCTACCGGCTACTTTTAGCAAAAAAGCAAATCCATCTGAATAATGACATGGTGCAGTATCGTGGTATTCTTCGGAAGCGAATATATAATCAAAACTGATTTGACTGGTCAAAGGAGTAAAATCAAACTCAAGAACGGTTGCATTGGATGTGTTGCTAATGGATAAAGCTTGTTCTAAATCCTGATCACCCAGCCAGCCCGGCGCATCATCACTCAAAAGAGATATGTTTGGCCCTTGTGTATTGTTTGCGGTACTCGTACTCAGTACAATACCGTTTGAAAAAGGAAAACTGCTTGTTCCCGCTGAGAAATAGCCATAACTCTTTTCTCCCGAAGCAAAGTTTCCGCCACTGACACTAAAATTAGAGACATTGGCACAAGGACTGTTGATTAAAACGTTTTCTACTAATTGTTGTGCGGTATAAGTATCGTCAACGATAATATTTTGCGCCCAAGAGTTATGTTGAGGTAAGCAACAAAGAAATATAAAAAATAAAATCCGCAATAGTTTCATAGCATCCGCAAAGATACTATAAATCTCTTTTTTTGATGATTTTATAAGACAAGAAAATGAAGATAGCCGTCCAAACCAAAACAATTAAAACTGAACTGAAATGAACACTGTAATCTTTGATGTTATTTTCACCTACAGCAGTTTGAATACTTTTGATGACACTAAATCGGGTAAAAGGTTCAACAATCAGATTGCTCATAGATTCCAAAGGCATATACGAATAAAAAGTATCTACTAACGGATCTCTGTTGAAAACCTTAAATTTCAAAAAAGCATGCGATATGTTTTCGAATAAAAACCAAATGAATAAAAACCCGATAGCGAAAGCGGAACGTTTGATTAAGACTCCTAAGAACAAACAGAAAGAGAAGAAGCCAAGCAATTTTACAAAATAGGCGAGTAAATATTCCAAATCTGAAAAAACAATACTTAATTCGGTGTAAGAAGAAAAGCTATAGCCCAGAATTAAAGACATTACAAAGACAAAAACGGTTGAAACCAATGAAAAAAAGACTATTGCCAAAAATTTGGAAAGTACAAATTCCTGCTTGCTCATCCCATCAATAAGGTTTTGTTTTAAAGTGCCGTAGCTGTATTCATTGGCCATCATTGAAACGATGATAACCGCCAAAAAGAACTTTAATAACGAAGCTATCCAAGTATTAAAATGCCAAATGAAAGGAAAGTTGAAAATTCCCATTTCGGCAAAATGAATCTTGAAATTCCCGATTTCAAATTTTACAGAAGCTATTAAAGCTATGAAAGACAGTATTACAAAATAACCGATAGTTAATATTTTGCTGGCTCTGTTTTTCCAGATTTTTTGTAATTCTATGGCTAATAAACGTTTCATCTCAGGCGCTATTTGTTGGTTAATGCTAAAAATTGTTCTTCTAAACTGGTTCTTTTCTGAACTAAATGATTCAGACAAATTCCTTTGTCAAAGAAATATTGATTCAGTTGAGCCGCATCAACCTTATTTTTAAAATGGACAATTATTTTTCCGTCCGTTTCCGAAACGGTATCAGTCTCAGGATGTTGTTTTAACGCATCAACCAAAGAGGTATTGTCGTTGGCCTGTAATTCAAAAAAAGCACTTTGATTGGTCATGCCGTCTACTGTGCCGGAGTATAGTACTTTGCCATAGCGGAGTACGAGAACATGACTGCAAACTTTTTCTACTTCATCAAGTAAATGGGAAGCCAATAAAATGGTGGTGCCCTGTGAAGCAATCAGACGGATGATATCTCTAATTTGATGAATTCCCTGCGGATCCAAACCGTTAGTAGGTTCGTCCAAAATCAAAATTTCGGGATCGTTCAACAAAGCTGAGGCAATCGCTAAACGTTGTTTCATTCCCAATGAAAAAGTTTTGAATTTGCTGTCTTTTCTGTCAAGTAGCCCAACAATTTCAAGCTTTTCATTTATTTTGGTGTAGTTAATTCCTTTGATTTTACAGACCAATTCCAGGTTTTCTTTGGCCGACATATAAGGGTAAAAATTGGGTCTCTCAATGATGGCTCCCACTTTTTTTAGAGCTTCATGCGTTTGCATGGTTCCGTCAAACCAACTGTACTCCCCTGAAGTTTTGTTGACTACATTCAATACAATACCGAGAGTAGTCGATTTTCCACTGCCATTTGGCCCCAGAATTCCGTAAACATTACCTTTGTGTATTTCGAGAGAAACGTCGTTAACAGCGTGGATTTTACCGTAACGTTTATTCAGGTTTTTGATGGAAAGAATAGTTGATTCCAAGGGTTAGGTTTTAAGGTTTAGCTGGTATGACGATTGAAACCTTAATTTGTTACTATTCTTTTTTGGTAAAATAAAAACGAGCGATAAATTCCTTTTTCAGTTGCAGATAAAACAGTGTTTCGTTGATCTCTTTCAGTTTAGAAGTCAGTTTTATTTTATGTCCCCGACTATCATTGGTAGCTTGCATTTTGCATACTTCACATTCAAATTCACTGAAATGAGTATTGACTTTTTTAGTCTCAACAAAACGATGTCCGAACAAGGAACAGAGATAGTTTTTTTTCACCTTTCCTTCGGGTAAGTAATTTGTTTTCATACAAATAAGGTGTTGGTTACGGTCGGATAAACATAAAAATAAACCGATTAAAAGCAAAAAATAATCGTCAAAATACGTATTTTTAACACTTTATAGTGAATAAAACTTACAAAAAAATAAAGTTTATTTATAAGGAACAATAACCGGTTGTCCGATTTGAAAATCCGGCAAGGTTAAGTCGTCATTTTTGAACGAATTGGTTTTGAATACGTTAGTGCCTTCATACGGTATAGAAGGGTAGAATGAAAAAGAAATCTGAAAGCGATTGAAAACCAAATAATCATTATTTATCAAAACGCCTAAACTGAATTTGGAATACAAGCGGTCATTGAAAACCTTATCGTTTTCAGATCCCAACACGCCAAAAGTCATGTTGTAAAACGGACTGAAGTGAAACCCGTGCCAATTGCCCGGTACATAAGTTTGGGTTTGGAATGCAATAGTGAGTTTCCGGTTTCCGTTGATTAGCGGATTGTTGAATCCGGTGATTATATTCTGATCCGACAAGGTTACACGGTCTTTAATAATCGGCGCTCTGTGATTTCCGAAAACGATTGTTGGTTTTACAAACTGCCTTATTTTCCAATCGCCGGCACTGAGCAGGTTAGTGAAGTAATTAGCTTCAATTCTGAAAGTAGTCTCCTCTGTACAGCCATGATTGTAAAAACTGCCCCATTCGATATTGGTGCCCAAATAACCAAAATTGAAATAATTTCCATAGGCAAATCTACCTCCAAAATAACTCCGATTCAGGTTATTTTTATTTTGCACACCTCCGGTCAGCGCATATACCTGCCCGTAAGGAACGTCTTCAATAATCCCGAAATTAAACAAATATTTGTCTTCGGCAAATTTTCGGGTGTTCAAACCAATGGTTGCTAAATATAATTTTTCCGCCGAAAAAAACTTTTCAGAATCATACGTTAAGGTAGGCTCTTCTAAATAAGTGACGTTTTTGTAGCCTATGGTGGTTACCAAAGTTGTCGTTCGGTAATCCTCATTTTTCCCCCCGAAGATTTTAAAAGAATGTCCGGCCCAATATTCCTGAGTTTCTAATTTGAAGCGCTGTTTGGCAAATACACCGGCATTATCGGGTAAGGAATCTATATAAAATCGATTTTCTAAAAATACACCACCTGCTAATCGGGTGAACGGAGAGAAAAATTGTCGTTCTACCCGTGCACTTTTGGTTGTGTAATTATCAATTGAATTTTCATACGTAAAAGTTGAGTTAATGAATGTATTCTTGATGTTACTGATGGTATATTTGGCTTTGTATGCATTTTGTCCGGTTTCAAAACGTCTGTTGATGTCGTTTTCAAATTCATGACCCAATCCGAAAAAATTGCGTTCCGTAATCTCAAAACTTCCTTGTGAATTTGAAATAGCTCCGGTTGGAATAAGGCTCCAGGAATCTAGAACGCGTATCGAAATGTCAACAGAATCTTTACAGTTTGGAATTTCTACCGGTTTGATAATGACACTTCTGACATAACGTTGTTTTCGGATTAAACGCTCGGATTCTTTGGCCAGTAATGAATCTAAAGGTTCATTTTTCTTAAACAGAAGAAGGTTGCGAATGGTCCAGTTTTTGGTTTTTATGTGGAGATCATTACCGAATTTTTCAAACCCTTTCTCGGGAGTATCCTTGTAATTGTCGACTGAGTACCCAAACGGATCCAAGGTTTCTATATTGATGTTTCGAATGATTTTACCTTCGTTACGATCAAATGACTTTTTAATGAAATAGCGTTTTCTGTTCGTATTGGCTGATGGAGTTGTCTTGCGTTGCGAACGAAACAGCAATCGGTAGATAAAGCCGTTTACTTTATTTTTTTGCGAATAGTTTTCGATTTTTTTATACACTTTGACCGAATCATTCCCGCTGTTTTTTACCTGTGCCTGCATGTGCTGCGAAGCAAGGAACAAGAACAGTATGCCAAAAAGTGTTTTGTTGATCATGCAGGTCAAGCGATTTGAACAAATATATAGAAATTTAAAAATCGGTTTGCTGATTTTAACACATCCGATTTTCTTTAAAACGAAAAAAATCCCCAATTATTTTACAATTGAGGATTTTATTTTTTTCAGTACATCAACTAGCTCTTTTGTTCTTTATTGAAATATACGAGATAGTAATACATTTGTTTTTCTTCATCCCAGCCTTTTTCTACAAATTTCTCGGCACTTTCCGGATTGATGAAATCCAATTTGATTTGGATATTGGTATCTAAATTAATAACGTTTTTAATCGATTTTCGAACGTCGGTTACTGCTGCGTTGGCAATCGGGAAATTGGTAATATCTTCGATGCTGTATTTTTCGCCTTTGTCAACTTTGTAGTTTTTGAACTCCGGAATCAAATCGGGATTATCCAATACTTCGTTCAGGAATTTACTTTCTTCAAATTCATCGTTTTTGGCAAAAAAGTTAACCGAACGGTTCATGAACATTACCTCTTCTTTTTTGTCTTCGGCAGGTAAAACGACATCTTTGGCAAAGCCCTGACAGAATTTCAAATATTTTTTGGTGTAAAAATTCTCATCCTGAAAAGCATCCACCGAAAGGAAATGCTCTAACCAGTATCGTGCATCATAGCGGTTACTGTCAACAGTTAAGATTTTGTATCCTTCTTCTTTTTTATGATTAAAAATCAAACAACCTTTATCCAATTTGTTGAGGTTAATACCTTGTTGCAAAATCATCTCAAGAGTGGAACCTTTTTCTTCAAACTGCATAAAATCAGATTTGATTTCGCTCTTGAAAACACCAATGGCATCTACCACATTATTGTCAATAGTTAAGTTGGTGATGTACGCTACATACACTTCTCCGTTCTTAATGTGCGGGTGATTTGACTGTTCAAAAAGATGTTTGGTTATTTTTTTGGAAGCCTCGTGTACGTCGCCCGGATTAGTGAAAATCTCCGATGCCAAGTTGTACATGTCATTGTATTCCAAATCAACATCGTGGGCAAACTGGAAATAGTTTTCTTCTTTTTCACGAAACGGTTTGAAGAAATATTCCTTTAGTAACGGAACAATTTCGTCATTCAAATTATAAGGCTGCTCCGAAAGAAATATAGCTTCGTTGCGGCTTTTGTTTCCAACGCGATGGATGGACAGGTTTTCAATATGGGCGTTAAATAGGTTTATCATGGTTAGCTTTAGGCTGTTAACTTAATAGGTTGATTTTGAATAATATTTGCTGTTTTAGTTCCAATTTTCCTCAAATCCGTAATCTTCGAAACTGTCGTCACCGCCAAACATGTCCAGGTCATCTTCATCTAAATCGTCTTCAAATTCAGAGTAAAAATCTTCATTCTCAGCTTCAAATTCTTTTTCAGGAGCAGCTGCCGGTAATTCGCCGTGCGAGAACAGCAAACTAGGATAAGTAACACCGCTTTCAGCTTCTTCAATGGCTGCCAACTCAACTAAGAAAGTCCACATGTTGATGAAATCATACACATAAATAATCTTAGTTTGGTCTTCACTCAGGAGTTGATTCAAGGTATAATCACTCATGATTTTTTGTTCACCTGCCACATCACCGGTATCAAACATCGGAATTTCCTCTTCCTGATTCCATTGGTCGTCACAAGTATAGAACGAAGCTACTTCCATGCCATCAAATCCAAAGGCGTTAACAATGGCATTGTGTAAATCTTCTAAAGTGTCATCTTCCTGTATGGCAATATCTCTGAAAACATCGTCCTCGGCATCGAGAATCGCTCTGAATTTGTAAATCATAATCTCTGTTTTAGTAAGCGTGCAAAGGTAAAATTTAATTTTACAATTTGAAGTTGGATTTGTGATTTGTTGATAAGAATTTGAATTAAAAAACCCAATCTGAGATTGGGTTTAAGAGTTATTTTTTTCGGATTGACACATGCCTACAATTTTGTGAAAAGTATCATGGAGCAGGGCTAATGCTTTGGTAATCTCGTCATCAGCGGCTTTTTTTCGAACCAAATCATTTACAACTTGCGTTTGTTTTTTCAGTTTGATTAGGGTTTCTATTGTTTTCGGATTTCTGAATTCCTGAGGCATCGTTTCTACCGATAAAGCTTCGGCTTTTTTCAGCAATAATTCTGAGTTATTCCTGATGGGTTCCAAGTTTCCCTCTTCGGCCGGATGATACGTTTTTGACATCAACTCGTGGTATGCTTTAATCTGAGGCCACCGATCGATGATGGTTTGCGCAGATACTGAATTTAGGGCAAAAAAAGCAGCAAAAGCAAAGAGAGACTTAATAATTTTCATTGTTTTTGTTTTATGTGGTTTTTGTTGTTTGTAATGCAAGTCTACTAATTTTTAGCGTGCAATACTGTTAATGAAAATAATTATTTTAACAACTGTCTAATCTTTTTTTTAGTGTTGCTTTTAACCTTGCTTTTGAATTTTGTGAATTTTCGATTGGTAGGATATTGCCGGTTGTGGGTTATGTTGTTGAATATCAAAGCTACCAAAAACAGGATAAGTGCCCCCGTGAGTACCGGTGAAATGACATACCAGTATCCTAATTTAATGATGGCCGGCGATCCGGTTACTGCGATTAGTGCTGTAGCGCCACCCGGAGGATGTAAGGTTTTGGTGATTTGCATCAAAACTATGGATAGTGAAACAGCCAACGGAGCTGACAACCATAAGATATCCGGGATGAGTTTTTGGGCAGTCACACCTACTAATGCCGAAATCAGATGACCGCCAACCAAATTTCGGGGTTGTGCCAACGGACTTTGAATAACGCCATAAACCAATACCGATGATGCTCCAAAAGAACCGATGAGAAATACATATTCGGGTTGTGAAAATTTACCGTACTGGAGATAGGCAATGATGCCCATGCCGATAAATGAACCCAGAAAAGCCCAAAAATGTTCTTTAAAATCAACCAGTGTTTCTTTGTAAAGTACGTATTTGGCTTTGCGGTAATTGCGTTTTATTTTCGGTGTGGGCATTATGATTTTGCGTTTGGACTATAGGTGTAAACCGTGAATGGATAGAGTTGTTGTGCTGTGTATTTGGCTACCAGACAGGTTAGTAATATCGGAAAAAATAAAGAATAATTGTTGATGATACCGCAAGTTAAAAAGAGCGCTGTAAACGGAGCATTGAT
>CAYPSB010000001.1:14711-61927 GCA_964413435.1 uncultured Flavobacterium sp.
AGTTGCGGAAGCAGCATCATCGAAAACCCTATGATTGCTGTTCCAATCAGGATTCGGTTGCTGTGTTTTTTGATTTTGGCAAAGCGTTTTTTAAAGAAAAGAACACATTTTGTCAAATACACCGAGTGCATTCCGACGAGGAGGCCCAATATGATGAAATAGGGTAAAGCAAACCAATGCCAACCGTGAAGCTGTACAACAAACAGCGGTTTTTCATCTAAAAGATACAACATCAAAACGGCTACTGATGAAGCTACACTACAGGCCAACAAAAAGACGGTGTTCACGCGTTTGGAAATTACTTCCCAAGCAAATAAAATTCCGGCAAACGGACTGAAAAACAATGCGGTTATTCCGGCTGCCACCCCGGCACAGATGAGTTCGGTTTTATGTCGGTTGAACAGATTTTCTTTTTCCTGTGCTATCGAACCGATAGTAGCTGTAGCAACAACTGTTGAAACTTCTATTCCGGTTGAACCTCCAAAAATAACAGTAATAAAACCATTGATAAAATGAGACGGAATTTTGTAAATGGGCAGACTGTTGCGTCTTTGTGACGTGGTTTCAAAAATTTCGCGTATGCCTTTGTTCTCTTTTTTTTGAAATAAATAACGGCGCAAAAAATAAATAATGCTCAACCCTAAAAGAGGAAAGAGCAAAAAGAAAATCCCGTGATTGTTGGCTTTAATCAGAAGTATGGTTTCGTAGTGTTCAGTCATTCGCTTTAAAATGATGGCCAATAAAGCGCTGAGAAACCCTATGAGTATCGAAACAACAATCAGTCTTTGATATTTTATGAAAGGGTAATTTTTCTTGAGTTTTGCCGTTGAATTCATCAATGATACCTAAGTTTTTACAAAGTTACTCTTTGAAAAAAGAAAATCAGCTTTTTAAAAAGTTAAAGTTCATTACAAAAATCCTTTACGGACATTTATTATCCTTTATACAATTTTTGTTTGATGAGTCAAACTTTTTCATTGTGTACTCAGTGACAAACAGGGGAAATCTCTCATTCCTCAAAGTCTGGATTGATTAAACGGAAGCTAATTGATCTACACTTCATCCTGAAAAAATAACAATTCGGTAATCTAAAATTGTATAGTTTTAGCGTTTGGGGAATCTTTGCTTCATCAAAATTCACAATACATGAAAACGTTTTACGCTTTAGTTTTTTTATTTTCTGTTTATCTGAGTACTGCTCAAAACACTGTCAGCGGAACGGTGTTAGACGAGAAAAACAAGCCGGTTGCCGGTGCCAATGTTTTTATTGATGGTACTTACGATGGTGCAACTTCGGATGAAAAAGGAAATTTCAGTTTCACGACCGACGCTAAAGGAAATCAAACTTTAGTGATAAGTTATTTGGCTTTTGAAACATTAAAAAGTTCTGTTGATGTGACCAACTGTAAAGGCAAAACGTTCAAGTTAAAAGAAAGTGTCAATACGTTGGATGCGGTGGTTGTAACTGCGGGGACTTTCAGCGCCGGTGAGAAAAGCCGGGTTTCCGTATTGAAACCTTTGGATATAGTGACTACAGCCGGTTCGGCGGGGAATATCATTGCGGCTTTGCAAACCTTACCAGGTACTCAAACGGTAGGTGAGGACGGTCGCTTATTTGTTCGCGGTGGTGAGGCCGATGAAACCCAAACTTTTGTTGATGGCATCCGAGTGGCTCAACCTTATGGAGCCAGTACCAATAATTTACCTACCCGCGGCCGTTTTTCTCCCTTTTTATTCAGTGGTATTTCATTCTCTACGGGAGGATATTCGGCTGAATATGGCGAAGCGCTGTCGAGTGTATTGTTGCTGAATACTCAGGACGAAGCAGACCAAAATAAAACGGATATTTCATTGATGACCGTTGGTTTAGGTTTCAGCAATACCCAAAAATGGCAAAAAAGTTCCCTGAGTGTAAACACCGCCTATATTGATTTAGCAGCCTACCAGAAAGCCATTCCTCAAAACGTCGATTGGAACCGCCCCTACCAATCACTATCAGGAGAAACGGTTTATCGCTATAATTTCAATAACGGTATTTTTAAAATGTATGCTGCTTTTGATGCCGCTCGCTTCGATTTAAATCAGGAAGACATCAACCAGCCGGATAAAGTCAGGGTGAATTTGAACAACAACAATTTTTATTTGAATACTTCTTATAAAGGCAATTTTTCGGGCAATTGGCAATTGTTTACCGGCTTGAGTTATGGATACGGACAGAACAAAATAGATTTAGACGCTAACCGGTTAAACAATACTGAACATGCCTCTCACATCAAATTAAAACTGACCAAAAAGCTGTCAGAAAGAGTGAAACTCAACTTCGGCTCGGATTATTTTATTACCAAATTTGATGAAGATTACAACACTACTTTCAACAGCGGGTATGATGCAGCTATAGCTGCAGTTTATGCTGAAGCCGATATTTTCTTTTCAAAAAACTTTGCAGCCAAAGTCGGGCTCAGAGCTTCAAAAAATAATTATATTGACCAAAACAGTTTCTCGCCAAGAGCTTCTATAGCATACAAAGTGTCAAAAAATAGTCAGTTTTCTTTTGCTTACGGAAATTTTGAACAGGCACCAAAACAGGAATATTTAAAATATTCAAACGATTTTAAAACAGAAAAAGCCTCCCATTACATTTTGAATTACCAATATGTAAAGAAAAACAGAACGCTTCGTGCCGAGTTGTATCTCAAGGAATACAGCGATTTGGTAAAATACGATACTGATAATGTGCAATACAATTCGCAGTTCAACAACAACGGAACCGGTTTTGCCAAAGGATTGGATGTGTTTTGGAGAGACGGAAATTCAATTAAGAACTTAGAATACTGGATTTCGTATTCCTATATTGATACCAAAAGAAATTATAAAAACTATACTTCCGAGGTAACTCCGGGTTTTGTATCGACTCACAATTTGTCGTTGGTAACCAAATATTGGATTTCGGATTGGAAATCACAAGTTGGATTTACGCATCAATTCAATAGCGGAAGGCCCTATAACAACCCGAATGAAACGGCTTTTATGAACGGCAAAACTAAAGTTTACAACAGTTTGAGCTTCAATTGGGCCTATTTATTGTCGCAACAAAAGATATTGTATTTTTCGGTGTCAAATATTTTGGGAACGCAGAATGTTTTTGGATACGAATATGCTAAAAGCCCTGATTTCAATGGGATGTATAGCCGAAGAGAAATTACTCCCACAGCGGATCGATTCTTTTTCGTAGGCTTCTTTTGGACGATTAGCGACAACAAAAAAGACAATCAGTTGAAAAATTTGTAATTTGTACTTGAGTAAGTTGACAATTCATCTGCCAAAATCAACAATTCGGTCAGTATTAATTTTCAGGGAGTAAAAATCGAAATACTTTTGACGCATCAATAAAGAAGAGTTTCAATCAATAAAAAATCAATCTAAATTTAAAATCATGAAAACAATCATTACCGCCTTTACGCTTTTTATCTGTTCTTTAGTAACGGCACAAAGCCAGTACGAACAGGGAATGGGCAAAGCCATGTTATTATGGAAAGAAGGCAAAACAGAAGATGCTACAGCCATGTTTGAAAGAATAGCTTCGGCAGAAAAAAGCAATTGGTTACCTAATTATTATATTGGTATGGTCAATGTAACGGCTTCTTTCAATCCGGCTAATAAAGACAAGGTGCCAGCCATGTTAGACAAAGCACAAAGTGCAATTGATAATGCCGGTGTGCTGAGCCCAAATAACCCTGAAATCATGGTTTTGCAGGCGATGTTGTACACCGCTTTAATTGTTCAGGATCCTATGACGAACGGCATGAAATACTCCGGTAAAACAATGGAACAGTATTATAAAGCCCTGGCAATTGCTCCAGAAAATCCCAGAGTGGTATTCTGTAAAGCAGATTTTGAAATCAACAGTGCCCGATGGACCGGTGCCGATACTAAACCGCTGTGTGAGCAAGTTGCTAAGTCGATAGATTTATTTGCTAAATTTAAACCGGAGTCCACTTTTCATCCGAACTGGGGATTGGAAAGAGCTGAGCAAACCCTTAAAAACTGCAAATAAAACAGATGCAACGATTCTTCAGGATATTGGTGAAAACCATAGTGTTGACGGTCATTATTTTTGTAGTGATACAGGTTTTGAATGTCATTTTTGGGAGCGAATTTCATTTCAACAGCAAGTTATGGATCTATTTTGGCTATACGGCATTGTATACGTTTTCGCTTTCCTTCAGTAACTGGGCCTTGTTTCATTATCTTGACCGGGTTTTTCAAAACAGCCGTTTTTCATTGAAACGAATAATTGTTGGCATCCTGAGTTCTTTTGCGTTAACATTGGTTGTTATTTTCTTGTTGCGTGCCTTTGAGGAAGTAATCATAAAGCAAAATACATTTCAGGCATTCATCGCTCATGAAACGCCGGCCAATTATGTTTTTTCGTTGGTCATTACGGTTATTGTTTCCCTTTCTTTTTATGCGTTTTATTTTTATAAAGCGTATAGTGACAGCAAGGTCAAGGAACAAAAAATAATAGCCGGAACCGCTTCGGCTCAGTTTGAAAGTTTAAAGAATCAAATCGATCCTCATTTTTTGTTCAATAGCCTGAATGTATTGAGTTCACTTATAGAGGAAAATCCGGATAATGCGCAAAAGTTTACCACGTCGCTGTCTAAAATCTATCGCTATGTATTGGAGCAAAAAGACAAAGAGTTGGTCTCGGTTTCAGAAGAATTGGCTTTCGCCAAAACCTACATGAACCTGCTCAAAATGCGCTTTGAAAACAGCATTACGTATGAAGTGCCAACCGATTATGACCATCCTGAAGCCAAAGTAGTACCGCTTTCGTTGCAGTTGTTGTTGGAAAACACCATCAAGCACAATATTGTTAGTGAGCAAAAACCCTTGCACATCAAGATTTATATCGAAAACAATTACCTGATTGTTGAAAATAATTTGCAAAAGAAAGAGGTACTGCAGGACAGGCGAGGGGTTGGCCTGCAAAATATTGTCAATCGTTACGGTTTGATTTCGGAACGCAAAGTTTTGATAGAAGAAACCACCGATTGTTTTAAAGTGAAAATTCCAATTTTAACCAAACAAATCGCTTTTATGGAAACTCAAAATATTTACAACGAAAATATGGCTTTCATTCGGGCCAAAGAGCGGGTAGAAAAACTAAAAGGCTTCTACGGCAATTTAATTTCCTACTGTTTCGTGATTCCGTTTTTGATTTTTATCAACCTCAAAAGCGGTGGTTTTCAGTGGTTTTGGTTCCCTGTGTGCGGCTGGGGAATGGGATTGTTATTCCATGCCTTGGAAACTTTTGGCTACGGAAAATCATGGGAAGAAAAAAAGATACAGGAAATCCTGAACAAAGACAAACAAAATAAATGGAAGTAATCATGCAGACCAATACACAAGAATACGAGCGCTACCAACAAGCCAAAAAGAAAGTCGAAAAAATAAAAGGTTTTTACGGCAATTTGATTTCCTATATCGTTGTCAATTTGTTTTTGCTGTTCATCAACCTCAAATATACTCCCGAAGAATTGTGGTTCTTTTGGCCGATGCTGGGTTGGGGAATCGGATTGGCGTTTCACGGCATGAAAGCCTTTGACTACACGCCATTTCTGGGCAAAGACTGGGAAGAGCGCAAACTCAAAGAATTTATGGAACAAGAAAAAAGAGGAAATCATGGAAAATAATCCCTACAACAGCGAAGAACTGCGATACCAACAGGCGGCAAAACGAGTAAAAAAAATCAAAGGGTTTTACATGCACTTGCTGGTGTTTGTATTCGTCAATATTTTTATTTATGTTGCCAATGTTCGCGCGTCCCACGGCGATTATTTGGCGTTGCGAAATTTTTCGACCGCTTTCTTTTGGGGCATCGGATTGGCAGCACATGGCTTTTCGGTTTTCATGCCGGCCTTTATACTGAGTAAAGAATGGGAAGACCGAAAAATCAACGAACTCATGGAAAAAGAGAAAAACAACAAATGGGAATAAATTAGACCAAACCAATGAACATCATCATCATCGAAGACGAAAAACCGGCTGCCCGATTGCTGCAGCGCAAGGTCGAAAAATTGGGATTGCAAGTAAACACGTTGCTTCATTCCGTTGAAGAAGCCATCCATTGGTTTTCTAATAACGAGCATCCCGATTTGATTTTTCTAGACATCCAACTCTCGGATGGGCTGTCGTTTGAAATTTTTGAAACGATTGACATTAAAAGCGCCGTCATTTTTATCACGGCTTATGACGAATATGCTTTGCGGGCGTTCAAACTCAACAGTATCGATTATTTGCTGAAACCCATAGATGAAGACGATTTGGAAACGGCGGTCAATAAATTCAAAGCCAGAAATATCGCTGCACCCAACTTATCCCTCGATTTTGAAATGATCAAAAAGATGTTGGTTAACCCAGTCGAGAGAAGCTACAAAAAGCGCTTTACCATCAAAATGGGACAGCAACTAAAGATGGTTAACATAGAAGAGGTGGAATGTTTTTTCAGTGAAAACAAAGGCACATACCTGCATACGTTTGAAAATCGCGATTACCTTTTAGACACCACCTTGGAACAACTTGAAACCGAATTGGATCCGACGGTTTTTTATCGTGTAAGCCGCAAATTCATTGTGCCGCTGGCCGCCATTAAAGAAATTCAACTTCACAGCAATTCACGCCTTAAAGTGATATTGCCATCCTACAAAGACGATGAAGTCATAGTGGCGCGGGAACGCGTCAATGATTTTAAGGAATGGCTCGGCTAACTATTTACTAAATCGGTGTAAAGTATAGGTCATAGCTGTCAACAAAAAGAAAGCGACTACCTGATGCGTTAATCCCAACCAAAGCGGCACGCTGTACAACAGTGTCAAAACCCCCAAGGTAAATTGCAGGAAAACAATAAGTACTAATGCGTTTAACCCTTTTTGTTGTGTCGTTGACAAAGTGTATTTTTTGCTTTTGAAGTACAAAAACAAAATCAAGGCTACCACCACATAAGCCATGGTTCGGTGCACAAACTGTACACCACTTTTGCCTTCGGTAAAGCGAAGCACCCAGCTGTTTTGTTCCAAAGCAATACTGTCGTGAAAGAACTGTCCGTCACTCATCAACGGCCAATGGTTGTGAATTAATCCGGCATTCAACCCGGCCACGAAACCACCGTAGATTATTTGAATCAAAAGAAAAACTAAGGTAATGCGTGCCAGTTTTTTAAGGGGAATGATGACTTGATTTCTTTCGGGATAAATTAAATCTAAGGCCACCCAAAGGGTATAGGCAAAGGTGATAAATGCAAAGGTTAAGTGCAACGACAATCTGAAATGGCTCACATCCGGATTGTCCACCAAACCACTTTTTACCATAAACCAACCGAAAAATCCCTGCAAAGCTCCCATCCCTAAAAGGATGTAGCATTTTTGTAAAGTGGCTTTGTCAATTCTCTTTTTGATTAAAAAATAGACGAAAGGAACAATGAATACTAAGCCAATGATTCTGCCGATGAACCGGTGGAACCACTCCCAGAAATAAATAAACTTGTAATCGTCTAACTGAAAATCATTGTGGATGTTGATTTTTTGATATTCCGGAAATTTCTTGTATTCTTCAAAAGCATGCTGCCAGGCGGCTTCGCTCATCGGGGGCAAAGTATCGGTCACCAAATGCCAATCGGTCATGGATAAACCCGAATTCGTCAAGCGGGTAATACCGCCAACGACCACCATTACAAATACCAAAACACATCCTGAAAGTAGCCAAATAATGACTGATTTATCTTTTTTCATTTTTGAGTTGCTGAGTTGCAAATTTAAAGTGCTTTATTTTTTTTAGCCTTAAACAAATTATAAAAATCTATTAATTCCTTTTCAAGTTGAATCGGTTTAAATCAGCTGATTTTCTTCAATCCCATTTTTTCGGCTTTCGCCAAAACAAAATCATAAGCGGCCTGATATTCGTTCGGGATTTCACCTTCCAAAATGGCTTCCTTCACCGCTTCTTTTAAAACGCCGATTTCACGTGACGGTTGTAAATTGAACAAGGCCATAATTTCTTCTCCTGAAATGGGCGGTTGAAAATTACGCACATGATCGCGCTCTTCGACTTCTATGATTTTACGACGGACAATGTCAAAATTGTTATGATATTTTTTAAATTTCGCCGGATTCTTTGTAGTTATATCTGCTTCACATAAGGTCATCAGATTGTCAACATCTTCGCCGGCATCAAACACCAAACGACGCACCGCCGAATCGGTAACAATATCTTCCGACAGCACTATGGGTCTTGAACTGAGCATAACCATTTTGGCCACAAACTTCATTTTATGATTCAAGGGCATGTGCAATCGTTCGAATATTTTCTTGACCATTTTTCCACCCAGAAATTCATGTCCGTGAAAGGTCCAGCCTTGTTTTTTGTTGAAACGCTTGGTAGGTGCTTTGCCAATATCGTGCAATAAAGCTGCCCAACGCAGCCACACATCATCTGTGTTTGGACAAATGTTGTCTACCACTTCCAGGGTGTGGTAAAAATTGTTTTTATGTGTATGTCCTTCTATTTCTTCTACATTATTCAATGCAGTTAATTCGGGTAAAATAATGTCTAGTAGTCCGGTTTTGTACAAATGCAAAAATCCGATCGACGGTTTGTCTGTCAACAAAATTTTATTCAATTCATCAACAATTCTTTCGCCTGAAATGATTTTAATGCGGTCCTTATTTCTTGAAATAGCTTCGAGCGATTCCGCTTCAATGGTAAAATTCAATTGGGTTGCAAAACGAATGGCGCGCATCATCCGCAACGGGTCATCCGAATACGTAATATCAGGATTTAAAGGAGTTTTAATCAGTTTGTTCTCTAAATCGGTTAAGCCGTTGAATGGGTCAACTAAATCACCATAGTTCTTTTCATTCAAAGAAAAAGCCAAGGCATTGATGGTAAAATCGCGACGGTTTTGATCGTCTTCCAAAGTCCCGTTTTCTACAATCGGATTCCGACTGTGTTCTGCGTAACTCTCTTTTCTTGCTCCTACAAACTCGATGTCGATTTCCTTGTAGCGCAACATGGCAGTGCCGTAGTTTTTGAATACTTGTACTTTGGGTTTATTCGGCAATAATTCGGAAACTTTCAAGGCAAGGTCAATTCCACTTCCCACAGCCACAATATCAATATCTTTTTTGAAATCGCGTTGCAACAGATAATCGCGAACAAAGCCCCCGATGACGTAGCTTTCCAAGTTAAGTTCTTGAGAAGCTTTGGAAACGATTTCAAAGATTTTATTGTCTAATGCTTGTTTGTAATTGATAGTCACGAATTTTGATAAGTTACTTACGAATAATTTTCACCTGATTGTCTAACGAAAGCTTTATAATCGTTGACGGTTTGTCGCAAATTTTGTCGCGCTGCAAATTTACTACATAGTCAACACCTTTTATAATTTCGGGTGAAATTTCTTTGAAAGATTTTGGCGTGGGTTGCCCCGAAATATTAGCCGATGTGGAAACCAAGGGTTTTTTCATGCGTTCCATCAGTTTGAAGCAAAAGGGTTCCTTTACGATTCGTACCCCAAGGGTTTTGTCTTCGGCTATGATATTGGCCGCTACATTTCGCGGATTATCAAGTATCAGCGTAGTTGGTTTTTCGGATAAATCCAAAATTTGCCAAGCCGTTTCGGGGATATCCTTAAACACATTGTACATCATTTTATCGCCGTTCATCAGCACTATCATGCTCTTGGTTTCTTCGCGCTGTTTCAGGGCATAGATTTTTTTTACGGCTTCCGCATTTGTAGCATCGCAACCAATACCCCATACGGTGTCGGTTGGATAAAGAATGATTCCTCCGTTTTGAATAATTTCAAAAGCTTTGTGCACTTCTGCGTTAATATCGCTCATGATTTTTTAATTTTAATATAGTTCATCATCGGCAATTCGATGTATTTAAAAGTAAGTTGGCTAATGAACAACAAAGGTATTACAGTGGCGGCAATAATTCCCCAATATTCCAAATTACTCAGTTTGGAGGCCTTTTCAATACCAATGATTCCATAGAAAATGATGAATAGAAGAGTGCCATGTATTAAGTATAAACTATAGGTTATTTGTCCAAATTTTCGCGAGAGAGAACTGCTCAACAATCCAAAAAAGGAATTTCCTGAGGCTATGATGATAAAAATACCTGTAGCAATAATAATGGGAATTGGTTTTCTGCCACTTTCAAAAAAAACAACGGAACACGTCAGTAATGCCAATGCCATGAATGTAAAAACAGGTTTTTGGGTTATTGGTTTTAAATCAATTTTTTTCAGCAAAACTGCAGCAACAATTCCACCGATGAATGGCATGAAATGTCGAATTGAGGCTTGGTTGATATAAAGGATCAGCAAAAACGCGAGGGTAAAGAGCAACACAATTTTGAACGGAACTTTTTTTCGCAATAACAAAGCAAAGATGGGCAGCAGAAAATAGAACATCCACTCGTAAGGCAAAGTCCAGCTTACTCCCGAATTCATCAGGAACGTATCCTTAAAACCGTTGACATCACTGGCGCCGGCAACGGTAAAAAGAAGCCAGGAACCGATGCTTTTTATTAGATTTAAAAAGGAGTCATGTTGTTCCCAATGAGTATAACTGCCTGCCATTATCAACACGACCAGAACCACACAAAGGTACATTGGAAATAATCGGAAAAAGCGTGATTTTAGATAATGATTCCAGTCAAAATCGGTTTTACTTTCAAGTAATTTAGTGATAAAAAGAAAAGCGGTAATGATAAAAAACAACACCACACTGGTTTGACCGAAATGAGTAAACAGATTGGAGTTGGGATCACTCCATTCATTGGTATGCAGGTATTGTTGCCAAATGTAACTGTGGTGCAGAAAAACGAAAAATGCCAAATAACCACGAACACCATCAATTTCGGGATATTTCACCGTGGTCAGTTCCAGTTGGATTAATTTGTTAACAGCAATTACCGTCACCCATAAAACAAAGAAAACCGGAATCAGGTAGAGATAGACGGAATCACTCATGCTCATATTGTTTTACCAAAAACCACTTGGTCCACCCAACCCTCTAAAGTGTATTTATAATAGAGCGCTTCGGGCAGTTTCTCGTATTCGTTAGTAAAGAATTCAACCGGAACATTTGGGTTTTCTTCATCAATCACCAAAATGTTATTCGGGTTGTAAAAATCGTAAGTCTTGATTTCAGGATTGGTAGTAATCAGTTTTTTCTCTAATCCCAAACTTTCAAATACTCTGAATGTGAGACCTTTTTGACCATGACGGTTGATGTCCAACAATGTTTTGGAAGCTGTAATGAGTTGAGTCATTTCTTCCAATGGTATTTTGGTATGAAAGTATTCAATATCCTCTGATTGTGCTGAAGTGTCTTTATCCAAAACCATGAATTTGTAACGAATGTTCTTTGATTTCAAATCTTTGGCGATTTTTAGCAAAGTATTTAATCGTTTGTCTTTAGAACTGATGTTAAAAATATCATATTTAAATTCGGGTTTAGTTTCCGGTTTTTGACTGTAAATCCAATTCGGAGCAAAACGCAACCCATAAGTTTTACAATCTTCTTTTTCAAACGAATATACCTCGTCAAAACAAGGAATCGCTCGTTTTATTTTTGGACAGCGGTAAGTGTTGTCATTGAAAAAACCAATCGATTTCGTGGTAAACTGCTTGAGTTCGCTAAGGTATTTCGGGTCGATGAAATCCCCTTTTATGGTTAGGATAATGTCTTGTTTTTGTCCAAAACTGTTGAGTTTTTTAATGATTTCCCGACCGTAATAAATGTTTTTGACGTTCTTTTTAAAGAATGTTTTCAGGAAAAAATTATACGCTTTATGCAGTACATTGGGATATTGATAACTGAAACTGTGAAAATCAATGTGATGCACCTCGTGGCCCCTTTGTTCTAAAGTTGTAGCAATGTGCTTGTTCAATCCCCAATTGTCAAAACTGATCAGTGTAATTTTCATGTACCCGGAATAATTTGAGTACAAATATAGGTATATCCTCTAAGTAATTGTTCCTTCCGAAAATACCCTTCGCGGTTTATTTAAAAAAATATATCTTTGAAAAAAATTAAAACAATTATGGATTACAACAACAAACCCAGTCATTATTACAGTAAAGTGCGTTATGAAATGCTAAAGTATCTGCCAAAAGATGCTAAAAAAGTACTGGAAGTTGGTTGCGGTAACGGTTGTTTTATAGAAGAAATCAAGAAAACGCACCAAGGTGAATTTTGGGGAATTGAAATGATGCCCGATGAAGCGGAAGCAGCCAAAAGCATTTTAGACAAAGTGTTTACCGGTATGTGCGAAGATTTTATTGATGATTTACCCGATAATTATTTTGATGCAATTTACTTTAACGATGTGCTGGAACACATGTTTGACCCGGGTAGTTTTTTGGCCAAATTGAAAAACAAACTCACCGATAAAGGCGTTGTAATCAGTTCTATTCCTAACATGCGTTACCACAACGAGCTGTTCAAATTGCTAATCGGGAAAGACTGGAAATACTGTGATCACGGAATTATGGATTTCACTCACTTGAAATTTTATACCCAAAAAAGCATCCGACGTATGTATGAAGAGGCAGGGTACCACGTTCAGGTCAATGAAGGAATCAACCGAACCAAATCGATTAAGCCATACTTATACAATATTCCTTTTTTCTTTACCCAAATGGATATTTTCTACCTGCAGTATGCTACGGTAGCTTCTAAGAAATAAGCTTACTTTTTAACGAAAAAACGATTCATTTCGCTTAAGCCTTCGGTTACTAAATCGTAGTTGATGTTCTCATCTTGCAGCGGATTTAGCATTCCGTCGGTCACATCAAAAAGTCCCGAAGGATAAATATTGGTAATCTTATTCTTTTCGATGATGGCAAACTTTTGATTGTAGCCGCAAATGAAATAATCTCTTTTATGCGGTACGAACAGATTTTTTCCAAAACTGAAATCGTTCAAATCATTTTTTACTCCTAAATAATCTTTCATGATTGTGGCGGTAATGTCGTAATGTATGGTTTGATGGCGATAAACTTTGGCTGCCTTTGAAGCATCAAAAACCATCATCGGTGTTCTGATTTGATATTTGGAGAAGTTTCCGCCGTGTTGCCAATAGCCTTTTTTACAATCGTTAAATTCCTGTCCGTGATCACCGGTGATGACAATCAAAGTGTTTTCCAACAGGCCTTTTTGCTCCAGTTGCTTCAGTACTTTACCCACTAATTCATCAATGTAATGCAGCGAGTTTAAATATCGATTGTATAGCAATGTTGGGTCGTAATCGTCATCCATTTCCAGATAATTGACTTCGGCCAATGATGGTTTGAATTTCAGATTGTAATTTTTCGGGATATCAAACCCGTGAGCGGAATCATAAAACAGATACCCAAAGAACGGTTGCTTGGTATTGCGCTTTTCAATAGCCGTCATCCATTCGTTGTTGATGGTCAAATCTCGTTCAGATGGCGTTTCTCCTTTTGAAAAAACTCTCAGATTCGGAACCTTGGCAAAAACATTACGGTTGAATGGCGGATTCTCTAATCCGGAACTGCCGTAAATCAATAAATCGTATTGTTGTTTCTGTAATTCATTCATAAAAACAGGCGCAATTTCCTGACCGGTAAACGTATCAAAATAGGTGGCCGGAATCCCGTAAAATAAAGAAAAAACACCTCCGGTAGTCATGTTTGAACCACTGATGTGATTGTCAAATACCTGACATTTTTTGGAAAACGCATAAATATTTGGTGTAATCGCTTCCGTCATACAATTGTAACGCCAAGTGTCTATAATTAAGTATAGAATGTTTTTTCTGTTTGGAGAAGTCTCGGAAATAATCGGATGCAAAGGATAATTCACCGTTTTATTACTAAAATCAGTACTGGCTATTTCTTTGTTTCGTTTGGCTTTGGCTTGGTCAACCAGTCCCATCGAATCCAATAAATCGTCAGCCGTCAATGGATAAAAAACCGGGAAAACATTTTTCACCTGAGTCACCGGTCGATAGTAATTGGCATCCGACCAGGCATAAACAAAATGACTGAAAAGCGTGGCAAAAACAAAGAAAGCCATGGTAGCTTTGATGCGCAGTTTAACATCTCTCGCTACTAGCTTTTTGGCTAAAAAGAAAAAGAAAAACTGTAATGCTACTAAACCGGCTACAAATAAAACGGAAATGATAATGTTGATGGCCGAAAACTGAAAGATATCTCCCGAGCGCTTTCCGAAAACCAATTTCAACACGATGGGTGAAATATGATAGCGAAATTGCCCGAAAATGGTAGAATCAATTTGTATAATCAGAATTACCAAAACCGAAAACAAAATGTGAATGCCTTTGGTTAATCGTTTTGATTTACTGAGTAGTAAAGTCATTAAACTCAGTAAAATAGGTAAAGTTCCTAATAAAAAAAAGTGACTGAATGTGGTGACCGTTAAGTAAAACTTGGTAAATAAGGTATCGGCATTTTCAAAAAAAGCGCTGTACTTTTTAGAGATAATCAGCAGGACAATAACGTTAAAAATAAAAACAATGTAGAGTTGTTTTTTCAGGTTGCTTTTGGTAATGTCCATGTAACTTGTATGTAATGAAAACTTTAAACTTAATTTGCAAATCTAATTAGTTATTTTGAAAATTATCTAATTAAATTTGTAAAAAAATAGTTGATGGAATTCCGCCTAAATCCGAACAGTAATTTACCACAATCCGACGTTATTTCTATGCTTGAGCAGTTTTCTGCAACTGGTAAAATGTTTATCGATGGCAAAAGAAACAAGATAAAACTCTTCGAATTAAACGGCAGAACATTAAATGTGAAATCCTTCAAAGTTCCGCATCTCATCAACCGAATCATTTACCGGTATTTCCGAAAATCGAAGGCGAGGCGCTCTTTTGAATTTGCCAACAAATTAATTGAAAATGGCATCGGAACCCCTGAGCCCATAGCTTATTTAGAACATACGGATTGGATTGGATTGAAAGACAGTTATTACCTCAGCGAGCATTTGGTAGCCGATTTGACCTATCGCGAATTGGTTGAAATTCCGAACTATCCGGACGGCGATAACATTTTGCGCCAGTTTACCCGATTTTCGTATTTATTACATCAAAAAGGAATCGAGTTTAAAGACCATTCACCGGGAAACACACTGATAAAAAAGAACGAACAGGGTACTTATGATTTCTTTTTAGTTGATTTGAATCGTATGGAATTCCACCATGAAATGCCGTTTGAATTGCGCATGAAAAACCTTTGCCGCTTGACGCCCCACAAAGAAATGGTGGCCGTGATGAGCAATGAATATGCCAAAGTTTCGGGTGAATCCGAAGAAAAAATATTTGCCACACTCTGGAAAATGACCGCCGATTTCCAATACCGCTACTACCGCAAGAAAAGAATCAAAAAGAAATTGAAGTTTTGGAAGTAAAATTTCTGAAAAAATAGTATTTTTCACTTCTTAAACCGTTGGATGAAAGTTTCCGTTATCATTACCACTTACAATGCCGAAGATTGGTTGCGAAAAGTCCTTGTTGGCTTTAGCGTTCAAACTGAAACCGACTTTGAATTGGTTATTGCCGACGACGGTTCGACTCCCAAGACCAAAGAAGTGCTGGATGCGTTCTCTTCTCAATTTAAACATCCTATAGTTCACGTGTGGCAGGAAGACGACGGGTTTCAGAAATCCAAAATCCTCAATAAAGCCATCTTAAAAACCAATTCCGATTATTTATTGTTTACCGATGGCGATTGTATCCCGAGAAAAGATTTTGTGGCTGTGCATTTAAAACACAAGGAGAAAGGCTATTTTCTTTCCGGCGGGTATTTCAAATTGCCGATGACGATTTCTCAGGCTATTACTGATGAGGATATTATTTCTCAAAATTGTTTCCGCATTTCATGGTTGAGAAGACAGGGATTGAAGATGAATTTTAAAATCACCAAACTCACGCATACCAAGCTTTTTGCCGATTTCATGAACTGGATTACACCCACCAAACGTTCCTGGAACGGGCACAATTCCTCCGGATTCAAAAGCGATATTCTGGCTGTAAACGGTTTTAATCATGATATGAAATACGGTGGATTAGACAGAGAATTGGGTGAACGATTATTTAACCTGGGATTGTTTTCCAAGCAGATTCGATACAGTGCTATTTGTTTGCATTTAGACCACGCTCGTGGGTATTCGAGTCCGGAAATTTGGGAGAAAAACAATGCGATACGAAGCTATAATCGCAAGCACAAAGTCATTCAAATTGAAAACGGAATTTCTTCTCTTTAGTTTTTGGGAAAGCCAAGGTCTTTAAAATAGGCTTCCAATTTCTCTAAAATCAGTTCCAACGGATATTCATCAAAATACTTAAAGGTGTGCTCTTTGATGTACTTCTCATCGTGTTGTTCGTAGATTTCGGGCTTCAAATCTTTTAAATGAATAGATACATTGCCTTTTTCATTCTCAAAAATCTGCCAGGTTTCTTTGTCAACTGACGGAGAGAATAACGAGAAGGTGGGCACATTCAACGCTTTGGCCATATTAACCGAACCGCCTTCATTGCCAATCAACATGTCGCATTGCGAAAGCAATCCTAAAAATGGCCGCAAGCCTTTGGCATACAAGTCGAAGTGAATGTGCTTTTTGGTTTTTTCAGTGCAAAAATCATAAACTTTCTGTGCCTCTTCCGTTTGTGACGGAATGTAGTTGAATAAAATATCGGCATCCAATTTTTCAACAGCAAAATCAATAATCTTGGCCATGTTTTCCAGAGGATAGGTTTTGTACCATTCGCTGCCTAAAATCCCAAACATGAGCAAAGGTCTTTTGCCTACAGTAATTCCGAATTTCCCCAGTAAATCTTTGGCTTCCTGAATTTCGGTTGCTGTTAGGAAAATTTTGGGTTTATAGTCGGTAATGGGTTCTTTAATTAATGGTTTCAGTAACAACAAACGATTGTCAATGGCCAAGCCTAATTCCGATTTGGTACCATTAGGAATGCGCTTCATGTTATAATTATAGAAGATTTTGGAATAGCCTTTATCGTATGAGATTTTGTATTTGGCTCCCGAAAACAAAGTTATTAAATTGGTCTCCAATTTGCTGTAAGCATCCACCACCACATCGTATTTTTGGCTTCTGATTTGAAAAATGAACTTGAATAATTTGGGATATGATTTCCGAACCTCATTGGTCAAAACAATAATGTTATCAATATTAGGGTTTTCTTTCAACACATCCACACAGTTAGGATAACACATGTAATCAACCGTGGCATCAGGGTAAAACTTTTTCAGATTGTTAGATAAAATGGTGCTGGTGAGCACGTCTCCGATTCTTTTTTGCTGAATGACAAGTATTTTCATAAATGATAACCAAATTGATTGGGCTAAAATACAAAGTATTTGAAGAAGCCCTAAGCGTTGTGCGGAAATTAGTTCCAAAAGTTATATTTTTGCTTCCAACAAAATGCAACGTACTATGGCAATCAGCGGTTTGGTTATCACGTTTAATGAAGAAAAAAATATCGGCAAATGCATCGATGCACTTTTCAGAGTGTGTAACGAAGTGATTGTGATAGACTCTTTAAGCAAAGACAGAACAGTTGAAATTGCTGCCGCAAAAGGAGCTACGGTTATTTCTCAGGCTTTTTTGGGCGATGGCCCGCAACGCACACATGGTTTGCCTTTTTGTAAAAACGATTGGATTTTGAATTTGGATGCAGATGAATTTCTGGACGAAGATGCGGAAGAATTTATCCTAAAAGAAAAATACCTGATTGGCAATTACGATGCTTTCAGTTTTCGGGTTAAAAATTATTTAGCAGATAAACTCATTGATTTTGCCGGCTGGTACCCCGATCACAAAGTGCGTTTTTTCAACAAGAAGACTGCCGGTCCTTCAGACTCAAAAGTGCACCAAAAAATCATCGCACAACGCGAAACCAAAGTTCCGGTACACATACTGCATTATGGCTGGGATTCTTTGGAACAGATTATTACCAAGAAAAATCAATATTCAGGCTGGCATGCCCAGCAACTTTACAATCAGGGCAAGCGGATCAATGCCTTCAAACCGGTACTCAACGGAACAGTAGCTTTTGTCCGTTGCTATTTCTTCAAAAAAGGCTTTTTAAACGGCATTGATGGGTTGAGCATTTCGATGATACAAGCCTTCTTTTCGTATATGAAATATGCCAAACTGATTAAAATTCAGAAAGCCAATAAGTAATTATTGCACCGTCAACTTATCCGAAATCATTCTTTCGTTGAACGATTGCATGTAGGCTTTGATAAACTGACTCATCTCGGTAGCTCGCTTTTTATCTTTGTCTAGTAAATTGTTTTTGAGCAATTCATCGGTTTTGAAATTGTATAGTCCAATTGCTTTTTGTCCGTCAAACGCCAAATAATAATCATCTTGAATCAGGTGGTAAATATTATCTAAATAATAAACTACATAATTTTTATCAGATGTAAACGGCTTGCCGTAAGTCACCACTTTATCATTGATGTGGAGGTAATCCAAAATACTTGGGAGCACATCAATTTGCTGGAAATTTTTCTCTTGTACTCCTTTGAAATTAGGATTGGAAGGATCAAAAAACAAAATCGGAATTCTGAATTTCCCCACGTTGGTAGTATATTTTTTTTCTGTTGGTTCCGAACTGGTATGATCGGCCACAATGACAAACAGAGTATTGTTATACCAAGGCTCTTTTGCCGCAGCTTTGAAAAATTGTCGCAACGAATAATCGGTATATCCAATGCTTTCCTGAATTTTTCGATTGCCCTTAATGAATTTTCCTTTGTATCTATCGGGCACTTTATACGGATTATGGGAAGAAATACTAAACAACGTACTAAAGAAAGGTTGCTTGAAGCTTGTCAATTTTTTATTGAAAAACTGCATGAATTCTTCATCAAAAATACCCCAACTGCCGTCAAAAGCTTCAGGGCCAGTGTATTCATTTTTGCCGAAATAATGATCAAATCCCGCTACTTTACAGTATTGGTCAAAGTTCTGGCTTCCGTTAAAAGCTCCGTGGAAAAAAGAAGTGTTGTAACCTTGTTTCTTCATGATTTTCGGTAAGCCGTATACTTTATTCAACGAATAGCCCGAAGAAATTACCGGGGTATTCATCAAACTCGGGATGCTTGAAAGGGTAGAAGGCACCGCATCAATAGATACTTTTCCGTTAGCAAAACCATTTTTGAAATAATAGGATTGAGTGGCCAGTGAGTCAACAAAAGGCGTAAAGCCTCTATGCAAATTCTCATCGCCGAAACTTTCCAGAATAAAAATCACGACGTTTTTCTTAATCGGATTTTCTGTTGGATTGGAAACAAAAACCGGATTGAAGATTTGATTCAATTCCGTTTCCGAGTAAAATTTCGGGTCGACTAAGGTTTCTTTTTTACCAGCTGTTTTCATGATGCTGAAAGGTGTATTCAGTACCAAAGCCGAATTTCCCAACGACGAATAATTGATGGCATCAACGATGCGCAACGGTTTTTCTCCCCAACCGCCTCGAGCCATCAGTAAGCCAACACCAAGGGAAAGAATCAGAATCCCAATTTGTTTAAAAATAACTTTTACTGTTAGTTTTTCAATTGGCAAAATAAAGTTTGGTTTTGATAAAACTCGCCAAAGTAAAATGGCCAATAGAATGAATCCCAATAGAATGTACCAAAATTCCTGAAGAAAGGAAATAATCAAGCCACCGATTTCGTGTTCCATTCCTTTGGCAGTAATCAAACCAAAGGAACTGCGTCTTCCGGTGAATTTGTAGTATTCCAAATCCACAAAATTGGTAGCGATAAAGATGAGGTTGGCCACAAAAAAGCCAATCTTCAGGCCTTTTTGATAGCCGTTTCGGTATTTAAAATTCCCCGGAAATAAATGTAAAAGAATGAACAGTAAATTGATAAAACCTATGGCCGAAAAATCAAACAAAGCACCGCCAAGAAATGTTTTGACATCTAAATTGCTAAAGTTAGCACGATTGAAAAGCAGAAATAAAACCCTGCTGATTTGATAAACGACAAATACAATAAATATTCGGCGAACCAGTAATTTCAGCAATAGACGGTGATTGTGCATAGACAGATTTTACAATTGAAATTAAACTGCTACGTCGTATTCTCTCAACGCATTGTTGAGTGATGTTTTTAAATCGGTGGAAGGCTTACGGGTTCCGATAATCAGGGCACAAGGAACCTGATAATCTCCGGCAGCAAACGATTTGGTATAACTTCCGGGGATTACCACCGAACGCGCCGGAACAAATCCTTTGTATTCAATAGGCTCACTTCCTGTAACGTCTATAATTTTGGTGGAAGCAGTCAAGCATACATTAGCTCCTAAAACCGCTTCTTTTTCTACACGAACACCTTCTACCACTATACAACGTGAACCAATAAAAGCACCATCTTCAATAATAACCGGAGCGGCTTGTAACGGCTCTAAAACGCCTCCAATTCCAACGCCTCCCGAAAGGTGTACGTCTTTCCCGATTTGGGCACAACTTCCAACCGTTGCCCATGTATCTACCATGGTTCCTTCATCTACATAAGCGCCTATATTGACATAACTCGGCATCAAAATCACACCTTTTGAAATATAAGCACCATAACGGGCTGTTGCCGGTGGCACTACACGGATTCCTTTTTCGGCATAACCTGTTTTCAACAGCATTTTGTCGTGGTATTCAAAAATTCCGGCTTCCCAGGTTTCCATTTTCTGGATGGGGAAATACATGACAACCGCTTTCTTTACCCATTCGTTTACCTGCCAGCCATGGGCTGTTGGTTCAGCAACGCGTAAAGTTCCGGCATCTAACAAAGCAATTACTTCTTTGATGGCATTGATAGTGACTTCTTCCTGTAATAATGCCCGGTTATCCCAAGCTGTTTCTATGATGTTTTGTAGTGTAACCATGATTTTAAAATTTTTAATCTCATACATTTCTCCTTCAGGAGATGAGCGAACAAATATAGTGGCATTTTTAGAAAGTAGCAAAGCATTTGTTTAGGCGTACAGTTTCAGAAAAAATTGTTAAAACCTTTCATTTACTCTGCGGATTAAGTAAGTTTGTCTGCCCTCAAATGCTATGTTAAACCAAATAGTTTATGAAAAAATACATCTTATTTGTTATCATCAGTGTGGGCATACTCTCGGCTTGCCAAAAACAATCGGCTAACGAAACCAAAAATCAAAAGCCATCACTTGCTGCCACAGTTCCTGATGCCAAAAACAAGCTCGATTATCAGGGAGTTTACAAAGGTATTTTACCTTGTGCCGATTGTGAAGGGATTGAAACCACCATTTGTTTAAACGAAAACTCAACGTATACTATTCGCACCACTTATTTGGGAAAAGGCAATAAAATCTTTGAACAAAAAGGAACTTATTCCTGGAACAAATCGGGTAACATAGTTAAGTTTGATAATGTGGAAGACGGGCCCAATCGGTATGAAGTCGGTAAAAATATCCTGATACAATTGGATATGTCCGGAAAACGAATCACAGGCAACCATGCCGTTGAGTATATTTTGGCCAAACAAAAACAAGCTCTTGAAAATGAGGTAACCGCCGAAGAAAACCAAACCACAGTTAATCTAAATAACAAAATGGAAGCCAAGACGGTAATCAAAACGGTGAATCCTGCGGTGGGTAAGGTTACTTTGGCAGAAACCGAATGGAAATTGGTGCAAATCAACGGAAAACAAGTAACGCAAAAAGGCAAAAAAACATATTTCCTCAAACTGAATTCTAAAGACGGAAGATTCACAGCCTATGCCGGTTGCAACCATATAGCCGGAAATTACGTGATGCCTACAGCTTTCGGAATCGCTTTTGAAAATGTCATCTCAACCGAAATGGCTTGTACTGATATGGAACTCGAATCTCATTTTACTCAAGTGTTGCAAAATGCGGATCGTTATACGCTAACCGATAATATTCTGCATCTTAAAAAAGGGAAGAGAGAAGTTTTGGCTACATTTGAACCGATAAAGTAAAAACCAATGCCAAGAATACTCGCTATAGATTACGGAATAAAAAGAACCGGACTTGCTGTTACCGACGAGTTGCAGATTATTGCTTCGGGTCTGACTACCATTCCGTCTGAAACGGTGATAGCCTTCCTGAAGGATTATTTTTCAAAAGAAAACGTTTCCAAAGTATTGATTGGCGAACCCAAACAAATGAACGGACAACCCTCCGAAAGTACGCCGGTCATTGAAAAATTTGTGTCCCAATTCAAAGAGGTTTTTCCCGATATGACTGTTGTCAGAGTTGATGAGCGTTTTACTTCAAAAATGGCTTTTCAAACCATGATTGACAGCGGACTCAAAAAGAAACAACGTCAGAACAAAGGATTAGTAGATGAAATTGCCGCTACCATTTTACTTCAAGATTATCTGACACGAAAAATGATTTAATTTACTTATTTTTGCAAAAAAAAGAGCAAAATGATTATTCCTATTTATGGATACGGTGAACCTGTTTTAAGAAAGGTCGGAGAAGAAATTTCGCCCGACTATCCTAATTTAAAAGAGGTGATTGCCAACATGTACGACACTATGTATAATGCATACGGAGTAGGTTTGGCAGCCCCTCAGGTTGGTTTGCCTATCCGATTGTTTGTGATTGATACCGAACCGTTCAGCGAAAGCGATGATTTGAGTAAAGAAGAACAAGAACAGTTGAAAGGATTCAAAAAAACGTTCATCAATGCCAAAATACTCAAAGAAGAAGGCGAGGAATGGGGTTTTAACGAAGGCTGTTTGAGTATTCCTGATGTGCGCGAGGATGTTTACCGACACGAGAGAATCACTATCGAATACTATGATGAAGATTTTAACAAAAAGACCGATGTATTTGACGGTTTGATTGCCCGTGTGATTCAGCATGAGTACGACCATATCGAAGGGATATTGTTTACCGATAAAATCTCGATGTTGAAAAAGACATTGATTAAGAAGAAATTGCAAAATATCATGGATGGTAAAGCCAGACCGGATTACAAAATGAAATTTGTCAATAAAAAAGGAAGATAGGCTTCCGGATAAAAAAAGTGAAAAATTGAAAAACGAAACATATTTTTTACTTTAATTTGCCTCCGGAAATTCAAAAATAATAACTAGTATTGCCCTAAACGAATTTAAAAATGAACGTAGAAAAAATTTTAGCCATTGCCGGTAAACCGGGTTTATTCGAATTGAAATTGCAAACCCGTTCCGGGTTTTTAGCTGAGTCGTTGCTTGACGGAAAGAAAATTACCGTGGGAATGAGAAGCAATGTGAGTCTGCTTTCTGAAATTTCAATGTATACTTACAGCGAAGAAAAACCATTGGTTGAAATTATGCGCGCTATTGCTGTCAAAGAAAATGAAGGCCCTACAATTTCCAGTAAAGAAGACAATGCCAAACTAACGGCTTATTTCAAAGAAATTTTACCGGATTACGACGAAGACAGAGTATATGTTTCCGATATTAAAAAGGTACTGAATTGGTACAATATTCTTCAGGCAAAAGGATTGGTGTCTAAAGAAGAACCCAAAGTTGCCAACGCGGAAGCTGTAAAAGAAGAAGTAGTAGAAAAAGTAAAAAAAGAAGCCAAAGCGGAAAAAGCGGAGAAAACAGAGAAAGCTCCGGCTAAGGCAAAAACTAAAAAATAGTTAATTACTTTCTGATAAAAACCAATCCTATTACTGAATTTCGGTAATAGGATTTTTTATTTTTGATAGTAAGAGGAGCAAGCCCGGTGGGCTTTAGCTTGTTTTATGTCAGCGATGGTAAGATATAAGATGCAATCAGTCATTCAAAATTCAAAAGAAACTATGAACACACGTCAACAACAACTCGAAGCCTTCAACCGCTTACTCGATATTATGGATGATTTGCGCGAGAAATGTCCGTGGGACAAAAAGCAAACCCTTGAAAGTCTACGTCATTTAACGATCGAAGAAACCTATGAATTGGGAGATGCCATCTTGGATAATGATTTGCAGGAAATCAAAAAAGAGTTGGGCGATTTGTTGTTACACATTGTTTTTTATGCCAAAATCGGCAGCGAAACCAATGACTTTGATATAGCCGATGTGGCCAACAGTATTTGCGACAAATTAATCGACCGTCATCCGCACATTTATGGCGATGTTGTAGTGGCCGATGAAGAAGAAGTCAAACAGAATTGGGAAAAATTAAAACTCAAGGAAGGCAAAAAATCAGTGTTGGAAGGCGTGCCCAAAAGTTTGCCGGCCTTGGTCAAAGCCAGCCGTATTCAGGACAAAGTAAAAGGCGTAGGTTTTGATTGGGAAGAACCACACCAGGTGTGGGACAAAGTGCAGGAAGAATTGCAGGAATTGCAGGATGAGGTAAAAGCCGGTCATCAGGATAAAATTGAAGCTGAGTTTGGCGATGTGTTGTTTTCAATGATTAATTACGCCCGTTTTCTCAAGGTAAATCCAGAGGATGCTTTGGAACGCACCAATAAAAAATTCATAAAACGCTTCATGTACCTCGAAAATAAAGCCGCCGAAACAGGAAAGCCTTTAAAAGATATGACTTTAGCCGAGATGGATATATTTTGGGAGGAAGCGAAACGACTTCCCTGAATAAAATAGAAATTATAAAAAAAGCGACCTGAACAAATTCAGGTCGCTTTTGGGTTTAAGCCATTTCCGGTTGCGGTATTGCAATACTCAGAGTATTTTGCAGTTGTAGCTGTAGTTGATGCTGAATGGAATCAACTTTATTGGTAAAGAAAGGTATTTCGACAAACAGTTTTTGGTAATATCCAATTCCCTCGAGCAGGTTACTCTTGAACGACTGCAGTTTTTTGAGCTGAGCCGCACTACTCTCGTTAGTAATCTCCGAGATTTCTTTTTTCAGATATTCCACATACATCTTCAGTTCATTTAGGAATAAATTAGGACGGTCGCTTTGACTCAGTACCGATTTACTGCCGTAAATGTGTTGTACCATATCCGACAAAGAAACCACCTTGTCAAAATACGCCAAATTGGGCCCCGGGCAAATCACCACTCCTTGTTCTTCGCCTTTCATTTTAATCCCGTTTTCCAGATAAGCCGAATTGACTAAGCCTACGCAAAGACACGACTTTTCCGTTATTTTTGTTTTTCGTTTGTCAAATTCGGATTCAGATAACTCACTTTTTTGTGCTTCCAGTTCCTCCAGTTTTATGTCTTGGTATTTTTTCGAAGCCGTACAAGTTCCCTGCTCTGAAAATTCTTTGCTTAGAGCTAATAATTTCTTCGGACACGAACTTCCGAATTTCTCATTGGCTATGCGCTCTGTTTTTAAGGCTTCGTTTGTAGTGCCTTTTACCGTATTAAACGGAACACCCAAAGGCGAAATCTGACTGGTGTAAAAGTCGCCTTCTTTGGATTGGGCCAACAAAGCTCTGGTTTCCTCATCAACTGAAGTAGCTTCAGAAACCAATAGGAACGGGGAGCCCCAACCCACAGCATCTACCTGATAATGTTCCATCAAGAAAGTATGTTCTTCCGCTGTGCCCACCCCTCCTTGCACGGTTATCTTCAAGTCAAAGGGTTTTTCGGGAGCCGGCATACCTTTTTGAGTCAAAGCTTTTACCATTAAATCATGGGCAGAATGCAGCAATTGTTCCTTTTTTTGTTTGAATTCTTCCAAAATAGGCCCTAAAAGAAACCCATCCGTAGCAAAGGCATGTCCGCCACAGTTCAAACCCGATTCGATGCGGTATTCCGAAACCCAGAGTCCTTTTTTGGCTAAAAAATTCCCTTGTATCATGGCCGAACGGTAATCGCTCACCTTGAGGATGATTTTCTTTTTCAGGGTTCCGTTCGCATCGGGGAAGAAATCTTCAAAACTCTCAAAATAGCTGTACAATCGCGGATTCATACCTGCCGAAAGTACAACGGAAGAAGTTAGTTTACTGTGTGCAAATCCTCTCAAGGAAGCGTGAGCATCGTTAAAAATAACCGGCAATTGCTCGTTTTTTATGAAATTGTCTTTGTCTACTTTAGTCATGATATTTACGTCAATGCTGCCCGGACTGAGATGCGTTTCAAGGTAATTTCTCAGCGTTTCTTTGGCTGTTCTTCCTTCAACCAGAAAGTTTTGCAAACTTTGTTTGATTTCCGATTTGTTGGGAAGCATTGTCAAGTAATGTTCCAAAGCTTCTTTGCTTTCTGCCAACTCCGATTTGAATGCCTCAAACTTTTGTTTCACCACATCATCTACCATGTTCAGATAAGCGGTTATTCTTTTGGCACGGTAGTCGTGAATTTTATTCGAAATACCTTCGTAATTAAAATGGAATTTTTTGCTGTAAAAATGATGCATCTTTTCAATTATCTCATCGTCAATGATAGATATAACCGATGAAATTCCGTATTGAGCCACTCTGATTGGACTGTCAATAGTATAGGCCAATCCCATTACGGGTATATGAAAAGTATGAATAGGTTTGGTGGTATTCATATATTTTTATTAAAGTTTATTAATTGGCAAAGATTGAAAACCTCAGGGGTTTAAAAACTGATAAATATCATACGAATCAAAGCATTCTGTTGAAAAAATGTATATTTGAGACAATAGAAACATACATATGTCAGAAGTAAAACACGAGTTAAAACGTTCTCTGGGTCTTATTGACGCTACGAGTTTGGTTGCCGGATCAATGATAGGTTCCGGTATTTTTTTGGTAACTGCAGCCATGGCAAGAGATGTTGGTTCGGCCGCCTGGATATTGTTGATTTGGCTGGTAACCGGTTTGCTGACCATGTCGGCAGCCTTAAGTTACGGTGAGTTGGCCGGGATGATGCCCAATGCCGGCGGACAATACGTTTACATTCAAAGGGCTTACGGGAAATTGATTTCTTTTTTATATGGTTGGACGGTTTTTACGGTTATTCAAACAGGAACCATAGCCGCCGTTGCCGTCGCTTTTTCAAATTATACAGCTGTTTTTTTTCCGGTTTTAGAGCATAAGATTTTGACTTTAGGAGCCAATTTTGCCATCACCAATAAGCAGATTCTAGCCATGTTCGTAATCGCTTTGCTCACGTTTATCAATACCAAAGGAATCAAAAGCGGAAAGATTATACAGTTGGTCTTTACTTCGGCCAAATTAATTGCCTTATTTTCATTAATAGCTCTTGGGATTTATATAGGGTTTCATACCGATACATTTGCTCAGAATTTTACCAACATGTGGGATGCCAGTAAAACCGTTTTAGCTGAAGACGGCACACTGACCATCACCAAGTTATCGGGTGTAGCTTTGTTGGGAGCTATGGGGGCAACCATCATCAATTCATTGTTTTCAAGTGATGCTTGGAACAATGTGACTTTCATTGCCGGAGAAATTAAAGACCCTAAAAAAAATATCCCGAGAAGTTTGTTTTTGGGAACATTGATTGTAACCATCATATACATTTTGGCCAACATTGCTTATTTAGCGGTATTGCCACTACACGGAATTCCGGGTGAAACGGCATCGGTAACCCAACACGGAATCATGTTTGCCAGTCAGGATAGAGTAGGAGCGGCTGCTGCCAGTGCCATAATGGGAAATGTTGGTGTTTTCATGATGGCCGGTCTGATTATGGTTTCTACCTTTGGATGCAACAGTGGGTTGATTTTGTCAGGAGGAAGATTGTTTTATGCTATGGCCAAAGATGGATTGTTTTTCAAAAAAGCAGCTGATTTGAATGATTACGATGTGCCCTCGAGAGCTTTGTGGTTGCAATGTGTTTGGGCTTGTTTCCTGTGTTTAACCGGTCGGTATGGTGACTTACTGACCTATGCCACTTTTGCTTCTTTACTGTTCTACATTTTAACCATTGGAGGTTTGTTTATTTTAAGAAAGAAAGAACCCAATGCCGAGCGGCCTTATAAGGCTTTCGGGTATCCGTTAGTCCCGATTTTGTATATTATTACTACGAGTTTGATTTGTTTCACACTTTTGGTGTACGATACAAGAAATACGGGATTAGGTTTAGTAATCGTAGCGCTGGGAATACCTGTATATTATTTGTTTATGCATAAAAGAGAATAAAAAAAGCCCCGAGATTACTCGGGGCTTTTTTTAACTAAGTCGTTTTGATTATTTTGCAGTTGGAGGAGTTTCCAACAATTCGATTTCAAAAACAATATTTGAGTTAGGTGGAATTACATTTCCTGCCCCTCTTTCTCCGTAACCTAATTTTGCCGGAATGTAGATGATGGCTTTGTCACCAAAATTTACCAAACTCATCCCTTCAAGGAACCCCGGAATCAAACCTTCTTTTTTACCATATTGAAAAGGGAAAGGCTGGTATCCGTTTTGTTTGGCTCTGTTTTCATCAAACTTGCCGAACTCTTTATTTACACTTTCGTAGCTGCTGTCAAATAAAGATCCATCCTCTAAATAACCGGCATAGTGAATGTAAACGGTAGCACCATCAGTGGGTTTTTTACCCGATCCTTTTTGAAGGATTTTATATTTTAAACCCGATGGAGTTTCGGTAGTTGTAGCTTTGGTTTCGGTTAAATATTTTGCTTTTGCAGAGATAATTGGGCCGAATTTTTCCTTGTACTCAGCTTGTTTTGCAGCTATTATTTCGGCTTCTTTTTTTCTTTTCTCCGCTTCTAAAGCGGCTTCTTTTTGATCTTCAACTGCTTTCCCGGCCATGTAATCAGCAAAAACTTTGGCAGCGTCAAATTTGTTGGCTTCTGCTCCTTTTTTGGTAATGGTCACTTTTTTAATCACATCATCTTGTTTGATGGCATTTACCACATCCTGTCCTTTGACTACATAACCAAAAATAGTGTGTTTTCCGTTTAACCAAGGGGTGTCTTTGTGCGTAATGAAAAATTGTGAACCGTTAGTTTTCGGGCCTGAATTGGCCATGGCTAAAATCCCTGCTTTATCAAAAACAGCATCGGTAATCTCATCTTTAAAGGCATAACCCGGACCGCCGGTACCGTTGCCTTGAGGATCACCTCCCTGAATCATGAAGTCAGCAATAACTCGGTGAAATTTCAACCCGTCGTAAAACGGTTTTCCTTTTAATTTGGCATCGTTAACAAAGGTGTTGGTTCCTTGCGCCAGCGATACGAAGTTGGCTACCGTAACAGGAGTTTTTTTGTATTCTAACTCAATCAGGATTTTTCCTTTATCGGTTTCAATTTCAGCAAAAATACCTTGTTGAGCCGGTGAGGCTATTGCCTTTTTAGTAGGGATTGCTTTAGTTGATTTTGCCGCAGGTTTTTTGGTGGTTTGAGCAGTAGCGCTCAACATGCCCAGGCAAATCAAAAGCAGGATGTTGCATTTTATTCTCATGGTGTATTTAATTTTATTTCAATTAATTATTATGTTTCAAAGTTACTTCAATTTCAAAAATCAGATTGGCATTGGGAGGGATTACATTTCCGGCTCCTTGTTCACCATATCCCAGATTAGCCGGAATAAAGAGTACTGCTTTGTCTCCTATTTTCATTTTCCCCATCGCTTCCACAAAACCTGGGATGATTTGATTGCGGCCTCCAACCTGATACGGCAATTCTGAATATCCGTTCTGTAACGCTCTTTGCTGATCAAACTTACCAAATTCTTTGGCTACTTCGGGATTGCTGGTGTCAAAAAGTGTTCCGTCTTCTAAAAAACCCGAATATTTAATAAAAAGAGTGGTTCCGTTTTTGGGTTTTTCTCCAGTCGATTTTTGAGTTAAGGCATAACTCAAACCGGTTGAGGATTTGACAGCGGATTTTTTTAAAGTTTCAAAATAAGCTGCTTTTTTCGCCTTTACTCCTTTGTATTTTTCATCGTAAAGTCTTTTGGCTTCGGCATCAACAGCGGCTTGTTTCTTTTGATTTTCCATTTCGGATTTGAAATAATCATTGAAAACTTTTACAGCATCAAACTTTTTGACATCTTCACCTTTTCTGATTATGGTTACCTTGTTCATTACATCTCCTTGTGCTATGGCATTAACCACATCCATACCTTCTACAACGTGTCCGAAAATGGCATGTCTGCCATCGAGCCATGGAGTTTCTACGTGAGTGATAAAGAATTGGCTGCTGTTGGAATTCGGACCCGAATTGGCCATAGAGAGAATTCCGGGCTTGTTGTGTTTCAAATCGGTAATTTCATCTCTGAATTTATAACCGGCATCTCCCGAACCATTGCCTAACGGGTCTCCGGTTTGAATCATAAAATCGGGAATAACGCGGTGAAATTGCAAACCGTCGTAAAAGGGTTTTCCTTTCATTTCTTCGGAAACAAACGGGTTTTTCCCTTCAGCCAACGTTACAAAATTGGCCACTGTAATGGGTGCTTTTTTGTATTCGAGTTCTAAAAGAATGGTTCCTTTGGTAGTTTCTATTTCGGCATACAAGCCATCTTTTAAATTTTTGTATTCGTCTTTGCAGGAGCCAAGGGTCAGCGCAATAATGGCTATAAAAAGCCCGATTTTTTTACTCATAGTCAATTATTGGTTCTCAGTTTTTACTTTTTCTTCGGGTTTGAAATCGTTGAGGGTAACAGTGCAAATAAGCGGTTGATTGGAGCCGATGCGTTTGTTGTCGCCATGATACCCATAAGCCATGTGTGACGGGAAGAGGAACGTAACCGTTTCTTTTTTACGCATCAGTTTGATACCGTCGCGCAGCCCCTTAATGATGTTTTGTTTGTCAACTTTGTAGGTCTGCGGTCTCAATTCAACTTCTGAGTACACCACATTCCCTTTTAAGTCTTTAATTTCATAATCAAATTGGGCAACATCGCCTTTTTTCGGACGTAAAGTGTCTTTGTCGTTTCTCACTTCGTAATGATACCAGTAGCCTTTTTTAGACGCAATGTATTGTATTTGAGGATTACTTTTGATGATTGAATCAATTTTGCCTTCTTCTCCGGCAACCAGTTTTTTGTTACGGATAATGGATTCTTTCATGAATGTTCCGGAAGAACGCGAAATAGGCATCCGCGCCTGTTGTTGTTTGCAACTGATGAGCGTTACTAAAACGACTGACAACAAAATAATTTTGGGACAATTTTTCATCTCCTAAATGGTTATTTGTGATAGTAAAGTTTCGAATTTTTTTACGGTTTCCTTCATGCTTTCGTATGATTTTCCACCGGCAGCATTGATGTGTCCGCCACCGTTAAAATGGTCACGGGCAAATTGATTTACATCAAAATTACCCTGCGAACGGAATGATATCTTGATAATGTTTTCGTCTTTGTGTTCGATAAAAATAGCAGCGAAATGAATTCCTTTTATGGTTAGGCCATAGTTTACTATGCCTTCGGTATCGCCTTTTTCATAATGAAATTCATCCAACTCCTTTTGTGTAAGCGTGATGTATGACGTTTTGTATTCGGGTAAAACTTTCATATTTTGCAGAGCCCTGCCCATCAATTGCAGACGGTTGTATGAGTTGTTGTCAAAAAGCAGGTTGTGAATCTCACTGTTGTTGATGCCTTTGTCAATCAACTCAGCTACAATGCGGTGAGTAGTTCCCGTAGTCGAAGGAAATCGGAAAGAGCCTGAATCGGTTACAATGCCGGTGTAAATGCAAGTTGCAATAGTAGAGTCAATCAGTTCTTTTTGGTTCAAATAACCAATGAAATTGTAAATCATCTGACAAGTAGAACCAAACGAAGTATCCGAGTAAGTGTAAGTGGCAAACCCGTCCGGTTTTTGATGATGATCAATCATTACCATCGGAGCAGTAAGTTTATTGAGTACGTGTTCCATTTCCCCGGTTCGGTGCAATGCATTGAAATCTAATAAAAAAATCAATTCCGATTCTTTTAAAACAGCGGTGCATTTCTCTTTTTCATTTTCATAAATCAAAACACTTTCCGAACCCGGCAACCAAGCCAAAAAGTTAGGAAAATCATTGGGAGCTATGACTACCGGTTGCTGATTCAGTTTTAAAAGGAAATGATACAGAGCCAGAGTTGAGCCCATGGCGTCACCATCTGGACTTCGGTGCGGAATGACTGCAATTTTTTTTGGTGTTGCCAATAATTGTTGAATGGCAATAATATCTTCTTTTTTCATTGGTTGCGAAGTTACATTTTTTTCAGATACAGAAGATTATTTGGCTGTAAAAAGTCCGTGTAATTAAATGCCCGCGAGTGTAGTTGAACATGTGGTGTAACGTCCCTCAGACATTACTTGCCGACTTTAAACTTGAAAACAAAAGATAAAATAAAAACCGCACAACTGTTTGCAAACTAAACCGGTTATATGATTTTTTAGGATCTAGGGTTGCGGCGGATTCGGTTTTCGGGTTTGGGTAAACTGGCTTCTTCCGTTTTACTCGACGGTTCAATGAGTTTGTTCAGTTGTTTGATTTCGTCATCGGTTAATTCTCTGTAACGACCCACATGAACATCCAAAGAGATATTGATGATTCGGATTCTTTTTAAGGCTGTCACTTCATACCCCAGATATTCACACATTCTGCGAATTTGACGGTTTAATCCCTGAGTTAAAATGATTCGGAAAACATATTTGCTGATTTGCTCTACTTTACATTTTCGGGTGACAGTATCCAAAATCGGAACTCCATTACTCATGCGTTCAATGAAACGATCAGTAATCGGTCGGTTAACTGTTACGATGTATTCTTTTTCGTGATTGTTTCGGGCCCGCAGAATTTTGTTGACGATATCGCCGTCATTCGTCATGAAAATCAACCCCTCGCTGGCTTTGTCCAAACGACCGATTGGAAAAATACGCTTGGGATAATTGATGTAATCCACTATGTTATCGCGTACATTTTGATTGGTGGTGCATTCAATGCCAACCGGTTTGTTGAAGGCCAGATAAACCGGTTTTTCAATTTTTTCACGAATCAGTTTTCCGTCAACGCGTATTTCGTCTTCAGAAGAAACTTTGGTTCCCATTTCGGGTACTTTTCCGTTGATGGTAATGCGTCCTTGTTCCAGTAGCTTGTCAGCCTCGCGTCGGGAGCAATAGCCGCTTTCGGACAAGAATTTATTGATACGGGTTTGATTGGTTTCCATTTTACAGCATGCGTTTAACCTGATGGTCTCAATCCGCAAATATAGTATAATTTGAGGACACTGCCTCTTGATAAGTTCGTTGATAAATCGGCTTCAAAAAGAGTTAAAAAAGGTTTGCAGCTAGTAAGATTTTGCTATTTTTACCCACATGAATATACGTGGAAAATTAATAATAATAGGTGGCGCTGTTGATAAAGGTAGTTTCACTGAAACCGATTTGGATAAAAATGCGGCTAAAAATTTGAATTTTTTTGAAGCCGGAATTTTAAAAAGAATCATAGAAGAATCAAAACACAAAACGTCATCCCGAATAGAGGTTATTACAACGGCTTCTAAAATACCGAGAGAGATTGGCCCTGAATATGTAAAAGCATTGAATTACTTGGGGGCTAACAACGTTGATGTGTTGAACATAGAAACCCGTGAGCAAGCGTCTGCCCCTGAAATTTTAAGTCGTTTGCGTGCTGCCGATGTGGTGATGTTTACCGGTGGCGATCAGTTGCGATTGACGTCTATCCTTGGCGGAACGCCATTTCATGATATTTTGTTAGACAAATACCACAATGAAGAATTCATCTACGCCGGAACTTCTGCCGGTGCTGCAGCGGCTTCCAGTAACATGATATACCAAGGAAGCAGTAGTGAAGCCTTGTTGAAAGGGGAGGTTAAGATTACCTCCGGACTTGGTCTGATTGACGGAGTGATTATCGATACCCATTTTGTGCAACGCGGAAGAATAGGACGTTTATTCCAATCGGTAGTGGGGAATCCAAAAGTTTTGGGAGTGGGACTTGGAGAAGATACCGGTTTGTTAATCACGCACAATTCCAAAATGGAAGCTATCGGTTCCGGATTGGTTATTCTTGTTGACGGCAGAGAAATCAAGGATACCAACTTAACGCAGGTAGAATTGGGGCAACCCATTTCCATCAACCATTTGGTAACCCATGTCATGAGTATGTACGATACGTTTGATTTGGCTACTTATAAAATGACCATTAAGTCATCGCAATATGTTTAAAATAGATGGTTAGATTATTAGATTGTTGGATTTTTAGAGGACCATGTCTATTTAGTTTCCAGCCATCTAATAATCCAACTATCCAACAATCTCAAAATGAAAATAATCATCCACGGCGGTTTTTTTTCCGAATCGTCAACCAATCACGAAACTAAAGTTGCCAAACAACTGGCGCTATTGCGTATTGCCAAAGATTCCTATGAGTATTTGCAATCCCATTCCGCTTTGGAGACGGTAGTTTATGCGGTTTCTTTGTTGGAAGATGACGCGCTGTTTAATGCCGGTATCGGTTCTCAGATTCAGAGCGATGGCAAAATCAGAATGAGTGCTTCGTTGATGGATGGTGCTACCATGAAAATGAGTGGTGTAATCAATATAGAGGAAGTAAAAAACCCGGTTCAGGTAGCCCAAGTGTTATTGGGTTATGATGACAGAATTTTGGGAGGAAGCGGAGCCACAAACTTTGCCCGTCAACATGGTTTTGAACCATTTTCTACCGAAATTCCACAGCGTAGAGCTGAATACGAAGCCAAATTAAAGGCCACGGGAATCGGAACAGTAGGTTGTGTCGCTTTGGATGCCGAAGGAAAATTAGCCGTAGCTACATCAACAGGAGGTAAAGGGTTTGAAATTCCGGGCAGGATTTCGGATTCGGCCACAGTAGCCGGAAATTATGCCAATGCCCTTTGCGGCGTAAGCCTAACCGGAGTGGGAGAGGACATCGTGAGCGGAGCGGTAGCTGCCAAAATCGTAACTCGTGTGACCGATGGATTTACATTGAAACAGGCCTTTGCCAAAACGTTCGAGGAACTCAAACCCTTTGACGGTTTTGCAGGAGCCATTGCCATTGATAAAGATGGGAATATGTTCCATCAGGATTCGCATCCGAGTATGGTGTTTGCCAGTTATGACGGTGTAAAAGAAGAAGTTTTCGACTAATTACAATAAAAAATCCCAACCAAACGGTTGGGATTTTTAGTTAAATACTAATCAAGCGCCATTTCGGTAGCTATGGCAATTCGATTCCAAGCATTGATAGTGGTAATCATCATGATAATTTCGGCGAGGTAGCGTTCGTCAAATAAGGCACGAGCTTGGTCATACGTTGCTTGTGACAAATGGTTTTGTATCAGCGTTACTTCTTCGGTCAGAGCAAGTATAGCTCTTTCTTCCTGGGTGTATAAGATGGTCTCCCGCCAGGCATTCAACAGATATATGCGTTGTTCAGTTTCGCCCAGTTTGCGGGCATCTCGAGTATGCATGTTGATGCAAAAAGCACAGCCGTTAATTTGAGAAGCCCTGATTTTGATGAGCTCTTTGTGGGTTGCGGTTAACGAGGAGGAAGCTAGGTATTTCTCCAATCCCATCATGGCTTTGTAGGCTTCCGGTTGCGTTTGTAAAATGTTTACTCTGGTGTTCATTTTATGTGTGTTTTAAAGTTCACAACAAAGTTCCGTCGTAACTTCTTTAAAAAACTTGAACTACTTCAAGAAATCACATTACACTTTTCCGGCTCTGATTTTACTTAGAAATTCGGCTGAAAAATCGAGATACGAGGCCAACATGTATTGCGGAACACGTCGAACAAAATCAGGTTGTGCGTTTTTAAAATGGTGATAGCGCTCTTCGGCCGACATGGTGAAAAGGAACATGATGCGCATTTGGGAAGCGGCAAATGATTTTTGCAACACGATGCGAAAATAGCGTTCCAACTGTGGGATTTCGGCATACAGTTGATCGAGGTCGTTTTTAGAAATGGAAATGATTTCCGAATTTTCAATCGCCTGAATGTAAAAATGGGAAGCTTTTTGCGTGGAAAAACTCATGTAGTCGGTAATCCACCAGTCTTCGATGCCAAACTGTAATGTTTGCTCGGCACCTTTGTCATTGATGATGAACAGTCGAAAACAGCCTTTTACAATGAAATTTTGAGTATCACAAACGGCTCCGGCTTGCAGCAATAACTCTTTTTTCTTCAAGCTTCGCAAAACCACTTTAGACCGAATCAACTCTTTCTCCTCCTCGGTCAGTTGTATGTGCTTGTTGAGATGTTGAATAAGATGAGCCGTCATGATTTTGTTTTCAGTAAAGATACTTTTTAAAAACAAAAAACCCAATCGTAAGATTGGGTTCTTCTATTGTAAGTAAGTTAAATCGAGGTTGTACAAACGTTTATTTTACTTTATTCACGATAGCTTTAAAAGCTTCCGGGTGGTTCATAGCTAAATCAGCTAATACTTTACGGTTCAATTCGATACCGTTTTTCTTAACTAATCCCATGAATTGTGAATAAGACATTCCTTCCAAACGAGCTCCGGCGTTGATACGCTGAATCCATAATGAACGGAAATTTCTTTTGTTTTGCTTTCTGTCGCGGTAAGCATAAAGCATTGCTTTTTCTACTGCGTTTTTAGCAACTGTCCAAACGTTTTTACGACGACCAAAGAAACCTTTGGCTTGCTTCATTATCTTTTTTCTTCTTGCTCTTTTAGCAACTGAATTTACTGATCTTGGCATAATTTTTCTGTGTTTTTGTAGCAGGCGTCCCGAATTGAATCAAGGGAACTTAAAAGCCATACTCCAAGGTTATTAAATAATTGTTTAACCTAAAGAATTCTTTAATTGATAATTATCAATTAATTAGATGATTCTTAATTGTTCTTTCACGCTTTTCATGTCTGTTGGGTGTACCAAAGCAGCATGCGTCAACGCTAATTTACGCTTCTTAGACTTTTTAGTCAAGATGTGGCTTTTGAAAGCGTGTTTTCTTTTGATTTTACCAGAGCCAGTCACTTTAAAGCGTTTCTTAGCACTGGATTTTGTTTTCATTTTAGGCATAATTTCCCAAATTTATTTGTGATTCAACTTACTTACTTTTTTTTCTTCGGCGCAATGAACATAATCATACGCTTCCCTTCTAAAACCGGCATGGCTTCGACCTTACCGTATTCCTCCAAATCCTGAGCTAAACGCAACAATAGAATTTGACCTTGTTCTTTATAAATGATTGAGCGTCCTTTAAAGAATACGAAAGCTTTTAGTTTCGAACCTTCTTTTAGGAATTTCTCGGCATTCTTTCTTTTAAATTCATAATCATGCTCATCAGTCTGAGGTCCGAAACGAATCTCCTTTACCGTGATTTGAGTCGATTTGGCTTTTAACTCTTTCTCACGCTTTTTTTGCTGATAAATGAATTTTCCATAATCCATTAATTTACAAACCGGTGGGTCAGCATTTGGCGAAATCTCTACCAAGTCTACTTCCAGTTCGTTGGCTAATCTCAGAGCATCGGCAAATTTAAATACGCCCGGCTCAATATTTTCTCCAACTAAACGAACCTCAGAAACACCACGAATTAACTCATTAATTCTGTGGGCTGCTGTTTTTTCCACGCGAGGCTGATGTCCTCTGTTATTTCTTATTGCTATGGCTTTATAATTTTAGTTAAACTTCAAATGTTTTCAATGTTTTGGCAACTTCTTCGTTTACAATGTTGACAAACTCTTCAATGCTAACGGTAATGTTACCCTTCCCTTCTTGTCCGTGACGACGTACAGAAATAGTACCGTTTTTCTCTTCTTCTTCTCCCACAATCAGCATGAACGGCATTTTTTGTACTTCCGCATCCCTGATTTTTTTACCAATTGTCTCGTTACGGTTGTCAATTAGGGCGCGAATTTCGTGATTTTCCAGCAATTCTAAAACTTTTTTCGCATAATTTTCATATTTCTCGCTCAAAGACAAGATTATAGCTTGCTCAGGCATCAACCACAACGGGAAGTTTCCGGCTGTGTGTTCCAGTAAAATAGCGATAAATCGTTCCATCGAACCGAATGGAGCACGGTGAATCATTACCGGTCTATGTAATTCGTTATCAGAGCCTTTGTAAGTTAATTCGAAGCGTTCCGGCAAGTTATAATCTACCTGAATGGTTCCTAATTGCCATTGTCTGCCCAAAGCATCTTTAACCATGAAATCCAGTTTCGGGCCATAGAAGGCTGCTTCACCGCTTTCAATGATATAATTCAGTCCTTTGTCTCGTGCGGCATTAATGATGGCCTGTTCGGCTTTTTCCCAGTTTTCCACACTTCCGATGTATTTATCCGGATTGTCTAAGTCACGAACCGAAACTTGTGCCGTAAAGTTTTCAAATCCTAACGAACCGAATACATACAATACCAGGTCAATTACTTTTTTGAACTCAGCATCCAATTGATCAGGAGTACAGAAAATGTGGGCATCATCCTGAGTGAATCCGCGAACACGGGTCAAGCCGTGTAGCTCACCTGATTGCTCATAGCGGTAAACGGTTCCGAATTCAGCATATCGTTTCGGTAAATCCTTGTAAGACCAAGGTTTGTTATTGTAAATTTCGCAGTGGTGCGGACAGTTCATAGGTTTCAATAAAAACTCTTCGCCTTCGGCCGGAGTGTGAATCGGTTGGAAACTGTCTGCTCCGTACTTGGCATAGTGCCCCGAAGTAACATACAATTCTTTTTGACCGATGTGTGGCGTCACGACTTGTTCGTAACCGGCTTTTTTCTGTGCTCTTTTCAGGAATTGCTCCAAACGATCGCGTAAAGCAGCTCCTTTAGGCAACCATAAAGGCAAACCTTGTCCCACTTTTTGCGAGAAGGTAAACAGTTCTAATTCTTTACCAAGCTTTCTGTGATCACGTCTTTTGGCTTCTTCCAACAATTCCAAATAGTCGGTCAAATCTTTTTGTTTTGGGAACGATACACCGTATACACGCGTTAGCTGTTTGTTCTTTTCATCCCCGCGCCAGTAGGCACCGGCTACACTCATGATTTTCATAGCTTTGATGATTCCGGTATTCGGAATGTGTCCGCCTCGGCATAAATCAAAGAAATTTGAATGGTCGCAGAACGTAATGGTTCCGTCTTCCAAATTCGAAATCAATTCGGTTTTGTACTCGTTGTTTTTATAAATTTCCAACGCTTCGGCTTTGGATACCGAACGCATTTTGAATTCGTGTTTTTCTCTGGCAATTTCCAATACGCGGTCTTCCACTTTTTTGAAATCGGCATCGGTAATTTTTTGATCACCAAAATCAACATCATAGTAAAAACCATTTTCAATGGCAGGTCCTAATGTTAATTTGATTCCCGGAAACAGTTCTTCCAGGGCTTGTGCCATTACGTGCGAAGTAGAATGCCAAAAGGCTTTTTTTCCTTCTTTGTCATTCCAGGTATATAAAACCAGTGAACCGTCGGTTGTCAGTTGGGTCTCGGTTTCAACAGTGGTACCATTGAAAGCAGCCGAAATCACATTTCGGGCTAATCCTTCACTAATGCTTTTAGCAACATCCATCGGAGTTGAACCGCTTACAAACTCTTTAACAGAACCATCTGGTAACGTAATCTTTATCATTCCTAAATAAATTTGTGGATTGCAAATATAGGGGATTACCCGTTGCTATACAACACCTCGCAAAGAGATTGGTAAAATAGTTTCCGGACTTGTTTGCGAATCGGAATCAGCAGTTGAATGAATAGGAATTTGCATTATTTTCCTGATACTGATTTTGGCTATTTCAAAGTTTTGATAAAAGTTTTTTTTTGTAAAAAAAAAAGAAAACCCTCTCGTGTTGAAAGGGTTACTTGCTTTATCTCGTTATTGTTTGTTTTCGGTCAGGACCTACCGAAACGATTTTGATAGGTACTTCAACTTCCCGTTCTATGAATTCGATATAGTCTTTTAAAGCTAGCGGTAAGCTGTCGTATGACGTCATGCCGGTTAAGTCGGCTTGCCAACCTCTCAATTCGGTGTATATTGGCGTCACATTTTCTTCTTCAATGTTATAAGGTAAATGGTGGATAACCTCGCCTTTATAGTTGTAAGCGGTACACACTTTCAAGGTGTCAAAACCCGAAAGTACATCGGCTTTCATCATCATCAATTGGGTTACCCCGTTGATTTGAACAGCGTATTTCAGAGCTACTAAATCCAACCAGCCGCAACGACGTTTTCTTCCGGTTACCGAGCCAAACTCGTTGCCCACTTTTGCCATCATATCTCCGGCGGCTCCAAAATCTTCTGTAGGGAAGGGGCCGCTTCCCACACGGGTAGTGTAAGCTTTGAAAATGCCGTATACCTCTTTGATTTTATTAGGGGCTATCCCCAAACCGGTACAGGCTCCGGCAGCTGTTGTATTAGAAGATGTTACAAAAGGATAGGTCCCGAAGTCTACATCGAGTAGCGAACCTTGTGCCCCTTCACATAAAATGGATTTTCCTTTTTTTTGCGCTTGTGCCAAATATTCTTCACTGTCTATGAAACTGAGTTTTTTCAAATCTTCAATGGCTTCAAAGAATTCTTTTTCCAGTTCGGGCAAATTGTACTGAATGTTAACATCATAAAAGGCAATCATAGCTTCGTGTTTATCAGCTAAAGCACGGTATCGCTCTTTAAAATCAGCCAATTCAATATCGCCCACGCGCAAACCGTTTCGTCCGGTTTTGTCCATATAGGTTGGACCTATACCTTTCAGTGTTGAGCCAATTTTGGCTTTCCCTTTGGCGGTTTCTGAAGCCGCATCGAGCAGGCGGTGCGTCGGTAAAATTAAGTGGGCCTTGCGCGAAATAATCAGTTTCGATTGTAAATCGAGGTTGAATTTAGCCAAACCGTCAATTTCGCTTTTAAAAACCACGGGGTCAATTACCACGCCATTCCCGATTATATTGATATTGTTTTGATGAAAAATACCCGACGGAATGGTGCGCAGTACGTGTTTTATTCCGTCAAATTCGAGTGTGTGTCCGGCGTTGGGTCCGCCTTGAAATCGTGCGATGATGTCGTATTGTGACGTGAGTACGTCAACAATTTTTCCTTTACCTTCATCTCCCCATTGTAATCCGAGTAGTAAGTCTACAGTCATTGTTGTTGTGTTGTTGTGTGTAGTTGTTGTTAGTTTAGTTGTATTTTATTTTTTGTTTTTGATATTGAGAGCAATCAATTATCCGCTAATAGAATTATTCTTTTTTATTGGCATAAAAATACAACGAGTGGTTGTGAATCTCTATACCGAAAATTTCTTCTATGGTCTGCTTAATGGTTTGAATGCGCGGGTCACAAAATTCAATCACTTCACCGGTATCGGTCATGATGATGTGATCGTGTTGCTTGTCGAAGTATGATTTTTCATAATGCGCCTGGTTTTGCCCAAATTGGTGCTTGCGAACCAAGCCGCAATCCAGCAATAATTCAATAGTGTTGTATAAGGTTGCACGCGACACACGGTAGTTTTTGTTCTTCATTTTGAGGTATAAATTCTCAATGTCAAAATGTTCTTCGCTGTCGTAAATTTCCTGAAGAATGGCATACCGTTCCGGTGTTTTGCGGTGTCCTTTGTTTTCAAGATAATGCGTAAAAACGGTTTTTACGGTTTCTTGATTTTTGATATTATCGGATGCAATTTGTGTCATGCGGCAAAGGTAATTTTTTTTGGATAAGGTTTCAAAGTTTCCTGAGTTTAAAATGTTGAACCAATGAAGCTTTTTTGGGTCTTTGCAAAATTCACGCTTTAATTGGTATATACCCGGGTAACTTTGTCAATCCCGTCAATCTTTTTAATATTTTCTATTAGTTTTCTCAAAATATTGTTGTTCTGTACAATTACGGCCACTTGACCGTTAAAAATTCCGGCCTCACCGCTAAGTGAAATGCTCTGAATGTTTACGTGCATATTGTTTGAAATGACTTTGGTCAACTCATTGGTCAATCCCATACTGTCCATACCGGTAATTTTTAAAACGGCTTTGAACTCCTGTTGTGAAGAGTCTATCCACTTGGCCTGCATGATGCGGTAAGCGTAATTAGACTGAAGGGTTATGGCGTTAGGACAGTCTTTTTTATGTACTTTAATACCTTCATTGATGGTGATAAAACCAAATACATCGTCTCCCGGTATGGGGTTGCAACAGGAAGAAAGTTTATAATCCAGTTTGTCCTGCTCAGAGCCAAATACCAGTAAGTCGTAATTGTTGCTTAATTCCTGCTTGTTAATCTCTTCCGGATTACTGCTTGGCGAACGCTTGATTTTATTTTTAAAGAAATTCATCAGCGTATTGCTTTTCTGCGCTGCAAAATCTTTGAGTTGTTGGTTCTCAATAGAGCCAATCCCCACGCGGTAAAACAAATCCAAACTGGTTTTGAGTTTGAAGAAATTAACCAACTCATTCACCACGCTTTCATTTAAAGTAATCTTCAAATGTTTCAGTTTTCGGGTCAACAATTCTTTACCGTCTTCGGCAATTTTCTTGGTATTTTCGTTGAGTACGTTTCTGATTTTATTTTTAGCTCTCGAAGTGGTTACATAGTCGAGCCAGTTAATCGTAGGTTTTTGATGCACCGAAGTAATAACCTCAATTTGATCCCCGCTTTTCAATTCGTGATTTAGCGGAACCAACTTTCCGTTCACGCGCGTACCACGGGTTTTGATTCCTATTTCAGAGTGTATGCTGAAAGCAAAATCCAGCGAAGTGGCTCCTTTGGGTAGCGATTTGATTTCTCCTTTGGGCGTAAAGACAAAGATCTCTTTGGCATACAGGTTCATTTTAAAATCCTCCACAAAATCTACTGCATTGGTTTCTGAACTTTCCAAAGCTTCTTTGAGTAAATTGAGCCAAGTGTCTAAACCACTCTCTTCGGTTGCACCTTGTTTGTATTTGTAATGCGCTGCATAGCCCTTTTCGGCAATTTCATCCATGCGCTCGCTACGTACCTGAATCTCTACCCAGCGGCCTTTGGGGCCCATGACAGTGATGTGCAGGGCTTCGTAACCGGTGGACTTTGGTGAGGAAATCCAATCGCGCAAACGACTCGGACTCGGACGGTAATGATCGGTCACAATCGAATAAATTTTCCAGGCAAGGAATTTTTCGTCGTGCAGGTTGGACTTGTAGATGATGCGGAGGGCAAATTTGTCGTACACTTCGTCAAAAGTCACATTCTGAGCAGCCATTTTTCTGCGGATAGAGTAAATGGATTTCGGACGGCCTTTCATCACGTATTCCACTCCTTCTTCGTCAAGCGACTTTTTCAGTACATCCGATATGGTTTTGATATAAGCGTCCTGCTCTTCTTTGGTTTCTTTGATTTTGCTTACAATGTCCTGATAAACATCCGGTTCGGTATATTTCAGGCCTAAATCTTCTAATTTGGTTTTGATGTTGTACAAGCCCAAACGATGGGCCAGCGGAGCATAAATATAGAGCGTCTCGGAGGCAATTTTCACCTGTTTGTAATCAGGCATCGATTCCATAGTCTGCATGTTGTGCAAACGATCGGCAATCTTAATCAGGATTACGCGAACATCATCATTCAGGGTCAACAGCATTTTGCGGAAATTCTCTGCCTGCATCGAGATGTTCATATCTTTTTTAACCTGAGCAATTTTGGTCAGTCCTTCTACCAAATGCGCTATCTTCGGGTTAAACATGCGTTCGATGTCTTCTACCGTAATATCGGTATCTTCAACCACATCATGCATCAGTGCTGCCGCTATACTCGTAGCTCCAAGACCAATTTCGGAAGCTACGATTTTGGCCACGCCTATAGGGTGAAAAATATAGGCTTCTCCCGATTTGCGGCGTTGGTCCTTATGGGCATCAACAGCTACATCAAACGCCTTGCGGATTAATTTTTTATCATCATCCGTAAGAGTTTGGTAACTTATGCGAAGTAATTCTTTGTATTCCCGGGCAATTGCTTTTTTTTCTTCTTCTAAATCAATTTCAGTCATAGCCTATTCAATCAATTCCTAAAAATAAACATTACAAATGAAATGTGCAAGGGATAACCGTGCGATTTATTGATTTTAGCGAATGAGGTATTGCTTGTCTTTGGTAAAGTCTAAATCGTGAAAATCATAACTGAAATCGGTCAACGGTGAGATGGCTTTCATTTTGAAATGAGTAGCATTTCCGTTGGCATCCAAATCGAAGAAAATATGGGCATCGGCATGAAAACTTCGGACATCCCATTTTACTACAAAATTTTGGTCTTTGTAAAAGAAAATCTCACCGGTCAGTCTTTTTGAGCGGTTGGAAGCAAAGTATAATTTATCATTCTTTTTCGAAATCGTTACCGTCCCAAACCAGGGATCTTTGTAATTTCCAACGTATTTGGAGTAATCGATTTTGACTTTGTTTTTGGTATTTTTAGCTACCGTGGCCCAAACTTCATCCGTGATTTTGTCGGCATCTTCTTCTTTTTGATTGAGTTCACCGCTCAGTCGCTCTACATGATCAGTATAGGTGAAACCAAGATATCGGTCTTTTATGGTATTGGAAATGGCCATAAAAGCTGAACCCATTTGCTGGTTGGTGAGTACAATTATGCCCAACTGAATTTCAGGAATCATAAGGGTTTGTGTCACGATACCGTCTAAACCGCCCGTGTGTGAAACCTGCAGGTAACCGTTAACGTCTTCAACTCTCCAGCCTAAACCATAGTTTCGAAAAAGGGTTTTATAGGGTTTGTAATTGGTGACAGGCATAATGGTTTGCGGTTTCCACATTTCATCGTGCTGTTTTTGACTGAATAATTGCTGATTTCCGTCGTATTTTCCATTGTTCATTTGAAGAATCAGCCATTTGCTCAAATCGTTTACTGAAGAATAAATTCCGGCTGCGGCATCAAAAATACTATTGATGTATCTTGGAATGACTTCCAGTTTTCCGTTGGTTTCCACGTGCGGAACTATAGTGTTGGTGGTGTCTTTCAAACGCGACCAGGAAGCGGCACTGTTATCCATGTGCAAAGGCTTCATCATGCGCTCCTCAACAAAAGTACACCATGATTTTCCCGAAACTTGCTCGATAAGTTCTCCGGCAATTACATACAACAGATTGTCATAGTCGTATTTAGCACGGAAATCGGAAACGGGTTTGAGATACTGTATGTTTTTTATAATGTCTTTTGGTGTGAAATCATGACCATCGGGCCAAATCATCAAATCTCCGGCGCCCAGTCCCAGACCACTGCGGTGTGTGAGCAAATCGCGAATGGTGAATTCATTTGTCACATAATCATTGTACATTTTGAATTCGGGTAAGTACTTGATGACTTTATCGTCCCATTTTATTTTTCCTTCATCTACCAACATAGCCAAAGCAGCTGCGGTAAACGATTTGCTGTTGGAAGCAATTCCGAACAAGGTATTGGCATCGACCTTTTTGCCGGTTTTGATGTTGGCTACCCCATATCCTTTGGCCAAAACCAATTTGCCGTCTTTGACTATACCAACGGCTATTCCGGGAACATTAAACGTTTTTAAGGTTTTTTCCACTAAAACATCTACTTCGGCTTCCGTGATTTGTGCCGTAAGACTCCCGAAAGAGCACATCGAAACGGCAATCAAAAGTAATTTTTTCATATCAATTTAATTAATCATTACACTATCCTTATCAATCCTGATAAAGTACAGAATCAGTATGTTGAAAAGTTGAAAATTTTAAAATCCTCTTTGGCGTTTGGCTTCGAAAATCAAAACAGCAGCAGCTACAGATACATTCATGCTGTCAATAGCGCCCTGCATCGGAATGATGATGTTTTGAGTGGCCTTGTCGCGCCAAAGTTGTGATAATCCGGTGGCTTCTGTGCCAACGACCAAAGCAGTAGGTTGGGTGTAGTCTTGGGTGTGGTATGCAGTCGAATTTTGCAGTGTGGCACTGTAAAAATGAATGTTGTTTTTTTGCAAAAAAGCAATCGCCTCTTCAGTAGAAGCAGTGGCAATCTGATTGGTAAACAGGCAGCCTACGCTTGAGCGTACGATGTTCGGATTGTATAAATCGGTTTTGGGATTGGCTATGATTACGGCATCAACATTGGCCGCGTCACAGGTTCTAAGCATGGCTCCGATGTTTCCGGGTTTTTCAATAGCTTCCATAACTACAATCAAAGGATTTTCCGGAAGTTGCAGTTCGGATAACGACAGTGATTTGGTTTTGGCAACTGCCAAAATACCTTCGGTAGTATCGCGATAAGCCAGTTTTTGATATACTTCTTTAGAAATTTCAATCCACTCGATATCAGAATCTGTATAGTGCGAAATAATTGGATTACCCGTTATCTCGGGAACGTAGAATATCGTTTCAATTTGATAGCCTCCTTTGAGTGCCAATTCAATTTCACGTTGGCCTTCAATCAAAAATGTCCCGGATTGTTTTCGGGCTTTTGATTTTTCTTGTAGTAAAACCAATGATTTTATGAATGGATTTTGAGCGCTGGTTATTTGTTTCATCGTGGATTCGGCAACGGTACTAAATGCCAAAGTTACAGTATTTTTTGATTTTTTACCATCAATGATTCAAATAGAGAAACCCTTTTAATGGTTCGGGATAGTCTTTATCGTTAAGGAAAATCAGGTAAAAATAAGTGCCGTCCGGGGCTTTGGAAATGTCGAAGCCGTCTTTTACATGGCCATCCCAGTCTTCAGAGTTATTATTTCCGGTCCAAACCAATTTTCCCCAGCGGTTGTAGATTTCTATGCGGTAATTAATAAAAATATCTCTGAGGCCATCAATTGCAAAATGATCGTTAACCGAATCGTTATTGGCGGAAATATAGTTGTAAACCGTTGGCGGACAGTTTTTGGTAGTCAATAAAAATGAAGTAATACTGTAGCAGTTTTCATTGTCTATTCTGACGAATATGGTTTTTGGGGTAGTGTAGGCTACATAATGTTGAGTATTGGATATGGCGCTGATTTCGTTGGTGGCCTGATCTAAACTCTCGTAAAAACGAACTGTATCATTCGGGTTTTGTTTGACCGTTGTTTCATATCCCGAAAAATCAAAACTGCCTTGTGTAAATCCTTCGTTGCAGGAACGCAAATCGGGCAAAGGGTTGTATTTCGGAACATCGAAATACGTTAAAGTAAATGAGGTAGTACTGAAACAATACCCGTTGTCTATGCGCGCAAAAACAATTTTAGGAGATTGATTGGGCAGGTAATGATTGCTGTTTTGAATCGGATTCGTATTGTTTTCGGCGTCTTGTTGGGTTTCAAAAAAAGTAACCGAATCAGTGGCAACAGCAGGAATGCTGTTTTGGTATTGGGTTAAATCAAAAGCACTTTCCTCAGTTTCCCGGCAAATGGTTAC
>CAYPSB010000001.1:62027-64611 GCA_964413435.1 uncultured Flavobacterium sp.
CGAAACCAATTGTGAAAAAGTATTGTTGTTTTCCAATAATTCGATAACAACCCCCGTTCCGTTTCCGGTATCATCCACAACAAATTTCAGGGTGAAATTAGCAGGCAGTGTACTGGGCAGATTAAGCGTTATTTGAGAGGACCAGCTACCATCAATCGGAATAATGGCTGTGGTGGTGGTTTGTATCAATTGCCCGTTAGCATAAATGGCAATAGGCGTGTTGGCCGGAAGAGCGTTAGTAGCATTCATATTGGCAACCGTGTAATGCGCAACGATGGTTCTTGAGTCGCAGGTTTGGTCTATTGAGTTAACGGTAATGGTTGCGTCGGGCAACTGATTGTTGAGTTTGGTGACCACCGTATTAATCATGATAAAATCGCCCGAAGAAGATAATTTGATGGTGGCAGCAGCATCACCAATATTTATGAAATTTTGGATGTCGTATATATCCAAATCCATGTTGTACAATTGGTTGCTTCCGGTAACGGTGTTGGTTCCGTTGAAGACGTTGTTTACCGGATTCAAAGCATTGCTCAGCGGATGATTGTTGAAGTAAAAGCTTTCAGTAGCCAAATTTACATCGCCTTCCCAGGCTATGAAACCAATTTTTGAGTTGTTGTTGTCCAATACATTCAGACTGTTGAGGTTGATGACCAAGTCATCAGGAACTCTCTGCAAACCGTCATAAATATTAATCTGATTTATAGGCAGGACAGCATCGCTGTAAACAATGACGATGGCCCAACCGGCAAAGTTGGTTCGGTTCTGGCAATAGCCACCTTCGGTGAGCAGTGTTTGAGAGATATCCAAATCCGAAAGCGTATAAGTACCGTTCCCTGTACTCAAGACCTGGCTGGTCACATCGGCAAAAGCACTGAAATAGGGGAGTTGCATATTAGAAGTGACCGAAAATGTTCTTTGTACCGAGATGTCAATACCGTTTAATTTGACATTAAAATCACCCGTTCCCGAGCCGGCCCAATACAAATAAGCTCTTTCAATCAACTGATCCGGATTCAAAGTCAAATCGGCCGCTGAGCTCGACATAACCAAATCCGCGCAACCCGGTGTGATGTTGTTTTCACCTAAATTCATCGTATTACCCACAAAGGTGAAATCATACCTTCCGTTGAATTGTTGGTACAAGCTTACATTTTGTCCGTAAGCCGATAAAAAACCGCTTACAATCACAATAAATGCTATACAATAACGTTTTACCTTCACCGTGGTTATGGATTAAGAAGCCTAAAATTACTCAATTAATCCTGAAAATCTAATTTTTAACAATACCAAAGGTTTTTAAAAATAAATGTTTAATTTTCCGATGTCTAAACAAACTCCGTGAAAAACTATACTGTCAGACGTTATGAAGTCAATGATTACGCACTTTGGAATGCTTTTGTGAGTAGTGCCAAAAATGCCACTTTTTTGTTTCATCGCGATTTTATGGAATACCACCGGGATCGGTTTTCGGACTATTCATTATTGGTTTTTGAACAGGATAAGCTGGTCAGTATACTCCCGGCGAATGTAGTCAGTACTACAGTTTATTCACATCAGGGGCTCACGTATGGCGGTTTTGTTTTCGATACCAAAATCAAATTAGGCAAAGCCATAACCATAGTGAAAACGGTTTTGCAGTTCCTGCACGAAAATCAAATTACTGCTTTTCAGTTAAAATTGCTGCCGGTCATTTATCAAACGGCTTTTTCAGAAGAAGTAGCCTATACTTTGTTTTTGATGAAAGCCCAATTGATTAGAAGAGATTGCCTCTCGGTGATTGATATGAAGCAGCCTTTATCTCTTTCAAAAGACAGAAAACAAGCATTGCAACGAAGTGCTAAAAAGAATCTGACGGTAAGAGAAGAAACCAATTTTGACTTGTTTTGGGATGTGGTACTAATTCCCAATTTAGCTGAAAAACACAAGGCCAAACCGGTTCATACGGCACAGGAAATGGCGAAACTACAGCAATCATTCCCCAAAAACATCCGTCAATTCAATGTGTATCACGAAGGCAACATAGTGGCCGGAACCACCGTTTTTGTAACCGATAAAGTTGCGCATTCGCAATATATTTCGGGCAATGCTCAAAAAAATGAATTGGGAAGTTTAGATTTTTTACATTATTATCTGCTGACCGAAGTATTTGCAGATAAAACATATTTCGATTTTGGAACTTCTCACGAAGACAATGGCCAAAAAATAAATGAAGGATTGCTGTATTGGAAGGAAAGTTTTGGAGCCAAAACCACTGTTCAGGATTTTTATGAAGTGCCCACCGCCAATTTTTCACGACTCGAAAACGTACTGTTATGATTAAGTTCCTCGATTTACATAAAATCAATTTGCCTTATCAGGAAGCCTTTCTCCAAAAAACACAACAGTTTCTGGATAAAGGCTGGTTCATTTTGGGCGATGAGGTCAAGGCGTTTGAAACCGACTTTGCGGCTTATTGCGGAACCCGATTTTGTATCGGAGTAGGGAATGGGTTGGATGCTTTAGTACTTATTTTGAAAGGCTATATTCAATTGGGCCGATTGCAAAAAGGCGATGAGGTTTTGGTTCCGGCCAACACGTATAT
>CAYPSB010000001.1:64711-75482 GCA_964413435.1 uncultured Flavobacterium sp.
CATTGGCAGGACAGTTCTTTTCCCATCACCGAAAAAATCCATCAGGAGGTGTTGAGCATTCCGATGAGTCCGGTCATGACCGAGGCTGAGGTTGATGCAGTCATTCAAATTTTAAATCAGTATTAATTGAAAGTATTGCGTAAAATACTGGACAAAGAGTTATTCAAAGTAAGTTCGTTAAATAGCATCAGCGTGCTGATAAGAATTGCTGTTGGTTTCATTACCTCAAAATTTATAGCTGTTTTTGTTGGTCCGTCAGGAATGGCCTTGGTGGGTAATTTGAGGAATTTTATCAGCTCTGTAGAAAGTGTTGGCTTACTCGGGTTTCAGAACGGGATTATCAAATATGTTGCTGAATATGAGAGTAAAGAACAACAGCTGAAAGAATTACTCTCTACGGTAGTCATTACCATTTTTATAGTTACCATTGCGCTCAGCGGATTTTTATATTTCTTTTCCGGGTATTTGAACGAAGTGATTTTTGGTGGTGAATTTCAGTATCAGTCTGTTTTTAAAGCTTTTTCCCTTAGTCTGCCGTGGTATCTTGCTTCGTTGTTTTTGACTTCAGTACTGAATGGTTTCGGAGCCTTTAAAAGAGTCATTACAATTAATATTTACGGCAATCTTTTGGGGTTGGTCTTATCTGTAGTGTTGTTGTATAATTACCAAACTTACGGGGCATTACTGGCGGTTATTTTGGCTCCCTCTTTACTTTTCTTTATAGTTGTTTTCCAACTCAATACAACTGTTCCGTTTAAAACACTCCTTGCCAAAAAAGCCTTTAATTTTTCGGTAATAAAACAATTGTCGCAGTATTCTTTGATGGCATTAGTTTCCTCTCTATTAGGTCCTTTGGTGTATTTGTCGATACGTACCAATGTGATTCACAATTTAGGTTATGAAAAAGCCGGATATTGGGAAGCCATGTCGAGAATATCAACTTACTACATGCTTTTTTTGTCTACGATTTTAGTTGTTTACTTCTTGCCTAAATTGGCTAAATCAGCAAATGTTAAGGAAACAAAAGAGATTTTTTGGAGTTATTTTAAAGGAATATTTCCCGTTTTTGCGATTGGGTTGGTAATCCTGTTTTGTTTAAAAGACTTTTTAATTCCGGTTATTTTAACCAAAACGTTTTTACCGGTGTCCGACTTGTTTTTAGGCCAAATAATTGGTGATTTGTTCAAAGCATTGTCTATGATTCTGGGATATCAGTTTTTTGCCAAAAAACTTACCAAAGCCTTTATCGTCTCCGAACTTTTTTCATTGTTAGTCTTGTGGGTAACAAGTAATTATTTTATTACCGTCTACGGCATTCAGGGAGTAGTTATTGCACACGCGCTCACGTATTTTATCTACTTATTGGTTTTGCTGGTGTATTTCAGAAAAAGTGTTTTTTAGTTATTATTCCAAATAGCCAAGTACTTTTCAGCTACTTTTATGTAATTGTGTTCCTTTTCAATAAAAGCGCGTGCGCGTTTGCTTATAGCCTTTATTTCCTCGGGATTTTCAATTAAGAAAGACAATTTTTCAACCAGATATGCCACATCAGGCTTCGCATTAATGGCCACGGGTTCTGTTATGGTATAGTACTCGGTGAATTCCTTTTCAGCTCCGGTAAACACTACTTTTCCTTTGGCCATAGCTTCCAAAGCATTATATCCCTGGTCATTGGCATAGCACTGGTCGAGTAAAATATGAGCCTTAGTGTAGCAATGAATGTATTCGCTATAGGAAACGTTTTCGGTTACCATAATTTCTGTTTTTTCCGGATATTTTTTTTGAATCTCTTTTAAAGCTTTTTCAAAAAAATCAATTCCCTTCTTAAGGTAGTTTTCCCGATTAATCCCCATAAAAATGACAATTTTATCCTTGATATCAAGTTCTTCCTCTTTTAAAATATCAATATTTACAGGATTTGGAACCACTCCCAGGTATTTCGGGTTTCCTTTTAAAGGTGCATCATAGTCAAAATCTGAGGCAATGATACCGCGGCAATTTGTATAAATATAATCGTGTAGGTTGAGGAAAGAATCGGTTCTGAATTTCAAGACACTTAAAATGTCTTTGTCTTTTATCCTGCCTTCCAAATAAGGTTGTATACCCGATTTTGACTGAGGATTTTCAAAATTGTATTTTACATTCAGATAATCATCACTGCAGGACAACAGAAATACTTTCGGATTGTTTTTAAAAAGATGGCTTAGTATTTTTTTCTCAAAATAATAATTACAGAAAAAGGAATTCTCATTAATCAACTGAACAGCGTCAAAGTGTTCAAATTGAGATTTGTTTTTAAGAAACTGGCGATAAGTCAAATAGGATGAGATATCAAAACCGGTAAGACGAAGAACAAGCAACCGTATTTTTTTTAATCCGGCCGAATTCCATTTTCGTACCAAAGGAAAATCCACCGGAAAATTTTTGAAACCGTCTTTAAAACCCAGTATAATTACCTCGTGTCCCAGTTTTTCAAGACCTTCTTTCAAAGAATTGTGTAACCTGCTGTATTCACCAACCAGTAGAAACCTCATAAATTATATATATATTTGACAAATATATTTACTAATTGGTAATGATGATAAAAGCCGGTCGCAAAATCGCAATTATCTCTATTTCGCTGAGTTCCGGTGGAGCAGAAAGGTGTTCAGGATTGCTGGGTTTAATGCTTGAAAAGGAACATTTTGAAATACACCATATCATCATTAATGACGGAACAGATTTTCATTTTAATGGAGCATTGTTCAACTTGGGCAAACAGGGTACGGCTAAAAATCCGTTTATCCGAAAAATAATGAAAGGATATTTGCTTCACAAATACCTCAAAGAAAATAAGATTGATATTATAATTGACAACAGAACCCGTACCAATAGTATAAGGGAATGTTTGGCCCAACTGATTTATGGCAAAAGAAGAAAATTTGCAATAATTCAAAATTTCAATCTCAATAAGTATCTACCCAAATCTGTTTTTTTAGCACGGATGTTGTATCGGAATACAGAAAAAATAGTTTGTGTTTCCAAGGCTATTCAACAAGAAGTAATCCAAAAATATGGTTTGACCAACACGACTTTGATTTACAATCCGGTTCAACTTTCGGATGAAGAACCTGAGAAAATAAGCAATCTTCCTGAAAAATTCATTTTGTTTTTCGGACGATTGGAGGAAAAGCACAAAAATATCAGTTTGCTTTTGGAAGGATTTAAATTGTCAGGAATTGCAGCATCAGGCTATAAGTTAATTCTTTTGGGCGATGGGCCTGATCATGTGTTCGTTAAAAATAAAATAGAAGCATTGGATTTGACCGAAAGTGTACACATGCTTCCCTATACAAACAATCCGTTTGGATATGTCAAACAGGCAAGATTCACCATGCTGACCAGTAATTACGAAGGGTTTCCACTCAGTATTATTGAATCGCTGTCGCTGGGTACTCCGGTAATTGCGGTTGATTGTAATTCGGGACCAAGAGAAATTATTCAGCACGAAATTAACGGATTGCTCATCGAAAATCACAATTCAACGATTTTGTCCAAGGCTATAAAGACATTAGTGGATGACGAAGCGTTATATCAAAAATGTAAAAATAATGCTCAAAAATCGGTAGAACATTTATCTTTGAAAAACATTGTTCATCAATGGAAAGAATTATTAGAAAAAAATGACAACAATTAAGGACGTTCAACTTATAGAAATACCAAAAATTCAGGATACCCGTGGAAATCTTTCAGTAATTGAAGGCGATGTCATTCCGTATGACATAAAACGCGTTTATTATTTATATGATGTGCCCAGTGGTGCTGAACGCGGCGGACATGCCCATAAAAAATTACAACAGTTTTTAGTGGCACTCAGCGGAAGTTTTGATGTGATTTTACACGACGGTCAGGAACAAAAAGTAGTAACACTCAACAAACCGAATTTCGGATTACTTATAGTAAACGGTATTTGGCGCGAATTGCAGAATTTTTCATCCGGATCAGTGTGTTTGGTTTTGGCCTCAGAGGTTTTTGACGAAGAAGATTATATCCGGGATTTCAAAGACTTTGAATTATCTAAAAACGGACTTTCCTAATCCAATATTGACTAAGACGGTTTGCCACTTTATTAACGCTTTCAGCATGAAAGCCGGTAAATGCAGGATGATGCGCTTTTTTAAGGATAGCTTTTCCAGACAAATAGTGCTAAAGTAAAAATCAAAGCTTTTTTGGTCACCAATGAGTTTTGATTTGACCGCTAGTGAAAAGCGATTTAAATCCAAGAAAATCTTTAAATCTTCATTTGTCTGCTCTTCAACGGCAAATTTTGAAAAGTCAATTTTAACATTCAGATATTGTTTATTTCTGGATAAACTTTGCGGATCAAAAATATAACGCGCTTGTATTTTCCAGATGAATAAAACCGGATACAGTAATCCGATTCGTATCCATAAATCGGTGTCCTGACCACTTTTGATAGAAACATCAAAATTGCCGACAGTATCAAAAACTTCTTTATGAATTGCTATGCTGGAAGAGCATAACACCGATTCACCAACACTGGCTTTGAAAAAATTTACCAATTCATAATCGCTTGTTTTTCGGATGGCGTATTGGGCAGGAAAAGTTTTCTTTGAGGTCTCGATTTCGATAGCGGCTCCAAACACTTTTTGTTCAGGGAAAAGCTCTGAATACTTATGCATGGTAGCTAAAAAATCAGGATACCAATAATCATCCGCATCTAAGAAACAGATATACTCTCCGCTGGTTTTTTCAATTCCCATGTTTCGTGCCGCTGACGCACCACGGTTGTGGGTAGCAAAATAACGGATTCTTAAATCGGTATAACTCAGGACAATCTGCTCACTGTTATCGGTAGATCCGTCATTAATAACAATGATTTCATAGTCTGTAAACGTCTGATCCAAAACACTGTTAATCGTTTTGGTAACAAACTTTTCTTTGTTGTATAATGGGATGATTACTGAAAATTTAGGCATTTCCGGAATTTGTCTCCAAATATAATTAAAACTATCATTTTACTTCTTTTAAAATACTATTTTTGTCGAAAGCTATGACGAATCGACCCCTGCATATCATCAGTTTTGACAATCCCTATCCGCCCAATTACGGGGGTGTCATAGATGTGTTTTACAAGCTTAAAAGTTTGCATGAGTTGGGGTTTGACATTCATTTGCATTGTTTTTATCAGGACCGTAATACCGTTTCCGATGAATTGAAAGCCATCACCAAATCGGTTCATTTGTATAAAAAAAACAGAAATCCGTTATTCCTTTTCTCATCCATTCCGTTTGGCGTTAAATCCCGTTTTTGCGAAAGGTTGGTGCAGAATATCAAAGCTGTTGAAGCGCCTGTTTTGTTCGAAGGTCTGCAGTCTACCATGCTGTTGCATCAAACAAATCTTAATTGTAACAAATACCTCCGGATGCACAATCTGGAATCTAATTTTTACGCCGGCATGTCGCGCAGTGAAACTAATTGGCTGAAGAAAATCATGTATTATTTCGAATCGCGGAAATACAGAAAGTACGAAAGACAATTGAGTTATTTTGAGCAGGTTTTTACGCTTTCGGTTTATGAAAGTGAACAGGTAAAAACATGGGCGGACAACGTTGTTTATCTTCCCGTTTTTCACGGAAATACTCATGTAAAAAACCTTTCGGAGAAAGGCGATTATGCCTTGTATCACGGCGATTTGCGATTGCCGGATAATAAAAGAGCCGTACAGTTTTTGATTCGGCTTTTTCAAAAAATTCCCGATTACCAATTGGTTATTGCTTCTTCAAACGGAAAAGATTTTGTAGAGCAACAACTCAAAAACAACAAAAACATAACTTTTGTAACCCTCAAAGGACAAGACCATCTCGAATCGCTGTTGGCCAATGCACACATCAATGTGTTGCTGTCTTTTCAGCAATCGGGGACCAAACTGAAATTGGTCAACTCGCTTTTTAAAAGTCGCTTTTGTCTCATAAACGAAAATATGGTAGATGATAAAGACATTCTTGCTCTTTGCGAACAAGCGACAACAGAGGCCGATTTTATCGCCAAAATAAACGAACTGAAAAATCGTCCGTATCAGGATAACGATAAACGAAATGCTATTTTGGCAAGAGTTTTAAATGATGCTAAAAACGCTGAGATACTCAGCAAATTGATAACAAACGGTTAGGCTTAAACGGTTTTTTGCACCACTTCAAAAATGGTGTTGTCTTCGCATTTCAGTGTTTTGGCCGGGAATTTCATAATTACGGCATAATCGTGTGTGGCCATAATCACGGTTTTTCCGTTCTCGTTGATGTTTTTCAAAACCGCTAAAACTTCCGCGCTGGTTTGAGGGTCCAGATTTCCGGTAGGTTCATCGGCCAAAATTAACTCGGGGTCATTGAGTAAAGCTCTGGCAATGGCTACACGTTGTTGTTCACCGCCCGAGAGTTGGTGTGGCATCTTATTAGCGATGCCTTTTAACCCCACTTTGTCCAATACCTCCATGATTTTACTCTGCATCGAAGCAACATCCGTCCAACCGGTTGCTTTCAGTACAAACAGCATGTTTTCATTCACGCTGCGGTCCGGCAACAAAAGAAAGTCCTGAAAAACGATACCCAGTTTTCTTCTCAAAAACGGAATGTCATTTTCTTTCAAATGCGCCAAATCATACCCCACTATGGTTCCTTCACCAACGGTCAGCGGCAAATCGGCATACAGGGTTTTCATAAAACTACTCTTTCCCGTACCGGTTTTACCAATGATATAAAGGAATTCTCCCTGCTTAACATCAAGATTCACCTGTGATAAAATCACTTTGTTTTCCTGATAAATCGTTACATTTTTTAAAGATAAAACGGTTTCTGACATGAGTAATGGGTTTATTGGGTAAAAGTAATAAGATAAGGTTTGTATTCAAAATATATTTTTAAAATTCAGTTAGCAGAAGAAAGGGCAAAAGACAAATAGATAATAGACGGACAGATAATAGACCGTCATTCCGGAAATTACTTTTTGTCTATTATCTCTCATCTCTTCGTCTATCATCTGAAAAAGAGAATAGATAATAGATAATAGACGGATAGATAATAGACCGTTTAGCTGTAAACCACATTCTTGTCCATTATCCGTAATTTAAATATCTGCAATCTGTAATCTGACATCTGATATCTGCAATCTATTGTCTATCATCTCTCATCTCTTCGACTCTCATCTGAAAAAAAATGTTTACAACAATGTTTATAATAAATACAATAGTTTTTCCGTTATAGGGTATAGAATAATATTTTTGGATAAGTAAAAAATAAAAACCATGCGTAAAGTTTCAATGTTATTTTTTCTGTTGTGTATAGCAGGAATATCAAAGGTTTCCGGGCAGCAATCGGCTATTTATACCCATAGTTTATCCGATTTTGACAAGGCGGTTTCTCTCTACAAAGACAAACAATACCAATCTGCTCAAATCCTTTTTGAAAAAGCCAGGCAAAACCATACCGATCAGGATGTTCAGGCCGATTGCGCATACTATATTGCCAACTGCGCCATCCATCTCAATCAGAACAATGCCGATGAAATGATGGAAAAATTCGTGGCCGATTATCCTACGAGTTCGAAGCAAAATCAGGCCTATATTGAAGTGGCGCAATATTATTTTGAGCAAGGTAAATTTCCGCAGGCATTGCAGTATTTTGACAAAGTTGACGAAAATGCCCTGACAGCTGAAGATACCGATAAATTTGGGTTTCAAAAAGGGTATGCATATTACACCGCCGGTAATAAAAAGGACGCTACAACTTATCTGACCAAAGTGGAAAATTCCAAAGAATACGGCTCGCAAGCCAAGTATTACTTGGGGATGATGTTGTACGAAGGCGACAAATATCAGGAAGCCAATAAAGTATTTGAACAAATAGAAGACAAAGATAAATACAGCGATAAGCTTTCCTATTTTAAGGCGGATATGCATTTCAAATCGGGCGAATTTCAAAAGGCTGTTGATGCCGGTTTGGCTGCTATGCCCAATTCTAATGCTTCCGAAAAATCAGAACTCAACAAAATCATAGGCGAGAGCTATTTCAATTTAAAACAATACGACAAAGCCTTGCCTTATTTGAAAGAATACAAAGGCAAAAAAGGAAAGTGGAATAACACCGATTTTTACCAATTGGGGTATGCTTACTATATGCAGAAAGACTATGAAAACGCGATTACCCAATTCAACAAAATCATTGACGGTAAAGATTTTGTAGCCCAAAACGGGTATTACCATTTAGGGGAATGTTATTTCAAAACCGATAAAAAGCAACAGGCGTTAAACGCATTTAAAAGTGCTTCTGAAATGGATTTTGATAAAAAGATTCAGGAAGATGCCCATTTGAATTACGCCAAACTGAGTTATGAAATCGGGAACTCGTACCAAAGTGTACCCGATGTATTGTCATCATTTTTGGAAAAATATCCAAATTCGCCAAGTAAAAATGAAATCGAAACCCTGTTGATTAATTCATACATTACCTCTAAGAACTACAAAGATGCATTGGCGTTATTAGAAAAAAACAAATCGGCTGAAAACAAATCAGCTTACCAAAAAGTTACCTTCTACCGCGGAATCGAATTGTATACCGATGGTAATTATCAGGAGGCATTGAGTATGTTTAAAAAATCGATTGCCACACCCGGAAACGAAAAGTTCACCGCCAGAGCTGTGTTCTGGAAAGGCGAAACCGAGTACGGCTTGGATAATTTCAACGACGCTTTGTTGAGTTTCAAACAGTTTGCGGGCTATGCTTCGGCCAAAGAAACGCCTGAATATAAAAACATCAACTACAACATTGCTTATGCCTATTTCAAGCAAAAAGAATACGAGCAGGCAGGCAATTATTTTCAGAGTTTTATCGATGCCAACAAAGAAGACCGCATCCGTTTGAATGACGCTTACCTGCGTTTGGGAGATTCCCGTTTTGTTACCAGCAAATATTGGCCGGCTATGGACGCTTACAACAAGGCCATTGAAATGAAAGGCATTGATGCTGATTATGCCGCTTTCCAAAAGGCGTTGAGCTATGGTTTTGTAGGCAGAAACGAAAAGAAAATTGAGGATTTTAATAAGTTTTTGCAAAATTTCAAAACGTCAAAATACAGAGATGATGCTTTGTTTGAGTTGGCAAATACTTACGTGGCCGACAATAAAGCCGACATGGCGGTGAAAACCTACGATCAGTTATTGAGCGAATTCAAAAACGGGTCCTTTGCTTCAAAAGCCATTTTGCGTCAGGGATTGGTATACTACAATGCCCAAAAAGACGAACAGGCGATTGCTAAGTTTAAAAAAGTGGCCGCTGAGTATCCTAAAACTCCCGAAGCTTTGGAAGCCGTTTCAACAGCGCGTTTGATTTATATGGATAACGGCAAAGTTGACGAGTATGCTTCGTGGGTGAAAACCTTGGACTTTGTTGAAGTGTCTGATGCTGATTTGGATAACGATACCTACGAGGCAGCAGAGAAACAGTATTTGCAAAACAATACCAAACAGGCCATTTCCAGTTTGAGTGGGTATGTTTCTAAATTCCCTAACGGAATTCATGCCCTGAAAGCTAATTTTTATCTGGCACAATCGTATTATTCGGATGGCTTAGAGAATAATGCCGTTGCCAATTACGAGTATGTCATCAGCAAACCGAGAAATGAGTTTACCGAACAGTCTTTGGCGCGTTTATGTGAAATTTACCTGAAAAAAGACGATTACACCAAAGCCATTCCGGTATTGAAACGCCTGGAAGGGGAGGCCGATTTTCCTCAGAATGTAACGTTTGCGCAAGCCAATTTGATGCGTGCTTACTACGATCAGAAAGACTATCCTAATGCGGTGGTTTATGCAGATAAAGTGTTGGCTAACCCTAAAACAGATAACAAAATCAAAAGCGATGCACAAATCATCGTAGCCCGTTCGGCTGTAAAAGCCAATGACGAGAGTAAAGCCCGTACGGCTTATGCCAAGTTATTGACAATAGCCAAAGGAGAACTGGCAGCCGAAGCCTTATACTATGATGCTTATTTCAAAAACAAGGACGGTAAATACGAAGAGTCCAACAAAACCGTTCAGAAATTAGCCAAAGACTATTCAGGATACAAATATTTCGGAGCCAAAGGGTTGATCGTGATGGCCAAAAACTACTTTCAGTTGAAAGATAATTTCAGTGCTACCTCTATATTGGATAGTGTGATTAAAAATTTTGCCACTTACCCTGATGTGGTTGAAGAAGCCCAAACCGAGCTTAATTTTATTAAAGGCGAAGCCGCCAAAACGAATTCGTCAATAGAGAAATAGCAAAAAGACAACAGACGAATAGATAATAGATGATAGACTGAAAAGGTATGAGCGAATTTAAAAGACACAATTTTAAAAAGTTGAAAGTTTGGCAGATGGCTATGGAGTTGGCTAAAATTATCTTCGAGTTAACCAAAACGTTTCCAAACTCTGAGCAATTTGGTTTAACAGGACAGATGAACAGATGCGCTGTTTCTATGCCGTCAAATATTGCAGAAGGTTCGAGTAGAACCAATAAATCATTCAGTCATTTTCTGGATATTGCTCTCGGATCTTCTTTTGAAGTTCAAACACAGGTTCTTTTAGCAAACGCAAAAGGATACATATCACAGGAATTAGCAATTGAATTAGAGGAAAAAATATAAGAATTTCAAAAGGCGACCATGTCTTTTCAAAATACACTAAATTAAAAACTATGAGCATCAAAAAAAATATAACTGTAGTCGGCCAATCATC
>CAYPSB010000001.1:75582-92629 GCA_964413435.1 uncultured Flavobacterium sp.
GTCTATCATCTATCCGTCTATCATCTATTTGTCTCTTACTAATAAGTACTTTCACATTTGCACAAAAAAAAGACGACAACATCGGAACCGAAGTCGTAAACGTGGTGAAGCCTTATACACCAACCATTTCGGATGCTTTTAAAGTAAAAGAAACACCGACTTTAGAAGACGAAGAAACGTCTAAAAAAGAAAACATACAGTACAACATATTTTCTTTCCCGGTAGCGTCTACTTTTGCTCCTGCCAAAGGAAAAGCAGCCAATGTTGATAAGTCTCCTCAGGAGAAAATCTTCAGTAACTACCTTACGCTGACAGCCGGTAATTACGGAACCGTTGGGGCAGAGCTTTTTGTTACCCAAAACGTAAGCAATACCGATTATTTTGGCGGAATGTTGCGCCATCATTCTTCTCAGGGTGGTATTAAAGATGTTGTGCTTGATGACAAGTTCTCTACCACAGCCTTAGATTTAACCTACGGCAGCCGCACCAAAACCATGACTTGGAATGCCGATTTAGGATACAAAAATCAGGTGTACAATTGGTACGGACTTCACCCTGATATACTGGATGAGGCCACCATCGAAAGCATTAATGAAAGACAAACCTACCACACCTTCTATGTGGGTGGTCGTTTGGGACTGAACAACATCTTAAAGGAAAGTACGGTTAACTTTACCCGCTTTTGGGATGCGTTCGGTTCGGCTGAAAATCGCTTTGTAGGTAAGCCTTCACTGGAGTTTGATATTGTTGAACAAAAAATCAAGGCCGATTTTGTAATTGATTACATCAACGGTTCTTTTGATCAAACCTATTTTGGAGGAGCATCGTACAAATATGGTTTTACCAATTTAGGTTTCCAACCCAGCGTAAAAATCCGAAAAGATGATTTGACGGTTAATGCCGGAGTAGGCTTCTTTTACAGTGCGGCTCAGGAAGCCGGCGACAGCAAGTTTTTTATCTATCCGCAGGTTACGGGTTCATACCGCGTAGTGGGTGATTTGATGGTGTTTTATGCCGGATTGGAAGGAGCGCTTCAGCAAAATTCATACAACGATTTTGTACAGGAAAACTTCTTTGTATCGCCAACCTTGGGTATTGCGCCAACCGACCGCAAATATGATATTTATGCCGGTTTGAAAGGTAAATTGGCCAGCAGTGTGAGTTACAACATTCGAGGGTCATACAAAAACGAAGAAAACAAAGCCTTGTTTAAAAGCAACGGATACGATCATTTTAACAGCAATACAGACGGATACGCCTATACCAATTCTTTTGGGGTGGTATATGACAACATCAAAACCATCAGTTTCTTTGGCGAGTTGAAAGCTGATTTCTCTAAAAATGTATCTTTTGGAGTCAACGGAACCTTCAGCAGCTTCACTACCGATGTAGAGGAGGAAGCCTGGAACCTGCCAACCATCAAAATTGCGTCTAATCTGGATGTGGCCTTTACCCCTAAATGGTCGGCCGGTATCAATGTGTTTTTCGTAGGCGAAAGAAAAGATATTTTCAGACAGTATTCGGTTGTTACTCCGTTTCCTGACGAGCCTATAACCCTGAAAAGTTATGTTGATCTGAATGCCAATATCAGTTACAAACACAGCGACCGTTTGACATTCTTTTTAAAAGGAAACAATCTGGCCAATCAGGATTACCAACGTTGGTTAAACTATCCGGTTCAGGGATTACAGGTATTAGGAGGAGCCAGCTTTAAATTTGATTTCTAAAAATACAGGTCTCTTATCTCTTCGTCTTTTTTAAGATAATAGACGAAGAGATAAGAGATAATAGACAAGAGTGAGTCTATCATCTATCCCGTCTTTTTTAAGATAAAAGACAAAGAGATAAAAGATAATAGACAAAAACAGTATCTTTCAAGTCTCTGCTTATTCGTCTATCATCTATCCGTCTATTATCTATCATCTGTAATCTGCAATCTGCAATCTATAACATGAAACACCTCATTCTTCTTCACTACAAGCAATTGCTGCAGGACCGTATTGATGTTTTTCAGGACATGATTTCGGGTTTGACGACCGATGCTCAAAACGATGCTAAAGGTTCGGCAGGCGATAAGCATGAAACGGCACTTTCTATGATGCATTTAGAGCAGGAAAAACTCAATTACAAGCTTAGGGAAATTGTTGAGCAAAAAAGTATTTTGGATAAAATAGATTCGTCTTCGGTGCATCTGCACGTGGCTTTGGGCAGTTTGGTACAGGCCAATGGGTTACTGCTTTTCATCAGTACGGCGCTGCCCAAAATAACGGTGGAGGATAAAACTGTTTTTGCTCTTTCACCGCAATCGCCTTTGGGAAGTCTTCTGATGGGTAATACAGTGGGGCATTCGTTTGAGCTGAACGGCAAAACCTATCTCATTGAATCCGTTTTATAAAGCCCTTCCGTCTGATTTTAAGAAAAGCGTGGTCAGGGTTCGGGCCCAGTAGCGGGGCACTTGGTGCTCGTTTTGCAGATGCGCCACCACTTCACTTGACTTTTTGGTTTGGGCTTCAAAGTCGGTCAGCACTTTGATCCAATGGTTGATGTTCTTTCCGGTTTTTTCGATGACTTGTTCGTCTGATACGTCCCAGTATTCTTTTTTCATGGTTGGTTTCTTTGTGATAAAAGTAAGGAAATTTTAGTTCCTTTTTGTTTGAGTACTAATTTGATGCGGGATATTCAACGCTCATTGCGGGTTGTCTAACACTCATTATGGGTCCTCCAACGCTTCTTGCGGATTGTTTAACAATTATTGCTGATGGTCTAACGCTCTTTGGGGTCATTCCAACACTTCTTGTGGGTGGTCTGACGCTTTTTGCTGGGTCTTTAACGCTCTTTGCGGGCGGTTCAACAACAATTGCAGACAATAAAAAAGAGCTTTTATCCGAAAGCTCTTTTGTGAATTTGGGATTACAGTTATTATACTTCTTTAGGAGTTTTGAATTGGAGACCACTAATTTGCTTGTATTAGGGAGAGGCGGCTCCGAAAGTTGCTTTTATATAACTTTTAACGGCAGCAGCCACATGGAGCAAGGAAGTGTCGCTGTTGTAGAGTTCTTTGTTTCGGGCAACGATGGCATTGCTGTAAGGAACGTAGGCGTTGCGAACATTGGTGTTAGCTTCGGCCATTTTGTTGAGGTAAGTTTGAAGAGCTTCTGTTTTGAGCTCGGGATCGTTGGTACTGTAAGTAGTCTCGTTTTGAGTAAGTACTATGAGTTGTTCGAAACTGTCTACCAGACGGTCGTAACTTTGCTGTGAAACAGAAATTGTATTGTCGGGCGTATTTTCGGCAGACAGCATTGTGGCTCTTTTGCCGTTAAGTTTGCGGATGATGGTACGAGCGTCTTTGATAGTAGAGGAGGGAGCTTCCTGGGCAATTAATGTATTAATAATTCGGGTTGCCGTAGGTTTGAGGGTTTTGAAAATCAGCTGGCGCTGTCCGGTTGCGGTGTCGAAAGGACCTTTTTTGATTTTGACAGCTGAGAGCTTGTCTTTGGCTCTGCTGTATTTGTCCTGAAGATTTCCGATTTGAAGGTTACTGTTGCTAGGGTCGTATGCTGTTCCATACCCGATGCAAAAAGAAATAAGTGTTTCAAAGTTGGCTACGTTTTTTGCATGCCCTGTTTCTGATGTTGATTTCATACTGAATTTATTTAACTGATTGTTTGTGAACTATTTCACGTCAACCCATCAGCCAAAAAGAGTGCCGTAATTAGTAAGATAAAGATTAATATTAGCTTAAGATTGTAAGAAGCCCTTTATTATAAGGAGTTGATAGATTGTTTTTTTGCAGTAGTCATTGTTTTTTTGATTAGCTGCAATTTGAGGTACATTTTTTTATAAATGGTCTTATTATTTAACGCTCGAAGAATTTTGAGAGAAGAGAATTAGGGCTTTACTTTCTTAAAATCAAGTTCTAAGCCATATTCTTCATTAGGCTCTTGTGCTAAGAATAAAGTTAACTCTTGTTTGGTATTGAATCCACTTATTTTCTCTTTATAAGAAGCGGCAATCGTTGGGTTTTCAATTTCGAGTTTTCTGTTTTTCAATTAATTATATTTTTTAAAGTATATTTTTTGTAAAATATTGAAAATGATCATATTACATTTGTTAAATCAAAATATTGATCTAATATTTGCAGTAAATAATTATTATGAATACTTCTTTTGAACGTTGTGAAAATACAAAAGTTGAGTGGTTGACTCCTCCTGAATTGGTTAAAAGTTTAGGTCATTTTGATTTAGACCCATGTAGCCCAATAGATCCTCCTTTTCTTCATGCCAAAACTAATTTTACAACATTGGATAATGGTCTGATTAAAGATTGGTTTGGAAGAGTTTATTTAAATCCGCCATATGGAAAAGGAATGGAATTATGGTTAGAAAAATTAAAACTTCATGGTAATGGCATTGCGTTAATTTTTGCAAGAACTGAAACGAAATGCTTTTTTGAGCATATTTGGAATGATGCCGATGCAATATTTTTTGTCAAAGGAAGAATAAAGTTTTATCACGTATCGGGTATTCAGGGTGGAACCCCTGGTGCACCAAGTGTATTTGTTGCCTATGGAAAAGAAAATGCAATTGCCTTAAGAGATTCTGGAATTGAGGGTAGATTTTTATCGTTGAAATAACATAGCTTGGTTTATTCTATTTGATAGCAAATGAATTCTGCAACATTATATCCTGCATCAATTATCCACTCATTTTCTATTAGCAGTTTTTTTAATGCTTCATTTTCATTCGTTACATTTTCAACAATACCTATGACTTGCATGTTTTCTATTTCATCTCCATTTGGCGAAGTTGTATAACCTTCAGGTGTAATATATATATACTTTTTCATTTTTCTGTTTTTTTATATGTTCCTCTACCGTTAAATTCTATTATACCTTTATCTCTCAAAAGTTGTAATTGTTGTCTAATTTTATCTTTTATGAAATTGTTGTTTGGATACTTTAGTTTCAACTCATTTTCAAAATTATAAATATCACTTAAAGTGAAGTCCTTACTTGGAATTTTTTCAATACAATTGAGAATATCTAGAATCCAACCCCTAGAATCGGTACTTTTTGTTCTTAAAAAAGTTGTTTTATTAAAGGCTTTTTGAACAACTTCAGGGTTAATGATTTTTGCTTTTTCAACTAAAAATATTCTTCCAAGTTCTGATACTTTTGAGATGTCAATGTTACAACCAGTCCAACCTGCTCGTTTGGCGGTTTCAGATAAAGGCTTTCTTTTAATAATAATTTCCGGAGTGAAAAATTGCTTTGGAATTATTAAAAAATTATCTACTGTAAAGTCTTTATTATAGGTTAAAAAGAAAAAATTTGGATTTGTGTTTGAGGTTATCCTCTGAATCATTGTATCATAAGCACCATCCGTTATGGTATTACTGAATTTTCCACTTTTACTTTTTAATTCAAATTCTTCTGTACATTTTTTACAATAAAAATCAGCAACAGGTCTGTTGTTTTCAAAATCGTTTAGTGGTTTTTCTCCACAATTAGGACAGTAAGAATTTAGTTTTACCCAATCTTCAGTAAGGACTCTTGCGATTTGTGAATTACTGCTATATCCTTTAGCCAGTTCAATATTAAAATTTAAATTCATTTACTGTTTTAGAAAAGGTTTTACCTAATACAAGATTGTTTGATTTCTGCTAAAATAAGAAATAACGAATAAAGGTAATTGCGCATATGCAAAAAAAAAAAAAAAACACCCACTTTACAGTGAGTGCTTTTCCGGTGTAGTTGTATTGTTATTTCGTATACGGACTTTCGTAATTGAGCACGGTTTTGAAATAGTGTACTACAAAATCATGCTGTTGCTCGTAGCTCATTTTGTCAGCGGGTAGGGTCGCTATTTTGAGGTGGTCGTACTTATGGTCTTCCCTAATAAGGTTGTACAACTCATTTTTGGCTTCGGTAGGCCCAAAAAGAACAATTTCGTCGTAGTCCTTTATAATGGTAATGATGTCTTTGTAAAAGGCTTTGATGTTTTGGTTTTCTTTGTGGTGTAACAGGCTTTCGCTGTGTTGCAATCCGTCCTGGTTATCTAATCCTTTGTGGTCAGAGGTTACCAACTTTATTTTTTGTTCTTCGGTATGGTATTCCATTACACGGGCTGTTGCGTGATCCATCCAAACGCCAACTCTTTTTGTTGCTTTCATTTTGGTTCTTTTTTAAGTGTTACAATCAGTTATTTGGAGCCAACAATTAGTTAATTTTCTATAATAAAGTTACGATAATTAATGCGTATTTGTTTCTTTTATTAGGGTTATTTTGAAGGCCTGTGCAAAAAAAAACACCCGCTGTAAACGGGTGCTTGTGTTGTGTATTTTAACTGTAATTGATTACTTAATCCTGCAGTAATACTTCTAATATACTGATGGCCGCATCACTGATCTTGGTTCCCGGGCCAAACACAGCCACGGCTCCCGCATCAAACAAGAATTGGTAATCCTGTGCCGGGATGACACCGCCTACAATGACCATGATGTCTTCGCGACCGTATTTTTTGAGTTCTTCAATGACCTGCGGCACCAGTGTTTTGTGTCCGGCAGCTAACGAGGAAACCCCCAGTATGTGCACGTCATTTTCCACCGCTTGCTTGGCAGCTTCCTGAGGGGTTTGGAACAGCGGACCAATGTCTACGTCAAAACCGACATCGGCATACCCTGTGGCTACTACTTTGGCACCGCGGTCGTGACCATCCTGCCCCATTTTGGCAATCATGATACGCGGACGACGGCCTTCTTTTGCCGCAAAAGCGTCGGCCAATTGTTTGGCTTTTTCAAAACTGGAGTCGTTCTTAATTTCTTTACTGTACACGCCGCTGAAACTTCTGATTTGTGCTTTATATCTTCCGAAAACAGCTTCGAGGGCATCACTGATTTCTCCTAGTGTGGCTCGGTTTCGGGCTGCTTCTACGGCTAAAGATAATAAATTATCGTTTGCGTTTTGAGCACAGTCGGTTAATTTTGCCAGACAAGCTTTAACTTTATCGTTGTCACGCGTGGCTTTGATGTGATTCAAACGCTCAATCTGCTGTTTGCGTACCATTTGATTATCTACATCAAGAATATGTAATGGATCTTCTTTCTCTAAGCGGTATTTGTTTACGCCTACGATGATATCCTGTGAACTGTCTATACGCGCCTGCTTGCGGGCTGCAGCTTCTTCTATACGCAGTTTCGGAATTCCGGCTTCGATGGCTTTGGTCATACCGCCCAGGGATTCCACTTCTTCAATCAAGGCCCAGGCTTTGTCGGCTATTTCCTTGGTTAGGCTTTCTACATAGTAACTGCCTGCCCAAGGGTCGACTGTTTTACAAATCTTGGTTTCTTCCTGAAGGAATATCTGGGTGTTGCGCGCAATGCGTGCCGAGAAATCGGTAGGCAAGGCAATCGCTTCGTCTAAGGCATTGGTGTGTAAGGATTGGGTTCCGCCAAAGGCCGCTGCCGCCGCTTCAATAGCCGTACGGGCTACATTGTTGAAAGGGTCTTGCTCGGTTAAACTCCAGCCCGAAGTTTGACAATGGGTTCGCAAGGCTAATGACTTCTCGTCTTTCGGTTCAAACTGTTTCAGTAATTTGGCCCAAAGCATTCTGCCCGCGCGCATCTTGGCGATTTCCATAAAATGGTTCATCCCGATGGCCCAAAAGAAGGAGAGGCGGGGAGCAAATTCATCTATTTTCATGCCGGCAGCTAAGCCGGTACGGATGTATTCCAGTCCGTCGGCCAGGGTGTAGGCCAACTCAATATCAGCCGTGGCTCCGGCTTCCTGCATGTGGTAGCCCGAGATGGATATCGAATTGAATTTCGGCATTTTTTTGCTGGTATATTCAAAGATATCAGCAATGATTTTCATGGAAGGTGTAGGCGGGTAGATATACGTATTACGTACCATGAACTCCTTCAGGATGTCATTTTGTATGGTCCCCGAAAGCAATTCGGGAGCTACTCCCTGTTCTTCAGCCGCTACGATGTAAAAGGCCATGATGGGCAACACGGCGCCGTTCATGGTCATGGAAACTGACATTTCGTTTAACGGAATCTGGTCAAACAAAATCTTCATGTCTTCTACCGAGTCGATGGCTACACCGGCTTTCCCTACGTCTCCTACTACGCGTTCGTGGTCAGAGTCGTAACCTCGGTGGGTAGCGAGGTCAAAGGCTACGGAGAGTCCTTTTTGTCCGGCGGCCAGGTTTCTTCTGTAAAAAGCATTACTTTCCTCAGCAGTAGAGAAACCGGCATACTGGCGAATCGTCCAAGGGCGACGCACGTACATGGTTGCATATGGACCACGCAGGTTGGGCGCAAAGCCTGCACCAAAACCAAGGTGTTCCAGATTTTCGGTATCGGCTTCTGTATAGGTTGGTTTTACTTCTATACCTTCGGCAGTCATAAAGTTGTCGGTACCTGTACTTTCGACTTTCGACTTTCGACTTTCGACTAATTGTATATGTTGAATGTCTTTTCTCATGATTATTCCTCCTGTGCTAATCGTTCCTGTTCTGTTTTTTCAGCCAATCGTTTCTCAATTATCGGAATGATTAATGTTTTACGCGGGTTTTGTTTTACGAAAGGATACAACTCCAAATCGTGTTTCATTTTGTCGTTTTTATTAGGGTATTTGTTGGTGCCTAATAAAATTTCTTTTCCGCTGTCAAACAACTCCTGTTCTTTGGCTGCACTTTCACTGATTTTCTTTTGAATGTTGCCTTCAATCAACTGGGTGATGAAACCGCCTTGGGCTTCGATATCTTTGAACAACGCCAGGGCTTTTTCCGCCAACTGCAGTGTCAGGGTTTCAATATAATAAGCGCCGTCGGCCGGGTTGCTCACTTTATCAAAATAACTTTCGTGTTTTAAAATCAACAGTTGATTGCGCGCAATTCTGTCGCCGAATTCGTTGTCTTTGTGGTACAAGCTGTCGTAGGGCAGATTGGCTACGGCGTTGGCTCCGCCTAAAATAGCGCTCATACATTCCGTAGTGGTACGAAGCATGTTAACGTTGTAATCGTACAACGTTTTGTTGCGCTTGGTAGGGGTAGCGATGATGTGGCAGTCAAAAGCGTGGTTGTATTCTTTAGCTAAAGTAGCAAACAACAGGCGCAGGGCTCTCAGCTTGGCAATCTCAAAAAAGTAATTCGTACCTACCGCAACTTCAATGGTAATGGGTTGACGGAGGGCGGGAATTCGGTTGAAATATTCATTAACATGGGCCAGAGTGTACCCCAATTGTTGTACAATATGAGCTCCTGCATTTTGATAAATACCTGAGGAAATACTGAGAAACGGAGTTGGGGAAGCAGAGTTGCCGGCCAGATGGTTCAGTTTTTCGAAATCTTTGTCTAAGTTTTCAAACCAGTTCCCGTCTTGCGCCAACTGACCTATGGGGTCAATTTGAATGATGATGTTGGCGTTGCTTTGAGCTTGGTACGCATTTATTTTGGATACAAAATCAACAGAAAGGAACGGTAGATTAAAATAGTAAACAGTGTTTCCCTGAGGAAGGTTTTGCATCAGTGCAGCCACATCAACCGATTCATTTTCAATAGTAAACCGTATGTTTTCGGCTCCTCTGTTTAAGGTGTCTAAAGCTCTTAGGTTCGATTTTTTTACGTCGTGCACAAAGATATTTTGCAGCACGCTGAACGGATGGTTTGGAGTTTGTATGCTTCCCTTTTGGGTATCTTCATCATTGTGATAAAAGGGTTTTACTTTGATGCCTTCGGGGGATTCCCACACTAAAGTATCGTTATAATCAGCGCCTTTGAGTTCGTACTGAATTTGTTGTTTCCACTGTTTGGAAGTAACTGCTTCGAACTCATCAAATAAATGTTCAGCCATGAGGTGTAGTTATTTATAAAGATTTTGAACCGGACTGCTCTTCTTTAATCGAATCGCCTTCAAATTCAATGATATAGATGTCTTCGCTGTCGCGTTTCATATAGTATTTCTCGCGTGCGTATTTTTCGATCTGATCAGGATTTTTGAGGAGTTTGATGTTCTCTTCGTCTTTTCGGATTTCTTCCTGATAGTATTTTTTATTGTCTTCTAATTCTTCGAGTTGTTTGTTCAGTATACGGTGTTCCAAATAAGAAGTATTGTCCAGGAACAGCATCCAAACAGCAAAAAAAACCAAAACGATAACATAGCGGTTCCCCAAAATTTTGAGGATAGGGTAGGCATCGGTCAGTTTTTTAAAGTAACTCATGGATTAGGTAATTCTTTGGTTGATTACGGCTCTGACCACATCAATGGCTACCGTATTGTATTTGTCATTCGGGATGATGATATCAGCAAAAGCTTTTGTAGGCTCTATGAATTGCTGGTGCATAGGTTTAAGCGTAGTTTGGTAACGGTTTAACACTTCTTCCATGTCACGGCCGCGTTCGGCTATGTCTCTTTTCAATCGTCGAATCAGACGCTCGTCTGAATCGGCATGCACAAATATTTTTACGTCAAACAGTTCGCGCAACTCGGGGTTGGTTAAAATCAGAATTCCTTCCACAATCATTACTTTTCTGGGATGGGTGATGATGGTATCATCGGTTCTGTTATGTGTAATGAAGGAATATACAGGCTGTTCTATGGTTTTGCCGTCTTTTAAATCTTTAAGATGTTGTACCAAAAGATCAAAATCGATGGCTCGCGGGTGATCAAAATTCACCAGTGCTCTTTCTTCAAAGCTTAAGTTGTTGTTTTCTTTGTAATAGGAATCCTGAGATAGTACACCCACTTCTGTACGGGGTAATTCATTCATAATTTGGTGAACAACAGTTGTTTTTCCGCTTCCTGTTCCCCCCGCAATTCCAATAATAAGCATATAGTAGTTGTGTTAATTTTATTCCCAACAAAAATAGAAATTATATCGAAAGTGTATTTTATTTTTTTCAGAAAAGAGTTAACAGCGCAAACATCTGACTCATTCGGGAAAACTCGTGTTTTTTTCAGTCTCTGAAGCCCTGAGGTTTAGTTCCGAAAAACCTTTCGGATAACAGGATTTCAATTAGTTTCTTTTTGAAATAACTTCAGTGTAGAGGGGGGGGGTTGGGGCAGGATTGCATATCCTGAATTTGGGCTCTTTTTCAAGTAAATCCTTTTGAATGTGCCATTCAAAATTATTTTTCACTTTCACAATAACTGCAACAAGTTGAGTTATTGTGAAAATAAAAAATCCTTTCTGTCATAAACAGAAAGGATTTACTCGTCGGGGTGGCAGGATTCGAACCTGCGACCTCCTGGTCCCAAACCAGGCGCGATGACCGGGCTACGCTACACCCCGTGTTCCTTAAAATAGGAGTGCAAATATAAAGCTATTATTTATTATTCAAAGCATAATATAAAATTATTTTTTCATAGCTTTTTATGATTTGGGGTCATTCAATTTTTCGATTGAATAGTTTACCTTTGCGACCAAATTAAACTTCATATCATGTCAGATACAATTGAAAAAATTAAATGCCTTATAATAGGTTCGGGACCTGCGGGTTACACGGCGGCTATTTATGCAGCCAGAGCCAATATGAATCCGGTTTTATACCAAGGAACACAACCGGGCGGACAACTTACCACCACTAATGAAGTAGAAAATTTTCCGGGTTACCCAGACGGAGTAACCGGTCCGGAAATGATGTTGCAATTAGAAGCGCAAGCAAAACGTTTCGGAACGGATATTCGCGATGGTTGGGCAACAAAAGTTGATTTTTCGGGACCTGTACACAAAGTTTGGATTAACGATACAATTGAATTGCATGCACAAACGGTAATTATCTCTACCGGAGCATCGGCTAAATATTTAGGATTGCCTTCAGAACAACATTATTTGCAAACCGGAGGCGGTGTATCGGCTTGTGCTATCTGTGACGGATTCTTTTACAGAAACCAAGAGGTGGTAATCGTGGGAGCCGGAGATTCGGCTTGCGAAGAGGCACACTATTTATCTAAAATGTGTAAAAAAGTAACCATGTTGGTAAGAAGTGAAAAATTCAGAGCTTCTAAAATCATGGAAGAGCGTGTACGCAAAACCGAGAATATTACCATTTTAATGAACCACGATACCGTTGAAGTTGTGGGTGACGGACAAGTTGTAAATGAAGTAAAAGCGTTGAATAAAACCACTGGCGAAACCATCTCAATTCCGGCTACCGGATTCTTTGTGGCTATCGGTCACAAACCGAATACCGACATTTTTGCCGATTACATTACTTTGGATGAAACCGGCTATATCGTTAATGTTCCGGGAAGTTCGAAAACCAATGTTCCGGGAGTTTTTGTTGCCGGAGATGCTGCGGATCATGTATACCGTCAGGCAATTACTGCTGCGGGTACAGGTTGTATGGCGGCTTTGGATGCTGAGCGTTATTTGGCTGCTTTATCATAAAACGGATGCTAAGTCGCAATTGATTACCTTAGTAACTAAATAAAAAATCCCGAAGCAATTCGGGATTTTTTATTTTTATTTGGTTGTTGGCTTTTTGCGCAACAGGGCACTGTCGGCAAAGCGTTTGACTTCAATTTTAACGGGTTCACCATACAATTCCAGTTCACTGTTGCCCGAAGCATCAAGCGTGGCAATGTTGCTGACCATGATGCTGCCTTTAGCATACCCTGCGGTTTCCAGTAAACCGTTTTTGGCAGTAAGCTTTTTTCCGGTAAAGTCTGTATTGTTGTCTAAACGCAATTTTAAGTCGATAACATCACCTTCTACCTCTGCGGATGATTTTTGGTACATGTCAAATCGCATTTCCGTAGAAGAGATAAGAGCTTTTACCGTAGCGCTTTTACTGATGTCGATTGCCGTTTTTTCTGATTTCAGGTTCAATTCGATTCTTGATTTATCATTGGCCATCAGTGTGAAATTTTTGGTTTTGGCATTCAAAAACAATTTGGCATAATCATAACTCTTGAATGTAATGTTGTCAAGAACCACATCGGAAAGCGCAGTTACATTAGTTTCGTCTTTGGCAATAACCATATTGAAGTTACCGTTGTACGTTACACGAACACTCAGTTTCTTGTAGCTCGATAAATCTTTGGAAGTTGATATTCTAAGGTTGTTGCCCGCTATTTTATAGTCTACGAACGGAATTAAATTATCATCGGCTTCAATTTCCAAAGCGCATTCATTTCCTTTTACCAAAAAGACCTCCAAGTTATCTTCTACTTCCAGACTTTGGAATTCTCCAACCTCTTTTTGTTCCAGTTTTACAATTTTGGAGCCTTTGACTTTTTCTTTTTTCTGGCCAAAAGAAACTGCAGTAAGCAACATAAAACTCAGAAGGATAATTTTTTTCATGGGCGTCAACATCGTTAGTTTTGCCAAAAATAGAAAAAAAAACATCCCAATTTTCATTGAGATGTTTTATTAACTTATTCTTTGGAAACGCTTCCTCCCGAATTTTCTTCCTTAGAAACGGATTTGGGAGAACCGCTGTAATCAATCGAACTGCCGCTTGATGCTTTGGCATTCAGACTCAGTATCGGACGAACATTAATGTCGCTTCCGCTGGTAGATTCGGCCGTAACCTCATTGACCATTAAATCTCGGGCATCAATGGAGCTTCCGCTTGAAGATACAGCTTTGAAAGTCAATGCTTTTCCTCTGAACTCCAGTGAGCTTCCGCTGGTAGATTCGCATCTGATGTTGTCAATTTCAAAGTTTAAATCGGCTTCGCTGCCGCTGCTTGATTTAACAAACACGTCGGTTCCGGTAAACACATTGCGGGTTGAAACAGAAGAACCGCTGGTGGCTTCAATTCCGGTCAATTCCGGCATTTTTACATGTATGGTTTTGGCTGTTGCCTCGTCAATTCCTTTGTCAGAAGTGATGATTAATGTTTCGTTTTCCACACTTACAGTAATATGTTCCTGTAAATTTTCATCAGCTTCTACTTCAACTGAGTAGGAATCGGATTGTTCCAGAGTTACGATCAGTCCGCGTTTGACTTCAATTTTTGAAAAGTTGTTACCTACGTTGCGGGTTTGTGTGACTACATTGCCGTTACCGTCTATACCATTAGAAAAATCTATCTTGGTATGACAAGAAACAAAAAGAAGGGTAACAGAAGCGGCTGTTATCAGCCTGATACCGGCTGCGATGGTTTTTATCATGATTAATTAGTTTTGATGATTACTCCGTTTTGATCTACCACTAATTTGGAAGTTCTTTTACCTGACATTTTTGAGGTAGGCGGTACCGGTGGTGCAGGCGGAGTTGGGACATTGATGTCAGCGTTGTTTATTTCCACATCTTGGTATTCATTTTCTTCCGGCGGACAGTTCAAACATTTTACTTGATTGTCGTCAACTCTGTAAACGTAGTCTTCTGAGCTTTCGTGCAAATTGAAGAATTCATCATCGCTGCTGTCGTATCGCTCCATACTTTTATCCATTTTGAACAAGGTACCTTTTGGTAAGTACAAGAACAATTCTACATGTTGGTTTCGGTATTTGCTGGCCATTTCGGTCAATAAATAATTGTCTAACACCAATTCATTTCCAACCATTTTGAATCCGTATTTTATTTTCTCGGCTCTGCTGTTGGCTTCGTTGAACGATTTACCTTCAGCCAGCTTTTCGATTTGCAGGTAAGGCAACTGTTTATCGGTAGCTTTCAATTCGAAACGAATGTTGTTGGAATAGATGACTTCGTGTTTTGTTGAATCTTGAGTAAACAAGAAGTCTTCATTGTCATAAATGCTTTTGGAAAAGAAATCATTGTTTACAAATTTGATATGTAAAGTATCGTTCGGTTTCAATTGCAGGGTTTCTTTAACTACTACTTTTCCGTCATAGGCTCTTTCGGTTGATTGTTTGATTCCGATGAAAACCAAGGCTCCTACAGCAAAAATCCAGATTGCTAGCAAAGAGTATTTGGCAATGTTTCCTATCGATTTTAAATTGGTTACCAATAATTTCAAACCCAGTAAAAGGAAGAAGAAAAACGGAATTCCAACGGCTAAAAAGGTAAGAACACCAAACAACCATAAAGGAATATCAGTATAATTTACAGCATCAATATAACGTTGCCAAGGAGCGTCAATAAAGGATGTTGTTCCAAAAGTAAACAACCCGATGAACAACCCGGCTAAGGTTATTGAAGAGAAAACCAAGATGATGGCACCCAAAACTTTGGCAAACACACCGAATATATTTGTAATGGCTTCACCGATGCCGCTGGCTACTTTTTCGGCACCGCTTTTTACTTGACCGTAATCGGCGTTTTTGAATTTATTCGAAACACTGTCGAATTCTTCTCTGACTTTCTTTTCAATATTAGAAATAGTTACGGGCTCTCCGGTCATTTCCAGTTTTTCGGATGTAGTAACAGCTTTTGGAGTGGCAATCCAGAAAATAAGGTATGCAATCAAACCTGAACCTCCGACAAAAGTGAAAAATAAGAAGATGATTTTAATCCATACGGCATCAATCCCTAAATAATGACTCAAACCTGTGGCAACACCTCCAATTAAACCACGGTCTTTGTCGCGGTATAATTTTTTTCGTTTCGGATAGTAAGTTTCGGCAGGAGCTTCTGTAGAATCGTCGTCAATGCGATAATCTTCCGGTTGCCCCATGGTAACGATTACTTCGTCTACATCTTTGTTATTAATGACGTGTTTGTCGCTTTTTTGTTTTTCAGTCAACAATTCTGCCACACGCATTTCAATATCTTTCATGATTTCCTCTTTCCCTGATGAGTTGGAAAGCGAGCGTTTTATAGCTTCAAAATAGCGGGCTAATTTTTGGTATGCATCTTCATCTATGTGAAAGAATAAACCGCCTATATTAATATTTACTGTTTTGTTCATGATTCTTATTTTTGATTGGTTATGATGTTTACAGCGTCTGATAATTCGGTCCAGGTGCCGTTCAATTCGGTTAAAAATGTTTTTCCTAATTCGGTTAAACCATAGTATTTTCGCGGCGGCCCCGAGGTAGATTCTTCCCAACGATAATTGAGCAATCCGTCGTTTTTAAGTCTTGTCAGCAGGGGGTAAACCGTACCCTCAACCACAAGTAATTTAGCGTTTTTTAAAGTGTCTAATATTTCAGAGGTGTAGGCATCTTTTTCTTTTAGGACAGACAAGATACAAAATTCTAAAACACCTTTACGCATCTGGGCTTTTGTGTTTTCAATATTCATAATGCATGATTTAATTTTTTTTGATTACTGCTTCGTTTTTTGATTGATGATGAATGTATTTTACCGGAAAACGGAAGTGCAAATTTGATGGTTTACACTCGCTTTTAAATAGCATTTTGGATGGACATTTGTCACAGTTCCGAATTGATGAGGTTCGTTCTGTGCTGTCGTTTTTCTGATTTCAACGGCATTGTGGTCTTGTGCTAAAAGTTTTGCGGTCATAGCCAGTAACATAGCTGCTATCAGGATTAATTGTTTCATGTTGATTTGATTTTAGTGATTGATGATGTTTTTTGATTATTTAAAAAAAGGAATGCTTAATGGGTACTTGTACTTTTCACCGTTAGACGATTTTACCGCTGCATAAATGATTAAGATGAACTCAATCACTTTAAGGAATAAGAATAGCATCACGGCCAATAAGCCCAATATAGATAAACCTGTAATGTTGCCGGCTGTGAGATTTTCGATTAAGAAATCATCATTGTCAACAATTTTTTCAAACGGTATGTGCTTAAAAATTGTATATATAAAAATCGGAATGGCAATCAGGCACAATATCATTGAGTACAAAAAAATACTCAATTGAAAGTTAAGAACTTGTTTACCGTTGTAATCAACAAATTCTGACTCGTTTTTCTTGGAACTCCAAATGACAATTGGAAAGATGTAATTTCCAAAAGGAAACACATATTGTGTCAATGCGCTTAGATGGAGGAAAGTAGCTGTGTTTTTTTCGTTTGTGGGTGTCATGATTTTTATTGATTTGATTGATGATTGAAACTTTTTCTGAATACTATTGTATAGTCTATTAATTTCTTATACAAAGATAAGGCTAAAAAAAGGTATTATGCAATGCAAAGTACTTAAAATTAACAAAATATTAACAAA
>CAYPSB010000001.1:92729-111595 GCA_964413435.1 uncultured Flavobacterium sp.
ATTAACAAAATATTAACAAATGTAAAAATGGACAGAACTATTTGTTTTTTACTATATTTATAGCAAAATCAAGGGCTTATGAAACTTTCTCCGTCAAAAATGAATGTTTTTTTATTTTTCAAATTACCTTCTGCATTTTGGTGCGGTGTCAGAGTAAAATCGGTTTCCGAACAAAAATGTGTGGCGACGGTAAAGCATCGTTGGTTCAATCAAAATCCGTTTAATTCAATGTATTTTGCCGTACAAGCAATGGCGGCCGAATTAACAACCGGTGCTTTAGTGATGTTGCAGATCCAAAAATCAGGACAAAAAATTTCGATGTTAGTAGCCCACAACAATGGAAATTTCACTAAGAAAGCAACGGGGAGGATTACATTTACTTGCGATGAAGGTAGTTTGGTTGCTGAAGCGGTTCATAAAGCCATTGCTACCGGTGAAGGGCAAATCATCCGGTTGAAATCGGTCGGAGTCAATGAAAAAGGAGAGCAGGTTTCCGAACTGAACTTTGAATGGAGTATCAAAGTAAAGCCGTAGACAAAAGTTAAACCCTTTATAATTGTGATTGTTTTAATACTATTTGATGGTAACTTTGGGTAAAATATTTTTGAGATGACCATACTAATTACCGGAGCTACGGGTTTAATAGGGAAGGAATTAACACAACTCTTGTTAGCAAAAAAGCACACCGTTCATTACTTGACCACATCAAAGTCCAAAATTGGAGAGCAATCCGGTTGCATTGGGTTCTATTGGAATCCGCAGCAAGGAAAGATTGATGAAAACTGCCTTTACGGAGTCGATGTGATTGTTCACTTGGCGGGAGCTAACATAGCGCACCGTTGGACAAATGCCTATAAACAGGAAATTATTGAGAGCAGGACACTCTCCGGAGAGTTGTTGTTTAATTTGGTTAAAAAGCATCCCAATCAGGTAAAACAGATAATTTCAGCATCCGGAACGGCTATCTATCCTGAGAGCTACACTACGGTTTATGATGAAACAACAACTGATTCAGAAGACAGTTTCCTTTCTCATGTGGTTAAAAAATGGGAAGAAGCCGCGGATCGGTTTCAGGTGTTGGGATTAAAAGTCTGTAAATTGCGAACCGGAATCGTGCTGTCTAATAAGGGTGGTGCTCTGCCCGAAATGGTTAAACCTATCAAGCTCGGGTTTGGTGCCGCAATGGGTTCAGGAAAACAAATGCAGTCCTGGATTCACATCGCTGATTTGGCAGCCATTTACTGCTATGCCATCGAAAAACAATTGGAAGGCATTTTCAATGCGGTGGCTCCTGATGCAGTCAGCAACCGTCAACTGACAAAAGTTATTGCCCGGACACTCAAAAAACCGCTGTTGTTGCCTAATGTTCCTAAATTCGTAATGCAATTGGTTTTAGGAGAAATGAGTTACCTGCTTTTTTCGAGTAAAAACCTCAGTGCACAAAAAATCATTCAGGCCGGTTACCGGTTTCAATTCCCCGAAATAGATAAGGCAATCGCCAATTTATATTCATAAAAAAAGTGCTGTTAATATGACAGCACTTTTTTTTACTATAAAGATTGTTGAATTAATAATTATTACAGCTTAAGCTAACCTTGACGTTTTCAATTATTCTGTAACAAATTTAACCAAAATGAAAATGAGATACTCTTAAAATTTTATTAAATTTTAGTTAATCAGTTGGTTTGGTTTCAAACGTTCCGCTCTTTTTTGCTGAACAAATACTGTGACAATTTGACATTTTTAAAGAATTGGCAGTACTTTTGCTATTCAAACGAAAAAAATGAAAATCAAGAATATATTTAAAAATAAAACCGAAATGAGTACGGAAAACACGGATAAAAACCCGATTGAAAACGAAGCGGAAAATATAATTAATGAGGTCGAAGCAGCCGAAGAACTGAGTGTTGAAGCGCAATTACAGGAAGAATTGGCTAAAGAAAAAGATAAATTCCTGCGTCTTTTTGCAGAATTTGAAAATTTCAAAAAAAGAACGACAAAAGAGCGTATCGATTTATTCAGAACTGCCAATCAGGAAGTATTGCAGGCATTATTACCGGTTTTAGATGATTTTGACAGAGCCTTGGCACAAATTGCCAAATCAGAAGATGATGTGATGTTGAAAGGCGTGGAGTTGATCCACGAAAAATTGAAAAGTACACTAGTTTCTAAAGGTTTGGAGCTGGTTGAGGTTAAAACAGGTGATGATTTCAATCCTGATTTTGCGGAAGCCATCACCCAAATTCCCGCACCTAGCGATGAACTGAAAGGTAAAGTGGTGGATGTGGTAGAAAAAGGATATAAATTGGGAGATAAAATCATTCGTTTCCCAAAAGTGGTAATAGGACAATAACAGACTATGAGCAAAAAAGATTTTTACGAAATACTGGGCGTGTCTAAAAACGCTTCGGCTGAAGAAATCAAAAAGGCCTACCGAAAAAAGGCTATTGAATTTCACCCAGATAAAAACCCTGGTAATAAGGAAGCAGAAGAAAATTTCAAAACAGCTGCCGAGGCTTATGAAGTATTAAGCGACCCGGACAAAAAAGCCAAATACGATCAGTACGGTCATGCTGCTTTTGACGGGGCAGGCGGATTTGGAGGTGGTCACCACATGAATATGGATGACATCTTCAGTCAGTTCGGAGATATTTTCGGCGGTGCTTTCGGCGGTGGAAGTTTCGGTGGATTTGGTGGCAGTTCAGGTGGTCAGCGTCGTGTGAAGGGAAGCAATCTTCGCATCAAAGTAAAAATGTCTTTAGATGAAATTGCCAACGGAGTTGAAAAGAAAGTAAAAGTAAAACGCAAGGTACAAGCACCGGGCGTTAGGTATAAGACATGTGCTACTTGTAACGGTCAAGGTCAGGTGTTGCGTGTGACCAATACTATTTTGGGCAGAATGCAATCGGCTACAACTTGTCATGTATGTGGCGGTACCGGACAAACCATCGAAAGCAAACCCAATAATGCTGACGCCCACGGAATGATTTTGGAGGACGAAACCGTTTCTATCAAAATCCCGGCCGGTGTGGTTGACGGGATGCAATTAAAAGTTTCCGGAAAAGGAAATGAGGCTCCGGGTAACGGAATTTCGGGTGATTTGATAGTAGTTATCGAAGAATTGGAACACGAGTTTTTAAAACGCGAAGGCGAGAATCTACACTACGATTTGTACATCAGTTTTGCCGAGGCAGCTTTAGGTGCTTCGAAAGAAATTGAAGCCGTTAACGGAAAGGTGCGCATCAAACTCGAAGAAGGCATACAATCGGGTAAAATATTAAGATTGAAAGGTAAGGGAATTCCTAGTCTTAACAGTTACGGAAATGGAGATTTGTTGGTGCACGTAAACGTGTGGACTCCAAAGAATTTAAGCAAAGAACAACGTCAGTTTTTTGAGAAAGCTTTGACCGATGAAAACTTCATTCCGAAACCTGAAAAAAGCGACAAATCTTTTTTTGAAAAAGTAAAAGATATGTTTTCATAATTTAAAAAATAGTTTTATATTTGGGTATTACTTGGAAACAAGTAATTTCTTTTTCATAGCAATTTTTCCCATCCTTGTGTTACAATAAGGGTGGGTTTTTTGTTTTCTTTAACATTCTTTTTAGAGCAAATAGCTACTTTTACAAATTCGTGGCAAATAGTCCGACAGTTGAAATAAATTAAATGGTATGAGCAATATCCTTGAAGTAAACCAAGTCGTGAAGCAATATGGTGATTACACCGCGCTCAATGCAGTTTCTTTAACCGTTCCCAAAGGCAGTATTTACGGGCTGCTCGGCCCCAATGGAGCCGGAAAAACTTCTCTAATCCGAATCATCAACCAAATCACCATGCCCGACAGCGGCGAAATCATTCTGGACGGCGAAAAGCTAAAACCCGAGGATGTAAGCGTGATTGGCTACATGCCCGAAGAACGCGGCTTATACAAAACCATGAAAGTGGGAGAGCAGTGCTTGTATTTGGCGCAGCTGAAAGGATTATCAAAAGCCGAAGCTAAAAAAGAATTGGAATACTGGTTCGACAGACTTGAAATTAAAGGCTGGTGGAATAAGAAGATTCAGGAACTTTCAAAAGGAATGGCTCAAAAAATCCAGTTTGTGGTAACCGTTTTGCACAAACCCAAATTGCTGATTCTTGACGAACCTTTCTCTGGTTTTGATCCGGTGAATGCCAATTTGATTAAAGACGAAATCATCGAATTGAACCGACAAGGAACTTCGGTAATTTTTTCTACCCATCGCATGGAAAGTGTGGAGGAGATGTGCGATCATATTGCGTTAATCCACAAATCCAATAAACTTATTGAAGGCAAACTGACCGATGTCAAAAAGCAATACAGAACCAATGAGTACGAAGTAGGGATACTGACTGACAATGTGGAAGGCCTGATGTACGACCTGACGCAGAAGTTTACCCTGTCACAAACCGATTTCAAATCGTTAAACGACGAATTGAAACTGCAAATCAATCTCGGTACGGTAGCGCCAAACGAATTGTTAAACACTTTGATTCAACGAGGTCAGGTTACCCATTTTGTAGAAAAAATTCCGAGTGTCAATGATATCTTTATTAAAACCGTAACCGAATAATTGCTGAACTGCCTTGTTCGCTTTATCTTTTCATCAGAAGTCTGATACACTCAAAATCTAAGAACGCTAAAATATGAGCAAACTTATACTTATCATCAAAAGAGAATTCATTGCCAAAGTGCGCAACAAATCCTTCATCGTCATGACTTTTTTGAGTCCGTTACTGTTTGTGGGAATCGGGGCTTTTGTGGGCTATTTGAGTTCGATGAAAGCCGATTTGAAAACCATCGCTATTCACGACGAAACAGGGCGATTTGCCAAAGAATTTAAAACCGATGAGGAATACAAATACGTTGATCTTTCATTGGTTGACACCAAAACGCTCAAAGACAGCATAGTTGCTGAAAGCTATGAAGGACTGTTGCTGATTCCGAAATCACCCGATAATGCCACCCTACAAAAAAGCATTCAATACATTTCCAATGATAGCCCGAGTGTTAGTTTTATTGAAGATGTTGAAGATATCATTGCCAAAAAAATAACGGCCGAGAATTTCCAAAATGCCGGTCTGGATACCTTAAAAATCAATCATGCCAAAGCCGATGTTTCCATCAATTTGACGAAGGCAACTGGTGAAGAAGCTCTGAAAGGACTGAACGAAATTAAAATCATCATCGGAGGAGCTTTTGGTTACCTCATTATGATGTTTATAGTACTTTACGGAAATATGGTAATGCGCAGCGTTATCGAAGAAAAAACATCCCGCATTATTGAAGTAATCATTTCTTCGGTGAAACCGTTTCAACTCATGATGGGCAAAATCATAGGTACATCCCTGGCTGGAATTTTGCAATTCCTGATTTGGGCATTATTGGGACTAACCGCTATGTTTGTGGTTTCGAGCATGCTGGGCGTTAACATGGGAGCTACCCCAGGCATGCAGGCACAAGCCATTCATACAGCTCAACATGCAGCAGGAAGCAATATTTCGATGTATGTTAAAGAACTTTGGAATTTACCTATAGCCACTATACTGATTTCATTCATCATTTATTTTATCGGAGGCTATTTCCTTTACAGTTCGTTTTACGCATCCATAGGGGCGGCAGTAGACAATGAAACCGACTCGCAACAATTTTTACTGCCTATCATCATGCCATTGATATTGGGCGTTTACATCGGTTTTTTTACTGTAATTAATGACCCTCACGGAACCATAGCTACTGTATTTTCCATGATTCCGTTAACGTCACCCATCGTAATGATGATGCGTATTCCTTTCGGCGTACCGGTGTGGCAGATTATATTGTCAATGGTATTGCTCTTCGGAACGTTCCTGGGAGTGGTATGGTTCGCTGCTAAAATTTACCGTGTCGGAATTTTGATGTACGGCAAAAAGCCATCTTGGAAAGAACTGATCAAATGGTTAAAATACTAAGGATTACTTTCCTCAACAAAACGGACTGTTTGTGATTAACAATCCGCCATATTTACAGCAACAGCGAGACCTCCTTCGGAGGTTTCCTTGTATTTGGAGTTCATGTCTTTAGCCGTTTGCCACATGGTATCGATTACTTTATCTAAAGGAACTTTGGCATTTTTGGCATCGGTTTCCATAGCCAACTCAGCGGCATTGATGGCCTTAATAGCTCCCATAGTATTGCGCTCTATACACGGAATTTGAACCAATCCGCCTATAGGATCACAGGTCAGACCTAAGTGATGTTCCATGGCAATTTCTGCAGCCATCAGGACTTGTTCCGGAGTTCCGCCCATTACCTCACACAAGGCTCCGGCAGCCATAGCCGAAGAAACACCTATTTCAGCTTGGCACCCTCCCATAGCAGCAGAGATGGTTGACCCTTTTTTGAAGATGCTGCCAATTTCACCGGCAACCATAAGGAATTGTTTGATTTGTTTTTCGTCGGCTTGGTGGTTTTCAATGACCATATAGTACATCAACACAGCCGGAATTACTCCGGCACTGCCATTAGTAGGAGCGGTAACAACTCTTCCCAAAGCGGCATTTACTTCATTTACGGCCAAGGCAAAACAGCTGACCCATTTTAAAATTTGGCGGAATTTCACCTCGGTTTTCCGAATGCATTCTAACCACTCCTGAGGAGTATTGTAGTTGGATAAACCAATCAGATTTTGATGCATATCAAAAGCTCTGCGGCGTACGTTTAAACCACCGGGTAGTATTCCTTCCGAGTGACAGCCAATGTACATACACTCGAGCATGGTATTCCAAATACGCATCAGTTCGCGGTGTACTTCGGCTTCAGTTCGCATGGAAATCTCGTTGGCATGTACGATTTCCGAAATCGACTTTTGTTCTTTGATGGTGTACTCTAAAAGTTCGGCCGCATTTTGAATCGGAAACGGAAAAGCACATTTAATCTCATGTTTCTTTTTGGCATTGACGCGTTCTTCTTTTACCACAAACCCACCACCAATAGAGTAGAAAGTAGAGGAATAGGTACTGCCGTCATGTAGGGTAGCCGTAAAAGTTAATCCGTTGGCGTGAAATGGAAGAAAGTTTTTGTTGAAAACAATAGCCTCATCAACATGGAAAGGGATATACATTTCGTTACCTAAAAAAAGCACGTTTTTTTGTTTGATTTCGGCAATGATTTTATCAATATTTTCAACCGGAATATACTCTGGGTCTTGTCCAGATAATCCCAACATTACTGCTAAATCAGTAGCATGTCCTTTCCCGGTTAAGGAAAGTGAACCGTATAAATCGACTTTGACTGCTGTGGTTTTACTTAACTTATTTGCTGTTCTTAATTCATTCAAAAAACGCTCTGCAGCACGCCAAGGCCCCAAAGTGTGTGAACTTGATGGTCCGACACCAATTTTAAGCATATCAAAAACAGAAATACATTCTTCCATAGGTACAATATCGATTTAGTTAAAACAAAGATAGAGAAGAATTGTGAATTCTGACGGCTTAAATGTGTGTTAAACCATTCGTTATTTTACAAATAGTTTAAGTGAATGGAGCGGGTTAGATGGTTTGTGTCACTTGACGTACTCATTCACAATACTGATTGTTCTTTTGTTCAAAAGTACCCTTCCACAAAAGTTAAATTTTACAGACAGCAACAAAAAAATGCAGTACCTTTATAAGACCCAATCCATCTTAATATCTCAACTTACACCTTACTGTTAAAAACAGTTTAAAGGTATAATAGTTAATTTGTGATTAATAATTCATAACGTACACAACATGACAACAACAAACGTAAAAGCTTTCGGAACCGGTGCACCTGATGCACCTTTGGCCCCAATGAACATTGAACGCAGAGACGTTCTTCCTAACGATATTGAAATCGAAATCCTCTACTGTGGTGTTTGCCACTCTGACCTGCACACAGCCCGAAACGATTGGGGATTTACAACTTACCCGACAGTTCCCGGACACGAAATTGTGGGTAAAGTTACCCGTGTAGGTAATGCGGTAACCAAACTAAAAGTTGGTGATGTTGCTGCTGTAGGCTGTTTAGTTGATTCCTGTCGCACTTGTTCCAGTTGCAAGCAGGATCTTGAGCAGTATTGCCTCAACGGTTGGGTAGGAACTTATAACAGCGAAGACAAACATTTGGGAGGAATGACTTATGGCGGGTATTCTGAAAAGATTGTAGTAGATGAAAAGTATGTGCTTACTGTACCGCCTAATCTCGACTTAGCTGCGGTAGCTCCGCTTCTTTGTGCCGGCATTACCACTTGGTCACCATTGCGCCACTGGAAAGTAACCAAAGGAAGTAAAGTGGCCGTAGTAGGTTTGGGAGGATTAGGTCATATGGCCATCAAGTTGGCCAAAGGATTAGGGGCTGAGGTAACCCTCTTTTCAAGAACACCCGGTAAAGAAAAAGATGCTAAAGAACTGGGAGCTGATGCGGTAATCATTTCAACGAATGAAGCGCAAATGGCCACAGTAGCCGGTAAATTTGATGTCATCATTGACACAGTCCCTTATGTGCACGATGTGAATCCTTATATTACCACCTTGGGCATCAGCGGTACGTTGGTATTAGTGGGGTATTTAGGAGGTTTAGATCCTATATTGAATACGGTTCCGATGATTATGGGCAGAAAATCGGTGGCTGCCTCTTTAATTGGTGGTATAGCCGAAACTCAGGAAATGCTCAATTTTTGCGGGGAACACAACATAGTATCTGAGATTGAAATCATTAAAATGCAGGACATCAATCATGCCTACGAGCGTATGCTGAAAAGTGATGTGCGTTATCGTTTTGTGATTGATATGGCTTCTTTAAAAGGATAATAAATAGTAGATAATAGACGAAGAGATAATACATCTAGTTAGATATTAACTTCTGTCTATCATCTCTTTGTCTTTTCTAAACTCTTAATACTCCACGAAATCCTCTTACAGCGTAATAAGATTCAGCGCCATTGTGGTAAACGAAAACGGTGTCGTAGCGGTAGTCGCAAAATAAAGCACCACCCAGTTTTCGGATTTTATCCGGAGTTTTTATCCAACTCGAGCTTTTGGCATCAAACGTTCCGAGTTGCTGTAGCTGTCGGTATTGTTCTTCGTCTAAAAGTTCAATACCCATTTCGGCAGCCAGGTCAATGGCATTGTTTTTAGGCTTGTGTTCTTTTCTCGATTCTAATGCTTGGCGGTCGTAACAAAGGCTTCTTCTTCCTTTGGGGCTTTCGGCCGAACAGTCGCAAAAAAGATAAGTGTCAGATGTTAGATCGTAACCAATGACATCCGGTTCGCCTCCGGTTAGCTCCATTGCATTCAGCGACCATAATTTGTCACTGGTTTCCAGTTTTGCCTGTACATTGTCCCAGTTAATGTCTTTGTGACGGATGCTGTTTTGTTCAAAACGGTCTTTCACTATTTTGAATAGCGTTTCACGTTCTTGGGATGACAATTCTTTTGTGTTTTTCATTGCCGAGTATCTCTGAAGTGTTAGGATTCAAATAGACGCTTTATTCGTTGGGTTCTACATGAATCAGTACGTGTCCCAATTCAATTATTTCGGCTCTTAGGGTATCTTTTAGTTTGTGTGCCAAATCATGCCCTTCTTTTACGGTAATTTTGGCATCAACGATGGCGTGTAAATCCACATGGTATTTCATTCCGGCTTTTCGAATAAAGCACTTTTCGGTACCGATAATACCGTCAACGTTTACCGAAACAGCTCTGATTTGGTCCACCAAATCCTCATAGCGGTGTTCATCCATTATTTCACCCAAAGCCGGCCTGAAAATCAGGTAGCTGTTGTATAAAATGAAGAATGAGGCTAAAAGTGCCGCCCAGTCGTCAGCCGATTCATATCCTTTTCCCAATATGAGGGCAATAGATATCCCGATGAAAGCAGCCACCGAAGTAATAGCATCGCTTCGGTGGTGCCAGGCATCTGCTTTTAATGAAGAACTGTTGATTTGTTTGGCCCGTTTGATGACCTTTTGGAACGAATACTCTTTCCAAATGATAATCACTCCCAAAACAATCAAAGTCCATCCTTTGGGTAAGTTATGAGGAGTCCCAATATTTTGTATGCTTTCATAAGCAATGACCGTAGCAGAAGTGATCAGAAAGCCTACAACAATAAAAGTGATGAGAGGTTCTGCTCTTCCGTGTCCGTAAGGGTGGTTTTCATCGGCCGGTTTATTGGCATATTTGATGCCGAATAAGACTAAAAATGACGAAAAAATATCAGTAGTCGATTCGATGGCGTCGGCAATCAGCGCATACGAGTTTCCGAAAAAACCGGCCAGTCCTTTGATGATGGCTAAACCGGTGTTTCCCAGTATGCTGAAGTAGGTTGCTTTTACAGCTGTTTGCTCGTTGGTCATCTTTTTTCTAAATTTTAGCTTGCAACAGATTGCGTGAACTATTGCAAAGCTACGTCAAATTATGCTGTCAGGGTTTAAGCCTTACAGGATATGTTGTTAGTTATTGTTAAACATCAATTGATAATCGGCTATGGCTTTATTGACAATTTCTTCGGCCACTTCTTTATTTTGAAATTCTTCAACAATAACGGTTTTCTTTTCCAGCTTTTTGTAATCTTCAAAAAAGTTACGCAATTCAGATATAAAGTGTTGCGGAAGTTCCGATATGTCGTTGATGTGGTTCACACTTGGGTCGCCTTCGGCTACGGCAATAATTTTGTCATCAGCTTCACCGCCATCAATCATGCGCATCACTCCGATAACTTTGGCCGAAACCAAACAAAGCGGTACGATATCTATTTGCGAAATGATTAGAATATCCAAAGGATCTTTATCGTCGCAGTAGGTTTTAGGTATGAAACCGTAATTGGCAGGATAGTACACTGAAGAGAACAAAACACGATCCAATTTCAACATGCCGCTTTCCTTGTCTAATTCATATTTAGCTCTGGATCCTTTCGGAATTTCAATGATTCCGTTTACGATGCTCGGTGCATTGTCTCCAAACTCAACTTCGTGCCATGGATTTTTATTCATTTTGTTTTTATTTTAAATGTTATTATTAATATGTTTTGTTATTTTTTAGTGCTGTTTATGAGGTGTTTGTGTTTTTTTTGTTTCTAAAGAAGAAATTCGGAATCCTGTTGAGGTATCTTCGGAAACGGGCGGCAAATATAGCACCTCTTTTGCTAAGATTTGCATAATATTCGCAATATTAACGACTAATTTAAGTGTTCTTTTTCGTGTATTGTTTTTCCGGTTTGGTGGCTGAATTGATTGTGTTTCGCTTCTCCAATCACTTGCTTCGTATAAATGCTGTTGTGTCCCGAAAGCAAATAGGAAACCACACAGGCAATGGCTGCATAAACGCCGCATTCAGCTCCAAAGAGTTCTATGGCCATCAGCATACAGGCCAAGGGCGTATTGGTTGCCCCGGCAAATACCGCTACAAATCCCATTCCTGCCAAAAGAGCCGTAGGCAACGGAATGAATAAAGAAAGTGCACTTCCTAAAGTCGCCCCGATAAAAAACAAGGGAGTTACTTCGCCTCCTTTAAATCCGGCTGATAGCGTTAGTAGAGTAAAAGCCATTTTGACGGCAAAATCATAAACCGGTAACTGCTGATCAAAAGATGTTAATATCGTAGGGATTCCCAAACCGATGTATTTTGTAGTGCCGATAGCCCACACCGCCAAAGCCACAATAATACCGCCAATAAAAGGACGGAGTGGGGGAAAAGCTATCTTATTTTTGAATTGAGCCGACAAGAAATGAATGACTTTACTGAACGCAGCGGCGCACAAACCAAAGGCAATACCGGCTATTATGCTGTATAGAATGGGTAGTGCTTCCAGTTTTGGAATAGAGTCAATATGGTAGTGGGTGTGGTTGACCTGCCACAGATTGGTTATCCAATCGGCGAGTATGGCCGATGCAAAGGCCGGGAAAATAGCATCGTATTTTATTCGTCCAATTAAAAAGACTTCCAAACCAAACAAGGCTCCCGCTAACGGTGTACCGAAAACAGAACCGAAACCGGCAGCTATGGCAGCTATTAAAAGAATTTTGCGTTCGTCAGGATGTAACTTAAAGGGTTTTGTAAACTGGTCGGCTATGGCTCCGGCCATTTGCAGCGCAGTTCCCTCACGGCCGGCTGACCCTCCGAAAAAATGAGTGGCTATGGTTCCTATGTATACAAAAGGAGCCATTTTAAACGGAATGATTTGTTTGGGGTTGTGAATGGTATCAATCAGTAGATTGTTGCCTGCTTCTATGTCTTTTCCCAAATGGTGATACAATAAACCTATCAGTAGTCCGCCAATGGGTAAAAAGGCAATCAACCACAAATGCGTTTCTCTGAAATTGGTAGCCCAGTCCAGCGAAAGTAAAAAACCTGCAGAAGCGGTACCTACGCATACCCCAACAATTGAACTGATTAAAAGCCATTTGATAATGTAAGGAACAGCCGGGTATTTTTTGAAAAAAGACGTAAGGCCAATATGGCGGTTGCCGATAACTGATTTTTTTTGATTTCGTTGGGACATAGTAATCCTGATTAAATGTTTTTGTACATCGGTTTAATCAGGCGTCATCAGCTTTTTAGGGCGGTTGGGTTAGGAAGAACACCATTTCCTATTGAGGTGTAAAAGTAAGCTTTATTTTTTTTCAATCAAATTTTACAGTATTTTTTCTTTATACAGCCTTTGTTTCAGACAGCATTTATCATAACCGGTTCTCTTCTTTAGTTTTAAACGGATTTGAAACCGAAATTATTTTTTCTCCTTTTGGTCGTATTTGCTCAGCTGTAAAAACTTGATTGGATCTTTCATTTCAATGATATCTATTACCGCTTGTTGTTTATCGGTTGCATTTTTATAATATTCCTGCGCAATTTTATAGCCGATATAATACCCTAAATCAGCCGGTTTATTTTTAACAGTAGCATAATTGTACAACCAATTTTTGACACTTTCACTGCATAATTCACTTTTAAATTCTTTCCAGAGTTCTTTTTCGTGTTGGTCACCGTATTCCTGAGCCACTTTGTTAATTTGATCGCCTGCCGTCAATTCGCCAATGAAATCGCAAAATCCTTCCTGCATTACGGCATAAAGAAGATCACATCTTATAGCATCTTTATCACCTTGGTTCAACTGTTGCGTGTGAACGTATTCGTGAGCGACTATGTTCTTTATTTTTTGTACAGCATCATCGCCGCTGGCCATAACCTTACCGAGAGCATTATTATTAAATTCGGATAAATCAGTATTTTTAGTTGAGGTAGAAATTTCGGATCCAATGAGTAAAAAATGATCAGAGACTGTTCCTCCGGTGTTGACAAGACCTATGGCAAAACATACTTTGAACGGTTTGAAATTGGGATAAATCGCTTTGAATTGGTTCACTATTTCATCAATAACAGGAACTGCTTTTTTTACTTCATACGTATTCTTTCGGATGGAATTGTAAAATTTGGGTGTTTTTGCAACAGCATTAACAAATCTTTCCGCCGTAAAATCACGCACTTTTATAAAGTCTGATAAGCCATCAGTGGCACGGTCAAGATATAGTTTTTGAAATGAAGCGATACTGTCACTTCTCGTTTTGCATTTTTTTAAATTGTCAAAAGCTTCCCAAAAATGGTCTATATCCAAGGTTAGAATGTTTTTTTTATTTTCAGGTTCCAACTCCTTTTTAATTTTTGCAATTTCTTTGAGTTCTGATTTTGAAAATTGCTTTATTTTAAAGGAAACTTTGCCTTCTTCGGCATTACCGCTTTCATCAAGCCTGTTGATGGACAAGTAATATTCTCCGCTTTCATCGGCATTGAAATCAAAGGTTTCCAATCCGTTAGGACCGTTAGGAGAATCTTTTTCAATTCTTTTCTTATTGTTTTTGTCAGTCAGTATCAACACTACATCAATCCCTTGTTGTAAAACAGAAATCTTGTAAACTCCTCCTTTTTCCATGGGTAGAGTATATTTTAAATCGGCTCCTTTGCGAAGGCTGACATCGGTATATGTTTTGTTGAATTCTAGTTTTGAAACCTTTTGTCCCAAAGTTACCATTGATGTGAGTAAGAACAGAATTGCCAGTGTTTTTTTCATGTTTATTGTCTTTTGATTTGACCTCAGTTTTCAGGCTTCGTAATTTTTATTTACCCATTTTATTTTGACTGCCGAAATTTTATCCAGTTCGAGTCTGATATCGTGGAGCGTTTCAAAATTACATTTTTCATAAAACTTTAGGGGGCTCAGATAACTATCTCCATTCTTTTTTCGGTCGTTATCATGATCGATTACCCAGCCATTGAGTATTGGCGTATCTTTTTTCAATTCATTGAGCATTTTTCGTCCCCAACCCTGACCTTTAATTTTTTCAGACAGGATGATGACAAACCATTTCTCTTGTTCTCGTTCAAAAGTCAAAGCCCAACCCAATATCAGATTGGTGTCATTTTTAAGCAGATAATGAGTGAGATTTGTTAAATGCTTCAGGTAGTTTTCAAATTCAGATAAACTGTTGTGTGAAATCTTTTCAGGATATTCCTGATTCCACAAATCACAGATTTGAATCAGGTCATGCTGTTCCGGTTCAGTTGTCTTTATAATTTCTAAGCTTTCAGTCATTGGAGTTTGTGATTTCATTAAGCATGCTAAGGACTTGGAGCCCCTATTGTTTTGCTTAATCAAAGGTAAAGATAAATAAAATTTGAACTTAGCCATTTCATAACCCCGAATGCTGGGAGAGTTATAGGTTAAAAAGACGTTTTAGTTTTCCTTTTATATTTCAACTATTTCAATGGGCAACTTGTCAGGATCTCTGAAGAATGTGAATCGTTTTTGGGTGTATTCATCCACTCTTACCGGTTCGGTAGGGATGTTATGACTCATCAGATAAGCTATGGTGTTATCAAGGTTTGAAACTTCAAAAGCCAAATGTCTCAATCCGCAGGCTTCGGGCCCTGAAACTCTTTGCGGAGGGTTTGGAAACGAAAACAATTCGATAATGTATTTTCCGTTTAGGGCTAAATCTAACTTATACGACTGTCGGTCTTCTCGGTACACCTCTCGGATGATTTCCAATCCTAAAATTTTAGTGTAGAAGTGTTTTGATTGTTGATAATCAGAACCAATGATGGCCAGATGATGAATTTGGTTGAACATAATGTTTATAAAAAAAATGAGGCAACAGTAGTGTTGCCTCAAAGGGATTTGTATGATTGATTATTGTTTTCTAAGTTCTTGCAGTACTGCTTCGCCAACACCGTGTGCTGATTGAGGATTTTGACCTGTTACCACTCTTTGATCAACAGTAACATGAGGCTGCCATAATCCGGATTTTTCAAAAATGGCACCGCGTTCAATCAGTTTTGTTTCCAAACTAAACGGAACAACATGTTCTAATTTGACTGCAGTTTCTTCTTCGTTGGTAAAAGCATTAATTTTTTTACCTTCTACCAGATACTTGCCGTTGCTGAGTTTGATGTTTACCAAACCGGCAGGTCCGTGACAAACCGCACTGACAATACCATTATTTTCATAAATTTTCTGAGCAATTAGGGCCAACTCGGCATTATCTGCAAAATCCCACATGGTACCGTGACCGCCTGCATAAAGAATGGCAACATACTCTGAAGGATTAACCTCAGAGGGAGTCATGGTATTTTGAATTTTAGCCTGATATTTTTTGTCGGCCAAAAACTTTTGATTGATAGGGTCTTCAGTATTGTCTCCGTAATAAGGAGGATTACCGCCTTTCGGACTTACAAAATCAATTTCATAACCAGCCTCGGTCAATACGGCCCAAGGATGTGTTACTTCACCTAAATAGTAACCGGTTGACTCGCCGGTCTCGCCTAATTTGTCGTGGCTCGTAACCACAAATAAAACTTTCTGACTCATTTTTTTTGATTTTATTTTTTGTGCACTTGCTTGATTAAAACCCGGAAAAATGGTGCAAGCTGCAATAACCATAATTCCTGACAAGATGTTTTTAAATTGAGTAACCATTACTATCGTTGATTAAATCTGATGGTACAAAGTTAGGGATAGGGTTCATCTTCGTACAGGAGAAAGGTCACAAGTTTGTTGTGATGTAAATCACATTAGGAAGAAAGTCGGCTGAGGGTTTCTCTTGAAACACCCAAATAGGAAGCTATTAACGTTTTGGGGACTCTTTGAAATAATGTCGGATATTGTTGTAGTAACTGTTCGTACCGTTCTTTGGCATTGCTGTTCAACAAGGACAAAATTCTTCGTTGCAAGGCCACATAACCTGAGTTGGATTTCTTTCTGAAAAAATGTTCTATTTTATGCATATCAGCGCAAAGTTTTTCGCGGTTGCGAAGGGATAAACAAAGTACTTCTGATGCTTCAATACAGTCAATGTTTAAGGTTGCTTTGGTCTCGTTAAAATAGGCTTGATAGTCAGTTATCCACCAATCTTCCATGGCAAATTGCATGATGTGTTCTTTACCGTCTTGGTTGACATAATAGGCTTTTAAAAGACCCTTTGTAACAAAATAATCATTCTGAACCGCTTCACCTTCCTGAATGAGATACTGATGTTTTTTTACTTTTTTACTGGTAAAATGAGACATGATATAGTCAAATTCTTTGTCTGTCAGTGGTGTTATTTTTTCTATTTGTTGTCTTAGTATTTCACTCATTTTATGTAAAGCTACAGATGCCACTGTTTTAAATCTCCGAAGCAATTTTCGGTTATTATCAAAAGTTAGTGTTATTTATAATAATTCGAATTTAAGTGTTGGGAGCCTTTCTATTTAGAAGCTTGCCCAGATAAACCCCGCCAACAGCCGGTAAAGACATTAAAAAATGCATTGCAAATTCGAAAGGAATCAGGTTGTGACTGCCATGATATATGGTTCCTTCAAACAAACTAACCAACGGAAAAATCAGGATTAGGGAGAATCCCGCATACCAAGGGTTTAGTTTAGCAAAAAAACCAACAGCGAATCCAATTACAGCAAAAATAGCAGCAGACAATAGGGTGTAATTATTCCTGAGAAGACTCGAGTATTGATACTCAACTCCTCCTGACGGCGGCAAATGTTGAAGGCTTTTGCAAACATACATCACTATAAAGCCCAATATCATCAAAAGCAAATATTTAAAAGTTGATTTCATTATTTCAGTCTTTCCAGTTTACCTTTTCTCTTTACAATATTCTTATAATCCCATTGAATTTCTCTGGATTTTTTAAGCCAACGGTTTATATCATTCGGATTAAGATCAGGACAAGTATTGTAAAAGACAGAAGCGTCTTTAAACTTTTCACCTCTTACATTTAGTCCTTCTTCTTCAAAATCTGCTCCGCTCCAAAACATGAGTCTGATGCCGGCTTTTTGTTTACTGTAACCCACAATGGGGTTTTCATCTAAAAACCATACAGGGTGCGCATGCCAAATCTTACTTTGAGCTTCCGTTAATTCGGAATCAATAAGTGAGGCAAGTTCGTCACATATTTTTCTGTCTTCTGAACTTTGATTGGCATTGTATTCCTTGATTGCTTCTTTCATTGTCAGGGTTGATTTATAATTCCAAGTTGCATTGGTTTTGATGTTACGTGTGATTACGAGTCTCCTAAAGCGAAACAATTTCGTTCAGTTAAAGATAATATTTTTTTGTGAAAAGACCTGAAGTAAAATAGTTAACCGACAGTTGTTTAAAACTGCTTTTGGTAGTGATGCTTTTATTTTAATTTCATCAGTTTTCCCAAAAGAGCGGGGAGTTTGGTCTCCGGATTTATATCGTCATTATTCCAAAAACTCATCACACAACTCACGTTTTTATTTCTGACGTTTTCCGCTACATAGTAAATGTTTATTGACTTTCCACCTGACATGGAGGCTAATGCAGAGGTAGCACCCGTAAAATCATAGATGACTTTTTTTACTTTTGTTACAACCCCTTCAAATTCAACATCAACAATTTCTTCTGATATCACTTTTCCTCCTTTTCTTGATTTTGTGAGATTCAATTGATTCTCTGTGGCATCTTTAGCATCATCCAAGCTTCGGTGTATTGACCAATTCATTTCTCCACGATACGGGCATTGAACCGTATTTAAGAAAGTCCAATAACAGTCATTTTCCAGTTCTATTGTCCTTCCGGCGAAATTGATCGAAGTAATTTTCATCGAAACATAGTTTTCTTTCGGAATTTCATTTTTTACGATTGCATTCACAAGTTTCTCTTCGGTTTCAATGTCAGTTTTTCCGTTTTTAATAAACCAGATTACGGTAATCGTTTTATTCAAATTTTCAACAAAATAATAGCTGTTGTTTTGAAAAAGATTGTCGTTAATTTTTTGTTGTTTTGAGACAAATAAATTATTGAAATCTATTTTATTATCCTTGTTTTTGGTATCAGAGTCTTCAATGTTGTGTTTTCTGAACACTTTTCTTAATCCTTTTTCTTCAAATGAAACATTGAAGTTTTCGCTGGTTACGCTGTAACCGTCAATGTTATACCATATCTTTCCGTTATTTGGCAAAACAGAAAGGCGACTGAAAATATCATTTTCCTGAGCATAAGAAACAGAACAAACGGATAAGAAAAGGAAATACAGAAACTTCATGGGCGGAATATTACGGAGCTTATTTGTCACAATGACCAAGGTTTATAAGCTTGGCTAAGTTGATGTTTTTGGTTGATTTATGTAAAGGTAATTAAAAATCCGACTTAGTAATTTCCGGCGAAGCAGACAGGAGTGCAACTATTGCGTAACCCGAGACTACTTTAGTAGTCGAACTGACGAAGTAAACCACTGTTAGTGGTTCAGCTTTTTATTTTCCCACGTTGTTTTTTTCAATTCAAACCAATCTGTTGGGTCGCCTTCATAATCAAAAGTTTCTTTAAAGTCAAA
>CAYPSB010000002.1:0-2911 GCA_964413435.1 uncultured Flavobacterium sp.
GTAAGATTATCTTTTAATCGAGTTTAAATAACATTCAACGATTTTAGAATTACACTGAAAAAATATTATCTAATTTCGGACATTATTAAAAAATTATAAGCCCCAAGCTATAATTAAACTTTGTTTGCTAATTGTATTGGTATTAACCTAACTTAATATTGTACAATAATGAAACAAAAAAACACAGTTGTATATGCGCCAAAGAGGATGTGTATATGGAACTTATTTGTGGTTATTGCAACATTCCTTACTGTATTTCTTGTGCCAAATACAGCAATGTCGCAGCAACAACGAAAAGCAACAAGTAAAACAGATTTAAAAGAAACACTTCAGGTTTCTGCTCCGGGTACACTTGCCAGCCTTGGAAGTTCTGTGTCAAGAGTGTCAAATGCGAACGGACCTAGTGTATACAGTCCTCAAGCCGGTGCATTATCAGAAGTATACAGTTCAACAGGACATTATACTCTTTCGGTTGATGGTAAAGGTTCATCACTTTCATCAATGACGGTAAGAGTAAATAAGCCTAATGCTTCTGCAACTGTACAAAAAGCCATACTTATGTCGAGTGCAACCGGCGCTACCATTGCTAATGGTTGTGTTACCATATCAGGTTCACCGGTAAGTTGGAATGGTAGTGCAACCAGCAGCAGCAGCGGGATAGGATTTAATAATTATTGGGCAGATGTAACCAGTCTTGTATCAGCACAGATAAATGCATTTCCGGCCGGAATTTCAACAATGACTGTAACAGAATGCAGTAGTTCGACAATTGAGGGAGAAGTGCTTTTAGTGGTATTCAATGATGCTGCGGCTACTGAAAAAACCATAATTGTTATGTTTGGAGCGGCTACACCATCAGGAGATAATTTTTCTGTGACGTTAGCTCAGCCTATTAACCCTGCACAACCGGGTGCTTTGTTAGATATGGGGTTAGGAATAGCATTTAGTTATCAGGCGGCAGGAGGAACTCAAACTTCTCAGGTTTCGGTTAATGGACAAAGATTATCGAGTTCAGCCGGAGGTGAGGATGATGGAGCTTCTGAAAATGGTGCCTTATTAACGGTTGGAGGAATAGGAAATTCAAATGCTAACCCTGCAAATCCTAATGCAGGTCCGACAAATCAATTTACAGATGACGAGTTGTATTCTATATTGCCTTTTATAACCAATACAACAACAAGTTTAAATATCAATACAGTTAACCCATCGGGAGATGATAATATTTTCTTAGCTTATTTTGCTCTTTCAGGAGCAGCCATTATAGGTGAGGGTATCTTGTTGTCACAAGATACAACTTCGGGAAATGTTGGAACCAACCATACAGTTAAAGCGCTTGTTAAAAATGCTAACGGACTTCCTTTGGCCAACAAAACGGTTACTTTTACTATTGCCACCGGACCAAATGCAGGACTTGCTCCTTTTTCAATTAACACCAATGCAAATGGTGAAGCATTTTTTACTTATTTAGGTTCAGGAGGCCCTGGAGTAGATACGATTAAGGCTTGTTTTACAGATAGTCAAAACCAGTTGGCATGTTCTAACGTTCTTTCGTTTCAATGGATTGCCGCTGCATTCCCGCCAGTTATAGAATGTCCGAATGATGTTACCGTTAATGCTGCTACAGGTTTATGCGGAGCTAATGTGACTTTTGCTGAAGCAACTGCTACAGGTGATCCGGCTCCTGTAATTACATATTCACATGATTCAGGAAGTTTCTTTCCTGTTGGCTTAACAACGGTTACAGCTACAGCTACAAATGCTAATGGTTCAGCTACTTGTCAGTTTGTTGTAAAAGTTGACGATACAGAAGGGCCAATGATCAATGTTTCAAACATAACAAGATGTTATGAAGAAGATGATTTTGGATGCGGTATTGCTTTGGGGGCATCAGCTACAGATAATTGTGAATTAGAGTCACTTACCAACGATGCTCCTCAGTGTTTTCCGGTGGGTACTACAACAGTTACATGGACAGCATTAGACATACACGGAAATGCTTCTATTGCTACTCAAACAGTAACCAGATATCCTGAATTAGTTGTTAATTGTCCGGGAGATGCTAATGTAAGTTGTAATGAAGATGCAGAGGCAGCTTTTGCTTCTTGGATTGCAGGATTTAATTATACTGGAGGAGGATTAAATGCAACTGCTACCGATTTATCACAATATCAAATGCCTGCGCCTGGAGTATCTTTGGTTGTTAACTATATGGTAACAGATGGTTGTGGAGATAGTTCATGTAGTGCAGCATTTACAAGAACTTTAGATGTAACACCACCTGTATTTACGTCTTGTCCTTCAGGAGCTGATTTGGGATGTAATCCTCAAGGAGGTTTACCGGCTCCGGGTGTGGCTGTTGCAACAGATGAAAACGGTGTGGTAAGTATCACTTCAGCTTTAGGAGAAGAATCTACCGACGGATGTATGCACTCACAAACCAGAACATATACTGCAATCGACGCTTGTGGTAATTCCTCAACTTGTAATCAAGTATTTACATGGAAGGTTGATTTGGAAGGTCCGGTTTTCAGCAGTAATTCTAATTACAGAGAAGTTTCGGTAAACAATGGTGGTTCGGTTTGTGGTCAAGATTTAGGCGGTGGCGGAGTAGCTACTGTGACCGAAAAAATGGATAATTCAAGACCGGTATCAAATGACAGAGTTTATTTTGATCAACCTAGAAATCAGAACCATCCTGCAGTACCGCTTACTTGGACTAATGGAGTAAACAATATAGCTCAATCTGACTATTTTGAAGGAATGGGAGTTCCGCAACGTATAGTATTTACTCAATTGACAGGAACTACTCATACATTCAGATTCCGTCATCAGGCAGTTAAAAGTCAAGGAGGCAACAGCAAACATGCTTTTGATTTCTTAATGTCGTGGGAACAAGCTATGGCTACAGCCG
>CAYPSB010000002.1:3011-76213 GCA_964413435.1 uncultured Flavobacterium sp.
TAATTTCAACATCAACTTTGATGGTTATTCAGGTACAGCGACCGGTGATAACTATGCTTGGTATACAGTAACTTGGACTTCTGCTTCAAGTAATGTAATGATTAAACTTGCCGGAAGAGCCGCTCAAGGTCACGGGTCATTAGGATACGGAAACTGTTATGGAGCAGGTTCTATAGACGGAGCACCATACCATTTCAAATTAGAACAGCTTGACGGACATTCTCTAGGAAACAGAGACAACCAAGTTATGGTTGAAAAAACATGTGATGTTAATATTCCGGTAGAGTTTGATACCCCTGTTGTTACAGATAATTGTACTTCTTCGCAAATTGATCCTGTAATAGTAAATGCCGATGCAGTTACAGTTGATGCTGACGGTTCTAAAACACATTGCAGAACTTGGGAAGCAACAGATGGTTGTGGAAACACTAAAACCTATACACAATGCATCAAAGTAATGTGTTCAAACTCAGAGGCAGTTTATAAAGTTTCTGAAATGGTTGAAATGGGTGTTGTTGAGAGTTTAAAAGTTAAGGTTTATCCAAACCCTTACACCAGCGATTTCAACTTAAGTTTGATTACATCAACTAATGAGAAAGTTTCAGTGACTGTTTATGATATGACCGGAAGATTGATGGAGAGAAATGAGATTGATCCTACAGACATTACTGAAGTTAAAGTTGGAGGCAAATATGCATCTGGTGTATACAATCTGATTGTTACTCAGGGGTCTGAAGTTAAAACATTACGTGTTATTAAAAGATAATTTCAAGTAGTTATGAATAAAAAGCCCCTCTTTGAGGGGCTTTTTTATTAGTATGAATGAGTAAAAACTAATGCTTTTTCTCTTTGGTATTGCTCTTTTGAATAGATACAAGTATTCCGATTAAGAGTGATAAAGCAATAAAACTCAATGAAACCCATTCCGGAAATTTATAATAATGAACGAGTAACATTTTAATTCCGACAAATGTTAGTATTGCAATTAAACTGTATTCCAAATAGCTGAATTTTTCTAACATATTGGCTAAAAAGAAATACATAGAACGTAGCCCGAGGATAGCAAAAATATTGGAGCTGAAGACTAAGAAAGGGTCAGAAGTAATCGCTAATATAGCCGGAACGCTGTCTAAAGCAAACAACATGTCCATAACTTCAATAACAATTAACGCGACAAAAAGCGGGGTGGCCGCCGTAATGTGTTTTCGTTTTACAAAAAAATGCTCTCCGTCAACATGATTCGTAATGGGCATTATTTTGCGCAGATTTCTGTAAACAAATGATTTTTTCGGATTGAATTCTTCTTCTTCTCCGCTGTACAACATTTTGATAGCTGTAAAAATCAAAAAGCCTCCAAACAAATAAGTCATCCAACTGAATTTGTTAATCAGTATAACTCCGAAGAAAATCATCAAACCACGGAAAACAATTGCACCGAGTATCCCCCAAAATAAAACCCTGTGCTGGTATTTTTGCGGAATTTTAAAAGAAGCAAAGATTACGGCTATAATGAAAATGTTATCAATGCTTAACGATAATTCGATAAGGTATCCGGTGATAAACTTCATAGATGCTACCGCAGGTTTTATGCCTGTTGGGTTGGCGATGTATTCATTGCTGTAAAGCCAATTAATCACAACAGAGAAGATGAAAGAAAGCGTGACCCAAATTCCGGTCCAAATTCCGGCTTCTTTGGGTTTGATAATGTGTGGGTTTTTATTGAATACACCTAAATCTAAGGCAAGAAATAAAAAAATGGCAGCTAAAAAAAGAATCCAAACAGTCATGATAATTGATTTGATAGTTACAAATATAGGCGATTGGTTTTGTTCAAAATTATTATTTAACGATTTTATAAAATAATTAAAATTGAAACAAAAAACATAAAATTTAATTTTAACCCCTAAAATAAATAGGGTATTTATGTTTTTTAATTCAAATATTTTTATTTTTGCTGTAAAATATATGGGGTATAACTAAAAAAAATATTTTATGTCAACTTTACGTTTTCAAGCATTAAAAGATGCATCGGCCAGAAAGCCTGTAAAATTTGAAGAAGCTAACCGGAAATCAGCCATTTTCGGAGCTAATGTGTTCAACGATAAAGCAATGAAGCAGTTTCTTACTTCAGATGCTTACAAAGGAGTAAAAGATGCCATACAGCACGGGACCAAAATAGACAGAAAACTTGCTGATTACATTGCTATGGGAATGAAAGAGTGGGCAGTTGCTAAAGGTGTGACTCATTACACACATTGGTTCCAACCTCTAACCGGTACCACGGCCGAAAAACACGATGCCTTTTTTGAAACTTCATACGATGGTTCTGAAGCTTTGGAGAAATTTGGAGGAGGTCAATTGGTACAACAAGAACCGGATGCATCTTCTTTTCCTAACGGAGGAATAAGAAATACGTTTGAAGCCCGTGGTTATACGGCATGGGATCCAACTTCGCCGGCATTTATTTTTGGAACAACGTTGTGTATCCCAACTGTATTTATCTCTTATACGGGAGAAGCTTTAGATTATAAAACCCCTTTATTACGCGCTCTCAATGCTGTTGATGAAGCAGCTACCGAGGTGTGTAAATATTTTGATAAAAATGTAAAAAAAGTTACGGCTACTTTAGGATGGGAGCAAGAGTATTTCTTGATAGATAGTTCTTTAGCCAATTCGAGACCCGATTTGTTACTAACAGGCAGAACGTTGTTAGGGCATACATCAGCCAAAGGGCAACAGTTAGACGATCATTATTTTGGTTCAATTCCTTCACGCGCTTTGAATTACATGAGAGAATTAGAAGAGGAATGTATGTATTTAGGCATTCCGGTAAAAACCCGTCACAACGAGGTGGCTCCGAACCAATTCGAATTAGCGCCAATTTTTGAAGAGACTAACTTAGCGGTTGACCATAATTCACTTCTAATGGATGTCATGTCTAAAGTAGGTGAACGTCATGATTTCAAAGTGCTTTTTCACGAAAAACCCTTTAAAGGAGTAAACGGTTCAGGAAAACACAATAACTGGTCATTGGCTACAGATACTGGAGTAAACCTGCTGTCACCCGGAAAAACTCCGATGAGTAATTTACAATTTTTGTCCTTCTTCATCAACACCATTAAAGCGGTTCAGGAATATGAGGAATTGATGAGAGCATCTATAGCTACGGCAAGTAATGACCATCGTTTAGGAGCTAATGAAGCGCCTCCTGCCATTATTTCGGTATTCATCGGCCAACAATTGACCAAAGTTTTGGAAGAATTAGAAGGGGTGACCCAAGGCAAATTATCTCCGGAAGAAAAAACGGATTTGAAACTAAACGTAGTGGGTAAAATTCCGGATGTATTGTTAGACAATACCGACCGAAACCGAACTTCTCCGTTTGCTTTCACCGGAAATAAATTTGAGTTCAGAGCTGTTGGTTCATCGGCCAATTGTGCCAACTCTATGACGACTCTCAATTCAATAGTGGCCAAACAATTAAAAGAGTTCAAGAAAGAGGTAGACGCTCTGATTGATAAAAAAGGCTTGAAAAAAGACGAAGCTATTTTCAATGTTTTAAGAGAATACATCAAACAAACCAAGAATATTCTTTTTGAAGGAGACGGATACAGCGAGGCTTGGGAAAAAGAAGCTAAGAAAAGAGGGTTAAGCAACCACAAAACCACCCCGGCTGCTTTGAAAGCCAAGGTGTCAAAAAAGGCATTGGATTTATTCCAGGATTTGAATGTAATGAATCATGTAGAAGTAGAGGCGCGTTATGAAATTGAACTGGAAGAATACACCAAGAAAATCCAAATCGAAGGAAGAGTACTTGGCGATATTGCTCGTAATCACGTGATTCCGACAGCTATTCGCTATCAAAACACATTGATTGAAAATGTGAGGGGATTAAAGGAAATTTTCGGTAAGGATTTTGAAAAAATTGCCAAAGAACAAATCTCCTTAATCAAAGAAATTTCATCTCACATCGAAGGGATTAACTCTAATGTGGAAGCCATGACCGAAGCGCGTAAAAAAGCTAATGTGTTAACCGATGCACAAAAAATGGCAGAAGCCTACTGTGATAAAGTTAAACCTTATTTCGAAGTCATTCGGGCACATTGTGATAAATTAGAATTGCTGGTGGATGATGAAATCTGGACGCTAACGAAATACAGAGAATTATTGTTTACAAGATAATTTGATACATAAAAAAACTCCCGCTCATTGAGCGGGAGTTTTAATTTTTATGCTATTATAAATTATGGAATCTGAGTAATAGTATAGTCTGCAGAACCATTAAAGTTGATAGTCATGTCTACTCTAAAGTTTTTAGGAGTAGTGGTTAATCCCGGAAAGTTTATCGGACTTCCGCCATATTCTAATGATCCATCAGCCAAGTTATCCCCAAAAGATTGTCCGTTATTTGTATACTGTAAATAAAATTTATTGTTATTGGTTGTAGTAACCCCGGTTACTGTAAAACTAAATTTGTTTGTTGCTACCGTATAGGTTGCATTAAATGAATTACTGGAATCAATAATTTGTAAAAGTGGTGCTATGGAAGTGCTGTTAAAAGATAAAAAGTTTTCCTGAAGGCCTATGCTAATAGCATAAAAACCATTTGAAGGAACATTATAGGCACTACCGTTTTGAACGACTTCGAAGGAAGCATTCAAACCATATACTGCAGCACTACTGTTGTTTTCAGGGATGAACTTAAGCTGACTTCCGGAAGTCAGGTATTTATATCCAAAATAACTATAGCCATCTGAACCCATTAATAATGCTGTAGAAGCGTTGAAACTGTTAAATGTTCCATAAGCATAAAGTTGATTTGGAAAGCTGGATGCAGTTCCCGAAGTTGGTAAAGACAATTGTCCGGCGTCATTTACGGAAAGGATGTAAGGTGTTCCGTTTGGAGAAACCAAAGTAATACCTTCTCCGGCTGATGTTACCAAGCTGTCAGCAGCTAAAGCATATGGAACACTCAGTAATTGCGTGGTTCCTACTAATGTGTAGCTGGTTCCGCCTGAAGCATCCATTTCTACTTTTAAAAATTTCGAATTAACACCCCAGTTAATAGTATTAAATGCTCCCGAAATTAATGTTCCTTGCCCAATTACCAAGTTAAAAAGACCTTGTGCGTTGGTGGTTTTTAATTGTGATTCCGAATACAAAACGCTTCCCGATGCCGAAGCATCCAGGATAGAAAGTTTTACCCGTACATTTGAACTCACCACCGGAGTTCCTGAGCTATTTAAAGCAATTGCTTGATAAGAGATGCCTTGTGGAACTTGTGCAAAGTTCAAAAAGGTAACAAAAAGTGCTGATAACAGTAATAGTTTTTTACTCATGATTGTAATTTGTTTGATTTTTGGATTCGAGAATCTTCGATTTTATTTTAATGTTTGATTATTTTAAAAGAATTAATGTTTTTGTTTGAAAACTGAATAAGATAAATACCACTTTGAATGGTTGATAAATCCAAAGAATTATCTGCTGCTATCTTTTTCTCAGCAACCAATTGCCCTGTAATGTTGTATAATGAAACCTTTTCATTGGTTAAATTGGTATCGGTTTGGAAATAAACAGTAGCTTCTGTTGGGTTAGGAAAAACTGTAATTTTGTTGCTAAGCTCCAGTTGTGGTACTTCCAACGCTTGTTGAGTTTGCGCCAAAAGCCCAATGATTCCGCTACTTGATTGGTTTTGATTTTGCGGAACCACTACAATTTCACCTACCGATATTGAAGAGCTGTTAGCAATAACACTGGCCGAATTCACCGATTGAATCAGCGTTTGTGAACTGGCTGTAAGTGAAAGGGTTAAAAATCCGAAAAGTAATAATGATTTCATTTAATAATGTTTTATTTACAAATGTAAATATTAATTCCTTACAATCAGGATTATATTTTACAAAAGCAATACTATTTTTGTGTAAATTACGTTAGTATTAAAAGCGATTTATGAAGCCTATTTTTGTTTTTCTTTTTTGTGTTCTTTTTGCCAATACCTTTCATGCTCAGGAACAGTTTGCATTGTATTTTGACAGCAATAAGTTTGAATTGAACAGTAGAGAGAACGAAAGACTGACCACTTGGTTAACTGAAAATAAAAACAACAAAATAGTAGCGATTCACGGTTTTACCGATGAAGACGGAACAACCGGATTTAATGATACTTTGGCTCAAAAACGTGTTGATTGCATTTTCAGAGCCATTAAGGATAAAATCAAAATCAGAGAAGATTTTAAAACCATAAGTTTCGGCGAAAGTTTCAATCAGTCCAAAAATAAAGCTGAAAACAGAAGGGTTACTATTTATTACATTTTAGAAAAAGACTTAACTCGGGAAGACGAAATTCTGGGAATTAAAAAAGAAACTAACGAAGAAATCCCGAAACCTGAAATTGAGTATCCCGAAAAATTGGTGTTCGAAAACCCCAACGGAACAACCTCAGAATTTAAACTTGACCAAACTTTCATGAAAAAGATAGGCGAGGCCAAACAGGGGGAAAAGATCAAAATCGAAAACCTGAATTTTATCATCAACACTTTTGCTGTGGTACCCGAATCGCGGGTAAAAATGTATGAGCTTTTGGTTGTGCTCCAGAGAAATCCGCAACTGAAAATTGAAATTCAAGGCCATTTGTGTTGTATGCCGAATGACCGATTGGATTTGTCAACGCAACGGGCTAAAGCCATTTATAATTTTTTAGTGGCTAACCAAATTTACCCGCCGAGATTGTCCTATAAAGGATTCGGCAGTACACAACCTATTTATCCGTTGCCCGAAAAAAATGAACAGGAACGTGCGGCTAACCGTAGAGTCGAAATTTTAATTGTCGATAATTAGAATGAGGAGGTTTTGCTTTGTTTTATGGTTATTACCATTGATTGTCTTCTCTCAAAAGCAGTATGAAGTGTTCTTTGATTTCAACAAAGACTATCCAAATCAGGCTTCAATGGAAAAATGGAATCAATGGATAGCGGCCAATAAAACAGTTGAAGTTACCGGTATTTTTGGTTATTGCGACAGTGTTGATGACAGTAACTACAACAGAGAATTGGCTATGAGAAGGATTAACTTTGTTATGACGTTACTCAAAAAAGAGGCTATAGCTATCAACGATAAAGTGGAGTTAAAACCTTTCGGGAAAGATTTTAAATTTTCTAAGAAACAGGAAGAAAACCGAAAAGTAACATTTTTTTATACATCAAAAGAAGAAAAAACGAAAGAAAATAAGGAGATTGCCAAAACAGATGAGGCCATATCTTCATTTGACAGCCAAGCCTTAATTGAAAAAGAAGCATCACAGTTGGCCGTCAAATTTCAAAAGGCAAAAAAAGGTGATTTAATCAAAATTAATAACATCAATTTCCTGTTTAATTCTGAGCGAATTGAGGAACGGTCCCGACCTATCCTGGAAAAATTAGTGCAGATTATGCTTGATAACCCAAAACTGAGAATAGCCATACACGGTCATATATGCTGTAATCCGAATGTTATGGATACCAAATTATCGTATCGAAGAGCCTTAGTCATTTTCAACTATTTAAGAGATAACGGTGTCGAATTAAGCAGGCTGTCCTACAAAGGTTTTGGCAGCAATGATCCAATATACAAATTACCCGAACGAAACGAGGCTGAACGAAAAGCCAATCGCCGTGTAGAAATTTTAATCGTTGACAAATAATGAAACATCTAATCATCATAGTATTGTTTTTGGTTTCCTTAAAAAGCACAGGACAAAACCAATTTGAAGTGTTTTTTGATTTCAACAAAGATTTTCCAAATGAGAAATCGATTTTAGACTTCAACGAATGGTTTGCCAAAAACAAGGATATCGAAGTCATTAAAATGATGGGCTATTGCGACAGTGTGGATACCAAAGATTACAACAAAAAACTGGCCGAAAGACGCATTGACAACGTTCAAAAATTACTCGAAAAAAGCGGTATTAAAATTCAGCAAAATTTAGAACGCATTGCGTACGGAAAAGAATTTAAACAATCCAAAATTCAGGCAGAAAACAGGAAGGTAACGATTTTTTACAACGAAATTAAAAATGAAAAACCGATTGTTTCAAAATTATCTGAAAAAATAATGAACTCCAAAGTGGGTGAGACAGTGGCTTTGCCCAACATTTATTTCTATAATAACTCGGCACGAATCGTTCCCAAATCAGAGCCCACACTACTTGAACTTCTTTGTGTCATGGAAGAAAATCCGAAACTGAAAATAGAAATACAAGGACATATTTGCTGCCAAAGAGTATACGATGTTAACGATGTTTCTTCTTCAAGAGCTCGTGCCGTTTATACGTACTTACTTCGCAATAAAATAGATAGAAAACGCATGACATTTAAAGGATACGGAACTTCACGTCCTGTGCATCCCATACCTGAAAAATCTGCTCAGGAAGAAGATGAAAACCGTCGCGTAGAAATTATGATTCTGGAAAAGTAATTCACAATTTACTACTCAAAATTCACAATTCAAATTACTATCTTTGCGCCACAACAACACAACACTACAACATGAGTTCTGATAACAGCCAACGCTACAATTTGCGCGGAGTTTCAGCTTCTAAAGAAGATGTACACAACGCCATCAAAAACATTGATAAGGGCTTATTCCCCAAAGCTTTCTGCAAAATTGTTCCCGATTATTTAACCAATGACGACGACTATTGTCTGATTATGCACGCAGACGGAGCGGGTACCAAATCGTCTCTGGCCTACATGTATTGGAAAGAAACCGGTGATTTATCCGTTTGGAAAGGTATAGCACAAGATGCGCTGATCATGAATATTGACGACCTGCTTTGTGTAGGCGCTACCGATAATATTTTGTTGTCTTCAACCATTGGAAGAAATAAAAATCTAATTCCGGCCGAAGTACTATCTGCCATCATTAACGGAACTGAAGAGTTGATTGCCGAGTTAAAAAACTTCGGAGTAACCATTCATTCCACAGGAGGCGAAACCGCTGATGTGGGCGATTTGGTCAGAACTATTATCGTAGACTCAACCGTTACAGCCCGTATGAAACGTTCTGAGGTAATTGATAATGCCAATATCCAACCCGGTGATGTTATTGTAGGTTTGGCTTCTTTTGGTCAGGCCAATTATGAAAAAAGTTATAACGGAGGTATGGGCAGCAATGGTTTAACTTCGGCACGTCATGATGTTTTTGCCAAGTATTTAGCCGAAAAATATCCGGAAAGTTTTGATGCTTCGGTACCCGATGCACTCGTCTATTCAGGAAATACCAAACTTACCGATTTTGTAGCTGGCTCCCCAATTGACGCCGGGAAATTAGTTCTCTCTCCAACTCGAACCTATGCTCCGATTATCAAATCAATTTTAGATAAATACACGCCAAAAGAAATTCACGGCATGGTGCATTGCAGTGGCGGAGCCCAAACCAAAGTGCTTCATTTTGTTGATGACGTGCACATAATTAAAGACAATATGTTTCCCGTTCCGCCATTATTCAAACTAATACAAGAGCAATCCAAAACCAATTGGAAAGAAATGTACCAAGTCTTTAACTGTGGACATCGTATGGAATTGTATGTGCCCAATGCAATCGCTTCGGATATCATCGAAATATCAAAATCCTTTGGCGTAGAAGCTCAAATAGTAGGTAGGGTAGAAGCTTCCGAAAATAAAAAACTCACCATTAGAAGCGAGTTTGGAACGTTTGAATATTAATCAGAAAAACAACTATGAAAATTAATCCCAAAAACGGTGTTGGTGAATTGTTATTCGGTATGAAACAAAATCATGTCGAAAGTATTTATGGTAAGCCTGACAAACAATTCAAAGATGAAGACGGCAATGTGATTTACCTGTATAACAACGAAAAAATCCGGCTGACCTTTTATGAAGATGAAAACTTCCGTTTGGGGTATATCATTACTTCCAATCCTCAGGCAACTCTTTTAGATCAGGTGGTCATGGGTAAAAACATCGATGAGATTAAAAATAACTTGCCTTTCAAAACTTGGGAGCAAGAGGATTTTGACAGTACTGAAAATCACTTTAACGAAAGTAATTGGCTGATTCTTCAGGCCGAGTATGGAGTTGTAATACGGGTTGAATTAGGAGCCATCATCAAAGATAACGACGAATTCGACTGGAAATTTAAGGCTTAAACTATTTCTGCGCTTAAACCGGCTTCCAACAATTGAGTACATTGAGGTTTTAACTCATCATACTGTCCGGTTTTTACGGTACATTTTCCTTTGTAATGAACTAAAATAGCACATTGTTCCGCTTGTTCTGAGGTATGTTGGCAAACTCGGATTAAGGTGTCAATCACATGATCAAACGTATTGACATCATCATTGTACAATACAATTTCGTTGTTTATTCCAACCAATTCTTCAACTAAAACGTCTTCTTGTATTTTTTCTATCGTGCTCATTTTCATTTCGTTTGTATTCCCGAATTTTTTTCGACTGCTAATTTACATATTTCAAAGAAACCCAATTATTTCTTTCGAATTTTTTAACATAGGTGAGTCCTTTCTCAGTACAGGATGCATCAATAAACGGGATGTCTTCGGTATAAAATCCGCTCAATAAGAGAATGCCGTTTTTGTTCAGGCAATCCACATATTGTTGCATGTCGTTTAATAATATGTTGCGGTTGATGTTGGCGATGATCAAGTCGTATTTTTTTCCTTTCAGCAATTCGGCATCACCTTCATATACCGTAATCTCGTGACAATTGTTACGTTCTGCATTTTCAATCGAATTTAAATAGCACCAGTTGTCAATGTCAATAGCGTCAATAGGTTTGGCACCTTTCATTTCGGCAAGTATGGCAAGAATAGCCGTTCCGCAGCCCATGTCAAGAGTTTTCATATTGGTAACATCAGTTTCTAAAAGATGTTGAATCATCATGTGGGTAGTTTCATGATGACCGGTTCCGAAACTCATTTTGGGTTCGATTACGATATCATATTCGGCTGTTGTTTTCGCATGAAAAGGAGCGCGAACATGACATTTTCCGTCTACGTCGATGGGTTCGAAGTTTTTTTCCCACTCTTCATTCCAATTGACTTGGTCAATCTCTTCGATTGTGTAGGAAATAGTGAACTCAGGAGAATGTAGCAGATGAATATCATTCAGTATGTCTTTAGTACAAAGGTCTTTTTGAATGTAAGCGATAAATCCATTATCGGTTTCAATGAAACTTTCAAAAGGTTTTTCGCCCAATTCGGCGATTAAAATCTCGGAACCTAATTCTTTGGGCTCCACAGTAAAATGGTATCCTAAATAAACGTTTGACATGCTGTAATTTTTTTGGCAAAGGTAACAATCAATAGCCGTACAGCGAAGTCATTTCAGGAAAACTTTTTAGTCTGATTTTACGATAGCTTTCAAACTGGCATTGGGTGCTTCATCCGTCTGAACGTAAAAAATCATCAGTTTGTTGTAGCGTTTATCATCAGCATCATAAAGATACGTTATCGTATTTTCTTTAGGGTTGTAGGTCAGTTTTCCTTTCATGAATTTTGAACGGATTAGCCAGGAACCTTCTTCGTCACTGTCCTGTTTAAATTGATAGATAGAACCATGATGCATTCTGACCAAACCGTTATCTACCATGCTGACTACAATATATCCGTTAGATTTAGAACCAATTTCACGGATGTCAATAACGGAGTTTTCATATTCCGTTTCCATCAATTCGTATTTGTCGTAGTCTTTATTCCAAACATAGTATTTTCGGCTGTCTGATTGGAATCGTTTTTGAATATCTATTTGGGCAAGTAGGTTCAAACCACAAAATAGTAGGAGTACAAGGGTGAATTTCGCTTTCATTTGAATTTGACAAGATTTAGGTTTGTAAAACTATAAATTATTTTCGATTAAAAGCAAATAAAATCGATAAAATACATTTATTTGTTTTTAAAATAAAAAAAACCTTTCAAATCAATGAAAAGTTTTAAAAATTTGAAAGTTTTTTTCTTATATAGAAGCTACTATGGCAGCAAAATCTTCAGCTTTGAGAGCGGCTCCTCCTATTAATCCGCCGTCAACATCCGGTTTTGAGAAAATTTCTTTGGCATTGTCAGGCTTTACACTGCCTCCGTAAAGAATGGAAACGTCTTCGGCTATATCGCTTCCAAATCGCTTTCTTATGGTTTCCCTGATGAATTCGTGCATTTCCTGAGCTTGCTCGGGCGTGGCAGTTTCTCCGGTTCCTATTGCCCAAACGGGTTCATAAGCCAAAATGATTTGCTCCCAGTCTTTAGCCTCTAGATGAAATAAGCCATCGCGCAACTGATTTTCAACTACATTGAAGTGTTGTTTGTTTTGACGGTCTTTCAGTTCTTCGCCGAAACAAAAAATAACGGACATATCATGTTTTAGTGCAGTAGTTACTTTTTGAGCAAGAATGGCATCGGTTTCATGAAAATAGGCTCTGCGTTCCGAGTGACCCAGAATTACTCTGTTTACACCAATGCTTTTCAGCATATCGGCAGATATTTCACCCGTGAAGGCTCCGGATTCGCTTTGATGCATGTTTTGGGCTGCAACGGCTATGTTCGTAAACTCCAGATGATCAACAGCAGAAGCTAAGTTGACAAAAGTTGGCGCTACTATGATTTGTGCTTCGGTATCAACAGGTAATTTGTCGATTAATTCATTTAAAAGGTCTTCGGTTTCTTCGGCATTTTTATGCATTTTCCAATTACCGGCAACTATCTTTTGTCTCATTATTGTAAATTTTTTAAGGTCTCGTTTATTTTGTCAAAATCGGTTTCGATGGCTCGGTAAATTTGAATTTTACCCTTGCCGTCAAGTACAATGTAGCGCGGAATCCAATCTAAATTAATCGACTTACCAAATGCTCCCTTCATACCATCAGTAGCCCAATAATGGTCACCTTTTAGCTCGTGTTTCGCTATACCCGACTGCCATTTGTCAAATGCCTTATCCATAGAGATGAATACATAATCCACGTTGGGATTGGCCGCTTGCATTTCTTTTACTTTAGGCATTGCCTTAACACAATCTCCACACCAAGAAGCCCAAATTTCGATAACAGTTGGTTTTCCGCGGTGCTTTTCTAAAATTTCCTTGAATGTAATTTCGGAATTCTCAGGAGTAATCAATTTTTGCGTTAGTGCCTCTTTGGAAAAGGATTCTTTTTGTAATGTTGAAAACGCAAAAGCGATTACAATTACAACTAAGATTACAGCAATTTTTTTCATTTTTTTAGTTTGTTTGGGGAAATTAAATCTATTCTGTGTCAGAGTTTTGAACTCGCTTTTGTTTTACCGTTTTTCAGGTAGTATAATTTGTGACTTTTTCTTTTGCGTTCACGTCTTTCTTTGCGCTTCTTGGTGTCATACAGATATTTCAGAATTACAACAACTCCTAAAACGGATGTGAAAACTAAAGTACTTCCCAGGATAATCCAGATGGTGTTTCCCATTGGCGGATGTTCCATCGTTGAGATGTGATTCAAAACATATTGCCCGATGAAGAAAACAATTACGCATAAACCAATGCCGATAAGTCCTCGTTCATTGATTTTTCTGGACATGATATACTTAATCATAAGTGATGTTTTTATGGTTAAAAATACAAAATGATAAGCAAAGTAGGACTATTTTTTTAATTCTGAATACGGTTTCTGAATTAATTTTTGATAGTCAACAGGGTCAAATTTGTTATCCGTAATTCCCCAATAGTATTTGTATTCGTTCCCGTTCCATAAATATTTCACGCCCGGAGTATCTTTACCCGATCCCAAAACTTTCCAGAACGGAATCACTTCAATGATTTTATACGGATATTCAGCACCGGCAAATTTGAAAAAATCCGGAATCAAATCGGCTTCTTCATTCATGAAAATGATGTAGATTTCCGGGAAGTTTTTATTGGTTTTTTTCATTTCGGTTAACTCCTTGGCTGCTTCACGGCAATGATCGCAACCGGGTACAAAAAAGCAAAGTGTTTTTCGGCCTTTATCAATATTGGCAAAATACTGTGCATAGCCCGATTTGTGTTTTTCAGGTTCGTTGCTTTCGGCTTTGACTTCATTTTTAAGCGTTTCTGCTTTTTTCAGTGTGTCTTTTACAATTTGAGTCGAAGTAGTATCAACAGTCGCTTCTGCTGTAGTGTCAACAACATGTTCTTCCGGAGTGGAAACCGAAAATTTACTTTCCATCGGCTGTATGGGAGCCAACATGAATAATGCCAGGATTGAAGCAAAAGTCACCGAAGTCAGTACCCAGAAATTGTCTTTCTTTTCATTAGATTTTGGCATAATAACAAACAGCCAAACTAACAAAGCTATAGCAACTACGTTTTTGATGATGGCTTCTATGGGAGTCATGGGTAACAAACTTCCAAAACAACCACAGTTTCCGGAGTTACCGCCGTCTTGAATGGTTACTATGGTTAAATGCGTTGTAAATACAGCCAATAGTAATATGGTGCCCGGAATAACAATGCTTCGCAAAAAGTGTTTTTGTAAAATTAAAAAGCCTAAGGCAAATTCAATTCCAATCAATATTCTGGAGAAATAGGGAGCAAAACCTTCCGAAAATCCCATAGGATACAATTGCTTTACTTCAAAAGTTGAAATGGCAAAATAAGGCGATGGGTATAATTTGGCTACAGCAGATAATAGAAAAAGGAACGAAATGATGATTCGGATTCCCAAGGCAGTATTGTTTTTGGATAAACTCATAACTTTTAAATTAGTTTTGACCGAATTGCATCAAAATCAATGCAAAAACGGAGTAATTAATCATGTCTTGGTAATTGGCATCTATGCCTTCTGAAACCAAGGTTTTGCCTTGGTTGTCTTCAATTTGCTTCACGCGAAGCAGTTTTTGTAAAATCAAATCGGTTAGTGAACTCACGCGCATTTCCCTCCATGCTTCTCCATAATCGTGGTTTTTGGCTTCCATCAGCGATTTGGTTAAGGCAACCTTGGCGTCATACAGTTCAACGGCTTTTACAACGTCTAAATCGGGTTGGTCTACTACACCTAAATCGAGTTGAATGAGCGCCATAATGCAATAATTGATGATTCCGATAAATTCGCCGGTTTCGTCTTCGTCTACTTTGCGGGTTTGGTTTTGTTGTAAGCTGCGGATGCGTTGTGCTTTGATAAAAATCTGGTCGGTAAGCGACGGTAATCTCAGTATGCGCCAGGCACTTCCGTAGTCTTTCATTTTATTGCTGAAAAGTTGTCGGCAAATAGCGATAACCTTATCATATTCCTGAGAAGTATTACTCATTTCAGTGTATCTTTGTATCAATTTTTTTTACTTATGTACAGTTCTCCCTATAGGGTTCGTGTCAAAAGTAAAGAATAAAGATTGAAGTACAAAGGACTAAATCTTATAACTAAGTTAAAATACCAATGACGATTAATTGCCTCGGAAACCTTATTGATTTGTCTGTTCCCAAAGTCATGGGAATACTGAATGCAACGCCCAATTCGTTTTACGACGGTGGCAAATATGCTAACGAAAACAGCATCCTTTTACAGGTAGAAAAAATGTTGACTGAAGGCGCTTCTTTTATTGATATAGGAGCCTATTCCAGTAAGCCGAGTGCTGAGTTCGTATCTGAAGAGGAAGAAATCAATCGTTTATTGCCCGTGCTCAAAATGGTGCTCAGAGAGTTCCCCCAAACCTTGATTTCGGTTGATACGTTTCGTGCCAAAGTAGCCAAGGCTGCAGTTGAAAACGGTGCATGTATCATCAATGATATTGCTGCCGGAAACTTAGACGAAAACATGATGGAAACGGTTGCCGGGTTACAGGTGCCCTACATCATGATGCACATGAGAGGTACACCACAAAGCATGCAAAGCCTGACGGAGTATGACAACATTACCAGAGATATGTTATTTTATTTTTCAGAAAAAGTAGCTCTGGCCCGAAGTTTCGGGATAAATGATATTATCGTTGACCCCGGATTTGGTTTTGCTAAAACGGTAGAGCAAAATTTTGAAGTATTGGGTAATTTAGAATTGTTTCAATCGTTGGAATTACCCGTTTTGGTTGGTGTTTCCCGAAAATCCATGATATATAAAACACTGAATACTTCAGCTGAATTTGCGCTCAATGGGACTTCGGTTCTGAATACTATTGCCCTGCAAAAGGGTGCCGATATTTTAAGAGTACACGATGTAAAAGAAGCTGTTGAATGTATAAAATTAGTATCTCAACTATGAAAAAAATCATTGTAGCCGGAATTTGTTTTGTATTGTTTTCCTGCCAAAATAAAGAAGTGTTACTGCCCATGGCCGGTGAAACAGTAGTGGCTGATGTGCAGGACCATTCCCCGATTTACTTTTTCTTTAAAACCGAAGAAAAAGATACGCTGATTGAAGTCAACCGCAAGAATTCCATAAGTTCCACCAATTGGTTGTTTAATATTGATAAGCGATTACCATTGCGTTTGGTTATTCCCGAAATAAAAAAACTTCAGAATAAAAAAGAGGGCAGCCTTCACAAAAGTGAAACATCGGAGAATTATTTTACTTACACCGATACAATCAAGAAACGCATGGCTTTTTTGCCATTTACCAAAATCAGATACAAATATGAAAAACCGGATGGGAATGCAACCGTGATTACCTTTGATGAAAATAATCTGGTGAGGTATAAGGATGAGGTTTTTTCAAAAGAACAATTGGCGGTTTTTTTAAATGATTCTTTAAAAGAAGTGCCAACCACCGTTACCTTTTGTTTCAGTAAAAAGCTGAGTTTCGGCAAATACATTCAGGATAAGTTATTCCTCAAAAATTTAATCATTATCAAAAGAGGTGTAATCATAAATCACAGCAAGGAATACATCTATTAGTGTACAGCCGAATTGTTGCTGATTTTTTTATTGGTGGTGATAAGGCTCATTGCGCAAAATCGTGAAACCTCTGTAAAGCTGTTCGATAAAAAATAATCGAACCATTTGATGCGAAAAGGTCATCAATGAAAGCGAAATTTTGCCTTGAGCCTTTTGGTATACTTCTTCGCTAAAACCGTAGGGACCACCGATAACGAATACCAATGTCTTAGTACCCGAATTCATTTTCTTTTGTAAATAATCAGAAAAACCGACACTGGAGAAAGAGGTTCCGTTTTCATCTAACAAAATCAATTGATCGGTTGGAGTGAGTTTAGCCAAAATCAGTTCTCCTTCTTTTTCTTTTTGCTGGTTTTCAGATAAATGCTTTACATTCTTAATGTCCGGAATAATTTCCAAATCGAACTTGATGTAAAATGACAGCCTTTTGGTGTAATCCTCAATCAGGGTTTGCAGCGCTTTATTGTCGGTTTTGCCAATGGCGAGAAGTTTGATGTTCATGCGGTTGATTATTTATTCCAGATTTTCCACGCCTTTTCAGCTTGGAGGACTAACATTTCGTAGCCATTTTTGGTAACCGCTCCCTTTTTTTTGGCTTTTTTGAGAAACTGGGTTTCCTCCGGATTGTAAATCAAGTCAAAAGCGATGTGTTTATCAGTGAAAAAAGCATAGGGCAGAGGAGGGAATTCCTTGGTATTCGGACTGGTACCCAGAGGAGTGCAATTGATGATAATGTGATAATTGTCAAAAGTGGTCGCGTTGATTCGATCGTAATCAATCATGCCTTCTTTAGATTCACGCGTCACGAAGGTGTACAGAATTCCGAGTTTGTCCAATGCAAACGCTACCGCTTTGGCAGCACCGCCGGTTCCGAGAATCAATGCTTTTTTGTGATGAGGTTGCAATAACGGCTCCAACGATTTCATAAATCCGTAATAGTCCGAATTGTAGCCTTTCAGTTTCCCTTTTTTGGTAAAACGTATCACATTCACCGCTCCGATTTGAGCAGCGTTTTTAGATAATTTTGCCAAATACGGAATGATTGTTTCCTTGTAGGGGATGGTTACATTTAACCCTTTTAAATCGGGATTGTTGGCAATAACCGCCGGAAAATCTTCAATAGTGGGAATGTCGAAATTGTCATACATACAATCGACCAGATTTCCCAAAGTAAATTTTTCTGTGAAATACTTTTTGGAAAACGAATAGGAAATGTTTTTTCCGATTAGACCATACTGTCTTCTCGACATTTATTCCGGTTTTTGATGTTTGTTAATGTATTCCTGAACCGATTTTCGCTCCCAAACAGAAGGAAATAAGTCGGTTATAATGGTATGGTGTTTGAAATTCAAACGCAGACCGTTGCTCAAATGAAACTTGGCTTTTTCTTCTTCATTCAACATAAAATGAAATCCAGCCAAACGGTATTCTACTTCATATTCTTCCGGGAAATATTCTGCGGCCTGCAACAAGGTTAATACGGCATTATTGAATTCACCCAAATCTTTCATGATGTCAACCCAAAACAACCAGGTGTCTAGTTGGTAATCTCCAAATTCAACGGCTTTTCGGTACCCAAATTCAGCTTCTTCCAACAAGTTCATGGCTTTGTTGATGGTCGCAAATCGTTTCCAGTACAATCGGTTTTGGTCGTCAATGGCCAATGCTTTGTTTACGTAGTATAACGCTTTTTGGAAGTTTTTTTGACGTACATAATAATCGGTTATCGCAATCCATCCTTTGTCTAAAAGCGGGTCTTCATGTACCGTTTTATTGAAATACTTTAAGGCTTCGGCTTTATTGCCCAGTTTTTCATAACATTTTCCTATGCGGAGTAAAGCATATGAGGTTGGATCGTCTAATTCAATGGTACGTTTGTAGCTTTCAATAGCCTCTTCGTATCTTTTTAATCGTTCCAAAGCTTTTCCTCTTTCCATATAAGCTCCGATGAATTCTTCATCTATATAAGAAGCTAATTCAAAAGAAGTGGCGGCCATCTCGTATTCTTTGAGTCCATAGTACAAGCGGCCCGACTGATGCCAGGCAATTTCACTGTACGGATTTCTGTCAATGTATTTTTTAAGATATTCTATAGCCTCTGCATTTTGGTCTAAAAACTCAAAACAGTACACAACGTTATATAAGGCTGATTGGTCTTCAATGTCTTCTTCCAAACATTTGATGAAACTCTCTTTGGCCAACTCCAAGTTATCCATAAACAGATATTCCATGCCCATTAAATTGTAAACATCGGCATGATCTTCGGTATATTTTAAAGCGGTTTGCAAAAATTCCACTGCCTTGTCATGCTGATCTCTTTTGGAATAAATATTGGCTTTTTGAATGAAGATTTCTTCGTTAGTCGGCTCAATGGCGTACAATTCGTTGAGTAATTTTTCGGCCTGATCCAATTTGTCATCATACACCAACATTTCAACCTGAACTAGTTTTAATCCGGTCGATTTTGGGTGTTGTTCTAATCCTAACTTCAACGCTTTTTTTGCCAAAGTTGCTTTGCCCATATCAAGGTAATGCAGGATGATTTCCTCGAATTCCTCAGAGTCGAAAAAGAATACTTTGTTGGTTTTCAACATCGATTCAAATTTCGATAAGGATAAGTTGTAGTCTTCTTCGTCGTGATCCAGGTGCATAACAGTAGGGTTTAAAATTATCCTTAATAAAATTAGGGAAACGCTGTGCTTTTTTTAATAATTGTCGCTATTGTTGTAAACAATTTAATTAACAATTGATTTGTGATTGATGATTAACGATTTTTGATTTTAGAAGTAAAAAAATCTGCAATCTTAATTCGTTAATCTTAATTCTTCATTCATCAATTCATCCATTGCCTGGATGATGATGGCACAACCTTCTCTGATTTCGTCTTCGGATAGGGTTAATGGGGGAGTAATTCTGATGGCACAACCTTCAAACAACAACCAAAATAAAATCAATCCTTTATCCTGACATTTAAAAATTACTTTGTTGGTAATTTCGGGGTCGTCGGTCATGGCTGCAAGCATCAGTCCTTTTCCTCTGACTTCCTTTATCAAAGGATGTACCAATAACTCCCGGAACAGTTTTTCTTTGGCTAAAGATTGCGAAATGTAGTCTTTTTCGAGAATTTCTTCCAAAGTAGCCAAACAAGCTGCCGCAATGACAGGATGTCCGCCAAAAGTGGTAATATGGCCTAATTTCGGATCATGGCTCAATAAATCCATGTATTTTTCGTTGGCAATAAAACCGCCAACAGGCATACCGCCTGCCATGCCTTTTCCTATTATGACAACATCGGGAACAACGTTGTAGTTTTCGTAACCGAATAGCTTTCCGGTTCTTCCGAATCCGGGTTGAATTTCATCAACAATCAATAACGCACCAACTTCCTCACAACGTTTTTTGACCTTGGCCAAAAAGTCATTTTTGGGTTCGATGAATCCCGCTCCGCCTTGAATGCTTTCCAAAATGATTCCGGCTGTTTTGGTGGTTATTTTTTGAATATCGGCCTCATTGTTAAAGGTGATAAAATCCACATCGGGAATCAACGGGCGAAAGATTTGTTTGCGTTCTTCAAACCCCATCACACTCATAGAGCCCATAGTGTTACCGTGATAGGCATTGTGACAGGAAATCAGTTGGCTTCTGCCGGTTACACGACGAGCCAATTTTAATGCGCCTTCAGTAGCTTCGGTTCCCGAGTTAACCAAGTACACTTTATTCAGTGTAGGATGAAGATGTTCAACCAGTAACTTACAATAAGCTACTGCCGGATGTTGTGCATATTCGCCATAAACCATGACGTGGGAATATTTGTCTAACTGGTCTTTGATGGCTTGATTTACCCTCTGGTTTTGATGTCCTAAACTACAGGCGGAAACTCCGGCCACAAAGTCGAGGTATTTTTTGTTGTTGGTATCGTAAATGTAGGAGCCCTTTGCATATGAAACTTCCATTCCCAGCGGATAGGGAGAGGTTTGGGCTTGGTATTTTAAAAAATCTTCTTTCATCATTATCACTTCACTACCGGTTTAGGGTTGTTTTTGTCGTAATCCAACGTTTCTTTTCGCGGAGCCAATGGCTTATCTTCTTTGGCCATTTCTGTCTTTCTTTGGGCTTGTATTTTGGCGTCCAATTCGTTTTCCTCAGGAGGAAAAATGTCATCTTTGGATTTTATGCGTTCGTCTCCGCGCCAAATGAATCCCCTCAGCTTACGGGCGTTTTCGGGTAAATCTTTTTCGGGGTAAATATCTCCGTCAACAGTATTGAAAAAAGTAATGGTGTCAATAGTGTTTTTGTCCAAAGTCATGTTGATTTTACTGCTCACATTTTTATTGATACCAATCAGTTCATGTTGATCGTTTCGCATGTAGTACACCACTTCTGTGTTCTTGATGACATCTACTTCATAAAGTTTGTTGTCTCTGAATTTTCCGTACAGATTTTGCCCTTTTACTTGATTGTAACCGGTGCCTAAAGTATCCTTAGAAACAATAAACGCGTTGTTCAATACTTTGAGCGAGTCAAGTTTTTCGGTCTTGTTGTTGCCAATGAGATGCATTACATCTCCGGTCATTTGGTTGTCATAATTCCAAAGAATGGGCTTTCCAATGAGCTTGGTTAAGGCTTTCTTTTGGTCAGAATGGATGGAATCACATTTTCCACTCATGTCTGTTTTGTAAAAGCGCACATTGTTGAATCCGCGTACAATGCGTTCGCCGGGTTTTCCGGTAATGAGCATTTTTTTACCGTGAACGTACATCGAGTCTTGTTCAACCAAAGTAATAGCCACGGCTCTTTTGGTAATCATGATAGAATCGGTTTGCTTTTTAAGGTTGCGGAAAATTTCGGCGTAATGTCCCTTAATAAGCCCTTTGTTGATAGAATCGGTGATTTTTACATTATTAGTTGCTGAGGCGTATTCGCGGTTTCGGTCGTAATATAAACTGTCTCCTTCAATCCGCCGGTCTTTGTATTTAATGTAAGATTTACGCAGAAAATGCGCTAAGTTTTTCTTGGTGTCATAAAACCCTTTTTCGGTATAAATGTAATTTTCTTTGCTGGTTATGGTTGAAGGTCCAAACAAATAAGAATGCCCCGAATTGGTGTAATAATCCAAATGATTAGACTTGATGGTGTATTTAGGATTAGTGATGGTAACGGCCGTCAGAAACCGAAATTTTTTCTCCTTGGCATAATAGCGGCCCGACTTGCTTTTCAGCGTGTTTTCCTTATTGGTGATGGTTCCGAAGGTGTTGTAAAAAGCTTCCTGTACATTTCGGTCAAAGTTGATGGTGTCGGTTACCAACGTGGCTTCAGGTGAGCGCATGACCACATTTCCGGTAGCAAAAGCCTGCTTTACTTTGCCATTGTATTCGGCGTATTTACTGTTTAAAAAAAGGGTATCACCTTGAACCATTTGTACATCGCCAAATGCTTTGATGTAGTTTTCCTTTTGAAAAAAATAAGCCTTATTACAGGTAAAAACTACGCCTTCATGACTCACTCTCACATTGCCGCGTAACAACAAGGCATCCGGGATCTCGGTTTGGTTGATATCTGAAAAATCGGCATACTCAACGTTTATTTGTGATGATTTTTGGGCGGAAACACCGTGAATCAATCCGAGTACTAATCCGAAGCAAAAAAATAACTTTCTCAAAGGGTTGAATTTTGGGCAAATTTATGAAAATAGCAACAATGATGGTGGCAATTAAGAATTATTTATCAAACCTGGTGCTCAAATTCAATCTCTCTTTATTCTGTTTGTTTGGCAGGGTTTAGTGCAGCCAAATGAGCACTGTTTTTTTGAATTTCAAACGAAATCACTTTATTTTTAAATCAAAAATTTCATATTTTACTTTTTTTATTTATTTATGTTTTAAATTTAAACTATTTTGTCTTTTTTGATTTTTATAATAAATCTAATGTTTCATTTTTGCTTCATAAAATAAATGATTTTAAGGTTCAAAAGGTATGTGTGGAATATTAGCCATTATAGGAAAAGGTAAAGACGAGCAGTTGGTTAAGCAGCTTTCAAAAAGGATGTCACATCGTGGCCCGGACGAGAGCGACATGCATATCACAGAAAACGGACATATATTAAGTCACGAACGTTTGTCTATTATTGATTTACATTCGGGCAAACAACCTATTCAGGGGTGTTCTTCTGCTTGGATGGTTCACAATGGGGAAATTTACAATCATCAGGAGTTGAGGGATACAGTTTTAAAAGACCATGTGTTTCGTTCCAAATCAGACTCTGAAGTTATAGTGCATTTATATGAAAAATTCGGTTATAATTTCGTGCATTTATTAGATGGTGACTTTGCTTTTGTAGTCGTTGACGGAGATGACTACATTGCAGGTCGCGATCCTTTGGGAGTAAAGCCGCTTTATTATGGTGTTGACGACCGGGGCAGAATGTATTTTGCCTCAGAAATGAAACCCATTGCTGATCAGTGTAAAACATTTTCGACGTTTCCTCCGGGGCATTATTACACGGCAGAAACCGGATTTGTGAAGTATTATCAACCGGAGTATGAAGATGTTAAAAAATGCAACGATGAGGTTGATTATGTGTTGTTAAGAGAAGCTTTGACAGAGGCTACCCGCAAACGGTTGATGAGTGATGTGCCTATAGGGGTGTTGCTTTCGGGTGGGTTGGATTCGTCTCTGACTTCCTCAATTGCCGCCCGTTTGTTGAAAGAAAAAGGAAAAGAACTGCATTCCTTTTCTATAGGACTCGATAAAGAAGCTCCAGATGCTGTTGCTGCTCGTAAGGTGGCCGATTTTTTGGGGACTACTCATCACGAAGTTCATTTTACCATAGAGCAGGGAATCGCCATTTTGGAAAAGCTGATTTGGCATCTCGAAACGTATGATGTTACATCAGTAAGAGCGAGTACTCCAATGTACTTCTTGTCTAAGGCTATCACCGATTTGGGTATTAAAGTAGTGCTTTCCGGCGAAGGGGCTGATGAGGTTTTTGGGGGCTATTTGTATTTCAGAAATGCACCAAGCACTGAAGATTTTACCAAAGAAACCATTGAAAGAGTTCAGAAACTATTTACCGCCGATTTATTGCGTGCCGATAAGTCAACGATGGCACATGGATTGGAGGCTAGAGTACCGTTTTTAGACAAAGCTTTTCTGGAAGTAGCTATGAAAATAAAAGGCGAAGAAAAATTGCCTAAAACATACGAAGGAAAAGAAAAATACATTTTAAGAAAAGCCTTTGACACGCCAAATGATCCTTACCTTCCGGATGAAGTGTTGTGGCGCCAAAAAGAGCAGTTTTCAGACGGAGTAGGCTATAATTGGATAGATACTTTGATTGAGTATTGCGCCTCTCAGGTAACCGATGAGCAAATGGCAGGAGCGTCAAAACAGTTTCCTTACAATACACCGGCTACCAAAGAAGCTTATTATTACAGAACCATCTTCCATAAATATTATCCACAGCTTAGTGCGGCGCAAACCGTGCGCAAATGGATACCAAAATGGCAGGAAAATCAAGATCCGAGCGGAAGAGCCAATGCAGCTCACGTTAAAGCGGATGTTGAAATCGCAAAGTCAAGTGTAATTGCTTGAGTTTAGTTTGAAGTTTAGTTTGTTTGTTAAAGAACGTCTGTCATTTTTGATAGGCGTTTTTTTTGTTGAAATATTGCCGAAAATGTTAATAACTTAAGGCTTTTAACATTGTTTTGGGATAGGAAATGAGGCGCGTTTTCATATATTTGCGTGTTAGACAAAAAATACATTTTACGATAAATTTATATGAGCGACGAAATTAAAAAGAACAGTTATTCGGCCGATAGTATTCAGGCATTAGAAGGAATGGAGCACGTAAGAATGCGTCCTTCCATGTATATTGGAGATACTGGAGTCAGAGGGTTACATCACTTGGTTTATGAGGTGGTGGATAACTCCATTGATGAGGCTTTAGCTGGGCATTGTGACACAATAAGTGTATTTATAAATGAAGATAATTCAATCACGGTTGAAGATAATGGTCGTGGTATTCCGGTAGACATTCACAAGAAAGAAGGTGTTTCTGCTTTAGAGGTGGTTATGACCAAGATTGGGGCCGGAGGTAAGTTTGATAAAGATTCGTATAAAGTGTCGGGTGGACTTCACGGTGTGGGGGTTTCCTGTGTGAATGCCCTGTCTGATCATTTGAGAGCCACTGTACACCGCGACGGAAAAATATATGAGCAGGAATATGAAAGAGGAAAAACGCTTTACCCTGTAAAACAAATAGGGGAAACGTCTAAAAGAGGAACCATCGTTACCTTCAAGCCCGATGCTACCATTTTTACACAAACCTTAGAGTATTCTTATGATACTTTGGCGGCTCGTATGCGCGAGTTGTCATTCCTGAATAAAGGAATCACTATCACCTTGACGGATAAGCGTCACACGAAAGAAAACGGTGAGTTTGAAGGCGAAGTTTTTCACTCAAAAGAAGGTTTGAAAGAATTCGTTAAATTTCTTGATGGTAACCGTATTCCAATCATCGGCCATGTAATTTCGATGGAGAATGAAAAAGGAGAAATTCCGGTTGAGGTGGCGTTGATTTACAATGAAAGTTATTCTGAAAATATTTTCTCTTACGTAAACAACATCAATACCCATGAAGGAGGAACGCATTTGCAAGGATTCCGTATGGGATTGACCCGTACCTTGAAAAAATATGCCGATGCTTCTGGTTTGTTAGAGAAATTAAAATTTGAAATATCTGGGGATGATTTCCGTGAAGGATTGACGGCTATTATTTCAGTAAAAGTGGCCGAGCCTCAGTTCGAAGGACAAACTAAAACCAAATTAGGAAACAGAGAAGTAGTTTCTCCGGTGTCGCAGGCGGTAGCAGAGATGTTGGAAAACTATTTGGAAGAAAATCCGAATGATGCCAAAATCATCGTACAGAAAGTAATCTTAGCGGCTCAGGCGCGTCACGCAGCCAAGAAAGCTCGTGAAATGGTACAACGCAAAACGGTTTTAGGAGGCGGAGGTTTACCGGGTAAATTATCTGATTGTTCTGAGCAGGATCCGGCAAAATGCGAGGTGTACTTAGTCGAGGGAGACTCGGCGGGTGGAACAGCCAAGCAAGGTCGTGACCGTAATTTTCAAGCGATTTTACCATTGCGCGGTAAGATTTTGAATGTGGAAAAAGCGATGCACCACAAAGTATTTGAAAACGAAGAGATTCGAAATATATTTACCGCTCTTGGGGTTACCATTGGTACCGAAGAGGACAGTAAAGCTTTGAACCTGGAAAAATTGCGTTACCACAAAGTAATCATCATGTGTGATGCCGACGTGGATGGTAGTCACATTTCAACATTAATCCTTACGTTCTTCTTCCGATTCATGAAAGAGTTGATTGAGAATGGTCACGTATACATTGCGGCACCGCCTTTATACTTGGTCAAAAAAGGAAACAAAAAAGAATACGCCTGGAATGATGATCAACGCGATGCGGCTAATGAGAGAATGGGAGGAAGTGCTGCTATTCAGCGTTATAAAGGTTTGGGAGAAATGAACGCAGAACAGTTGTGGGAAACGACTATGGATCCTAACTACAGAACATTGCGTCAGGTAACTATCGATAGTTTGACGGAGGCCGACAGAATATTCTCGATGTTGATGGGGGATGAAGTACCACCTCGTAGAGAGTTCATTGAGAAGAATGCCGTGTATGCTAAGATTGATGCGTAAAAATTAAATAACATAACAAATATAAATTTACAAAAAAATGAAAGTTACGATTGTAGGAGCTGGAAATGTTGGGGCAACATGCGCTGATGTGATGGCTTACAGAGGAATTGCAAGCGAGATTGTTCTTTTGGATATCAGAGAAGGTTTTGCAGAAGGAAAAGCGTTGGACATCATGCAGTGTGCTACCAATACCGGGTTCAATACCAAATTGACCGGTGTTACCAATGATTATTCAAAAACAGCCGGAAGCGATGTGGTGGTAATCACCTCAGGAATTCCGAGAAAGCCGGGAATGACCCGTGAGGAGTTGATTGGAATCAATGCCGGTATTGTGAAGTCGGTTGCAGAAAACCTGTTACAACATTCTCCTGATGCTATCTTCGTAATTGTTTCTAATCCTATGGATACGATGACATATTTGGCATTCAAATCATTAGGATTGCCTAAAAACAGAATCATTGGTATGGGTGGTGCTTTAGATAGTTCTCGTTTCAGAACGTATTTGTCTTTGGCTTTGAATAAACCGGCGAATGATATTTCGGCTATGGTTATCGGTGGTCACGGCGATACTACTATGATTCCGTTAACACGTTTGGCCTCATACAACGGAATTCCGGTTTCTCAGTTTTTATCCGAAGAACAATTGGCTAAAGTAGCAGCAGATACGATGGTGGGAGGTGCTACACTTACGGCTTTATTGGGGACTTCGGCATGGTACGCGCCGGGAGCTTCAGTAGCGTATTTGGTTGATAGTATTTTAAACGATCAAAGAAAGATGATTGCTTGTTCGGTATTTGTAGAAGGCGAATACGGACAAAATGATATTTGCATCGGGGTGCCATGTATCATTGGTAAAAACGGTGTGGAAGAAATTGTGGATGTAAAATTAAACGAGGCTGAAAAAGCATTATTTGCTAAAAGTGCCGATGCAGTTAGAAGCATGAACGATGCTTTGGCAACCGTTTTGGGATAATCATTTATCACAAATCATAACAGTAAAACCCGAATTGGAAACAATTCGGGTTTTTTTATTGAAACAGTAGGGAAAGGCAATAAAAAAGCCCCGAAAATTCGAGGCTTGTTTTATAATCAGAAAGGATGGAATTATCTTCTTCTTTCTTTGATTTTTGCTTTTTTACCAGTAAGTTCTCTGAAGTAGAAAATACGAGCTCTTCTAACTTTACCTCTTTGGTTTACTTCGATTTTTTGTAATGCAGGCATGTTTACAGGGAAGATACGCTCAACACCTACAGCTCCTGACATTTTACGGATTGTGAAAGTTTCAGTCAATCCTGCACCTTTTCTTTGAATAACAACTCCTTTGAAAAACTGAGTTCTTGTTTTCTCACCCTCTTTAATTTCGTAGTACACGGTGATGGTATCTCCGGCTCCGAATTCAGGGAAATCTTTTTTGGTCGATAATTCGTTATTTACGAAATCTACTAAATTTGCCATTTTTATTAATTATTATGGTTTAAAATCAGAGCAACATTCACGGTTCTCGCCAGAGGTTGGTCTAATGTGGGGGCAAAGATAAAAAAGAATTGACAATTAACAATTATAAATTGATAATTTTTTAAACCTGTAATCAGTTCATTATCAATTGTTAATTATCAATTATTCATTCTCCAACAAGTCCGGGCGTCTGTTTTTAGTGTGCTCATACGCCATATCCTCGCGCCATTTTTCAATTTTGGCAAAATGACCACTGGTCAAAACCTCGGGAACTTTCCAGCCTTTGTAGTCAGCCGGGCGGGTATAGATGGGTGGCGAAAGCAGGTTATCCTGAAAGCTGTCGGTCAAAGCGGAAGTTTCATCACTCAAAACTCCGGGTATCAATCGAATCAGAGCATCACATAATACTATCGCGCCAATTTCGCCACCGGACAGTACATAATCGCCTATCGAAATTTCTTTAGTAATGAAATGATCGCGAACCCGTTGATCTACTCCTTTGTAATGTCCGCAGAGTATGATGATGTTTTCGTACATCGACATGGTATTGGCCATCTTTTGATTCAGCGTTTCCCCATCGGGAGTCATGTAAATCACTTCGTCGTACTGTCGCTGACTTTTTAAAAAAGTAATGCAGTCATCAATAGGTTGTACCATCATGACCATACCGGCTCCTCCGCCAAACTGGTAGTCGTCTACGCTTTTTTGCTTGTTCTTGGTATAATCTCTAAGATTGTGGAAATGAACTTCTACCAAGCCTTTTTCAATAGCACGCTTCATAATAGAGGCTTCAAAAGGGCTTCGCATCAATTCCGGCAGTATGGTGATAATGTCTATTCGCATGGTTTCAATTCAGTCGTCAAATATAAGTCACTCGGGTGAATTACACGCCAAATTGTTTCAAATGATGATCTAAATGCATGGTGTGCATTTTGCTCCATTCGTCATAGGTCAATTCGCCAAAGAAAGGGTGATTGGTGGTTTTGATGGCGTCTTTTCCCAAATTGGAAAAAACAGTTATTTTTTCAATCAGTTCGTTTTTGGTTTGATCAAAGTCGTAGCGTGCTGTTCTGATAAAAGCAGGAGCAGTAGGGCTGTTCTTCTTGAAATCGTTGGAACTGAATACTTTTCCTTTGAGTAGTTTTCCAAAAAAACGCATTATAAAATTGGTTCTCATAGGGGTGTGGCCAAAAGTGAAATCCAACGGAGCCTGACAATGCGACAACATTTGGTCTACGGTCATTTTCCCCCATAATGCTTTGCTCTCCGGGGTTAGTTGGTTGATTCTGTCAATGATTAAATCATTGTCGGCTTTGCTGTATATCGAACTCATGTTTTCATTTTTATTGGTGGCCAAAATTACAATTTATATGCTACCTTTGCATTGCATTTATAAAAATATACACAATGGAAAACGGAATATACGCTAAATTCAATACCACTAAAGGTCCGATTTTAGTAAAATTGACACACGATTTAACTCCGGGTACGGTAGGTAATTTTGTTGGGTTGGCCGAAGGGCAATTGGAAAATTCAGCCAAACCAATGGGAAAACCCTACTACGACGGATTAAAATTTCACCGTGTTATTCCTGATTTTATGATTCAGGGAGGCTGTCCGCAAGGAACCGGAACGGGTGGTCCGGGGTACAACTTTGACGATGAATTTCACGTTGATTTAAGACATGATAAACCGGGAGTATTGTCTATGGCAAACGCCGGTCCGGGAACTAACGGTTCTCAATTCTTTATTACACACGTTCCCACTACTTGGTTAGATGACAAACATACGGTATTCGGCCACGTGGTAGAAGGTCAGGATATTGTCAATCAAATTGTACAAGGCGATATCATCGAAGGTGTTGAAATCATCAGAGTAGGTAAGGAAGCTGAGGAATGGAATGCCATTGAGTCATTCAGAACATTTGAAGGTTCGAGACAAAAAAGAATCGAAGAAGCCAAAAAACAAGCTGAGGCCGCTATGGAAAAATTGGCTGCCGGTTTCGAAAAAACCGAAAGCGGATTGCGTTATAAAATAATCCAAAAAGGAAACGGTAAAAAAGCTGAGGCAGGTAAAACCGTTTCAGTGCATTACACCGGACAATTGGAAAACGGTAAAACCTTTGATTCTTCTTACCCAAGAAAAAAACCAATCGAGTTTCCTTTGGGAAAAGGTCATGTTATTGAAGGTTGGGATGAAGGTATTGCTTTGTTGCAGGTTGGAGATAAAGCGCGCTTTGTTATTCCGTCTTACTTAGGATATGGTTCGAGCGGAGCAGGGGGAGTTATTCCGCCTAATGCTACCTTGATTTTTGACGTTGAGTTAATGGACGTAAAATAATTTAAGATTAGTTAAATAGTTAAAATCCCGACAATTTTTGTTGGGATTTTTTATACATTTACCTAAACCAATAAACTAATAATTATGAAATATAAAGTAATGTCTTTGGCAGTATTGACGGTAATTATTTACTCGTGTGCTTCCAAGTCGAGCGTGCCTACTGCCGAAGTCCCAAAAACACCTGAAACTAAAAAAGAAGCAGTTGTTGCATTGAGCCCTGAGTTAGCAGAAGGTAAAGCTCTTTATGAAAATAATTGTGCTAAATGCCACAGATTGTATGATGCCAAAGAATTTTCACCTGAAAAATGGAAACCTATAGTAGCTCGTATGCAGAAGAAAGCGCATCTTGATGATGTACAAGGACAAAAGATTTTTAATTATGTAGCAATGCAATAATCTCTGAAACACTCTTTTGAGTGTTTTTTTAGTTTTATTATATGGAAGAAAAAATATCCTGGTCTGATTTTGAAAAAGTGGAAATGCGTGTGGGAACCATCATGATGGTGAACGATTTTCCCGAAGCCCGTAAGCCGGCATATCAGTTGACCATTGATTTCGGAAATGAAATCGGTTTGAAAAAAACATCTGCACAAATTACAAAACGATATGCTAAAGAGGATTTAATTGGAAAACAGATTGTGGCTGTTGTCAATTTTCCCCGAAAGCAAATAGGGACGTTTATGAGCGAATGTTTGGTGCTGGGTTCTGTCGGTGGCGACAATGATGTGGTCTTACTTACTTCGGATATGAAAGTTGAAAACGGATTGCGTATTGGTTAATCCTTTTTCAGTTTTTTCAGAATACTTACAATCAGGCTCAAGCAACTCATCGCTATAAAAACAATGGCGATGTAAAATGAAATTTTCACCGGAGTGGTTTCGCGCTCGTGATTGTTGAGGTTCATGTTCAGAATCCAAATCCAGAAGAGAACACTCAATGCGTGAAACGGTATTCCGTATTTGTCTACAAAATCGGTAAATCGTTTGAGGTAAAGTGCCATTTTTTGCATAGTCTTTTAAATTTAAAAAGCCCGAAATCTTCGGGCTTTTATATTAAATATCGTCAAAATCAATATCGGTGAAACTCTTCTCGGTCTGAGCTTTCTCTACCGGTGTTTCTTGTTGGTATTCTCTTTTGAAATCTTTTTGATGTCTTTCAGAGATTACCTCTTCTCCTTTGTGATTCAAAACATAAGCAGTCATCTCTTCTAAAATATCAGTAAAGGCTGCAAAGTCTTCTTTGTATAAATAAATTTTGTGTTTCTTGAAGTGAAAAGAACCATCTTCTTCAGTGAATTTTTTACTTTCAGTGATGGTGATGTAGTAATCATCGGCTTTTGTGGCTCTTACATCAAAGAAATAAGTTCTTCTTCCGGCTCTTAAAACTTTAGAAAAAATCTCATCTTTTTCTAACATATCATTTTCTCTCATATTCTTTCAGTCGATTAATAGTGTTTCTATACAGTTCAAAAATGATAAAATTTTTGTTACCAAACAACAATTAATTTAATTCTTTTTCCGAAAGTTGTTTCAGGTATAATTCGGCATAATACCCCTCTTGGTTTACTAATTGATTATGAGAACCTTCTTGTATGATTTGTCCCTCATCAATGATGATGATTTTATCGGCATTCTTGGCCGAAGACACTCTGTGACTGACAATAATGGTGGTTTTGTCTTTTGAAATCTCAAGCAGATTGTTGAGGATTCGTTCTTCGGTTTCGGTATCCACAGCTGATAAACAATCGTCAAAAAGCAATATCGGCGGATTTTTAATGATGGCTCGGGCAATGGAAACCCGCTGTTTTTGACCGCCCGATAGAGTGATCCCGCGTTCCCCTAAAACGGTATCGTACTGCTTGTTGAAATGTATGATGTTGTTGTGTACCACTGCTTTTTTAGCGGCAGCAATTACTTCTTCGTCGGTAGCATTTTCCTTGCCGAATTTGATGTTATTTTTAATGGTGTCCGAAAACAAAAAGGCATCCTGCGGTACTATGCCAATACTGTTGCGCAAATCATATAAATTGACTTCATCTATTTTTTTGCCGTCAATGGTGATACTGCCGTTTTTAATGTCATACATGCGGGTAATCAAAGATAGGATGCTCGATTTTCCCGAACCGGTTTTGCCTAAAATGGCCAGTGTTTCTCCTTTTTTTACGGTGAATGAAATGTTTTGCAATGCTTTGATTTCAGTGTCCTCGTAAGTGAAACTTACGTTTTTGAATTCAATTTCTCCTTCAATAGCAGTATGTTCTTCGGTTTTGTTCTTGATTTCGGGTTCTATTTTTAAAAACTCGTTAATGCGTTTTTGCGAAGCCTCGGCCTCCTGAACCAATGATGAAACCCAGCCAATAGAAGCCACCGGCCAAGTCAACATGTTGATATACAGAATAAATTCGGCTATGGTACCGATGCTTTTGATTGTTCCGTCAATGTACATCAACCCGCCGAAATAAATCACAGTCAAATTGCTGACGCCAATCAGGGCAATCATTAGCGGTCCGAATAAGGATTGTACACGTGCCAAACTCATGCTTTTCGTTTTGCTTTCTTTGGCCAGTTCAACCAAATTATTCTGATACTGATCCTCCAAAGCATAGGCTTTCACTACCCGGATTCCTGAAAATATTTCCTGCGTAAAACTGGATACTTTTGATAAATATTGCTGAAAAATAGTACTGCGTTTGTTGATTTCACTGCTCAGTTTAAAAATAATGTACGATAACAGCGGTAACGGCAACAGGGTGTAAAGTGTCAACTTGGGCGATACATTATACATATATATAATGACTACGGCAAAACGAATGAAGGTATTGATGGTATACATTACCGCCGGGCCAACATACATACGAACCTTGCTCACATCTTCACTGATACGGTTCATTAAATCACCGGTTCGGTTGCGCTTGTAAAAGTTTTGGTCCAAAACTTCGTAATGCCTGAATACTTCGTTTTTCAAATCAAATTCCACATGCCTTGACATCACTATTAAGGTCTGGCGCATCAGGAAGGTTAAAACGCCGGCAATCAGTGTGGTGCCTAATATCCAAAGGATGTTATGAATCAATTCGGTTTTGATAACAGCGCTGCTCAGATTGTTTTTATGAAAATCTTCGATAATCATAAACGATTTGCTGATGAGCTTCGGAGTAAAAAGAGAGAAAATTTGGGCAACTATAGTGATGATAATTCCTAATAAAAAGTGGAATTTGTATTTGATAAAATATTTGTTTAAATATTGAAGTTCTTTCATTTTTGATGGGTAAAAATGGGGTTTAAAAACTTTTTCTTGTTAAATTTTTAAAAATAATGAATTTATTAAATTCTTGGTTTAAATTGATTTTATTAACAAATTACTAATTATCCCTGATTTGAGTGAGTTTTATTGAATAAAGTTTTAATTTTGTCGGGACTTTTTAAAAAAGTCCAAATTTTAATAGCTAAAAAATGACTTCAGAAATCACTACCCCCGCAGAGCTACAAAAGATGGATCCGGTTTTCGGACAGCTCTCTTTTGATAATCATGAACAAATTGTTTTTTGTAACGACAAAGATACAGGTTTAAAAGCAATTATCGGTATTCACAATACGGTTATGGGACCGGCTCTTGGCGGAACGAGAATGTGGAAATACAACAACGAATGGGAAGCGTTGAATGATGTTTTACGTCTTTCCAGAGGAATGACTTATAAATCTGCTGTTACAGGGTTGAACCTGGGTGGTGGAAAAGCGGTTATTATCGGTGATGCCAAAGCCGACAAAACGCCTGAAATGATTACTCGTTTCGGACAGTTTGTAGACTCATTAAGCGGAAAATACATCACTGCTGAAGATGTGGGAACCACAACAGAAGACATGGACCGCATTCACGAAGTGACCAATTATGTAACCGGAATTTCAGAAGCTAAAGGAGGTTCAGGAAATCCTTCTCCGGTAACGGCTTACGGAGTTTACATGGGAATGAAGGCTGCTGCCAAATACCAGTTTGGTTCAGACAGTTTAGGTGGTAAAAAGATTTTAGTACAAGGAACAGGACACGTAGGTGAAACACTAATCAGCCATTTGACAAACGAAGGTGCTGAAGTTTTTGTTTCAGACATTCATCAGGATAAAATGGAGAATATGGTAGCCAAGTACGGTGCCAAAATTTTCACTGGTCCGGATTTATATGCGGCTGATGTAGATATCTACTCTCCATGTGCTTTAGGGGCTACTATTAATGATGAAACTATTTACAAGATAAAAGCTAAAGTAATTGCAGGAGCGGCTAACAACCAGTTGGCTGTTGAGTCGGTTCACGGTCAGATTTTAAGAGAAAGAGGTATTGCTTACGCGCCTGACTTCTTAATCAATGCCGGTGGAATCATTAATGTTTATGCCGAAATTGTAAAATACAGTAAAGAAGAAGCCATCAGAAGAACTGAAAATATCTACAATACTACTTTGGAAATTTTCAATTTTGCCGATGCCAATAACATCACTACGCTACAAGCAGCTATGCAGGTTGCGCAAAATCGTATTGACGAAAGAAAAAAAGAAAACGCCAATAAATAATCGAGCGTTTTTAAAATATTACTATTTTTGCAAAGCGAAAGATTTTCTTTCGCTTTGTTAATTTTTAAAAGTTCTTATCCGTGTTAAACAGAAGACATATTCGAGTGAAAGTGATGCAGTCCATCTACGCAATGCATCAAAAAAGTTCTGATGAATTAGAGAAAGAAGAAAAGTTTTTAATTCAAAGTATCGATAATATTCAGGATTTATATTTAATCATGCTGTCTTCGCTGATTGAAATCAGAAAAAAGGAAGAGGCTTTCTTAGAAACTTCCAGTAAAAAACACTTAGCTACCCCGGAAGAAAAAAATCCCAACAGAAAATTTGTCAATAACGCTGTACTGCTGCTTTTAGAAGAAAACAGTTCGTTAAGCATTGCTTTGGAAAAACGTAAAATTGACAACTGGTCGATGAATGACGACTACATTTTGATTTTGTTGAACGAAATTAAAAAAAGCGAATTGTACCAAAAATACATGAGCACCAAAAAAACAACGTTTGAAGAAGACAAACAGTTTGTAGTTGACTTATTCACCGAAGTGTTGGCTCCCAACGAAAAGCTATACGAATACCTGGAAGATCACAAACTAACTTGGATAGACGATATTCCGTTGGTAAATACCCAAATTCAAAAGCAGTTAAAGCAAATAACCGAGAAAGACGATTTCAAAGTAATCAAACTTTACAAAGATGAAGAAGACAAAGAGTTCGTCGGTTCATTGTTCAGAAAAACAGTATTGAATGAAGTGTCTTTGGCCAAAGAATACATCGATAAAACTCCCAATTGGGATGCCGACCGTATAGCCGAAATAGATACCATCATCCTGAAAATGGCCATTTGTGAGTTCCTGAAATTCCCATCCATACCGGTAAAAGTAACCATCAATGAGTATTTGGAAATAGCCAAAGAATATTCAACTCCGAAGAGCAGTATCTTCATCAACGGAATTTTAGATAATTTGGTCAAAGAATTTGAAACCGAAAACAAAATCAAGAAAACCGGCAGAGGTTTAATGTAATATATTGTTATAATGATTAAAAAAGCGACTTTGTTGGCTGTTGTAGCGCTGTTGGTAATTACAACGTCCTGCAAAAATGAAAAGGAAACAACACCTGCTGCTGAGACCGAAATGACTTTTGAAACTCAAAAACACGATTTCGGAACAATTACTCAGGGCGATAAAGTGGAATATGATTTCAAATTTAAAAATACCGGAAAGGCTGATTTGATAATTACCGATGCCAAAGGCTCTTGTGGGTGTACCATCCCCGAGTATCCGAAAGAACCGGTTGCGCCGGGTCAGGACGGTGTCATTAAAGTTTCATTCAATTCCGCCGGGAAGATAGGGGAAAACTCCAAATCAGTAGTCCTGTCAGCAAATGTTCCCGAAGGAAAAAAAATATTATATATTCAATCTAACATAGTTCCGAAAGGAGCGAACTAAAAACATCCCTATTATGAATTCAATGTTTGCGTTACAAATGGTCGCCTTGTTGGCAATTTTTTATTTCTTTATGATCAGACCACAACAAAAGAAAATAAAACAGGAAAAAGAATTTGAAGCCGGATTAAAAGTAGGCGATAAAATCATCACTAAAAGTGGTTTCCACGGAAAAATCGTAGAACTGGGCGAAGGTACTGTAATCATCGAAACCATGTCGGGAAAACTGAAAATTGAGCGCTCAGCCATTTCTGTAGAAATGACCGCCGCCTTAAATAAGAAAGCATAAACGGTAAATGATGAATGGGTAATTAAGAATTACGAATTCAAATTTCCACATTAAAAAACCCAAATCTCTTCATAGGGATTTGGGTTTTTTATTTATTAATAAATCAAGATACTCACAATCAACAAGCCCCCAATACGTAATTCCCAATTCGTAATTCGTAATTCTATCTGTATTTATCATTCAACCCACGACCTTCCAGAATCATCGGTTTTACTTTTTCCAGCCGCGTGATTTTTGTTTTTTCCTGCTTGGCGGTTGCCAGATATTCCCAATATTCTTTTTGTTTAAACGGAGTGAGCTGTTCAAAAGCGGTGTGCAGTTCTCGGTCTTCTTTTAAAACTGCAGCCAAAAAATCACAATGCATCGCTTCTTTTTTTTTAGGCTTGATAGAAAGTCCGGCCTTTTCATTGGCTATAGCCTCCTTGATGTATCGTAAGATTAGGAGTTCATCAATCTCCTTTGCCGATGTGAAGCGCCACTGACGCAGTCCACGGGTAACCCCTTCATTGGCATTCACCAACACTTTGGCCTCGTCTTTCAGGAAAACCCCGTTCCAAAACCAAATCACAAAAAAGTTTTTAAAGCCTCCGATACCCAACACATTTTTGTTGTTCAGCGTGTAAACTTCACCGCCCCACTTGGTGGTTTCTGTCAGTTCGGTCTTTTGAATAATACCGCGCAACAAGCCGAGTTCCTCGCCCCATTGATTGACTTTATCCCAAACAGGTGTTTCTTTCATAGTACTATACAGTAAGAATATTAGGTGTAACGTAATTTTCAATCCGCCGGTTACAACAGTTAAAAAAATACCACAGCTCGCGTCAGTTCGATTGATTTTCCGTCAGTTCAAGTGTTTTCAATCAGTTCGAGTGTTTTCAATCAGTTCGAGTGATTTTTGGTCAGTTCGAGTGATTTTCCGTCAGTTCGAGTGATTTTTACGAAGTAAAAATTGTATCGAGAACCTTTCGCGCTAAAACGTTATTTCTTCTTACCCTTACCCGCTTTACTGAAATCAGTGGTAGCAGTCAATTCGGCAATTTTTACAATCACATCTACTGCTTTTTGCATACTTTCTACCGGAACATATTCGTATTTTCCGTGGAAGTTATGACCGCCGGCAAAAATATTTGGACACGGTAACCCCATATAGGATAAACGACAACCGTCAGTACCACCGCGAATAGGCTTGATTAATGGCTTAATCCCAAGAGATTTCATGGCTTTTTCGGCCAAATCCACGATAAACATCACCGGCTCTACTTTTTCCTTCATGTTATAGTATTGGTCAGTGATTTTGGTAATTACAATATCTTCTCCGAACTGTTTGGCAAATTTCTTATTGAATTTTGCAGTTATTTTTTCGATTAAGGCTTTACGTTGTTTGAACAACTTCATATCGTGATCGCGGATGATAAGCTCCAGTTTGGTTTCTTCAATGCTTCCCTGTAATTGGGTCACGTGAAAGAAGCCTTCGTATCCTTTGGTTTCCTGCGGAGTTTCTCCTTTGGGCAATTCATTGATAAAATCATTAGCCAACAACATCGAGTTAATCATTTTACCTTTGGCATAACCCGGATGAACTGATTTTCCTTTGAAAGTAATTTTTACTCCCGCAGCATTGAAATTTTCATATTCCAATTCACCAATCTGACTGCCGTCCATAGTGTAAGCCCAGTCGGCTCCGAATTTTTCCACATCAAACAAATCGGCACCACGTCCTATTTCTTCATCAGGGGTAAAACACACTCTGATTTTTCCGTGTTTGATGTCCGGATTTTGAATCATGTGCTCCATAGCGGTCATGATTTCAGTAATACCGGCTTTGTCATCAGCACCTAGTAACGTTAAACCATTTGTGGTAATCAGGGTTTGTCCTTTGTAAAGCAATAAATCTTTAAAGTAATTCGGCGAAAGTACTATGTTGTGCTCCTTGTTTAGTATGATATCTCCTCCGTCATAATTTTTCACAATTTGAGGCTTAACATCTTTTCCGGTAAAGTCTGGAGTAGTGTCAAAGTGGGCTACAAATCCTATGGTTGGCACCTTGTGGTCTACGTTAGAAGGTAGCGTGGCCATTACATAACCGTGTTTGTCAATGGTTACCTCGGTCATCCCGATGGCTTTGAGCTCGTCTACCAGTTTGTTGGCTAAATCAAATTGTTTTTTTGTACTTGGAGTTGTAGTGGAGTTGGGGTCCGATTCGGTGTCAATAGTGACATAACTCACGAAACGGTCAATAATATGTTGCATGATTTTATTTTTTCACAAATATAATTAATTACGAATTGGGAATAACAAATTACCGATTGCAAGTTATTCTAGGCTGATTATTTGGTGAAAAATGCTTTGTACTGAACTTGCAGAACAGGGCGTTAATTGTCAGAGGGTTCTCTTCGGTTCCAGATATTAAAATCCAACTTAAACTTTTTGTCTTTAAGCAAAGAAAACCAGTCAATGAACAACAAAGCACAGAGCATTACTATTCCAATAACCATTCCGGTGATGGATTGCCAGGACAAGGTTTCGCGAAACATCTCGTCTACATTTTCTGAGGCAAATTTACCCAGATGTACGGCTGTCGCATCGCTGATGAATTTGCCGATAAAAAATCCCGGAATAATTTTGATGGGTTTGATTCGGGCCATACCGCCGGCTAAAAATAAGGGGGTGGTAGGCAACGGCAGTAAGGAATAAGTAACAATAAGGAGCTGACTCTTCCAGCCGTTTTTACTTATTTTTTCTCCGAGGAACTGCACTTCTCTATTCTTTTTGGCTTTAAATATTTTCTCCGATAACAGGGGTATGTATAGTGTGAGCACATACCTTCCTGATATAGAACCCGCAACTCCTACAACAGTAACCCACCAGGCATTTAAATTGTACATGATTTGTAACGGAACCATAATGGTAAGTGCCGGCGGAAACGGAATAGGAACAACGTCAAATAAAAAAGCGCCTGCAAAGACTAAAAAATAGTACCACCACATCATAGATTGCGAATTAATTAAACAACACTAATATTATTTTGCTAAGGTGCATTTTTTTATAAAACTGCCCCCAATAAGTATCTAACTTTTTGAGGGCAGTCTATTAGGTTTCTTACGATATTAATATAAACTCGGAAAGGCATCCGGTTTGGCTTCGTGCATAATGGCGTATACCTTTTCAAAAACATCTTCAACCGAAGGTTTTGAAAAATAATCACCGTCAGTTCCGTAAGCAGGTCTGTGTGCTTTGGCTGTTAGGGTTTGTGGCTGGCTGTCCAGGTGTCGGTAACCGTTTTGTTCTTCTACAATTTGTTGTAGTAAATAAGCGGAAGCACCACCCGGAACATCTTCATCTACCACCAATAAGCGGTTGGTTTTGGCAATACTTTTTACACAATCTTGTCTAAGATCAAACGGCAATAGCGATTGGGCGTCTATGATTTCTACATCAATTCCGATTTCCGAAAGTTCTTTGGCAGCCTGCTCTATAATTCTCAATGTAGAACCGTATGAAACGATGGTGATATCAGTTCCTTCTCTTAAGGTTTCAACCACTCCGATTGGAGTTTTGAATTCACCTAAATTGGTTGGCATTTTTTCTTTCAAACGGTAACCGTTCAAACATTCCACTACAAGTGCAGGTTCGTCAGTTTCCAACAAAGTGTTGTAAAAACCGGCGGCTTTAGTCATATTTCTCGGAACCAAAACGTGAATACCGCGAATGGCATTGATGATCATTCCCATAGGCGAACCCGAATGCCAGATACCTTCTAAACGATGTCCTCGTGTTCTGATGATTAAAGGCGCTTTTTGTCGTCCGTGAGTTCTGTATTGTAAAGTTGCCAGGTCATCACTCATGATTTGGATGGCGTACAACAAATAATCTAAATATTGAATTTCAGCTATAGGACGCAAACCACGCATGGCCATTCCTATACCTTGTCCAAGTATGGTAGCTTCCCTGATACCGGCATCGGATACACGCTGTTCTCCGTATTTTTCCTGCATGCCTTCCAAACCTTGGTTTACGTCACCAATGTTTCCGCTGTCTTCTCCAAAAATTAAGGCTTCAGGGTATTTGTTAAAAATAGCGTCAAAGTTATCGCGCAATACTAAGCGGGCATCTACTTCTTCGGCGGTAGCGTCATAGCTAGGTAATACTTCAGTCGCGCTTAGCACATTTTTATCCGATTGTGAAAACAAATGCGAACTGAATTTTGGCTGAATTTTATCGGTATACGAGTTAATCCAGGTTGCCAATTGCGATTTACCGCTTTCGTTTACCAATAAACGTAAAACTTTACGGGCTGTGGTAATGATTTCTTTGCGAATAGGCTCTTTGATGGCAGCTAAATCGGCAGCATATTTTTCGATAAAAACCTTGTTAGCACTTGAAGCTGCAATCGAATTGAGTAGCGCTACTAATTCGTTTTGTTCTTCCTTGATAGGAGTTGTGAAAGCTGTCCATGCGGCTTTTTTACCTTCTGAAACTTCTTTTTTAGCTTCGCTGTCAATGGTATCTAATTCTTCGGCTGTAGCCAAATTATTTTCGATTAACCAATTGCGCATTTGTGCCAAACAGTCAAATTCGGCTTCCCAGGCCAAACGTTCTGCATTTTTGTAGCGTTCGTGTGAACCTGAGGTAGAGTGACCCTGTGGCTGTGTCAATTCGTTTACATGGATCAATACCGGAACGTGTTGTTCACGGGCTATGGCTGAGGCTTTCTGATAAGTTTCAACCAATGCCGGATAATCCCAACCTTTCACGGTCATGATTTCGTATCCGTTGTTGTCTTCATCTCTTTGGAATCCTTTCAGAATTTCAGAAATATTTTCTTTGGTAGTTTGATAACGCGCATGAACCGAAATTCCGTATTCGTCATCCCAAACACTCATTACCATCGGTACTTGCAAAACTCCGGCAGCATTGATGGTTTCAAAAAACAACCCTTCTGAAGTAGAGGCATTCCCAATGGTTCCCCAGGCTACTTCATTTCCTTGGTTGGAAAAGGTGTTGAATTCCTCCAGACCGCGCACGTTTCTGTATATTTTTGAAGCTTGTGCCAATCCCAATAAACGTGGCATTTGACCGGCAGTAGGAGAGATATCGGCACTCGAATTTTTTTGCTGTGTTAAGTTGTTCCAATTGCCGTTTTCATCGAGCGAGTGAGTAGCAAAATGGCCACCCATCTGACGTCCGGCGCTCATAGGATCGTGAGCCAAATCAGTATGTCCGTATAAACCGGCAAAGAACTGCTGAATGGTCAACTGACCAATGGCCATCATAAATGTTTGATCACGGTAATAACCCGAACGGAAATCTCCGTTTTGAAACGCTTTGGCCATAGCCAATTGTGGCACTTCTTTACCGTCACCAAAAATCCCGAACTTGGCTTTTCCGGTTAAGACTTCTTTTCGTCCCAGTAAACTACATTCGCGGCTGATTCTGGCAATTCTGTAATCGTTTAATACTTCGGCTTTGAAATCCTCAAAGGTAATTTCGGTTTTGGTTTGTGCTTCGGTCATATGAAATGCTGTATTGAAGTAACAAATTTAAATAAAAAGTAGTAACTTTTGCTATTTCGGCAAAAAAATACCATTTCGGTTTCTGTAATTTTTTGCTAATTAAACAAGTGTTAATTATAAAATATCTAATGATAATTGGATTATACGAAGAATAATGTAAATTTTAGTCGGTTTCAGCCGGCTTTAAAACCATTTTCGGGTAAAAAGATTGATGAGGGTTTCAGGCCTGAAGGTAACGATAAAACGAATTTTTTCGCCATAATTTTTATCGCCTACCTCCCAACCGTTATTGGAATATACCGGAAGATATAATTCAAAATAATCGGTAACCAGATTGAGTCGAATTCCGCTGTCGTACACAAATTTTCCGCAGGTCTCTTTATTTTTGATAGCACCCAAATCACCGTAGGCTTCAATCCAATTCCAAATACCATAGCTGGCGTTAAGGGTTGTCATCCAACGGTTAGCAAATCGGGTTTCGAGTTTTGACTTGAAAAAACCATCCATGATGATGGATTGCTGGCTGAACAAACCGGTTTTTTCAGAACGTCCCAAGTATTCACTTTCAAACAAATAATCAGTAGGTCGGTCCAGTCCGAAACTGAAATAATCGTCTTCGGTTTTGTTGTGTAAAAAGGTTCCGGCAAAGAAGCGCAGGTTGAGCTGTCGGTTGTCGTCAAACAGCTTTCGGTATTGTACTTCCGAAGCCAGTTTTCCGAAGGTTTTTGAATATTGAAAATCGCCCAGAAAATGAAAATGATGGGTCACTTCGGTTTTGGTATTGACATACTTGACATTAAAAACCTGATAGGTTCGGGTATCTTCAGAGGTTGTGTAAGCCGATTTTTGTTTATCGACCATAATTTCTTTGATAATGATTGATGATTTTTGGTTGTCGCGGAAATCATCAGGCCTGAAATTCAGGAATACCGTAGGTGCTACTTTGCTATAATAGGCATCGGGTGCATAATGCAGATAATGACCACCCAGCATGTATTTTATATTGTACAGGTGGCTGTCGCGATTGTATTGGTTTACGAAAAACAAAGCTTTTCCGGAAAGGTTTCTGGTTTTGGTGGAAATCGTCGGGTTGACATCAAAAATGAAAGGCTTATCCAAAATAGTTTTGTTATGAAAACGGAATCCGGGTAAAAATCCGTCATACAAATTGTACTCCAGCGTAGGCACATAAAGGATTTGGTTGTAATAAGGATCTTCCAAATCTTTCATGAAATTGAATTTTATCGGTCTGTTGTTCAAACGAAATCCGCGCAACGACTGCCAATTGTTTCTCAAGTTAAACTCGGGTACTTCATTTTTGTAATTGATGACAATTTTTTCGGCTTCGTTTCTCGGTACGGTAAAAATGCTGTCATTTTTGAAAGTATCAATCCATTTTTTAAAAACAACCTGTTTGTCTTTGATGCCATACACCGGAATAGGGACATTGGTTTCTGTTTTGTTTTTGAGTTTAAAACTGACGCTGTCTTTGGTACGGGTAAAGTCTTCAAATTTGAAATCGATGATGTCGCGCGACTCAATGATTTTGTCAAAAAACCAGTTGATTTTCTTAGGCGAATTGTTGGTCAGTATCGTTTCAAAATCTTTGCGTGTGGTTTGTTGGGTCTGATTCAAAACCAAAAACTGACGAATGCTGTTCTGTACAATGTCATTTCCAAGGTAGCTGTCGAGGTATTTCAAACTTAGACCGGCTCGGTATTTAGAGGCAATTTTTTCATTGAATTTGATCAGCGTATTTTTGGCATTACCCAAAGGTTGATCCAAATTTTTACGGGCCATCAGCATATAAAAATAACTGTACTGTCCGTTGAATCCCAGACTTACCAGATTATAACCACGAACCAAACGTAACTTGGCTACACTGCCCATCATCTTGCTGTCGGGGTGAAACTCTTCTATGTATTTCATCATGATATACACCTGAATACCGTCATAAATCCAGTTGTCCTGCCTTGGGTCGAGTTGGAGTGTGCTGTGCAGATAGTTGTTGAGGTAGGTTTTCAGGAATTTAATCTCGTATAAAAACTCATCTGAAAACGGACTGATAAAAACGGGTAACTGATTCAATCCGTAGAAAGGATTACGCTCGTAATCGGCTTCTGCTACGGTTATTTTTTGATTGGGAAACTGTCCTAAATTATCGCTGACAAAATTGACAATTTTATCAATCACAATCGCTTTCTGAATCTCATTCAATCGGGTATTTCGCAAATCGGAAACCACTTCCAGGCTACCGTTTTTATATAAAGAAAAAGCGGCATTGGCATCAATGAATAAATTAAAGTCCAAGCGGTTTTTGCCCGAAAGACGGTAATGATTTTGTTGATTTAGCGTTTCTTTGCTAATTTCGTTCAAATCAGAATTCAATGTCAGGTTTTGCGGAATTTTAACCTCCAAATCATAATCAGAAAGACTGTTGGCACAATCGTCGAGGTTGAGATTGTTGTACTTTACAAAGGCGTGATTTTCGTAACGCGCCGGCAACAAAAAACAATTTTTCAGATACATTTTTCCGTTCTCACCATACCCGAATTTGGTAAATTTATCACTAGGTACTTTCACGAAATACGTGAGCGAAAGAGTAACTTTTTGATTAGGCAAAAGCTTATCTCTTAATCTGATTTGAATCACATCCGGATGGTTGGAATCGCGTTCCCAAGTCAGGAAGGTTTTGTTTTGATCAATGATGGTAATGTTATCTGTGCGGCCTCGTTCTTTTTCTTTAGCCAAATGAAAACTGCGTTCAAATTCGTCTGAAAACCGTGCTGCCAGCGGCGTGTTCTTTGAACTGTAACCATTCATCCAGTCATTCAGAACAATATGGTTCAAAGTATCGTTGGTTTGATTGTAATACGTCAGCTCCTGAATGACAGTCAGCATTTTTTTATCGCTGTCAACTTCTACAATCATTTTAGAATGATGTTGAGCTGCAGCTATAAAGCTGAAAAAGAAAAGTATGTAACTTAATTTTCTCAAGGTTTGGATTTGGGTTTAAAAAAGGCATTGAAGACCACTTTGGTAAATGCTTCAGCTCCTGCTTTGTTCATGTGACCGCAAGTAGAGAAATACTTATCATCGGTAACCGCGTTTTCAAAATGGTATATTTCAGGATACACCGAATTGATGTGGTTGAAATAATCCCGGTTGATGGTACTCATACACATGGGCGTTGTCATAGCAATCAGTCTGATGTTGTTGGCTTTACAAATGGCTTTAATTTCTTCGTAAGCTACATTTTTTTTCGGATAATATTTTGATAAATCAGCCGGAATCATTTTACCACCGTGGGATTCCAAAGGGTGAAAACCGTCATTATCCAAATTATTCGTTCTCTTATGAACAAGTGAGGCGTACATTTCCCTAAACCCAACACGGGCATCGTAATGCAAATAACGATAGAATGGGATATACAGTAATTCGTAATATTCGGGTATCGATTTGTAATGATCGCGAATGATTTGTGACCGGTGCAAATAAGGCATGAACAAAGAACGAATCGCTTCCGAATGATCGTTGGTGTTGATGTTTAGATCTACCTGAAGAATAAGGGTTTTGATTTTGTAATGCCGTTCCATCATCAATTTCAGCATCAGGGCTGATTCTTCCAAACGGGAACGGGTAATACCAAAATTAAAGGTCTTATACCCGTAATCGTTGAATATTTTCGGTACAAAATGATTATTCACTCTGGAAGAACCTAGGAAAACTACATCGTAATTTTTATTTTTGGAATTATAGAGGTAATCAATTTTGGTTCTCGAATCCGATTGCAGATAAACAGTGGTATACAATACATCCAGCAGTCCCATAGTGAGCAGGAGCAAGGCCAAAGATTTGAGTATGAAAAAAAGAAACTGTTTCATCAGAATTGAAAATAAATGAATTCTTTATAATCCGAAAACACTCCCAATGCTAGGATAGCCGCCAAACACAGGCTCAATTTTAACCAACTGAATTGACCCGAAATCGGTTCTGTTTTTGTTCGGCTGTTCCATTCGGCCACTACAAAGACAAGTATTAATGGTATTAATTCATAATTGTATCTCTCGATGGCAAAATACTGCTCAGAAAAAATACCGTTTTCAAACAATCTCTTGATGTATTGGTACGCATCGGTTATAGTTCTGGCTCTGAAAAATATCCAGGCCAAACACGTAAGCCCAAAGGTAATCAGTATATTAAATACAATGCGTGCCGAAGTTAAGTTCAGCCCTAAACTAAATTCTTCAAGGTTTTTCCGGTTTCGATTCAGTAGCAATAGCGGCAGGAAATACAAGGCATTTATAAATCCCCAAGCTATAAACGTCCAGCTGGCGCCGTGCCAAAAACCACTTACCAAAAAGATGATAAAAGTGTTTCTGACTTTCAGCCACTTAGAACCTTTGCTGCCACCCAGCGGAATGTACAAATAATCGCGGAACCAAGTGGTTAACGAAATGTGCCACTTGCGCCAAAACTCGGCTATATCTCTCGAAAAGTAAGGATAATTAAAGTTTTTCAGCAAATCGATACCGAAGAGTTTCGAGGTACCTAAAGCAATATCGGAATAGCCCGAGAAATCGCCATAAATTTGGAACGCAAAATAAACGGCTCCCAATACCAACGACAATGAATTCATGGAATGGTAATTGTCAAAAACTGCATTGGCATAAATGGCGCACGAATCGGCAATAACCACTTTTTTGACTAGGCCCCATACAATTTGGTATACCCCTTCTTTGGCTTTTTCAAAATTGAATTTACGTCTTCTTTTTACTTGTGGCAAAAGGTGAGTCGCCCGCTCTATGGGCCCGGCCACCAGCAAAGGAAAATAACTGACAAACAGGGAATAATCAACAAAGTTTTTTTCCGATTTGATTCTGCCGTAATAAATATCGATGATGTATGACAGGCCATGAAAAGTATAAAAGGAAATCCCGACCGGTAGGATTAAATCCAGTAGAATCGGGCTGGCTTTCAGACCGAACGATTGCAGGACTTCGGCAAAAGACTCGGCAAAAAAGTTGTAGTATTTGAAAATACCGAGGAATCCAATATTGATGGAAATGCAGAGCCACAGCCATCTTTTTCGTTCGGATGGAGTAGTGCTCTTTTCAATTTTCATTGCGGAAACATAGTCCAGCAAAGTAGAAAAAACCAATAGGAATAAAAACCGCCAATCCCAGCATGAGTAAAAGTAATAGCTGGCAAGGATGAGTATGTAGTTCTGATTGATTTTCGATTTATGCCCTACAAACCAATACAGTATAAAAACTATAGGCAAGAAAATGGCAAAATGAAACGAGTTGAAAAACATAAATCAGTGGGCAAAATATAGAAAAAGCCCGAAGCAAAGTTCAGGCTTTTGGTATTAAAAGTTAGGGCTGAGGTTGTATTTTTTATAAAAGTTATCCAATACTTCTACTACTTCGTCCTCAGTATCCACAATTTTTATCAGATTCATATCTTCCGGGTTGGCATTGTGCTCTCTTTCAATCATTACTGTCTTAATCCAGTCAATCAGGCCTGACCAAAATTCTCTTCCCACCAGTATGATTGGAAATTTACCAATTTTTTTGGTCTGAATCAAAGTAACAGCCTCGAACAATTCGTCTAATGTTCCGAAACCACCCGGCATTACCACAAAACCTTGTGAATATTTTACGAACATCACTTTGCGTACAAAGAAATAGTCGAAGTTCAGGTTTTTATCTTTGTCAATAAACGGATTGTAGTGCTGCTCAAAAGGTAATTCAATGTTTAATCCTACCGAAGTCCCGCCACCGTTGTGTGCTCCTTTGTTTCCGGCTTCCATGATACCTGGGCCACCACCGGTGATGACACCGTATCCGGCTTTACTGATTTTGTAAGCTATTTTTTCAGCCAACAGGTAGTATTTATTGTCCGGTTTTGTTCTTGCCGAACCAAATATGGAAACACAAGGCCCAATGCGCGCCATGCTTTCGTATCCGTTCACAAACTCCGACATGATTTTAAAAATCGCCCAAGAGTCGTTGGTTCGTATTTCGTTCCAGGTTTTTTGTTTTAGTTTTTCCTGGATTTTATCATCTTCATTTAAAAATTCGTCTCTCATCATTATATTCTTTTTAATGTAATTTATGGTTAAAGCAAACGCGCAAAAATACTCTTTTTTTTATAATACCCTAACCAATATAACGGAATGTTTAATACGTTCAATATAGGTTAACGGGCAATCATTTTTCTCACATAAGGTTCTGCTTTCGCTGCTATGAAATAGGTGATTCCGCATAAAATAAGTATCGGAATAACAGGTAATAAAATAAAAGGGATACCTGTAAAGTTCTTGTCCAATTTAACAATCAGGGCTATCATTGCATTTTCATGAACCAAATACAACGGATAACTGATAAAACCCAAAAAAAGTAAAATGGAATTGGTAAAATAAACTCGGAATCGTTCAAAATAAATAGGAACATAGAATAATGCCGCTAAGCAAATTCCGAATGCCAGTGTGCGATTTCCGGCTTTCATCATGTATAATTCTACTGCGGTTACGATGACAGCAAACAAAAAGTATTTCTGTTCTTGTGTTTTGAAAAACAAATACGCGGCACATCCGCCGGCAAACCACCCGTAATACTCAAGTGAGAGAAAATCAGAAACCGGCCAAAAATAGCTGTCCTGATGAGTATTGAGGTAGATAGAGGAGAGATATAAAAGGGTCAGGATGATTATAGCTTTGAATTTATCCAAATAAAAATACAGTAAACCGAAGATTAAATAGAATTTTACTTCTACAAACAAAGACCAAAAGGCACCTTCCAAGGGTTGAATGGTATTGCCTGTTATTACCTTAATCCATAATGGGTCAATAAAAAATAACCCCGGAATCACCGACGATACATCCGGTTTTCCCATAGGTCTTTCATATAAAAGAAAAGCGGTGGTAAATACTAAAATAGTAGCAATCAGCATCCCCGGGAATAACCTTAGCCAACGTTTGTATAAAAAAGTGAGGATGTTTGTGTTTTTCTCCAGCGACATTAAAATCACAAAACCCGAGATGAGAAAAAACAATTGCACCCCCAAATACCCATCTTTAAAAACAGGAAAGGAAGCGAATTGGTCACCATACGGAACAACGGAAGTCCATCTGGAATAGGCGTGAAACAACACCACCAATAAGATTGCAACCCCGCGCAGTCCGTCTAAAAAATCAATTCTTTTTCCCTCCATATTTGACTGCGGATTATGACAATTCTTTTTTCAAAAACTGAGCCGTGTAGCTTTTTTTATTTTTTACTATTTCTTCCGGAGTACCTTCAGCAACCACCTGACCGCCACCTTTTCCACCTTCGGGACCAATGTCAATGATGTAATCCGCCAGTTTAATCACGTCCATATTGTGCTCGATGATCAAAATGGTATTGCCTTTGTCGACCAATTTGTTAATCACATCCATCAACACACGGATATCCTCAAAATGGAGTCCGGTCGTAGGTTCGTCCATGATGTAGAGCGTATTACCCGTATCTTTTTTAGACAATTCCGTTGCCAGTTTGATGCGTTGTGCTTCTCCGCCCGAAAGTGTCGTGCTTTGTTGTCCCAAGGTGATATAGCCCAAACCAACATCTTGAATCGTTTTGACCTTGCGGTAAATTTTTGGGATGTTTTCAAAGAAAGGCACTGCCTCATCTACAGTCATGTTCAATACATCCGAAATCGATTTGCCTTTGTAGCGAATCTCCAGCGTTTCCCGGTTAAAGCGTTTGCCCTGACAGGTTTCACATTCCACATACACATCGGGTAAAAAGCTCATTTCAATGGTACGTACCCCCGAGCCTTCACAGGTTTCGCATCTTCCACCCGAAACATTAAAACTGAAACGCCCCGCTTTATACCCGCGAATCATGGCTTCCGGAGTTTGGGTATACAAACTTCTGATTTCCGAAAATACATCGGTATAAGTGGCCGGGTTGCTGCGTGGTGTTCTTCCAATCGGACTTTGGTCAATATCGATAACTTTATCAATATGCTCCAAACCTTCGATTTTCTTGTACGGCTGCGGTTTTTTTACCCCGTTAAAATAGTATTCGTTGAGTATCGGATATAAGGTTTCGTTTATTAAAGTCGATTTCCCGCTGCCTGAAACTCCGGTCACACAAATCAGTTTGCCCAAAGGTAGTTCAATTGAAACATTTTTCAGATTGTTTCCGGTAGCTCCTGTGAGTTTTAAAAACTTGCCGTTGCCTTCACGGCGTTTCTTCGGTACCTCAATCTGCATTTTGCCGTTGAGGAATTGCGCCGTAATCGTATTTTCTTTTAAGAGCTCTTTCGGTGTGCCTTTACTAATGATTTCACCGCCATGTTTACCGGCTTTCGGACCAATGTCAATCACATAATCGGCGCGTTCTATCATGTCTTTGTCGTGCTCTACCACCAAAACCGAATTCCCGATATCGCGCAACTGTTCTAACGAATGAATCAGTTTTTCGTTGTCTCTTTGGTGCAAACCAATGCTGGGTTCATCCAAAATGTACAATACACCTACCAATTGGGAACCAATTTGCGTGGCCAATCGGATGCGTTGCGCTTCACCACCCGAGAGCGATTTAGAACTTCGGTTCATCGACAGGTAATTCAAGCCTACATTCACTAGGAACCGCAAACGGTCTTTGATTTCCTTGACAATTTCGGAAGCAATAAGTTGTTGTTTTTCGGATAAATGTTGGTCTAAATCATTAAACCACGCCGATAAATCCGAAATATCCATAGTCGATAAATCGAAGATGTTTTTCTCGTGAATACGAAAATACAAGGCCTCTTTTTTCAGGCGCGAACCATGACATTCCGGACATTCAATTTCATCCATGAATTCTTTTGCCCAGCGCTTGATAGAAGTGGAGCCGCTTTCGTCGTATTGGTTTTTGATGAAATTCGAAATCCCTTCAAATTCAATTTTATATTCTTTGGTAATGCCCAAGGTTTTGGAGGCCACCGAAAACTTTTCCTTGCCACCGTTGAGGATGATTTCCATAGCTTCGGCCGGAATTTTTTCGATAGCGTCTGTTATCGTAAAGCCGAATTTTTCGCCTATGATTTCCAATTGCTTGAAAATCCACGAGCTTTTGTATTCGCCCAACGGCGCGAAACCACCGGCTTTGATGGAAAGTTTCGGATTGGGAATTATTTTTTTCTGATTGATTTGATGCACGGTACCCAAACCTTTACATTCTTCGCAGGCGCCTTTGGGCGAGTTGAAGGAAAACAAATTCGGCTCCGGATTTTGGTAGGAAATCCCCGAAGTAGGACACATCAAATTTCGGCTGAAATAACGGACTTCATTGCTGTCCTGATCCAAAATCATCAACACATTTTCGCCGTGGTACATGGCTGTCTTGATGCTTTCGGCCAAGCGTTTTTCATTATCTTCATTGGGCTCAATGACCATCCGGTCTACAACAATTTCGATGTCGTGGGTTTTGTAACGGTCGAGTTTCATGCCCGGAACCAAATCTTGCACTTCGCCGTTTACACGAACTTTCAGGAATCCTTGTTTGGTAATTTGTTGGAACAATTCGGCATAATGCCCTTTTCGGGCGCGAATAATCGGCGCTAAAATATTGATACGTTTCCCGCTGAAATTCTGAATAATCAAATCCTTAATTTGCTCATCCGAATACGAAACCATTTTTTCACCGGTCACATAACTGTAAGCTTCGCCGCCACGGGCAAAGAGCAAACGCAAAAAATCGTAGATTTCGGTTATAGTGCCAACGGTAGAACGCGGGCTTTTGCTGGTGGTTTTCTGCTCGATGGCGATTACCGGAGAAAGGCCGTCAATTTTATCTACATCGGGGCGTTCCAAACCACCCAAAAATTGTCGGGCATAGGCGGAAAACGTTTCGATGTATCGGCGTTGTCCTTCGGCATAAATAGTGTCAAAAGCCAAAGACGATTTTCCCGAACCCGAAAGGCCGGTGATGACTACCAGTTTTTCGCGCGGAATAGTGATGTCGATATTCTTCAGATTGTGAACTCGGGCACCGAGAACTTCAATGGTATTTTCTGTTTCAAGCATAGCAATTTAGCAAAACGCAAAGGTAGTGTTTTGGATAGAATTTTTAAACAGCGTCCGGGAAGTTATTGTCAAAAAAGATTAGTCAATAATCATTTCTCTCAGTTTGTGGCGATAGCTCTCCAGCACGTCAATTTTTGACAGAAAACCAAAGTATTTTCCTTTGTGAACCACCGGTAAAATAGCCGCTTTTGAACTTTCAAACAGCTTCATGATTTTTTCGGGTTTGTCTTCAAACAGGATGAATTCTTTAGGCTGGCTGATGAATTCACTCAGGGTCATGAATTTCACCGTATTCGGATTGAAGATAAAGGCTTTCACTTCATCAAAATCAATAATTCCCATCAGTGCTCTGTGCTCATCGAGTACCGGGATTATTTTTTGTTCGGTGGTGGCAAAAATGCTGACGACTTCAGTGGTCGAATCCTGTAATGAAAGGGTTCTGTAATTTTGCTGAACCAAATTGTAAAAATCAATGCTTTGCAGGATGTTTTTGTCTTTGTCGCTGGTAAATACATCTCCTTTATCGGCCAACGATTTCACATCCATGGAGTGTTTTTCAAATTGTTTGGATACGGCAAAACTCACCGAAGACACGATCATCAGCGGCACCATCAAATCGTAGCCTCCGGTGATTTCTCCGATAAGGAAGATAGCCGTTAGTGGAGCATGAAACAAGCCACTAAGTATACCGGCCATCCCTACGATGGTAAAATTGGCAATGGGCAAATGATGCGTAAAGTTTAACAGATTGACCGTTTTGGCCACAAAAAATCCCAAATAGGAACCCACAAAAAGCGAGGGAGCAAAGTTACCTCCGTTTCCGCCACTGCCTAAGGTCAATCCGGTAGCGAAGGATTTTAAGAGCAGTGTAACTCCCACAAACAACAAAAGCACCCATTCGTTGCTCTTGAATTTTTCGAGCATGGTGTTGTCTAATAAAACGCCCGGATTTTTGGAAGCCAAGGTTTTGATGCTTTCGTATCCTTCACCAAAGAGTGTGGGGAAGAAGAAGATTAGAATAGCCAAAATGGATGCTCCGAACAATGCTTTTCGGTAGCCCTTGTTTTTGAAACTCCCGAAAAACTTTTCAATTTTCTGAAAATTCCGCGCGTGATAAATTGATGTCAAACCGGCCAAGATGCCCAAAAGCACATAATATGGGGTGTTGTGGTAATCAAACTTGAGGGTTTGTTCGAAATTCAATAACGTATCCCGACTCAAAACCACTGTAGAAATCAAGGCACCGGTGGCCGCGGAGATGATAATCGGGATGAATGCCGAAATGCTAATATCGGTCAAAACCACTTCGATGGCAAACAATACCCCGGCTATGGGCGCGTTGAAGGCAGCACCGATACCGGCCGCCACACCACAAGCCAAAAGCAGAATCCGGTCTTTTTGTGATAAATGGTACTTCTGTGCAAAGTTAGAGCCAAAAGCAGCTCCGGTAACCACAATCGGGCTTTCCAAACCGGCAGAACCTCCGAGTCCTACGGTTAGGGAACTGGTTACGATTTGGGCATACATTTGTTTTTTGGGCATGATGCCGCCTTTTTTTGCTACGGCATACAATACTTTGGAGCTTCCTTTTTCGATGTGATTGCCCAAAAAATTCCGGACCACGAAAACGGTCAGTAAAATCCCCGCAATCGGCAAGAGACTGTTGATGTAGGGAAGTTTTAAAAATACGTTGATATCATTAGCCAAAAGGAAAATGTTGTGGGCAAAACTCTTTAGCAAAATCACAGCGAACGAGCATGTAATGGCCACGGCTACACAAGCAAAATAAATAAAGTTTCTTTCGCTCAACTTGTCTTTCAAAAGAAAAACCAAATGCTCGGCTCTCCTGAAAATACTTCTGAATAAAATTTTAAAAAAGGAAGCTTTATTTGATGGCATTAGAATCAGACTTTGAAAACGCTAAAATACGATAACAACCGTCAATTTTAAAGTTCGGCCAACTTTTGTTGGCAATGTTTTCGCAATTCTTCAAAAAACTGCTTGAATTCGGTTTCAAATTCGACATAAAATTGCTGCAATTCTACGATAGATTCGTGCATGGCCACCCGGTTTTTGGTGCGGTGGTCCATTTGGAACATAATCATTTCTAAACCTTCAATAGTAGCGTAACTTACCAGCCAATTGCGGCCAATCATGTAAGGAAGCATTCCTTTGGCTTTCTCGGTGAGCAAATCGTGCTTGTCTTTCAGTAAGGAATAAAATGTTTCGGCATAAACTTCCAGTTTTTCATCGGAATACGTTTTCCAGTTTTTGGCCAAAAAATGATCATAAAAAATGTCCATAATCACACCCGAGTAATGACCGTATTTTTCGTGAAGTCGGTGCTTGCTTTGTCGGTAAATAGGATGGAAATCCGTAAAACTGTCTATCGAGCGGTGAAGCAATATGCCTTTCTTAACGTCATCACTATACTTTTCATAACTGTGTCCGCGAATGCTGTCCGCCATGAAGTTTCCGATTTTTACCAAATCGTTTTCGCCGGAAAGGTAAATGTGAGCGAGGAAGTTCATGAGCCTAATTTAGGGAATTTAAATTAGAAATTTTGAATTTTAAATTAGAATTGAAAAATGGCATTCTTTATATTTGTGAGCATTTAAAAATTAACATTCAAAACTTACACAATATACAATGACTCTAATTAAATCAATATCAGGAATTCGAGGAACCATTGGCGGCAAAGTAGGCGATAATTTAACGCCGGTAGATGCGGTGAAATTTGCCTCCGCTTATGGCACTTTCCTTAAAAATAATATCAAAAAAGAGAAACTCAAAGTGGTTATTGGTCGCGATGCGCGTATTTCGGGGCCAATGATTCACAATTTAGTGGTCAATACGTTGATTGGTTTGGGCATTGATGTGATTGATTTGGGATTGTCTACAACTCCTACTGTAGAAGTTGCGGTGCCTTTGGAACAAGCCGATGGTGGTATCATTTTAACCGCTTCCCACAATCCGAAACAATGGAATGCGTTGAAATTGTTGAATGCGAAAGGAGAATTTTTGAGCGGAGCCGATGGAAGCAAAATTTTAGAAATTGCCGAAGCCGAAGCTTTTGATTTTTCGGATGTAGATAGTTTGGGAGAAGTGACCATTAATGATGCTTACATGGACATTCACATTGATGAAGTATTAGAGTTGCCATTGGTAGATGCCGAATCAGTTGCCAAAAGAAAATTCAAAGTAGTGGTGGATGGTGTGAATTCATCGGGAGGGATTATCATTCCGAAGTTATTGGAGCAAATGGGTGTGGAGTGTGTCAAACTATACTGCGAACCCAACGGCCATTTTCCGCACAACCCGGAACCCTTAAAGGAACACTTGGGCGACATCTGTAAATTGGTCGTTGAAGAAAAAGCCGATTTTGGAATCGTGGTAGACCCTGATGTAGACCGTTTGGCCTTTATTTCGAACGATGGCGAAATGTTTGGCGAAGAATATACTTTGGTGGCTGTAGCCGATTATGTGTTGAGCAAAACCCCGGGCAATACCGTTTCGAATATGTCGTCTTCCAGAGCGTTGCGCGACATTACCAATAAGCACAACGGAAGCTACCAAGCCAGTGCCGTGGGAGAAGTTAATGTGGTAGAACTGATGAAGGCAACCAACGCCATTATTGGTGGCGAGGGCAACGGCGGTATCATTTATCCGGAGTTGCATTACGGTCGTGACAGCTTGGTAGGCGTGGCATTGTTCCTGACGCATTTGGCCAATTTAGATATGACTGTAGCCGAATTGCGCGCATCGTATCCGCAGTATTATATGAGTAAAAACAAGATTGAGCTTACGCCCCAAATTGATGTGGATGGAATTTTAAAAGCCATGACGGAAAAATATAAAACCGAAAATATATCGACGATTGACGGCGTGAAAATCGATTTTCCGACAGAGTGGGTACACTTGCGCAAGTCAAACACCGAACCGATTATTCGCATCTATACCGAGGCACCGACTCAGGAAGCAGCGGACACTTTAGCCATGCGCATCGTAAATGAAATTAAAGCAGTGGCTGGAATTTAATTTTAAGACATATTACTTAAAAAGAAACCCTTTCAATCATCGAAAGGGTTTCTTTTTAAAATCTAATTACTGTTTTTCGTTTTCATCAAAATTCACCATCCAATGAATGCCGAACTTATCTTTGAACATTCCGAAATAAGCACCCCAAAAGGTCTTATCCATAGGCATAAAAACAGTGCCACCGGCTGACAATCCGTTGAAGATTCTATCGGCCTCTGCTTTGCTTTCGGTATTGATGGAAACATGAAAATTAGTGCCCATAACTACTTCACCACTTTGTTGGTTGCTGTCTCCACCCATTAAAACAGTGTTGCCAATAGGCAGTGATACATGCATGATTCTTTCCGCATCTTGTTCAGAAATGCTTTCACAGCCTTCCATAGCGGGCATGTTTTTGTATTTCCCTATATAGGGAAACTCACCTCCAAAAACGGATTTGTAAAATAAAAATGCTTCTTCACAATTTCCGTTGAAAATTAAATAAGGATTTACTTGTGTCATTTGTTGATTGTTTAATTTGTTTATTTGATTTCGGTATATTTTTTAAAATTATCTAAAATATTCTGCCAGCCTTGGCGTTGCATTTCTTCTGGGTTTTGGCTTTCGGGGTCAAAACTTTCGGTAACGGTAATGCCCATCGGAGTTTCCTCAAACGTAATGTTTACTTTTCTGCCATCGGCCATTACGTATTCTATCAATGCAAATTCTTTTACTGCTGTGTATGTGCCTTCAAAATCAAAACTCATAGCACCGTCTTTAGAGGCCATAGTGGCACAAAATGTTCCGCCTATTTTAAGGTCGTTGCTGGCTTTTGGCGTATGCCAATCATCAGAAGCATGGTTCCATTGAGTAATGTGTTGGGGTTGAGTCCAACATTCCCAAACTTTTGTTATGGGTGCGTTTACGGTAGTTTTTATGGTTATCATTTTTTTTGTTTGTTATTGTTTTCGGTTACTTTGAATTGTACTATTTTGCTAATTAATTCATGAGGAATCGGTTGGTTTAAAGGAAATTGTACAGCTCCTTTAGAGTTTTTATACGAAGTTATATCTTTTTCAAAAGCTTTGATGCCGGATGCGGTGGGATAAAAACCGATGTGGTTTTTACAGGCTGCAAAATATACTAAAACACCACCGTATTTAAAGGCAGGCATTTGGTAGCTGATGGTTTCTTCAGCCTGAGGCGCTGCTCTTTTTATGGTTTGCCTGATCGATTTCAACAGCTCCTGCATTGCTTCTGTTTGTTGAGCAATATATTCGTCTACCGTTTTAAAAGATGTTTTCATTTATATTAAAATTTCACATGAATAGCCCTGAGATTGCATCGCTTCTATGATGGTTGACGGATTGATATTTCGGCCTTCAATGCGCAATATTTTATCACAATCCTCTAAATCAAATCCAATAGAAAAACCAGAAAACCGATCAGACAAAAGTGCCACTAAGGTATTTGCCTGTTTTTTTTCCTGAACATTCGTTTTGAATATTTCTACCATATTTCCTCGACTTTATAAAGCAAGCTTGAAAAACAACTTACTTATTTTTCGGTTGCAATTGGATTCAGTTTGTGATGATATACATAAGATACAACCAATATGGCTAAGAAAATTAATGGGAATGCGGCAGAAAAATTGAATCCCTCTACACAAGTATAACTGATACTGGCAAAAATAAAATCGAATCCGAAACCGGCATAAGCCCATTCTTTTATGTTTTTGGGTATTTTGGGGATAATCAAAATCAACGATCCTAAAACTTTAAACACTACTAACGCAGTTCCAAAATATTCAGGATACCCTAAATGTCGAATGCCCTCCTTAGCCATCTCGGTTTGAGAGGTGAATGCCGGCATGACACCTTCAAAGAGAAAGAGAATACCGGTGGTAACCCAAAAAATGATTTTGTCTTTTTTCATAAGTTATTTGTTTTTAATAGATTAGTATAACAAATGTAATTTAGAAATTTGTACCGAGGATAACCAAAAAAGTTAAACTTAGGGGCATTTAGGACAAATTAAGTATTTTTGAGTAAACAACCATTATGAAACGAATCGGATTAGTATTGCCATTGGATTATAAGCTTTTGAGTGTGGCGGCACTCTTGGAAGTGTTGGAAACTACCAATAAATTGGTTGTTCAACAAGGACAAGACCTTCCTTTCTCTATTCATTTGTATCAAGTGCCCGCTCAACTTGAAAGTGGTGAAGCTACTTTTCACGATTACAGCATTCAATCCGTAAATAAGGTTGGAGGCATATTGGATTTGATATTGATTCCTGCATTTACCACTTCGGATATGCAGGCTACCATTGGTAAAAACAGAGCTTATATTCCGTGGTTGCAGCACCAATATCAGGGTGGCGCTGAAATTGCCAGTTTTTGCTCGGGCGCATTTTTATTTGGAGCATCAGGCTTATTAAACGGAAAAAGTGCCACTACTCATATTGATGCCTGCCCGGCTTTTGCCCGCATCTTCCCCGAAGTAAATTTGAAACCAAACGAAACCGTTACAGCAGACAGCCGGACTTTTACCAGCGGAGGATCAACTTCTTTATTTCATTTGATTATTTTGTTGGTACAAAAATATTGCGGACACGAAATAGCCATTCAGGTTGCTAAGTTGTTTGCCATTGATATGGATCGATACCAACAAAGTTATTTCGGTACTTTTCGACCAAATTATACGCATAATGATGCGCTGGTTTCTTCAGTGCAAGAGAAGATTGAGAAGCATTTTGATAAAATTGAAAGTTTAGACGAAGTGTTGCAAGATGTTCCTGCAAGCCGTCGCAATTTGGTTCGACGATTTAAACTGGCTACCGGTATTCCACCTATCGAATACCTGCAAAATATAAGAATAGAAACCGCAAAACGACATTTGGAGCAAGGCCGCCTTTCGGTTTCGGAAATCATTGACAAGTCAGGCTATACCGATCCGAAATCATTTCGAAAGATCTTTCAAAAAGTAGTAGGGATGAAGCCGTTGGAGTATCGGGAGAAATTTAAAGTGCGTTAATGTTATTTTTTCTCAATCCATAGACTACCACCAATATTCTGATATGTTAAAGGCATTTTTTCGTATACTTCTTTATGTAGCAAATGCATGTAGTGATTGAAGTATTTAATTTCATACTGATTATTGTACATCAGAAACGCTCTTAGGATATAATCTTCATTCCAGTTGTACCCTCTGTAAATCCAGTCTTTCGGATATTCAAAGGGATAAAAGATATCATGAAAATGAATAATTACCCCGCTTTTGAGCGAAGGTAAAATTTCAAACAAAATGTAATTCACATCACTTCCGGTTTTGGTTACATGGGTACTGTCCACAAAAAGGATGTCACCGGCGTTCAATTTTTCGAATACATCCAACGGGATAGTTTGTGCATCATTCGGAAAAATAGTGACGTTTTTTTTATCAGTTTCAGTTATCAGCGAGTACAGTCTCTCCGGATACGGATCGATGAACGTCAGCTTTATTTCATTGTTGAAAAACAATTCGTTGGTGTCAAGCATCAGGGCAGAGGTGTGTCCGGAACCGATTTCAATGATTTGTTTCGGTTTGTAATGACGTATCATGGAATACAAGATGATGCCGTCAGTATACGAATAGGATGAATTTTCAAACTGATAGCGTTGATTGTCATCTTTTATACTTTTAAAAGGCATTTCGTCATAATATCCTTCAAATGCTTTAGCCAGTTGTTTTTGATGTTCTGTTCTCAAATCAATTCCTGCAATTCCCTCAACGTTGAGGTTTTTCCATATTTGATCTTCCCGACTTTTAATTTCGGCAATGTTAAAAACCGGAGAATAAAAATGACCGTTAGGAAAAAGGCACTGTTGCGACTGCTGATACAACGGTTTTATATAAGGCAGCTTGTTCAGTTGCGCTTTTATGAGGTTATAGATTTTAGTTTTTAATTTCATCAATTTAGATTTTCTTTAGTAGAGATTTGACAATGAAACTTTCTGAATTTACATAGTTCCATCTTCGTTTTCTTTGTCCAGATACTCCTGAACAATCTCAATGGCATTGGTTACCACATCACTCAAAGCAGTTATAAATGTACCTTCCTGAGCACTGTTGATGGCGTGTTTAATGGCCTCGGTTTCCTTGGTGATGATTTCATGAGTGACTGATTTTCCCGAAGATTGTATGCCCTCCATGATTAGACCGATGATTTCTTCTTCGGTACGGCCTCTTAAATGTTTTTCCTGTCTGATGATGATGTGATCAAACATTCTGGCCGCAATGGTTGCACATTCTTTGATGTCTTCGTCGCGTCGGTCTCCTACACCGGCAATGATACCGATTTTTTTTGTGGCTTCTACTGACGATAAATATTCTTCTACACCGCGATATCCGGACGGATTATGCGCGAAGTCGATCATGACTTTGAATCTTTTGAAATCAAAAATATTCATACGACCCGGCGTTTGTGCGGCACTCGGAATAAAGGTTTGCAATGACAGGCTGATGTCTTCGGTTTTGAATCCTTGTAAATACGCTGCCAGCGTAGCAGCCAAGGCATTAGCAATCATGAATTTGGCTTTACCACCCAAGGTTAACGGAACGTGTGTGGCTCTCTCAACCCTGATTTTCCATTCGCCTTTTTTAATGGTAATGTACCCGTTTTCATAAACGGCCACAATTTTTCCTTCTTTGGCGAACTTTTGAACCGTAGGATTGTTCTCGTCTAAGCTGAAGTAGGCAATGTTGCAACTCAATTCGTTGGCAATTTTCAGACATTGCTCATCTTCGGCATTCAAAATGGCCCAACCGTCTTTTTTAACCGATCGGACCACGACACTTTTAACCCGTGCCAAATCATCTAAAGTATGAATGTCGGCCAAGCCTAAATGATCTTCTTGTATGTTGGTTATGATGGCAATATCGCAACGACTAAACCCTAAACCGGCTCTCAGGATTCCACCACGGGCAGTTTCTAAAACGGCGAATTCGACCGTTGGATCTTTTAAAATGTATTCGGCAGATAATGGTCCGGTAGTATCGCCTTTTTCCATCATGTGGTTTTGGATGTAAATTCCGTCGGATGTGGTGAATCCTACTTTGTATCCGTTGTTTTTAACAATATGGGCAATCAAACGGGTAGTGGTGGTTTTACCGTTGGTTCCGGTTACGGCTATAATGGGTATGCGACTGGGTTTTCCCGGTGGGTAAAGCATATCAATTACAGGAGCAGCCACGTTTCTGGGTAACCCTTCACTCGGTGCCAAGTGCATGCGGAATCCTGGAGCGGCATTCACTTCAAGGATACAGCCTCCGTTCTCTTTGAGGGGTTGTGTAAGGTTTTCGGCCATGATATCAATACCGCAAATATCCAGTCCTATGACGCGCGAAATGCGTTCGCACAGAAATATGTTCTCGGGATGCATCATGTCGGTCACATCTACTGACGTTCCGCCGGTGCTGAGGTTTGCTGTTGATTTAAGGTATACGATTTCTCCGTTTTTGGGAACGGTTTCTAAAGTGTAATTTAATTTTTCGAGCAAGTCTAGGGTGTCTCTGTCTACGTCAATTTCAGTCAGTACATTTTCATGTCCGTATCCGCGGCGTGGATCTTTGTTGGTTTCTTCAATTAATTTTTGGATGCTGTCTGAGCCGTTACCCACCACGTGAGCCGGAACTCTTTTGGCAGCAGCTACCAGTTTATTATCAATGATTAAAACCCTGAAGTCGAAGCCCGTGATGAATTTTTCTACTATGACTCTGCGGCTGTATTTTTGGGCATAAGCTAAGCCCGATACTGCATCTTCCCAAGTCACTACGTTAATGGAAGCTCCTTTTCCGTGATTTCCATCGAGTGGTTTGATTACGATGGGGTAGCCTATTTTTTTTATGGTATTTTCTAAATCTTCTTCGTCTACACAAATACTGCCGCTGGCCACCGGAATAGAAGCCATATCAAGCATGCGTTTGGTTTCTTCCTTGTTACAGGCAATGTCAACCGCTATATTGCTGGTTTTGCAGGTAATGGTAGCCTGAAAGCGCATTTGGTTGATGCCGTATCCTAATTGTACTAAGGAGTTAGTTCCTAAACGAATCCACGGAATATCACGTGCTACAGCCTCATCAACAATACTTCCTGTCGAAGGCCCTAAACGCACCCGTTCTCTTATTTCGCGCATTTTTTGGATGTCGGCTTCAACATTATATGATGTGCCGGCTATTAAAGCTTCGGCTATGGCTACGGCGCTTTCAGCAGCAAACATTCCCACGCTTTCTTCGGTGTAGCTGAACACTACGTTGTATACCCCGGGTGTTTTAGTTTCTCGGGTTCTCCCGAAACCGGTTTCCATACCGGCCAATGTTTGAATTTCGAGGGCAATGTGTTCAATCACGTGTCCCATCCAAGTGCCTCGTTCTACTCTTGAAAAAAAGCCTCCTCTAGTACCTTCGGAGCAGCGGTGTTCAATCATGGTAGGGAACATGGCTTCTATGCGCTCGCGGAAACCTTCAATTTTGTTAGTAGGCGATTGTTCCATTTCCTCCAGATCCAAACGCATTTGGATTAATTTTTTGCGTTGTACACTCCAAATATTCGGTCCGCGTAATGCTTGTATTTTCAGAATCTTCATAGTTAGGATGGTTAATGATATGAAATGTTAATGATTTTGTTAAAAATAGAAAAATATTTGTTTGTTGGTACTACTTTTTTTGCACAAAAGTGAAAAAGAGGATGAGGCTGGAGTTTGGTAGCTTTTTTTGAATTTGATTTTCAGGTTTTTAGGAGTTTTGTGCTGCGGCAAAAATGACACTCAGACTTTATGAAGTGAGGATTTTCAAAATGCAAATTGCTTACAGATACAAAAGACGACAGCCGTTTAGCCCCGATGGGAGTGGCTACCGTGTAGCGCGGACAGCGGGAAAAGGGATTTCAAAAAGGCGCAAGCCATTACGCTTCTGCAATAAAATCGGCAATTTTTTGGTACAACTCGTCGTTGTGCAAGCTGTGACCGAATCCGGCGGTTTCGATGTAGGTGGCGTTTTTCCAGTTTTGAGCGTACATTCTGCCTTCGTCAACAAGTATCACATTGTCGTGCAGGTCGTGAGCGATGATGGCTTTTTGATGAAACTGTTTTGCGAACAAGTGTCCCGAAAAATCGTTGATGTGGATGTTGAATTTCTCAAAATAGTAGCTTTCCAGCAGAGATTGAATCTTGGTGTTCAGACTCAAAAGGCGAATGAAGTTATCGCTTATTTTCTTGAAACTGGAAGGAGCGCCCAGTAAAACGATTTTTTCGACATGGTCGTTTGGGTACTTGTGTAAGTAGTAGGTGATGGCAGCCCCGCCTATGGAATGGCCGATCAGTGTTTTGGGTTTGTATTTTTGGGCCAAAACATGGATGAATTCGGCATATTTCGGGGTATTGAATTCCTTTCCATCCGTGAGGCCGTGAGCCGGTGCATCGATGGCGATGATGGTATTGGGAAGTTTTTTGAGATAAGGTAGTATTTTTTTCCAGCGCGAGGCGTTACTTTCCCATCCGTGTACTAAGAGTATGACCTCATTGTTGCCTTCCCATTTGTAGGCTTGTATGTTTTCGTTATTAAAGGTAAACGTTTCTTGGGTGCTGTTGCGTAAGGTTTTGGGCAGTTTGTTTTTGTGGAGTCTCCCTTTTCGGGGCTGACTGAAAAAACGATAGGCTATTGTTTTGGCCTTTTCGGCATTGACATAACTCAGGCAGTTGAGGTAAAGGCCAATGGATTTGGTGATGAAGAAGAGTTGTATTTTTTTCATAAAAAAATCCCGAACGAGTCGGGATTCATGATATTATAAGTGAGCAAATAATTGTTTCATTTTTTCTCTTTCTTCTTCGGCCAGAGCTGCATCGACTAAAATTCTTCCTGAATGCTCATCGGTGATGATTTTTTTGCGGGCAGCAATTTCAACCTGAGTTTGTGGCGGAATGGTAAAGAACGAACCGGCAGAAGCACCACGCTCAATAGATACTACGGCTAAACCGTTGCGAACGCTTGAACGGATTCTTTTGTAGGCTGCTAATAAACGGGGTTCGATTTGGGCTTCATATTCAGCTGATTTTTCCATCAAGAAGTTTTCTTCTTTTTGAGTTTCGGCCATGATATCATTCAATTCGGCTTTTTTGTGTTTTAAGTGAGCTGTTTTTTGGTCTAATTTTTCTTTAGAATTTGAGATTACTTCTTTCTTGTGTTCGATAGAAGCTTTTAATTCTTTGATTTGTTTTTCAGCCAATTGGATTTCCAATTCCTGAAATTCTATTTCTTTGGATAGTGAGTTGAACTCTCTGTTGTTGCGAACATTTTTTTGTTGCTCGCTGTATTTTTTAATTGCGGCTTGGTGCTCCTCGATGGCATTTTTTTTGGTCTTGATTTGCTCTTCAATCGCAACTAAGTCGCTTTTTAATTTATCTAAACGAGTGCTTAAACCGGTAACTTCATCTTCTAAATCTTCTACTTCTAAAGGTAATTCTCCTCTAACGTTTCTGATTTCATCAATTCTGGTATCTATGATTTGTAAGTCGTAGATAGCTCTCAATTTGTCTTCAACACTTAGTTCTTTTACTGTCGCCATATTTTATAAGTACTTAACGGGATTTGTATTTTCTTCCGAAAAAATGATGGCAAAATTAAGGATTTTTTTCTTAAGAAAATCAACAATGTAATTTTTTGTAAATCTTTCACTTTCAAAGTGCCCAATGTCGGCTAAAACCAATTGATTTTCAGATTCGTAAAAGTTATGGTACTTCAAATCAGCGGTTAAAAAGATGTCGGCTCCGGCTTGTTTGGCATTGCTGATGGCGAAACTTCCCGAACCGCCAAGTACGGCCACTTTCTTCACGGTTTTACCCAATAAAGCACTGTGTCGGATGCCGCCGCATTGCATTTTATTTTTGACAAAAGTTAAAAAATCAGATTCAGGCATAGGGGTTTCGAGCTCGCCAATCATGCCTAATCCTATGTTTTGATGTGCATTTTGCAAATCGTAAATCTCATAAGCTACTTCTTCATATGCGTGGTTGGCAAACAAGGCTTTCAGAATTTTGCTTTGCAAGTGCTTTTCAAATGTTACTTCGATTTTGATTTCTTCGTTTTCAACAAATTCAAAGCGCTCTCCAACTTGGGGATTGCTGTCTTCGTTGCCCATATAGGTTCCGATGCCTTTGGAGTTGAAACTGCAATCCTCATAGTTGCCTATTTTTCCGGCTCCGGCATCAAATAAAGCATTGCGCAGTTCTTCCACATTTTCAGGAATGGTGTAGGTTACTAGTTTTTGAATGTAATTTTTTTTCGGAATTAAAATTTTGGTATTGACCAATCCTAAAGCATCGCAGAAGATTTTGTTGACTCCTTGTTTATGATTGTCTAAAGCCGTGTGTACCGCATAGATAGCGATGTCGTTTTTGATCGCTTTGAGTACGGCCCGTTCCACATAATTTTTACCGGTTATTTTCTTCAAACCCGAAAAAAGAATGGGGTGGAAGCATACTACCAAATTACAGTTTTTAGTGATGGCTTCTTCGATTACACTTTCCAAAGCGTCGTGGCATACGAGTATTCCGGTGGCTTCGGCATTGGCATCGCCCACCAACAATCCTACATTGTCAAAATCTTCGGCATAAGCCAACGGAGCCATTTCTTCGAGTATATTGAGTATTTCTTTTATTTTCATGAGTTATATGTACAGTTTTCGGTTAGGTAGCCCATTCGTTTAAATATTCTTTAATAGTCCACACGCCGTTTACTTTTTCAAACAACAAATAACTGCCGCTGTTATGCTCTATGTTTCGGTAAAAGGCAACTTTCACCAAAGCAAAATTGCTGTTGTCAAAATAAATGGGTTTACTCACAATCATCAGACGTTGATTGTTCAGCCCGAAACGGTCGGATACAATTTTGTATTCTTCAAACGACAGGCAGGCGTTGACTTTGCTCTTCAAATACTGATTCTGATTATCGAACAAGATGTTGTATTCTTTTGACCAATTTTCATCAATGGTGATGTCGATTTGTTTCTTGATTTCAGCAGAGTTTTTTTTCAGAATATCGCTCTTGGAAATTACTTCGAGTACTTCTTCGTTATTGGGTGCTTTTTTGCAGTAAAAACTCAGCAGTTGCAGTCGCTCTTTGGCAATGACTTTTTCGTTTTTATAATATTTGGTAAAAATGATTTTCAAAAGAACAGCATTGTCTGATTCTTGCGAAAAGACGGCAGGAGAAGCCAGCAGCAGGATAAAAAGGATTTTTATTAAAGAGGTTCTCATCAATGCAGTTGAAATCGAATAATTTTCATTCAAAGATAAAAAATCGTTACTTTCGTGCTATGATTTTGTTGCGAAAATTACTTTTTCCTTTTGCCATTTTGTATGGCTTTGTTACCGCTCTGAGAAATTATCTTTACGATAAGGGGATTTTTAAATCCTATACTTTTGATATTCCGGTGATTGTTGTTGGAAATTTGAGTGTCGGAGGTACCGGAAAAACACCACAGATTGAGTATTTAATTCGGTTGCTTTCGCCCCAATATAAGGTCGCGACTTTGAGCAGAGGATACAAAAGAAAATCAGTTGGTTTTGTTTTGGCCGATGAAACCGCTACTGCCGAAATGCTGGGCGATGAACCGTTTCAGTATTTTCAAAAATTCCCTCATATTCAGGTGGCTGTTGATGCTGACCGTCGTAACGGAATAACGCAACTGTTGAATCAAAAAGAGAAACCCGAAGTCATTTTATTAGACGATGCTTACCAACACCGCAGAGTGAAAGCCGGATTTTATATTTTATTGACTGCATACGACGATTTATTTTGTGATGACTTTATGCTTCCAACCGGAAACCTTCGCGAAGGCAGAAGCGGTGCCAATAGAGCCGATATGATAATTGTCACAAAATGTCCGCCCGAAATTACGCAACTTGCGCAGGAAAACATCCGAAAGAGGATAGGTTTTGATGTGCCGTTATTTTTCAGTTGTATTGAATATGACGAGAAAGTTTACAATCAAAAAGAGAGTTTAGAGGTAAGCGAATTAAAATCCGCAGCAAAAGTTTTAGTAGCCGGAATCGCCAAGCCACAACCTTTTTTTGAATATTTAAAATCTCAAAATGATGATGTTATGGTTTTTCCTGATCACCATTATTTTAGCGAAAACGATATTTTAAACATAAAAAATAAAGCAGGCGACAAAATTATTGTTACAACCGAAAAGGATTTTGTACGTTTGCAGGCTGTCATTTTGAAAGCGCAATTATATTATTTACCTATCAAAAGTAAATTGATTTCGAATCGGGAAACTTTTGACCAAATTATTTTAGATTATGTGGGAACTTGTTCAGGAAACCGTTAACTATATTAAAAAAACAACCAACTTCACACCTGAGTACGGTGTTATTTTAGGCTCGGGCTTAGGAAGTTTTACCAACGATATAAAAATCGAATACACATTACCGTATAGCGAGATTCCTAACTTTCCGGTTTCTACGGTAGAAGGTCACAAAGGGGCTTTGGTATTTGGTACTATCGGCGATAAAAAAGTGGTGGCCATGCAAGGAAGATTTCATTATTATGAAGGATATTCTATGCAGGAAGTTACGTTTCCGGTTCGTGTCATGAAGTACATCGGAGTGAATAAATTGATTGTTTCCAATGCTTCGGGTGGAGTGAATCCGAATTACAAAGTGGGTTCTATAGTAGTGATAAATGACCATGTCAACATGATGCCTGAACATCCGTTGAGAGGAAAAAATGATGAGCGTTTCGGACCTCGATTCGTTAACATGAGCGAGCCTTACAGCGTTAAAATGATTGCAAAAGTGAAAGAAATAGCGGCTTCATCTGACATTGAAGTGTTGGATGGTGTATATATGGGATTGCAGGGACCTACTTTTGAAACCTTACACGAATACAAAATGGTAAAAACCATAGGAGCCGATTGTGTAGGAATGTCAACTGTTCCTGAAGTAATTGTTGCCCGTCATATGGAGTTGGAAACCTTTGGTATTTCCGTTATTACAGACATTGGCAGCGAAGAGCACTTGGAGTCGATTACCCACGAAGAAGTATTGAAAGCCGCTCAGGCAGCTGAACCTCACGTGAGACATCTGATTAAAGAGTTGATACTGCAGTACTAAGTCAAATTTTGGGCAATCACCCGATAAAAATTTTCCGGATCAAAAGGTTTGGTGATGACATCTGTCATGCCGAACGATAACAGCATTTCCCGATTTTCATTGAGTGAAATAGCGGTCAGTGCTATGATTGGTTTTTTCGAGTCAAATTCGCGGATGTGTTGAGTGGCAATGGTACCGTTAATACCCGGTAAATGTACATCCATTAGTACCAAATCAAAATCATTCTCGGTTTTAAGCAATTCGATTGACTCTTCACCATTGTCGATGATTTTGCATTTCATGCCTTTGTTCTCGAGCATTTTTTTGGTAACCATTTGGTTGATTTTGTTGTCTTCTACCACCAATATGTATTTGTCTTTGAGTACTTCTTCTGAATAGAATTTAGGTTTTTCGATCATGATTTGTTGTTCGCCACGCAACAAGTTTAATTCAAATTCAAAGGTAGTTCCAACACCTACTTCGCTTGTCAGGGTGATTTCGCCTCCCAATAAATCAACCAGTTTTTTGACAATGGTCAATCCTAATCCGGTACCGCCGTATTTGCGGTTGATTTCAATAGAACCCTGCGAAAAACTGTCGAAAATGGTCTCTTGTTTTTCTTCCGGAATGCCGATACCCGTATCGCTCACAGCAAACTTGATTCTCGAGAAATCCTCTCCACTTTCTATACATTTGGCTGTAACGACTACTCTTCCGTCTTTGGTAAATTTCAGAGCATTATTGATAAGATTGATGAAGATTTGGGACAGTTTGGTAGGGTCGCCCAATAACATGTCAGGTACTTTTTCATCTATATCCAAAATAAATTCATTGTTATTTTTGGAAGCGATTTCATGCATTGAATGTTGAATGTCGAGGAGCAATTGCTTGATGTTAAAATTGATGTATTCAATTTCGATATTATTAGACTCAATGCGGTTGATTTCGAGAATTTCGTTTATGAAAGTCAACAGGTAATTCCCGGAAAATTTCAAGGAATTCAGGTAGTGCAGTTGTTTCTTCTTGGGTTTGTCTTCCAACAATAAATGGGTGATTCCGTTTATGGCATTGAGCGGAGTACGGAGTTCATGACTAACCGTGGATAGGAATTCGGCTCTGGCTTTGGAGGCTTTTTCGGCCTTTTCTTTGGCAATTTGTAATTCTAAATTTTTCTCTTTAAGGAGAATGTTTGATTGGTTTCGGATGATGTTATTCTTATACAGCGATAAACTCAATAACGACAAAATTGAGATTAAAGCGATGGCTAACACACTGATGAGTTTGGCAAACTTGTTGGTTTTTTGCTGGACTTCATTTTCACGAGTCATGATTTCCAACGCTTTCAGACGTTCGCTTTCTTTGAAATCGGCATAGTCGTTTGAATCCAGTTTTTTGTTGTTGAGTTGCATCAAACTGTCCTTTAGTTTGACGTGTTCTTTTAAGTAGGCATATGATTTTTTAACATCTAAAAGTTTGTCATAAACCGTGCTCAGCTCCAACAAAATTTTTGTTTTTTGATCCAGATTTTTGTCTTGGGTATTGAGTTCTAAGGCTCTGTTGAGGTAGTTGGCGGCCAAATTGTTGTGGTTCAAATTCTGCTCAATGCAGCCTAGTTGATACAAAGCTTCTGCTCTGGTTTTGAATACTTCTTTTGAATCGTTTTTAGAGGCGATTTCCGTTAACAATCGCACGGCTAATTCTGTTTTACCTTTGTTTTTATACAATATGGCTTTTTGTAAATTCAAAAAACCGGAAGCATCAATCTTCAGAGAATCATAAATGGATTGCGCTTTTTCAAAATTGTTTTCGGCTTTATCGAATTCTTCCAAATTCATGAAACAAAGCCCAATATTGTAGTAGCACAACGCATAATCCGCAGCAGGAGGCAACTGACTGTAATAACCGGCGCTTTTGGTGAATGTTTCAATGGCGTCGTTTGTTTTTTTCAGTTCAAAATAAATAGAGCCCAGTAAAAATAAAGATTCCGCTTTGCCTTTAATGTCGCCGTTACTTTTGGCATAATTGAATGCTTTTTGAATAAATGCTAATGAAAATTTGTAATTATTGGTCTTTTTATTAAAGTTGGCCAACTGAATGTAATAGGAAGTGCTATCGATTTTTTCGGTAGTTTTCGGTTGAGCAAAACCAAGCGTCTGAAATAGTAATATGAGCCAAAACCATTTCATAAATGGATGATTACAAAGCATTAGAGAGTTAAAAATAGGAATTATTTTTGTAACAAAATAATCAAGTCGATGATTCGGCTTGAATATCCGATTTCGTTATCGTACCACCCCACCACTTTTACCATTTTGTCAATAACAGAGGTTAGCTGAGCATCAAACAGGCAAGAAGTTGGATTCCCTACTATATCAACCGAAACTATAGGGTCTTCGGTGTAGGAAAGTATTCCTTTCAGTTGGGTTTCTGCAGCTTTTTTGAAGGCTGTGTTAATCTCTTCGATAGAGACTTGTTTTTTGACATAACAAGTAATATCGGTCAAAGAGCCATCGGGAACCGGAACACGAATACCGCTGCCTCCGATTTTGCCGTTCATTTCGGGGAAGATTTTAGTAAGTGCTTTGGCTGCCCCGGTAGTGGTAGGTACTATCGATTGACTGGCACCGCGGGCTCGTCGCAAATCTTTATGAGGTTGATCGTGTAAACTCTGGTCAGTAGTAAACGAATGTACAGTGGTAATGTAGGCTTGTTCGATACCGCACAGTTCGTTAATGACTTTAATCATCGGTGCAGCATTATTGGTGGTACAGCTGGCGTTAGAGATAATGGTTTCGGTACCGTCTAAAATAGTTTCATTTACACCTAAAACCACAGTTTTAATCTCAGGAACTTCAGAAGGAGCGGAGAGGATTACCCTTTTTGCTCCGGCCAAAATGTGTTGGTTAATCTCTTCAAACGATTTGAATTTCCCAGTGCTTTCCACCACAAAATCAATGTCAAAATCTTTCCAGTTTAGTTGGGCAATTTCTCTTTCATGAAAAAACAAATACGATTTACCATCAACAATTATAGCGGTCTCATCAAAAGTAACTTCATTGGGCAAAACTCCGTGAATACTGTCGTATTTAATCAGATGCGCCATCGTTCGATTGTCGGCAATGTCATTGATGGCTACCACTTCTATTGTGGGATGGTTTAAAAGCAATCGGAATAAATTCCGCCCGATTCTCCCAAAACCATTGATAGCAATCCGCGTTTTTTTCATGTCAATCGACTTAATAATTGAAGAGAATTAATGAATGTGTTTTTCTGCGTGGTATGAAGATCGAACTAAGGCGCCACTTTCAACATGTCGGAAGCCCATTTCTTTTCCGATTTTTTCGTATTTCTCGAATTGTTCCGGAGTGATGAATTCTTTTACCGGCAGGTGTTTCTTGCTGGGCTGCAAATATTGGCCAATTGTTACGATGTCCACATCGTTATCGCGAAGGTCTTGCATGGTTTGAATCACTTCGGCTTCGGTTTCGCCTAATCCCAACATGATACCCGATTTGGTTCGGCGAATCCCTTTGGCTTTCAGGTATTTCAAAACCGCTAAACTGCGGTCGTATTTTGCCTGGATGCGTACTTCGCGTGTTAAGCGACGAACGGTTTCAACGTTATGAGACACTACTTCAGGGTTGGCTTCCACAATGCGGTCAATGATTCTTTCTACGCCTTGAAAGTCAGGAATCAACGTTTCCAGAGTAGTGCCCGGATTCATGCGGCGGATAGCCTGAACGGTTTCAAGCCAAATGATAGAACCCATATCTTTTAAATCATCGCGGTCTACGCTGGTGATTACGGCATGTTTAATTTTCATCAATTTGATGGAACGGGCCACTTTTTCGGGTTCGTCCCAATCTACAGTTTCAGGGCGTCCGGTTTTAACACCACAGAAGCCACAAGAACGGGTACAAATGTTTCCTAAAATCATAAAAGTAGCGGTTCCTTCTCCCCAGCATTCTCCCATATTAGGGCAACTGCCCGAGGTACAGATGGTGTTGAGCTTGTACTTGTCAACCAGTCCGCGAAGTTCAGTATATTTTTGACCAATAGGCAGTTTTACTTTCAGCCATTTTGGTTTTCCTATAGGTAGGTTGTTATCTATAACAGATTCCATGCTTCACATTTTTTTTGCGATACAAAGATACAAAGGTAAATGTTAGAATGGCGTTAAGAAAGTTTCGATTTTTTTGACTTTTCAGGAGTTGCTTTTTCAGAATTTCTGTAATGGAATTCAAAAGGAGTACTATTTGTTTTTTTGCTTTTCTTCACTTCTCTTCTTTTTTGAAAAATATCCTTTCAATAGAAAATTATTTTTAGCTGCCTCTTCCAATTCTTTTAAATCCTGTACTCTTTTCTCCAGGTTTATTAAGGTAGAATCTATCGACCTTCCCAATTTTGGATTGTTAATGAGTTTGGATAAAACATTGTCGTCGTCGTTGATTTTGGAAGTGAGGGTTACTAAATCAGTAGAACTTTTTTCAAGATTTCGGAGTGTTTTTTCAAACGCTTGTGCAATTGAATCGTTAGAAACCATTTGGGCGAGTAGGTTGTTTTTATCATTTAATTTAGTTGTAAAAGCCCCTATGTCTTTCGAACTGTTTTCGAGATTGTCAATGCTGTTTTGGATGCTGTTGGCCCATTCTTTATTAGTAAAGAGTTTGTTGATTGCTCCGTTTTTATTGTTTAGGGTAGGAGTGAATTGAGCGATTTCTTTGGCGCTGATTTGTAGGTTGCTTATGGTATTGTCTATTTTAACAGCAAAATCTTTGTTGGTCATTATTTTGGCTAACAGTCCGTTTTTATCGTTCATTTTGGTGCTGAACTCAAT
>CAYPSB010000002.1:76313-93278 GCA_964413435.1 uncultured Flavobacterium sp.
TCATTATTTTGGCTAACAGTCCGTTTTTATCGTTCATTTTGGTGCTGAACTCAATCAATTGATCGGTTATTATTTTGGTGTTGTCGGCGCTTTTTTTAACGCTGGTTAGAATATCTTCTATTTCAATTGCCTTGTAAGAAGCAATGATGTCATTGTCTTTTACCATGGTGTTTGAACTGTTGCCCGGGGTGATGATAAGTACTTTGTCTCCCACCAAGCCATCCGAACCTATACTGGCAATGGCATCGGTTTTAATATATTGCTGTACGTCTTTTTTGATTAAGAGTTTTACCAAAACTAACGAATCGGAAATGAAATCAATCTTGCTGACAGTGCCAATGTTGATTCCCGACAGACGAACGTTACTGCCTTGTTTTAAACCGCTCACATTTTTAAACTCGGAACGCAGTACGAAATTGGAACCAAACAGATTTCGGTTAATACCGATGAAATAAACAGTTACCACAAATAGTACTATGCCAATGATGACAAAAGCGCCCAGTTTCCAATTATTTGTTGATTCTTTACTCATAATTTATCTGATTATTTTTGAAAAAATGATTTTACCCATTCATCAGTATTGTTTTCTATATCGTCGTAACTGCCTTCAGCTTTAATGATACCATCCTTTAAAACAATGATTCTGTCTCCGGTATATTTGGCGCAGGTTAAATCGTGGGTAATGATGATTGAGGTTGCGTTGTATTTTAATTTGATGGAGCGTATCAGTTCAATGATTTCGCGGGCTGTTATGGTGTCCAAACCGGCAGTTGGTTCATCATAAATGATGATTTCGGGTTTGATAATCAATGCTCTGGCTAAACCGATTCGTTTGCGCATACCGCCTGACAGTTCGCTGGGCATTTTGTCGATAGCATCAGCCAACCCCACATTGGTAAGAGCTTCCAGTATGGCGGCATTAACATCTTCATTGCTTAGATTTCGGTTATTGTGCTCCAGTGTGAAAGCCAAATTTTGCCTGACGGTCATCGAATCGTATAAAGCTCCGTTTTGAAACAGAAAACCGATTTTCATTCGGATTTGATTGAGTTCCTGTTCGTTTAGTTTGGTGACGTCTTTGCCCATTACGGTAATTTCACCTTTGTCGGCTTTGGTTAAACCAACCAAGCACTTTACAGCAACTGATTTTCCCGAACCGGATCTTCCCAATATGATTAAATTCTCTCCTTTATTGACCGAAAAAGAAATGCCGTTCAGTACTTTATTTGTACCAAAAGATTTATAAACCTCTTTAAACATAATCAGAGGCTGATGGTTGGGATGTTCGCCGGTTTTCAATGTGTTTTTAGTTCCAGTTTCCATACCTTTCAGAAAAATAAATCAGTTAGCTGCACCGCAATCATGTCAATAATGAAAATGGTAAGAGAAGCAGAAACTACAGCCGAGTTGGCCGCCTTTCCCACGCTTTCCGTTCCGCTCGATGCATTGAATCCTTCATAACAACCGATGATGCCGATAAAAAAACCAAAAAAGAACGTTTTAATGGTGGCCGGTACAAGATCGACATACTCCAACGATTCAAACACTTGTGAAAAATAACGGACCAGGTTGACCTCTCCGTGCATGTTTACTCCAATGTAGCCTCCTAAAATCCCAATCAAATCAGCATACATTACCAAAATAGGAATCATTAAAGTTGTTGCCATTGTTCGGGTAACTACCAAATATTTATAGGGATTGATTGCCGATACTTCCATGGCATCAATTTGTTCGGTCACTTTCATTGAACCCAATTCGGCTCCTATGCCCGAAGAAATTCTTCCGGCACAAATCAGGGCAGTAATCACGGGTGCTATCTCACGGATTAAGGAAAGCGAGACCATGCCGGGAATCCATGACTCGGCACCAAATTTGGCCATAGCCGGTCTTGATTGTATGGTGAGTACTAATCCCATGATGAAACCGGTTATGGTAACTAACGGCAACGATTTGTAACCAATAGAATAACACTGACGGACAAACTCCCTAAACTCAAAACCGGTTTTAAAAACTTCTTTAAAAAATCGGGATGAGAACGCAGTGATATTGCCTACAATATTAAAAACGTTTTTTAAATACAGATTCAAGGTTTTGGGTTTATAGCGCTATAGTAAAGCGGTTTTGCATTAGTACTAAGTTAGTTAATGTTTTTAATAAACCAAATTTCCGTGTCAGAATTTCGTTGTTTTGAAAGATATAACGTTTATTAATAAATTCGAACAAATAGTGACCTCATTATAAGAACAGATAACCACTTTGAAGACTATTTTAAACTAAAGAATGGTACTAGTATGTTTGAGTAATAACTTTTATTTGCCGGATTTTCGATATACCAACAGCGGTACTTTAGCACTGAACGATAATTGAGTTGATTCGTTAGATAACAGTAAACGATCCAACCATCTTCGATTTTGTTTGGTAAAAAGAACCACCAGTGAGGGCTTGAATATTGAAATTATTTTTCTCAAATGATCGTGTAAGGGGTACAGTGCATTTAGTTTTTTGTAATGAAATTTAATTTCTTTGGTTTCATACTTTTGAGCGATTGCGTTTAATTTGTCCTGATCTTCTTTCAGGTTTATTTCGTAATCAAAGTGCAGCACTTTTACTGAAGTTCTTAGTGAAGCAGCCAAATCCAATACTTTTTTTAGTTCAACTTCCGGATTCTCCATATCGGATGTGTAGCAAATATCAGAAAGAGGTTTTAGTCTGTAGTTTTTAGGAACTATGAATAAAGGAATGGGAGAGTCGGTGATTAAATGGGTAGCAACGGTTCCGAATAATTTAGCCACGACTCCGTTTCCTCTAGCGCCTACGCCAATAAAATCAGCTTTTTGTTTTTTGGCAAAAGCAATAATTTGCTCGCCAACATCATTTCCGGATTTGCATACACAAGTGTACCGAACTCCTGCGGGTAATTTAGAGTTGTACACTTCTTTTATGAGTTTTTCTAACCGGTTTTTACTGCGTTGTAATTCTTCGTCTTGAAATTGAGCATAATAAGTATAATCCCAAGTAGTGTCTGAAGTGGGAGAAAGTAAAGGAACCATGTGGAAAAAGATTATTTCCGCTTTGGACTGAAAGGCCATTTGAATGGCAAAACGTATTGTTTTTCTGGAGTTGGCCGAAAAATCGGTTGCTACTACTATTTTGTTCATTGTTTTCAGATTTTAGTTAATTCCTGATTTTTAATTCCATCTCTGAGGCAAGACAATTAGCTATTAGTGGTGAGAAAGGACAAGAGATTTTGGTGCGGGTCTCCTAGTTTGATGAGATTTTCATCATTTTGAATGAGGAAATAGGTAACTGCTATTTTTTCTGTTTCCGTACTTTTACAATTAAACAGAAAAATGAATACGATTCATTCTTTTGTTGGTTTATTCCAAAATGGTATTTACCCTGATTGAATTGTTCAGAAATTCATCTTCAAATTCAATACGAATATTGCTCGGCCAGTTTTTGAAAGAATTAGATTCTTTTTTCGTCGGACCGGATTTTTTCAAAAGAGGCTTACTTGGTGTTGAACTCTTTGCATTTTTTTGAAGATGCAGACCTTTTGATTTTTTAGGGATTGTCATGGCTCGTGCTTTTTACGGTTAATCACTAATAATGCAAACTCAAAGTTCTTCAAATAATAGGTAATAATGCATGATATTTATCATGTTAAACAGAAGTGGTAGTTTGTTTTCTTGTAATTCTTCCGAAGGTTAATAAATTCAATATTGTCTAGAAAGTAATAGAGCAACCCAGAAGTGAGGTATTTCCAAATGAGCGGGAGTTGATATTGAATTCGTACTTTTTTCTGAAAGGAGGGAGCATACCTTCTGCATTCTTAGGAATCTTTTTTATCCTTCTCTCAGCAATTTGCTTACCCATTACATAACCTATGAACAAACCAATTGGATAATCTGAGACCCAATGTACTTTACTGCTGACCATATTGAAAGATAAAATGGTCATGAGTGAATAACCTACCGGTTTAATCCAGCGTTTTTCGGGATAATTAGTGGCAATAACCGTGATTGTGGCCATAAAAGTTGCCAAATGACCCGATGGCATTGCATCATAATTGGGAGTATTTGTTTGGAATGCCTCAAAACTGGGGAAGGGATTCCAGTTTCCGCCTTCATTGCCGTCTGCAATTGCGGGTTTTGGACTTTGTCTGCCGGTTATCCTTTTGATACTTTGTGTGACAACTCCCACCGATAACAGGCATTCTATCAGTTCGCTGGAGGTGTTTAAGGCTCTGTAATCTTTAGTTTTACCTGACCCAATGGTATAAAAGAGTCCGCTTAATAAAAGGGTGGTACCGCCATTGCCAATATAATAAACCCCGGAACTGATGTTTTTGGGTATAATGTTCAAGAGTCCGAACAATTTGTTGTACTGGTTATCTTGGTCCCAACCACCTAACTGATGTCCCAAATGATCGGCTTCTTCCATTAATTTTTGATCAAAAGGAATAATGGCAAGGGTGCTTCCCAAGGCTAAAGCATCCCATTTCAGATGCTCTTTTTGGACAGTATATACACCAAACCGATAGACATCTTGAGGAACATATGTTACCACATCCCAGAATTTTGGTTTGGAATACTCATATACGTAGTGCGGGTCACACTGCAAATAGAGCTGGTTTTTTATGGTTTGTGAATTTGATAATGTATCCCGAAGAGTCTGAGCCGTAAAATTGCAGCTAATTAATAAGGCAAATAGGAAGAACCATTGAGCAGTAGGTACAGCAGTATTTTTTTTTTGGGAATACATAAAAACTATTTTGGATATATAATTTGCAAAACCACTAAAGCAAATGACACCCAAACACTCAATTCTATTGAAATGCTAAGGTGTTACAATACTGAAAGATACGGAATTCTGGAGTTGTTTTTAATAAACTTAACAGATAAAATTACTTAATTGGATTTTTCCAAAATAATCTGAATGATTTCTTCTTTTGACAGCACTCCCGACTGACGCCAAAGTTGTTTTCCGTTTTGAAACAACATCATGGTAGGAACACCTCTTACTTGATACGATTGGGCAATTTCGGTATTTTTATCCACATCAATGGTAATAATGGAAACACGCTCTCCCAAACTGTCTTTCACTTGTTTCAAAATAGGACTAAGCATTTTGCAAGGACCACACCATGTAGCATAAAAATCAACGAGTACGGGTTTTTCCTTACTGATGATTTGATTAAATTGAGCTTTCATATCAGTGTTTGTTTAAAGTTTTAATCCCCAGAAAGGTATACAAAGGACAGAAACTTACCAAGCTGGTGAGAATAAATAAAGCGGCAACGACTAGTGCCACTATTCCAAATGTGCCGGTAATCACATTGGTGAAATACAAAAGAATCAAAACTGCTGCAACGGCTACCCGAATCTTTTTGTCTAAGGATCCCATATTCTTTTTCATATGATTAATAGTTATGAGTTATAAAGTCAAAGATATATCGTTCGTTATGAATAAAATATGACAGTTGTCACATAATGAATGTTTTAGTGATGATAAAGTTACCGGATGCGCAACGAAAAACAATCAAAATTTGATCGTGATTTGAATATGTGATGAGAAAATAGGATGAAAACTCTTTTGATGCGTTGATTTAAACAGTTAAATCTTTTTCATAGACCCCGGTTACCGTTTCGGTAAAGCCCAATTTTTTAAGATAATTGAAATACCGTTGATTATTTCCTTCGGCAACTACATGATTAAATCCGGCCTCAACAAAACGGTCTTTTAACTGAAAATAAATGAATTTCCCGTTTTTGAAGTCTTTGTATTCGGGTAATACATAATCTAAATCAACATTAAGAGTAGATTGATTGGTGCGGTGCGCCAGGAAGAATCCCGCTACAGCCATATTTCTCAGTATGAAAAAACAAACCTTATTTTCATCTGGGATATAGTTAAAACCCGGACAATAGCTTTGAATACGGGTGTTGTGATAACGCAAGAAACGTTTCAGGTATTCGCTGTCAGCATTGACTTCAAGTATTTCAAAAGTTTCTTTTTTGGAATAAATAAGCCATAAATAATAGGCGTCTACTAAAACAATAATGCCGTTGAGTACTCCGACCGGAATAGCATGAATCAAAAAACCGTAAATTGAAAACAACAATGCTCCCGCCAAATTAACCCATCGGAACTTGATAATGGAAGACATCATCATAGAAATTACAATGATAACAGAAGCCAAATAGCCAATCCAGGATAAAATGTTGGGGTTCATAAGATGATAAATGTTAAAAAAAGCACACAAAAGTACACTTAATTTGCAAAGTCCAATCTAAAATATAACTGTGTTCAAGTACCGGGAACTTATTCTACAAAATCCATTTCCCGATTGTGGGTTTCCTTGATCGTCAACGTGGCATAAATGCCCAAACCAAAGGCAATCATCCCAATGATAGCAGCTGAGGTAATTACGCTGTGGGTTTGTTTCAAATAATCAAAACCGATAAGCATAACAGGAACGGAACCCCGAACCATATTCGGAACGCTGGTGGTGGCGGTGCTTCTCAGATTAGTGCCAAACTGTTCGGCAGCTACAGTTACAAACATGGCCCAAAAACCGGCTCCGAAACCAATCCAGGCGCAATAAAAATAATACATGTTTTCGCTTTTGTTTCCGCTAAAGAGGAGCAGGGCTACGCCTAAAAAAGTAAAGAGCAGCATATACAAAATGGCTTTTTTTCTCGATTCTAAAACATGAGAAAACCAACCGCTTGAAAAATCGCTTACCGAGGTTGCAATATAGGTCCACATTATGGCTTTTCCCGGATTGATAGAAGAGATACCCATTTCGGGCGCAAATTGGTTGGCCATGAATACCAAAATCCCAATGCAATACCAAATCGGGACACCAATAAGAATGCATCGCAAGTATTTTAGGAAAAGGGTTTTATTAGTAAAAAAGGAAAAGAAATCTCCACGCTTAACCGTTGTATTTTCTTTGACCGACTTGAAAATACTGCTTTCTGCCACGCTGATGCGAAGCACCAAAAGAACCAAGCCTAATGCTCCGCCTATGATATATGCGGTGGTCCAACTTCCGGCCAATTCTACGGTAAATTGAGCAACTACGGCTCCCAAAACACCAAATCCCGCCACTATTGACGTGCCTATGGCCCGCAATTCTTTAGGTAATGTTTCAGAGACTAAAGTAATACCGGCACCCAATTCTCCGGCTAATCCCACACCGGCAATAAACCGCAGCCAGGCATATATCACTGCTTTGTCCCCGAAGGTTATTTGCGGCAGAAATCCACAGGCAATATTGGCTAATGAATAAACAAGAATTGATCCAAACAAAACCGAAAGTCGCCCTTTTTTATCGCCATAAATTCCCCAAATAATTCCTCCCAGAACCAAACCTATCATTTGGTAGTTGATAATCATTGTGCCTACTTTATCTGCATCCATTTGCATGTCATTCAAACTCGGGATGCGGACAATGCCAAAAAGCAATAAGTCGTAAATGTCAACAAAATAGCCCAAAGCGGCAATAATTACCGGAAAACTAAATAAGATTTTGAATTTTTCCTGGCGGGTAAAAGTCCTCATGGAGTTGGTTTTTAGTTGGCTAAATATAATAATTAAAACAAAAAACCTGCAAGAAATGCATCCTGCAGGTTGAATATGAATGTGTTTGTTTAGTCTATAATCCTAAAGCCGTTTTGGTCTTTTTGGTCAAACCGTCTTTGTGCAGCAATACCGAAATTGCTTTCAGGCGAATGTAAGGAACGCTCATGTATACATATCCATCCTTGCCTGCATTGGTGCCCCATGAGTTTTTTACCTTGTAGTAAAGATTTCCCTTTTGATCTTTAACCTTACCAACAATGTGCATTAAATGATCGTCGGTTGTGGCATAACTTTCAAATTTGGCCTGACGGTATTCCGGAGAAATCTTTTTTTCGGGTTTGATTTGAGTAAGTATGGTTTTCTTGTCTGTATCGTCTTCAGGAATCACAGCAATGCCTGCTTTTCTGCCGAAAGTATCTTCGCTTACATCACAATCTAATGATAAAGTAAATCCATTATCTAATGCATAGTCAATGTTTTGAATGAATTCATCTAAAGGTAAATTGTAGAATAATCCGTTAGAAAAATTATCCGGAATGTCTAATAAAAAAGGCTTGTAAAACGGTTCATGAGTAAATGAAGAAATCGTTATATAATCCTTAGGATTGATTTTGGTTGACTCGAAAAAAGTCTTAGGAGTATACTTCTTTCCTTCGTAAGTAAACTCGGTTGGATTTTCCCCCATGTAGGTATTTAACACTGCTGTTACGCTTTCTTTCCACTGAGGAGACAATTCTTTTTCAGGATTGGCTACATAGTTTTTGAGCATGCTCTCCAAGGTGGCAACCATTTCGGCGTGATTATAAATTCCGTCTGCAGTCAATTTTCCACTGTAAACACTTTGCGGCACAACACCAAAATCACGTGCTGAATTGATGACATCGTGCGCTAAACCACCTTCGCCAAATTGCGCTTTACCTTGTCTCATCACGTAAACCCACGCTTTTTTAGGATACGTGTTTCTTACATTGTACATTTCAGAAAGATCGATGTGTTTGCCGGTTGTGCGAATGATTTCGGCTTCAAGAAACGAAGTTGTAGAGAAGCTCCAGCAGGTTCCGGTTTGATCCTGAGAGATTACCGGATTGGCTTCGATATCTTTAATTGTTTGAAATTCATAATTTTGGCTAAATCCTGTTAATCCTAAAAGTAAAAAAGCAAGGCGGAAGATTGTTTTATTCATAAGTATTGCGCTAAGTTTTGAAGTTTTCGATGAAAAATGATTTATTTTTACGCTAAAATAATGCAATTCTGTTACTGCACTATTTTTTTAACGAAATTATAAGAAACTATAAAAGCACTCTTTTGCTATGAAGACAATCGATTGGAAAACAGTCAGAGAATTCGAAGATATCACGTATAAAAAATGCAATGGCGTAGCCCGTATTGCCTTTAACAGGCCGGAAGTCCGCAATGCTTTTCGCCCAAAAACCACCTCTGAGTTACTTCAGGCATTTCACGATGCTCAGGAAGATACCTCAATCGGAGTCGTGTTGCTTTCTGCTGAAGGACCTTCGCCCAAAGACGGAGTGTATTCGTTTTGCAGCGGCGGTGATCAAAAAGCCCGCGGACATCAAGGGTATGTGGGAGATGATGGTTATCATCGGTTGAATATTTTGGATGTTCAGCGTTTGATTCGCTTTATGCCCAAAGCCGTAATAGCTGTAGTTCCCGGATGGGCTGTTGGTGGAGGTCACAGTTTACATGTGGTATGCGACCTGACTTTAGCCAGTAAAGAGCATGCAATTTTCAAACAAACTGATGCCGATGTGACAAGTTTTGACGGCGGTTACGGTTCGGCTTATTTGGCCAAAATGGTGGGGCAGAAGAAAGCCAGAGAAATTTTCTTTTTAGGGCGCAATTATACTGCGCAGGAAGCTTTTGAAATGGGAATGGTCAATGCTGTAATTCCGCATGATGAGTTAGAAGATACCGCTTACGAATGGGCGCAGGAAATTTTAGCTAAGTCACCTACTTCAATCAAGATGTTGAAATTTGCCATGAACCTTACCGATGATGGTATGGTGGGTCAACAGGTTTTTGCCGGTGAGGCCACTCGATTAGCTTATATGACCGAGGAAGCCAAAGAGGGAAGAGATGCTTTCTTAGAGAAGCGCAAGCCTAATTTTGATAAAAAATGGCTACCATAATTCGTTAAAGTATGGAGAATTTTACCAACGAACCAATCGATATTTCGCAATTGCCAAAACATGAAACCTTGTCTTTCAGTAGTCTTCATCCGTCTTATTGGAAGGTGATGATGACAAACATAGTAGTGTTCTTTGTGTTGCTGAGTACGGGAACTGTTTTAGGGATTGTTTTCGATGCGGAAATAAGGGAAAATACAGTCTTTTTGATAATTGCTTTGACTGTATTGTTGGTTTTGGTAATCTTCTTTGCTCGTTTGTCGTTTCGAAAGCGAGGATATGTTTTTAGAAATCACGATGTGATTTACCGAACAGGTGTTATTGCAACTAACACTGTTATTATCCCTTACAACAGAGTGCAGCATGTGGCTTTACATGAAGGATTTATTGCTCGGTTTTTTGGTTTGGCTAAAGTAGAAATTTTCACAGCCGGAGGTAAAGATAGCGATATTCAAATTCCAGGTATTGAGAAAGATAAAGCCGAAAATATCAAGCAGTTGTTGATGGGTAAAATTCAAAAACAACTCTAATGACAACCGATTTTACATCGCCGCAAAAACAAGCTCCTGTTGGGGTTTTAATGATGTTTTTAGCCACATTGAAAGATATTTTTAAAATATTTTGGGTGGTGTTTATAGTGGTGGTTTTGAAATCGGACAACATGAATGCCTTTTATCTTTTGGTTGGTTTTTTATTGCTGATAGGAATTACGGCCCTGATTTCATACCTCAAATATGTCAATTTTACGTTTTATATCGATGAGGATAAGGATGAGTTTATTATTCATTCCGGGGTGATAAACAAAACCAAAACCGTTATTCAACTCAATAAAATACAACAGGTAAACGTCAATCAGGATTTCATTCAGCAGTTAATCAGGGTTTATTCTTTGGATATTGAAACGGCCGGAAGCGAGAGTAAAGAAGTAGAAATAAAGGCAATATCCCACGAGTTGGCTGTGGCTTTAAAAGAAAAATTAATTCACGGAAAAGTGGTTTCAAAAACCGAAAGTGCTTTTGCAGAGCAGAATGAAGCAACATCGGAAGAACCATTTATCAAAATTAGTTTTTGGAGTCTTTTTAAAATAGGGATAACCTCAAACTACATGAAGAGTTTGGGATTAATCTTTGCGTTCTTTTTTACGTTGTATGAAAATATCAGTCATGTATTGGGTGATGATGAACTCGAAAATGGTCCTTTGGGGGTCTTTATAGCCAAGGGTTTGGCCTTTAATACAGTGATGATGTTGGTTGCTTTTCTCATGTTGGGGGTGTTACTGTTTAATTTACTGCGCACAGTTATTCGCTACTTCGGATTTAAAATCACCAAACAAAACGGTACGTTAGTCTTAAATTTCGGCTTGATAAACATCAAAAATTCTATTGTCAGACCGAAACGCGTTCAGATTGTTAGTGTTTCAAGAAATTATTTTCAGAAGAAATTAAACATCTTTCAATTGAATATTCGTCAGGCTATGAACGGGGAGAAAGACCAGAGGAAAACAGCTATGGAAATTCCAGGTTGCGATGAGAATGAAAAAAATCAGATTCTGATGTTGCTTTTTAACGAACTGCCTACTCAAGGATTGATGGTTGTCCCTAATTTCAGAAAGCTGGTTTTTTCTGCTTTTCTGTTTGTTTTTTTACCGATTTTAGGGTATTATCTAATTGGGAAATACCAAGATAGCCGAGTGTATGATTTTTACGGAGTCGCCATTTTTTACTGTGTTCTAATGGTCGTTTTGCTTTGTTTCGGATTTAGAAATTACCGGCTTTTTATCAATGAAAAATATATTGTGAAACAAAGCGGTGCTTGGGATGTAGAGCGTCAGATTATTGAAATCCATAAGATTCAGGCCATTTCGACTTCACAATTGTTTTGGCATAAAAATTTAAATATAGGTTCACTAACTTTGCATACTGCTGCGGGAAACCTCAGTTTTTATTTGGGGAATTACACCACGATTAACGAATACGTAAATCGGTGGTTGTATTTAATCGAAACATCAGACAGCAATTGGATGTAAATCAATCAACTCTAAAATTAAAATAAAATGAAACACTGGATTGAAGCTGCGAGAGTGAGAACTTTACCGTTATCGGTATCCGGAATTATCGTAGGAAGTTTTTATGCGATGTCGCAAGGATGGTTTAATTGGAAAATTATAGTTTTTGCTTTGTTGACAACCTTGGGGCTGCAGATTTTATCCAATTTTGCCAATGATTACGGCGATGGTGTAAAAGGAACGGACAATGAAGATAGGGTTGGGCCTAAACGCGCCATACAAAGTGGTGTAATAACGCCAAAAGCGATGAAAAAAGCCATGATGATTACATCATTGATTACTCTGGTTTTTGCAGGATTACTTATTTATTTTGCTTTCAAAAACAGCTATTTACTGTATTCACTCGTTTTCTTTGTTTTGGGAGTTTTGGCTATTGCCTCTGCCATTCGTTACACAGTAGGTAAAGGCGCTTACGGTTACCGTGGTTATGGCGATTTGTTTGTGTTTATTTTCTTCGGATTAGTGAGTACTTTCGGAGTGTTTTTTATGTTTTCCAAAGAAATAGACTGGTTATTGCTGCTACCGGCTACAGCAATTGGCTTTTTAAGTGTGGGGGTGTTAAACCTGAACAACATGCGAGATGAAGAAAGCGATCGAAAGTCAGGAAAAAATACCATAGTGGTTAAAAAAGGAGGGGCGTGGGCCCGAAAATACCATTTCTTTTTAGTGATTTCGGCTATGCTTTTAGTGTTGGTGTTTGCGGTGATTTTTGATTTCACTAATGATCCGGCAAATCCTGATCGTTTTAATTTTGATTTGTATCTGTTTTTAGTGGCGTACATTCCTTTGATGTTGCATTTGAAAAGAGTAGCCGCTACAACCGATTCGAAACAACTGGATCCCGAATTAAAAAAGCTGGCAATAAGCACTTTTTTACTGTCGGTTTTGTTGGCTCTGAGTATCTTTTACTTTTTTTCAGATATTATTGTAAACCTCTTTTTAGGAGGAAGATAACGATATTCAATTGATTCTTAACTTTAAAAATTTATCAAATGAAAATTACATTTTACGGACATTCTTGTATTGGTATTGAAGTGGGAGGAAAATACTTGCTTGTTGATCCTTTCATTTCAGGTAATCCCAAAGCATCACATATTGATATTAATACTATAAAAGCAGATTTTATACTGATTACCCATGCCCATCAGGATCATACACTTGACGTTGAAGCTATAGCTAAAAATACAAATGCAGTTATTGTTTCCAATTGGGAAATAGCAACGTATTACGGAAACAAAGGCTTTCAGTCGCATCCGATGAATCACGGTGGAAGTTGGTCGTTTGATTTTGGTAAGCTGAAACATGTTGCCGCTTCTCATTCGAGTTCTTTTGCGGATGGGACTTATGGCGGAAATCCCGGTGGTTTTGTTATCGAGGGAGAGCACAAAAATATTTACATCTCAGGTGATACAGCATTAACTCTTGATATGAAACTCATTCCGATGCGAACCAAACTCGATTTGGCCGTTTTTCCGATAGGGAATAATTTCACTATGGATGTAGATGATGCCATCATGGCCGCCGATTTTGTTCAATGTGATAAGATTTTAGGGTGTCATTATGATACATTCGGCTTTATCGTAATCGATCATGATGAGGCTAAAAAGAAATTCTTTGATGCAGGTAAAGACTTAATGCTTCTGAATATCGGAGAAAGTCTCTCGCTTTAATCAAGTCTGTACTTATCAATGTTTAATAGTGCTTTCAATGTCGGAAGCGCTGAAAATACTATTATGAAATTTGCCAAATTAGCTGCGTTATTATTATTTGCTTCAGTGGTTTCAGCCCAAAGTAAAGAGGGGTATTGGGACAATATCAGGTCAACCAATGAAACATTGGGAATAAGTTCGGGAAATAGAAAATCCGTCAAAACCGCTGATTTCCCCGAAGGAACTACTGAAATTGTCTACCGCATATCGCTGTTAGATGATAACCAAAAATTATCGTCCAGTTTGGTGTCTGTTCTCAAAGCAATTCCCGATCCCACGGGAATCAGCCAGGGTTCGGCCGGTGCTATTTTTTTGCTTTCAACGATTACCGGTAGTGATAAATGCAAATACGCTGTTTTTACCAGTGAAAAAGATGCTTCCGAATACGAGAAGTCGGGCGTGGCTAAAAACGCCTGTATTGTCCAGGATAACCCCGTAAACAAAGAGGCGAAGCTTTTATCGGCTAACTCTAAATGCTTATCGCCTAAAACCAAAAATCTGTGGTTTGTTTTTGAAAGCACCAATTGGGTGATGAACGAGAAGGTTGTTATCGAGGTGGTTCCGTGGGTTGACTACAAATTGAGTTCGGGTTGGAATGCCGATACCAAAAAAGAGGTGGTTTCGTTATGTAAAAGTTTGAGTGTTACATCTTCTGTAGTAAAAAAAGACTTGTTTTGCGGAGTTTTTCTCGATATGATTACCGAGACCTATACGTACAAAGACTTTAAAAACCTGATTCAGGAGGAGAAAACTAAGGTTCTTGACAGTTTTTCTGAAAAAGCTTTGATTAAAATAGGCGAAACTAAAGCTCTAGTGGCTTCTGCCAGAAGTGAAGCCTTGCAGCTTTTTGGTAAAGGTAAAAAGCAGGAAGCTATTAACTTACTTCAAAATGCTTTGGCAAAAAACAATTCCGGTGTTGCGGCTGATTATAACCTTTTGGGGAGGTTTTATTTGCTTACCCGACAGTTTAATAAGGCATTGGAAGTATTTGTTGCTGCTCAGCAAAAAGAATCGACGAATCTTACCGTTAAGTTGAATTTGGCGCACACCTATCTTTTTATGAACGAGTTTTCTAAGGCCAAAGAAATTTATAAACAATACAAAAATCAAAACATATCGGCCAATGTGAGTTGGGTGCAGCAAACCAAGGCTGATTTTCAGGAATTTGAAAAAAACGGCTTGGACGACTCTAAGTTTAAGCGGGTTTTGAATATTATTGAATAAAAAGTGAAAGCAACTTATCAAAAATACATCCTCCATTTCAAACAGCCTTCGGGTACATCGCGTGGAATTTTGACGGATAAAGAAACCTGGTTTATAATCCTCGAACAAGACGGTAAAAAAGGCATAGGCGAGTGTGGGATTCTTCGCGGACTTTCAGCCGATGACAGACCGGACTACGAAGAAAAGTTGAAGTGGACTTGCGAGAATATCCATTTGGGCGAACAAAAGCTTTGGGATGAATTACTCGAATTTCCTTCAATTCAGTTTGGAGTAGAGATGGCTTTTTTGTCGTTGAAAAGTCAAACGGCTTTCGAATTATTCCCATCAACATTTACTTCTGGAACAAAAGCTATTCCGATAAACGGTTTGGTTTGGATGGGAGATGAGGCTTTTATGAAGCAGCAAATTGAAGACAAAATTGAACAGGGATTTAACTGTATAAAACTTAAAATAGGTGCCATAGATTTTAGTAAAGAATTGGATTTATTGCGTTTTATTCGTCAAAATTTTGATGAGAACACTATCGAAATAAGGGTTGACGCTAACGGTGCTTTTGATTCAAATGAAACTTTATATAAAATAAATCAACTAACTGGTTTTAAAATACATAGCATAGAGCAACCGATTAAAAAAAATAATACTGACATGATGTCAGTATTGTGTAAAAGTACTCCAATTCCTATAGCTTTGGATGAAGAGTTGATAGGAGTCTTTACTCATGAAGCGAAGGAACAGCTCTTGCAAAAAGTGCTGCCTCAATACCTCATTTTGAAGCCGAGTTTCATAGGAGGTTTCCGTGGTACAATAGAGTGGATTGCCCTTGCAGAAAAATACAAAATTGGTTGGTGGATTACTTCTGCTTTAGAAAGCAATGTGGGGTTGAATGCGATTGCTCAATTTACTTTTATGCAAAATAATTTGATGCCCCAAGGTTTAGGAACCGGGAGTTTGTACACCAATAATTTTGATTGCCCTTTGCTAGTTTCCGAGGGACAACTTTGGTATGACAAAACGAAGCAGTGGAACTTTACGCTATAAAAAAATCCTGCTTTCAAAGCAGGATTTTTGTTACTTACTGAATCGGTCTAGTGCATTTATTTGAGTTTTGTATTTCGGAGGAAGCAACATGTTTTTGAGTAAAGAATCTAATTTTACAAGAATACAGAATCTGTAGCCCGCTATGATTGGCTTGAGTATTGAAAAATTACTAAACTGTAAAAGCTTTTTAACCCGTACAGGAGTTATAGATTTTTGAACTTCAATAAGTATTTTAAATCGAATAAGGCCAAGATGTTTCTTGTATTGTTGGAAAAGATGGATGGTATATTTACTCATTTGCAGATTTTCCTCCAAATGAGATACTCGTATCGGCAGCCAATCGACATATTTAAGCGGTAATTCTTTTAAACCCATTCGGTATCCGACACGGTAAAACACATTATAGACTTCTTCTTTTTCTTCATCTGTCAATGGTTTTTCAAGTATTTCGTATGAGGCAATCGAATAATGGATCAACATATACAGAACGTCGCGATAGGCCAAATCGGGAATAGAGGTGCCTCTGTTTAGTTCAACGGAATGGTGTATTTGTTTCATGCTGTCAATGGCTTTGTTGGCTTCTTCCTGCGAGGAAAAGATAATTTTACCTGCATAACTTACTGTTGAAAAAAGCCTGCCCAAAGGGTCCGAAGGCAACTTTCCGGTGAAATAGAGCCAGTCTACCGCTTTGTTCAGGGCAAACTCAGCCGCTGCTCCCGCAAAAATGAACAGTACAGTATCACTTTTGCCCCAAATTTTGCGAACTATCGAGTTCTGATCTACGAATAATGACATGATAAATGGCTACTGATTATTCATGAATTTTTACCCACTCCACAGAATCTTCTTTAGCAAATTTGATGACGAGTGTTTTGGTATGCAAAGGCCAAAATGCAAGACGTTGCTGAGAAACGGTGTATAACAGGAAATTCTCATCTGTACGGTTAGGTTCTCCCAACAATTCTAAAACTTCTTTTTTATTTAAAGTTTTTAAAGTGTCACTCTCCATCAAATCAGAAAGCATCTTATCTCGGTAAGGATAGTTGTCTCCTTTTGTCAGGCTCCATTTTGCTTTTTCAAAAGTCATTTCGGCTTTATCATCAGTTTCATTGTTGTTCGTCTTGCAGGCCAGACACATTAACATGATGAGTATTATTAAAATTTTAGATTTCATAATTACGGTTTTAACTAT
>CAYPSB010000002.1:93378-103679 GCA_964413435.1 uncultured Flavobacterium sp.
TTAACATGATGAGTATTATTAAAATTTTAGATTTCATAATTACGGTTTTAACTATTTATTCCAATCGATTTTTCTTGAAAAGTACATCACGGCTGCCAGTATAGCAAATAAGCCAATGCTGCCCACTAAAAGTGCGTAATCTTCTAATTGGATGATGACGTATATGAAAGTATATAACACCGAAAGGGAAAGACCAATGAATACCGGAAATTTTCGATTCTTCAGGATTGAAACGGAATAAAGCGATATCAATGCTACCACTGAAGTTCCGGCTATGGTGTAGGCAAAACTAAAACTGCTGTGCTCTGTGATTGAAATCAGCAAGGTATAAAACATTATCAATGCCAAGCCAATCATTGAGTATTGAAAAATATGGATAGAGATTTTACTGATAGATTGAATCAAAAAGAAGATCAGGAAAGTAAGTCCAATCACTAAAAATCCGTATTTGGAAGCCCGTTCATTCTGCTGGTATTCATCAACAGTTTTAATGAATTTTACGCCAAACTGATAATCATTCAAATCGGGTAGGGCATTAGCGTATTGTTGCGAAAATGTACGGTTGATGTCAAGGATTTTCCAATCGGCATGAAAACCTTTTTTACTGATGTTTTTGGTAGTGTCGCTGGCGGCAAATGAGCCTTCAAAACTTGGTGATTCCCAGTCTGAGTCAATACTGATTCGGGTTGTTTTTCCAACCGGAATGAATTTGATGCTGTTGCTTCCGTTGTATATGATGTTGAAATTGAAACTAACCTTATTATTGGCCAATAATTTTTTATAGTCAAAATTAGAACTACTCAAAGTACTGTAACCACTGTTGTCGTTATTTTGTGGTTCGAATATCAGTTTTTCATTATTCAACTGAATACTGAGTTCACTTTTGATGCTCTTCAGGTTAGTGGTTTTTACCATTATAGATGCCTTGTCCCACTGTATGTTTTCTTCGGCTATGCCTAATTTTGCAAAATTCGGATTGGAGAAGCTTCCTTTAAAATTCATATCAGCCGTAAATACTACATGATTAAAAAGCCCTCGTTTAAGCGATTCGTTCTTTTTTACACCAGTGGTATTGGTCAGTTCATTTGGGAAAAAATAAGCATAGTTAGTCGTAGCTTTTTTTTGAATGGTAGTTGTTTTGGTTTTAACATCTGTAAAGCTGTAGTTTTCATACGAAGTGTAGGGAATTCTGAGTGCAGGACCGTAAAACAAAATATCGTTACCCCATAAATTGGTGACTTCATCAACCATCTCAGTTTTTCGTTTCGAGCGTTCCCGAATTAAATCCTGAACAAAGAAGAGCGGGATTAATAAAACCAGAGTCAGGAATCCTACCATCATCATTTTGGCAGTATTCGATTGGAAAAAGGATTTGGGTTCCGCAATTTGATTTTCTTGATTTTCTTGATTTTCCATGATTTGTAAAATTTAAATTAAAAGTACTTTGAAATTCAAAGTTTATGAATAAAAAAATAGCGCTAGTTTTTTGATAATAATTTTTCGAGTGCTTCAATGTGCTCCTGAAAAGCTTTTTTTCCCGAAGCTGTGGCGATGTATTTTGTGTTCGGTTTTTTCCCGATGAATTGCTTTTCAATCATGATGTACTTTTCGTTCTCAAGCGCTTTGGTATGACTGGCTAAGTTACCGTCAGTAACACCCAGCAGATCTTTGAGCATGTTGAAGTCGGCGTTTTCATTCACCATTAAAATCGACATGATACCAAGGCGTATGCGATGGTCAAAAGCTTTATTTATATTTTGAATGATGTTTTTCACTGCTTAGTTTCTCTCGTATTTGAAATACATAATGCCTCCGTATAAGATGTGGCAAACGCCAAATCCCATCGACCAAAATAATAAACCGTATTGTAAAAACCAAGTGGATAACAATCCCAAAACAATCATGCTTATTCCTAAATATCGGATGTCTCCCAAAGTATATTTACTGGCGTTAACACAGGCTAATCCGTAAAAAATCAGCATCAAAGGCGCTATCAGCATCAACAACTCTTTTTCTAAAAGAAACAGGATAAAAAAACCACCGGTGAATAACGGAATTGCAAAGTTGATGACCAATCGTTTTGAAGTAGCATTCCAAAAACTTTCCCTGCTTTTAACCGCTTTTTTATAACTTAAAAGGATGCAGGTTGCTAAAGACAAAAGCACTACAATTGCGGCAATACCTATAAGATTATATACCACTTCAGGCTGTATTGTGATCTGCTCGTATGTTTCAAACGAAAGCCCGTTGGAGTAGATTGTTTGGTAGGCAAACCAAGCTCCGACTAAGCAATACATTCCGGCGAGTACTCCCGATAAGCCACTCAGTGATAGGAATCGAGAGGATTGCGCCATCATTTGTTTGATGTCTTGTATGTCTCTTAAATAGTCTTTTGTTTCCATTTTTAAAGTACTTTGAAAAACAAAGTAAATAAAATATTTTGCAGTAACCAAACGTTTTCCTGTTTTTTTATTGGTTAAACTGTAAATAAAAAAAGCGTCCCGGAAATTGGGACGCTTTTCTATGATATTTGAAGTAGATTTTTATCTATATCCAATTGGGTTTGTTATTAGGTCAGAAAACTATACTTTAAAGATTCCCCCGAAAGCAATAATTCTTTGGAGGAATAAAAAGTGTTGAGAAGCTCTGTCCGCCGGATCATTGGTGGTTCTTATATCCGGCATGTTGATGTAGCCTCCTTTTAATTCTGCTTGCATAAAAAAGTGTTTGAAGAAGGTTAAGTTCAAACCTACTTTTGCCGAAACACCATAGCCTGAAATGTGGAAATCATCATGTCTTTCTTTGCCTAAAAGCGTAGAATTGGTCTTTGGGAGCAAAATACCCGTTCCGATTCCTTCAGTAATGTTAACTTGGAATTTATCCGTATTGGTGATTGTGAATAATTTGGAAATATCATCAACCCGGGAAAATTCGGTATTGATGTAGTTTAATCCGTCGGTATGTTCAAATTTGAGGAATGCCTCGGTTAGCAATAGTTGGTTGTTGGGCAATTGCTCTCCGTAACTTCCCTGATTTGGATAGTAGCCACTGTAGTCTACAGCTCTATCCTGATACATCACATATTTCATATGGTCTAAGCCAATCGAAATGTTGTAGTGGTCGTTGATAAAATACCCTATTCTTAGGTTGGTTTGCGGAATAGTCATTCTTGCGGGGTTAACATAATCCATTTGCCAACCTTTAGGTTTGTCGTGGGCCACTACATCGTATAAAGTAAAATCGTAGTCATCACCTGTAAAATGAATATCGGATTTCGAAAAGCTTTCCCGATTTCCGCCCCAAAACACATAAAATTTTCCTTTGTTGTGCGCGGTATACTTATCCGGAGTTGTCATTTGCTCTTGTGCCGAAGCTATTCGCGGAAGACCTAAAAAAATACAGAGTAAAAGAAGTTTATATTTTTTCAAAATTAAGAATGTTAGAATTGATTAATGGTTTTTCGTATAGCAACTAAACGGGTCATGAGTCCTTCAAAATAGTCAAGATGAAGCATATTGGCACCATCACTTTTGGCATGAGCCGGATCAAAATGAGTTTCTATAAAAATACCGTCAACGCCTACCGCAATTCCTGCTTTGGCGATGGTTTCAATCATATCGGGTCTTCCGCCGGTTACTCCTGCGGTTTGATTGGGTTGTTGTAATGAATGTGTGACATCAAGTACAGTAGTTGCGTAGTTTTGCATGGTAGGAATTCCGCGAAAATCTACTATCATGTCCTGATACCCAAACATAGTTCCTCTGTCGGTCACCATAACATTTTGGTTGTTGCAGTCCAATACTTTCTGTACAGCATGTTTCATGCTTTCCGGACTCATGAATTGTCCTTTTTTAAGATTGACTACTTTGCCTGTATTGGCTGCAGCTACTACCAAATCTGTTTGGCGAACCAAAAAAGCCGGTATTTGTAACACATCAACATATTCGGCAGCCATGGCTGCATCTTCATGGGCATGAATGTCGGTTACCGTAGGAACGTGAAAAGTTTCGGAAACTTTACGGAGAATTTTAAGAGCCTTTTCATCGCCTATTCCGGAAAAGCTGTCTATTCTAGAACGGTTTGCTTTTTTGAATGAACCTTTGAAAACATAAGGGATTTGTAGTTTGTCAGTCACACTGACCAGTTTTTCAGCAATTCGCATTGCCATTTCTTCGCCTTCTATGGCACAAGGACCTGCAAGAACAAAGAAATTTCCACTATCTGTATTTTTGATTTGTGGAATGGAATTAATGTTCATATTACTTTTAGATTTAAAGACTGCAAAGTTAGGGAATAATTTGCTTACTTTTTGACTGCTATTGTGTTAAGTTATTTTTTAACAGAAAGCCCGAGAGGTACTAATAAATACCCTCTCTCATAAATATTTAGGTATAGTTTTACCGGAGTTGATTGTCCTGGCCAGGTCAATTCATAAACATCTAAAAAACCGGCTCCCATTTCGCTCCTCTTGGTGGGGAAGGGACAGCAGCTTTCCAATTTAGTAAACGTTATTTTTTCGCCTTTGGGTCCGGCTAGAGCATTTAAAAAACGCTCGGCATTCAGATTTTCGTCTTTGGTATTTTTATAAAAAACATTGATGGGGTAATCAGGGTCGTAACCGTATTTTTTATCCTTGCTGTATTCAGTCAGTAAAAAAGTATTGTCTTTGGTCAAGGTAGGAATCGGAGCGTTATCGTCTACATTTTTCAGGGTAGATTTGGTACTGACACACGAATTAAAAACAATAGTCAGTACAAGAAAGCAGCTTAGTTTGATTATTTTTTTCATGGTAAAATGTTTTTTGGGAATTACACAATAACCGTGCAACTTTATTTTTTTGTCCGAAGAAATAATGAAACCAAGGCGCCGGAACAAATCCCAAGGGATAAGTTACTGAATGAATTTTGAAACATATATGTTTTCAGATTAAAATACTGCTTGGCTACTGCTTCGGTTATAAAACCGCTTTTTAATTTGTAGGCAATGATAGTTTCAAAAAAATGAGGAGTGATGCTTTTGTAAATCACATATTGCGTCAGGGGAGTTAACAGTGCAATGATAAAAGACAGTATTATACCGCTGACAAATCCTTGAGTCCAAGTCATGGTTCCGTTGAAGAAGTATTTTTTCTTTTCTTTCAAAGCCATAACAAAGAATAACAAGGCCGGCAATCCGAAAAGGTTGGTGTAAAGTGCATAGTCGGCTATGCGTTCGTCGTGCAATCCCATGAATTTTTCACCAATGGCCCAAGCCAGTGTGAGTAGACTAAAACGAATGGCCCATTTTATTTCAATTGAATAGTTTTTCATTTTTGACTTACTAATTTGAAACCAAAAGTACTTTATTTTTACCAAAAAGGAGTAAAGGTATAAATGGTTAATATTGCTATTTTTGTAAAAAAAAAGTCAAATGGAATACATTACTCACACATGGCATTGGGCGATTTCAGGTTTTCTGATAGGTTTGATAATGCTGACTCTTATTTACTTCGGAAAGGCATTTGGAATGTCTTCAAATCTTCGTTCGCTATGCGCCATGACGGGAATCGGTAAAAAAGTGCCTTTCTTTGATTGGGATTGGAAATCGCAACGTTGGAATTTAGCAGTAGTGGCCGGGGCTATGTTGGGAGGCTATGTAGCTATCCATTTTTTGAGCGATGGGTCAAATGTTACGTTAAACCCCAAAACAGTTGAACAGTTAGCGGCAATGAACATTGAAGCTCCTGACGGAAAAGTATTGCCTGATGCTCTTTTTGGTAATCAGGTATTTGAATCGCCCAAAATGATTTTGATATTGATAGTGGGAGGCATACTGATAGGCTTCGGTTCAAGATATGCCGGAGGGTGCACCTCGGGGCACGCCATTTCAGGGATGAGTAACCTACAGCTACCGTCTTTAAAAGCGGTTATCGGTTTCTTTGTCGGCGGATTGATTATGTCACATTTTATTTTACCTCTGATTTTTTAAGCTATGAAATTATTGAAATTTATATTGGTAGGTTTTGTTTTCGGAATTGTATTAACCAAAGCTGAGGCGGTTTCCTGGTACCGCATATATGAAATGTTTCAGTTTCAATCGTTCCACATGTTCGGTATTATTATGGTGGCTATCGCTACCGGTGTCATTGGGATTCAATTCATCAAAAGAAAACAAGTAAAAGACATTGATGGTAATCCGATAGTTATTCAGGACAAAGAAAAAGGGACTGCCCAATACCTTATCGGAGGTTTGTTGTTTGGATTGGGTTGGGCCATGGTTGGCTCTTGTCCGGGACCTATATTTATCCTTTTGGGCTCAGGCTTTTTGAGCGTCGGATTGGTATTGTTCGGGGCTGTTTTCGGAACTTTTCTATATGGTTTTTTCAAAGATAAACTGCCTCATTAATTACCGCTTAAGCGAAAAATGGGCTTTGAATTCTTTCCATTCTGTTCCTTCGGGGTATTCTACCTTGAACCAGTAATCAGTGGCCGGCAATTCGTGTCCGTTATAGGTTCCGTCCCAGCCATCGCCTGATGTACTGAGTTGTTTCAACAATTTGCCGTAACGATCAAATATGTACAGGCGTGCCGGTTTATTTTCCAAACCGGTCACATTCCATGTGTCGTGGTAAGAATCATTGTTAGGAGTGAAGTAATGCGGATAATCTATGGTTTGAATATCGACCAATACAATTTCGCCGCAACTATTATTTGTTTTAACATCCCGAATAGTTATGGTATGCGGAGCAGATGATAAATTTTGAAAGATATTACTGCTTTGGAATGGCCCGTCATCCAAACTGTATTCATACTCACCAAATCCTAAAACATTCACGGTTACCGTCTGATTTGTTTCAAAAGCATTACTGATTGTATATGCCGGATTTGAAGCTACAGGTGGCCCCGACTGAATTACCGTAAAAGTATTTGAAACAGGAGAAACACAACCTAATAAGGGAGGTTTTTTACTCGTGGCTATAACTGTATAATTTCCGGGAGCAACAGTATTTATAAGGTGTGTTGGGCCGGTTGCATTCGGAATTATTGTGCCGTTCAATGACCAGGTAAAAGTGTAATTATTGTCGGTTATGCCGCTGTTCAATTGTGTTCCGCTGATTAAAGTATTGCTACCATAAGCTACACAAATGGTATCGCTGTCTGAAGTAATTATTGGCTCAACCAGTTTTTCAACAACCAGCATGAATCGGGCTAATTGATAACAACCGGTAGTTGCATTTTCTACACGAATCCATAGCGTATGTGTATATGCCTGGTAATTCACTAAATCGGTTATTGGATTAATTCCGTTTTGTGCATCGGATAAATTATTATAAAAAGTTGTGTTCACATTGGTTTGACTGCCTATAATTCCACTGATGTAGGAACTTAAATCCAAGGTATAGAACCCGTCATTAATAGCATCGATGTCACAAGTTTCAAAATTGGCCGGGGCGGTTGCCGTTGGTTTCGGATTGACTTTGATGGTAAAACTGCCGACAGCACTTTTGCATCCGGTAGTTGTATTGGTAATCTGTACAAAAATGAGTTGCGGGTTAGCGGTATTGGTATAGTTTGAAGGGGTATTAATTGGTAGCGTTAAACTACTGTCTTCATAAAATTGTACACTGTAATTTGAAGCGGGAGTAGTTTGATTACCCGCTAATAAGGCGGTTTTTTGTGAAGTTAAATCGAAAACTTCAATACCATCATTAATGCCTGACGGATCGCTTTCACAAATTTGATAATCTGAAATAACCGCTACTACTGGTAGTGGGTTGACAATAAAGCCCTGTTGCACTTCTTTGTAGCATTTTCTTCCCATATAATCAGCAAATACTTTACTTGATACAGTTATATAAACGTATTGAATTTGATTGATAGTGGTTCCTGCAATAGAGGTATCGCCAATGGTGGCCGAACTCGGATTTACTATTTCATTGGTGTTGTTAATCAAATCTGTATGCGATGGGAAGTAATGCAACTCCACATTCGGATCTCCATTGGTGATGTAGTTTTGATAGGTTGTTAAGTCAAATACAGCAACACCTGATCCGGCAACTGTTTCACATTGGGCGGTTAATACCATTTCCGGAGCAGAGGTCTGTGGGTTATTAGGTGTAGGAATAGGTAAAACCCTGATGTCTAAAGTGGTATAGCTTCGACAGCCTTGAGCATTTGTAACCATAACACCTAATGTTTGTACTGCGGGATTTATATTGGTGTATGCGGTCGGATCCGGAATAGGAACACTCGAAGCCGTAACGGGATGACTCGGATAATAAGTTACCGTCATATTGGGCTGTCCCTGTGTGATTTCACTGTTTTTTACAGTTAAATCGAAAACAGTATACAGATTGTTGGGCACGTTGTCATCATCGCACATGTTGAGCGGTGTAGGTGTAGTCAAAGCCAATGGAGGATTGACCAACAATTCAAAAGAACCAATGGCAAAACAATCGGTGCTGTTATTTTCTATTCTAATCCAAACGATTTGATGGTTAAGCCCGGTATAGCTGGTGGTATTGATGATTGGATTCAAACCGGAAATGGCATTTGCCTGAGTGGTGTAATAGGTTACGCTGTAACTAGTGGCAGGCAAGTCCTGCTCAGCCAATACAAGAGGAGTGACTTGTGTCAAATCGAAAATCATCGATTGGTTTTGCGGATTATTGTCTTGATCACACAGAACCAATGGAGCAATGGTTACAGGCATTTTAGGTTTAGGATCAACGTGCAATTCAATCGGAATAACACTTCGGCATCCGTTGGTATTATCAACCGCAGCTGCATAAATAAATTGTATAAAAGGATACAGATTAAAATAAGGACTCATCAGAGGATTGTTACCCAATTCCGCATCGGTCAAAGTTTCGTGATACGTTACAGTATAATTAGCTCCTTGCAGAATGTCGGGAGTCAACGTATTTAGATTAAATTCACTGATACCATCCTGATTGGTGTCACAAACGGTATAGGGTTCATCCGGAGGAACAGGACTTGGTACAGGTTCAACCCGTATGTCAATGGTAGAAAGCACAAAACAACCGCTGTCGGTGTTTTCTAATCGTATCCATAACGTTTGTACGGCCGGGACAGCATTGGTATAAAGTAGCGGTAGTTCGTTTACTTCGGCCATAGCATCTGCCTGACTGAAATAGAACGTTACATTCACTCCGGTTTGTCCCATTAGAATGTCCGAAATTTTAGAGCCTAAATCAAATATTTCATACTGGTTAGGCAAAGATGTATCGCAAAGACTATAAGGAGTATAACTTGGTTGCATGGCGGTTGGCAACGGATCGACTATCAGTTGTAAAGTAACAATATCATAGCAGCCGGTAGCATTATTTTCTACTCTAATCCATAACGTTTGTGTATCAATAGTCTGGTTGATGAAGTTAATAAGATTGGTAATCGGATTGGTTTCGGAGGTGGCATCTGCTGAACTGGTGTAGTAGGCAATACTGTGAGTAGCCGGATTTATAGAGCCCATTACTTCAGGTGTGATTGTTGTCAGATTGAAACTGGCAAACCCATCATAATTGTTATCACATACGTGATAATCATTCGGTTTTTGAGCTTCCGGTGTTGGGTTTACAATCAGTTCCAAAGTGATGACTTTATAACACATAGCAGTTTCAACCGATTCAACCCGTATGTAAATGATTTGATGGTCTGCAAAAATATTTGGGTAGGCTGAAGGATTAGGGATGACTGTTCCGTTAATTTCAGCGTCTGTTATTGTTTCATGGAAACTGACCGGATAAGGATTTCCGCCGGTTATGACAGGTATTACTTGTGTCAAATCAAAAACGCCGAAACCGTCATTATTAGGATCACAATAATATAAGGGTGGAATCGAATTTAATTGCGGTAAAGCATAGACCGTTATGGTTAATGTTGCCGGTGTAACACATTGTCCTACCGTCGGGGTGAAGGTGTAAGTAGTGGTCGCTGTGTTGTTGATTGCCGGAGTCCATGTTCCGGTATATCCATTGTTCGAAGTAATAGGCAGAGCCGGTAACGTATCTCCCGAACAAATCGGAGCGATGGCAGTAAAGGTAGGTGTTACGTTAGGGATAACTGTAATAGTCAATGTCGTTGAAGTGGCACATTGTCCTGTTGCAGGGGTAAAAGTGTAAGTAGTGGTAGCTGTATTATTAAGTGGCGGAGCCCACGTTCCGGTGTATCCGTTATTAGAAATATTGGGCAAAGCCGATAAAGATGCTCCCGAGCAAATCGGTGGAACAGTTGTAAACGTTGGGGTCAAGTTAGGATTTACGGTTATCGTCAAAGTTGTCGGTACCGCACACTGCCCGGTTG
>CAYPSB010000003.1:0-58005 GCA_964413435.1 uncultured Flavobacterium sp.
CAACCCTCAGAGCCGAAATCTGATATTCTATCCAGTTGAACTACGCAGCCATTTTTATTTTTAAGAGAATTAAACTTCTTAGATTTTTAGTTTGATTAGACAACAGCTAAAGCTCTAATAAGCCTAACAATCTTATTTATGCTAACAATTTCTTTACTATAGTTGAAATGGTTTTGCCATCGGTTTGACCGGCTAATGCGGCTGAGGCTTTACCCATTACCTGACCCATTGCAGCCATGCCTGAGAAACCTCCTTCAGTAATGATGGCTGCTACCGCAGCTTCTACTTCAGCTTCTGATAATTGAGCCGGTAAAAACTTTTCAATAACGGCTACTTGCGCCAATTCGGGCTCTGCTAAATCAGCTCTGCCTTGTTCGGTATAGATAGCTGCACTGTCTTTTCTTTGTTTTACCAAACGCTGCAATAATTTAATTTCTTCATCAGCAGATAAGGTTTCGCTGGCTCCCGTCTCTGTTTTAGCCAAAATAATGCCTGATTTAATGGCCCTCAAGGCTTCCAGGGCAACGGTATCTTTTGCTCTCATGGCGTTTTTCATTTCGTCCATGATTTGTGTTTCTAAACTCATTCTTTTAGATTTTTAGATTATTATACTCTCCGATTTTCAGAAAATCCAAGGTTAGCTTTTTAGCCCCGATGGGAGTGGCTACCGTGTAGCGCGGACAGCGGGAAAACGGATTACTGTAATTGCCCGAGCCTTTCGCTACTCATAAAATTGACACTTACTAAAAAGCTTTGCGAAGGTAAAAAAAATAACCCGAAAATCTCAATGAAATTTTCGGGTCATTCGATTATAAAAATGGCAGACTAATCTACATTATCGTGCAGGAATGAATTGTTGGTACGGATTTGTAAATCGTCATTACTATCAGTGCCCAATGACATTCTTGAGTTTGCATTAGTGTTGGTATTGTTTGACAAATCAAGACCTAAGCGTTTGTAAGCAGGTTCTTTTTCTAATTCCTCAATTCTTGACGGATTGTTGTGGAATTTGTAATTGAACTCTTTTAATTTTTTTCTGCGTTCGTCTGCTCGGTGCTTTAGAGTTTCTTCTATAGTCATTTCAACCGGAGAAATATCTTCGAAATGCATAACCGGTTGTGGCTTTTCAACTTCTGTTTGCGGTTGTGCTTTCATAACGATGTTCAACTCTTCGGCAACGGGCTCTTCAACTATTTTAGCCGTCGGTTTTGAGTTTAACAAGTCGTTTTCCAACTCCATATACTCCTCTAACGAGTATTTGATGATACCGCTTTCATTCAATTCGGTTACAGGAACGAATTGAACCGGTTCGTTTACTACTATATCATTAGCTTCTGACAAATCAAAAACAATTTTGTTTTCTTCAACTGCTTCAATTTTTTCAGGAGCTGATTTGGTTACCGGCATATCAAATGTGAAGGTGATTTGCTCTTCTTCTTTGATGCTTTGCGGCTCAACCACTTTCATTTCTCTAACTTCGGGAGTTGTCACTTTGTAGTCGATATCCTTGATTGGCGATACGATTTCGAAAGTCACATCCAAGTTACGAATGAATTGGTTCATGGCTATTAACTCATTTTCGTCAATAGCAGTTGGGGTTACGGCTGGTTTTTCCAACTCATCTTCGATTAATTCGAAAACGATTTTTTCTTCGTTCGTTTCAATAGGCGTATCGATAGCTTTGAAAACTTCTACCGGCTTTTGAGTCAAATCACGCACCAATTTTTGTTCATCTTCTAAAGTGTGCACAATCTTCTTTACCTCAGTATTTACGATACCGCTTTGTTGTTCGGCATTAAAACCCGTAGCGATGATGGTAACCGCAATAGCTTCACCTAAAGTTTCATCTTCACCAACTCCCATGATGATATTGGCATTGTAACCCGCTTCCGATTGGATGTGGTCATTGATTTCACCAATTTCATCGATAGTAATTTCGTTTGAACCAGAAACGATAAGCAACAATACGTTTTTGGCACCTGAAATTTTATTATCATTCAATAAAGGAGAATCTAATGCAGAAATGATAGCTTCTTTTGCTCTGTTATCACCACTGGCAACAGATGAACCCATAATGGCAGTTCCACTGTTGGAAAGTACCGTTTTAGCATCTTTTAAGTCGATGTTTTGTGTGTAGTGGTGCGTAATTACCTCCGCAATTCCGCGTGAGGCTGTAGCCAACACTTCATCAGCTTTGGAGAATCCGGCTTTGAAACCTAAATTTCCGTATACTTCTCTTAGTTTGTTGTTATTGATAACAATCAACGAATCAACTTGTTTTCTTAATTTTTCAACTCCTAACAACGCTTGTTCCGAACGCACTTTGCCTTCGAACTGAAACGGAATCGTAACAATACCCACTGTCAGTATATCTCTTTCTTTGGCTAATTGTGCGATTACCGGAGCAGCACCTGTACCGGTTCCTCCACCCATACCGGCGGTAATGAAAACCATTTTAGTGTTGGTATCAAGCATTTTTTCAATTTCACCTACACTTTCTAAAGCGGATTGCTGTCCTACATCAGGATTGGCTCCGGCTCCGAGTCCTTCGGTTAAATTGACTCCTAACTGAATCTTATTAGGTACCGGGCTGTTTTGAAGTGCTTGAGAGTCTGTATTACAAACTATAAAATCAACTCCTTTTATACCCTGTTTGAACATGTGATTGATAGCGTTGCTTCCACCGCCACCAACACCGATTACTTTTATCACATTTGATTGGTTCTTTGGTAAATCAAATGAGATGCTTCCAAATTCTGAGTTGCTTATCATACTATTTTGGTGTTAGGTTTTATTCTGTTTATGCTTATTCTGCGTTATCTAAAAAATCTTTAATCTTGTCAACATAGCGGTCAAAAAATGACCTTCTTATCTTGCTTTCGGTAGTTTCGTTTTCAATTTTATTTACCGGCAATTCTACTTCATCCAACACTTGTTCTTCTACTTTTTCTTCGGCTACCGGTTGAAATACCACTTGTTTCGGAGTCTCAGCCACAACTTCTTTCAACTCAATTTTATAAGCACTGTTTGAGTTGTTTTGAATGCTGTTCATCACCAATCCAACAGCTGTGGCAAACAACGGACTGGATATTTCTTCACCTGAATTTCCGGCTAAATGCTCATTTGGGTAACCTATTCGGGTATCCATTCCGGTGATGTATTCCACTAATTGTTTGATGTGATTCAAATTGGAACCCCCTCCGGTCAATACGATTCCGGCAATTAATTTTTTACGCGGATCTTCATGACCATAGGCTTTGATTTCGGTAAAAACCTGTTCAATAATCTCAACCACACGGGCGTGAATGATTTTCGACAAATTCTTAAGCGATATCTCTTTGGGATCTCTTCCTCTCAATCCAGGAATAGATACAATTTCGTTGTCTTTATTTTCACCAGGCCAAGCTGAACCAAATTTGGTTTTCAATAGCTCGGCTTGTTTTTCGATGATGGAACAACCTTCTTTGATGTCATCTGTGATTACATTTCCACCAAACGGCACTACGGCTGTATGGCGAATGATACCATCTTTAAAAATGGCCAAATCCGTAGTTCCCCCACCTATATCAATCAAAGCCACACCGGCTTCTTTTTCTTCCTGACTCAACACGGCATCAGCCGATGCCAACGGCTCCAAGGTCAATCCCGACAATTCAATACCGGAACTTTGGATGCATCTTCCCACATTACGAATAGAAGACGCTTGCCCTACTACCACATGGAAACTGGCTTCCAAACGGGCACCATACATTCCTATGGGTTCCTTGATTTCTGTTTGTCCGTCGATTTTGAATTCTTGTGGCAATACATGGATGATTTCTTCACCCGGCAACATGGCCAATTTGTTTACCTGATCAATCAACAACTGAATATCTCTGCCGCTGATGACTTCTTCAGGGTTTGTTCTGATCACATAATCAGTATGTTGAATGCTGCGAATGTGCTGACCGGCTATACCAACCACCACATCGTTAATTTTATATCCTGAATTATTTTCCGCTTCAAGAACTGCCTGCTGAATAGACTGGATGGTTTGCGTAATGTTGTTCACAACACCACGAGCCACTCCAAGACTTTTGGATTTACCAACGCCTAAAATCTCTAATTTTCCATACTCATTCTTCTTGCCAATCATGGCAACAATCTTAGTCGTTCCAATGTCTAATCCGACAGCAATATTCTCTTTTTCCATAATCTTCTATTTAATGCACACCACTTGCTTGGTAAACTTCAGGTTGATTTTCTTGTATTTGTTCAGCGTACTGTCTGAAACCGCTTTTTGAAAAAATGCTTTATAATTTTTAAATTTTCTTTCGATGTTAATAGTTCGTCCGAAATCGATTTGAAAATCGTAATTTCTATTGGCCATAATCAAGCTTCCGTTAGGCAAAATTTGAACTCCAATGATGTTTTTTTTCAAAAAATCATCCTCAGCAATCATCCGCAAAACTTCAGATAATTTCTCCTTCTTAACTACGTCGATTTCTCCCGATATCAGTGGCACTCTGGCGGTATAATTGTCTGATAGCGGCATACTATTTCCTTCATTATCAATATAAAAAGAACCCGTTTCATCAAACACTCGCCCAAGAGGTGTTTTTTGCTCTACCACTGCTTTTAAAACCCCATCAACACTGACAAACACATCGGCTTTTTCAATCAGTTTTTGTTCGTTGATGGATTTTTCCAATTTATTCAAATCTAAATCAACTTTGTGGATTGTTTTTAGGTCCCTATTTTTTTCTATTAACAATTTATTAACCGTTTCGGGCTTCAAAAAAAGATTCTTTTCACCTACAAAAACAACCTCTGTTTTCCTGATTTTACGCATCTCATTTCGGTGCGAAGTGAACGAATACAGGAAGATTACAACCGCAATCATCAAAACCAATCTGATATTTGTCCAAGTGAAAATTTTCATATTTCTTTCTTATTTGCTTTTTAAAACCACGTATAAAATATACCCGTTTTAATCAACACTTTTTTTATTCAATTTCTATCCTCCGAAAACCGGCTATTTTGAAAGTAAGGCCTGTTTAATTTTCGGAACTAATTCGCCTATATCTCCCGCTCCGATGGTCACAATAATTTTGGCATCATCGGCTAAAATTGTCGGAATTAAATCGGTTTTGGATATCAACTTTTTATTTGGATTTTCCATTTGAGCAAGCAACCACGAAGAGGTTATTCCTTCCATTGGTAATTCTCGTGCCGGGTAAATATCCAACAACAGAATTTCATCGAATTGCGATAAGCTTGTGGCAAAATCATCCGCGAAATCTTTGGTTCGGCTGAACAAATGAGGCTGAAAAACAGCCAACACTTTTTGGCCGGGATACAACTCACGAACAGCCTGATGCACCGCGTTAATTTCAGTAGGATGATGCGCATAATCATCAATATAGACCAAGTCTTCAGACTTTATCTGATAAGAAAACCTGCGCTGTATGCCTTTAAATGATGCCAGGGCTTTAGCAATGGACTCGGTTGGGGTACCATAAGTTTTAGCCATCGCCAAAGCCATCAGGGCATTCATTAAATTGTGTCTTCCGGGCAAACCGAACTGCAGATTATAAATTATTTCCGATGGTGTTTGTACATCAAAAACATAAAATCCGTTTTCAATTCGGATGTTGAAAGCTTTGTAGGTTGACTCTTCTTCTATTCCGGTGGTTAAGCCTTCCAGAGGCAATCCTTTCGGAACAAATAAATTATTTTTATTTTCTACTTTGGCGGCAAATTCACGGAAAGAATCCTCAATAGCCGATTTATCGCCATAAATGTCCAAATGATCGGCATCCATAGAAGTCACACAGGCAATATCGGGATGCAAATGCAGGAACGAACGATCAAACTCATCGGCTTCGACCACAGTTACCGTCTTTCCGCTTCCAATCAAATTAGAATGATAATTCTCTACAATTCCACCCAAAAAGGCCGTGACATCAGCACCGCTTTGGTATAAAATATGTCCCAGTATACTGGAAGTTGTTGTTTTTCCGTGTGTCCCTGCTACCGCAAAACAAAAAGTATCTTTAGTGATAATACCCAATACTTCGGCTCGTTTTTTTACGGTGTAGTTTCTCTCCAGAAAGTAATTCCACTCCGAATGTGTTACCGGAACTGCCGGTGTTACAATAACCAAAGTGTTTTCGGCATAATAATCCTTCGGAATTAAATTGATATTATCTTCAAAATGAATACTCATCCCAGCCGCTATCAACTCATCTGTCAGCATGGTTGGCGTCTTGTCATAACCCGAAACGTTTTTGCCAATGTTTTGAAAATAACGCGCCAAGGCACTCATTCCGATACCTCCGATGCCGATGAAATAAACGTTATGGATTTGACTTAAGTTCATTTTGTATGATTGCTGAGTAACTGGGTTACCGCGTTTATTTGATTAATTTTATTATTTCTTCTACAATGTCTTTTGTTGCATTTGGCTTGCCTAAAGCTTTGCAACTTTTACCCAATTCTTTTTGTAAAACTTCATCGCTAATCAGATTTGAAAAAGTAGTCTCAAATTTTTCATCGAGCTCATTTTCTCTTAACAGAATAGCTCCTCCTTGGTCTGCAATTGCTTTTGCGTTTTTAGTCTGATGGTCTTCGGCTACATTGGGTGACGGAATAAAAATTACCGGTTTCCCTACCAAACACAATTCAGAAACCGAAGAAGCTCCGGCGCGCGAAATCACAAAATCGGCTGCCGCATAAATCAAGTCCATTCTGTCAATAAAAGCTACTACTTGCACATTTGTCTTTTCGTTGAAATGCTTGTACTCGTCAAAATACAACTTACCGCACTGCCAGTAAACCTGCACACCACTGCTCAAAATAAAATCGAGCTCCTTGGCTATCAACTGATTTATTCTTCTGGCTCCCAAACTTCCGCCCAAGATTAACAATGTCTTTTTGTTGGGGTCTAATTTGAAATAATGAATTCCCTCTTGTCTTTTAGAGTCCACATCTAACAAATCCTGACGAACCGGATTCCCGGTAAAAACAATTTTTTCTTTCGGAAAAAAACGCTCTAAATTTTCATACGCCACACAAATAGCATTGGCCTTTTTGCTTAATAATTTATTAGTAATTCCCGGATACGAATTTTGTTCCTGAATCACCGTTGGTATATTCAAACTGTTTGCCATCTGTAATAAAGGCCCGCTGGCAAAACCACCGGTACCAATCACCACATCGGGCTTGAACTTTTTGATGATTTGACGCGAATTCCACAAACTGCTGATTAGCTTCAGTGGAAACATAGCGTTTTGTAACGTCACTTTTCGCTGTAAACCTGCAATCCACAATCCTTTGATTGGGTAGCCGGCTTGAGGCACTTTTTGCATTTCCATTTTGTCTTTGGCTCCTACGAAAAGAAACTCAGCATCAGGGAAACGCAATTTTAATTCATTGGCAATAGCCACAGCCGGATAGATGTGACCACCCGTACCTCCACCGCTCAATATGAATTTTAATTTTTTCATTTTATAAGTTTAGTTTCCGCAAATGCGCTAGCTTTTCTTCAAAATTGGTTCTAAAGGATTCGCTTTATCTTCTATAGAATAACTTTCCAACTCGGCTTGTAATGCTGCTTGTTCTGCTGCCTCCTCTTCCTGCAATTGTTTATCGATCATACGTTGTAAAGCATCCTCTCTTTTTTGCTTTTCGGCCAATTCTTCGGCAATTTCTTCTTCTTTTTTGGTTACACTCAAAATAATTCCCAAAGCGATACAAGTCATCCAAATCGAACTACCCCCGGAACTTATCAAGGGTAAAGTTTGTCCGGTTACCGGCAATAATTCTACGGCCACGGCCATATTGGTCATGGCCTGAAAAATAATAGGAAAACCCAAACCTATGACGACAAGTTTTCCAAAAGTCGAATTGGCTTTGTGCGCTGCCACGACAAATCGGAACAACAACAGCATGTATAATCCCAGAACCAATAACCCTCCGAAAAGACCGTATTCTTCCACAATAATGGCGTAGATAAAATCGGAAGACGATTGGGGCAAAAAGTTTTTCTGTACACTCTTACCGGGACCCAAACCATAAATTCCACCCGAGGCAATAGCAATCTTAGCTTTTTCGATTTGATAATCATCTTCATCGGGCTTGTCGCTGGTAAAATTATCAATACGGTTAATCCAAGTATCTACACGATTCGGGAAAGCATCCGGAAAAGCTTTGGCTACCAAGATGAAAAATGTGAGTCCCACAATTCCGGCACCAACAATGATTCCGATGTATTTCAACGGATATTTGCCAATGAATGCCAGCATCATTACCATCGAAAATATCAAAGCAGCCGTTGACAAGTTGGCCGGAAGAATCAACATTAGCGTGATGAAAACCGGCGTCCACAATTCCCATAAAGAAGATTGGAACGTGATGGGAGTTTCGCGGGTTTTGGACAAATATCTGGCTACAAAAACATACAGCACTATAGACGCCAAAGTTGACGTTTGGAACGTAATGCCGATAAACGGAATCTGTATCCATCTACTGGCATTGGCTCCTTCTATTACAGTTCCTTTGAGCAATGTGTAAATCAAGAGCAACCAAACCACCGGCAACAAGAATCGCGATATGGCTCTGAAATAATGATACGGAATTTTATGAACTTTGTATAAAATAATAAACCCGACAAACACCTGTGCTCCGTGTTTCAACAAATAGGTCAAGGCATTTCCGGAACCGTGGCGCATATAGGCCAAATTACTACTCGCACTAAACACAGGCATAAACGAAAACAGCGCCAAAAGAGCTACGAAGGCCCAGATGACTTTATCTCCTTTTAAACTGTGAATGAGTTCTTTCATGCTGATTGTAGATTTAGCTGAATCTTTATTCCTGATTCTTTAATTTATAAATTTTGTACCGCAGCTTTAAACTGTTTTCCTCTGTCTTCGTAGTTTTGAAACAAGTCAAAACTCGCACAAGCCGGTGATAACAAAACAACATCTCCTTTTTCGGCTATGTGACTGGCCGTGTTCACAGCGTCACGCATGTTATCAACTTCCACCATCATATCTACTACATTTCCGAAGGCATCAACGATTTTTTTATTGTCAATCCCAAGACAAATGATAGCTTTTACTTTTTCGCGTACCAAAGGCATCAACTCGGCATAATCATTTCCTTTGTCAACCCCTCCCACAATCCAAACTGTTGGTGCTGTCATGCTGTCTAAAGCAAAGAAAGTAGCGTTTACGTTGGTTGCTTTACTGTCGTTGATGTATTGCACGTTTTGAATTTTGAGTACTTTTTCCAAACGATGTTCAACTCCTTGAAAATTAGACAAGCTCTCACGGATGGTTTCTTTTCTGATTTTCATTAATTGTGCTACCGAAGTAGCAGCCATAGCGTTTTTCAGGTTGTGTTTTCCTTCCAATGAAACCTCTGCGGTTTTCATTTCAAATTCCTCATTGTTGATGATGATGTCCATAGTTTCGTTTTTTATAAAAGCTCCGATTTCAAAGGTTTGGGTTAGTGAAAAAGGAATTAGTTTAGCGTTTGTTTTGTTTTGTTTTAACCAGCCCGAGATGGCTTCGTCATCAGCATCGTAAATGAGATAATCGTCTTCGGTTTGGTTTTTGGTTATTCTGAATTTTGACTCTATATAATTTTCATATTTGTATTCATACCGGTCTAAATGATCGGGGCTGATGTTGGTGATGATGGCTATTTCAGGTTTGTACTTAATGATTCCGTCTAACTGAAAACTGCTCAATTCCAACACATAGTACTCATAGTTTTCTTCGGCCACCTGCCAGGCAAAACTTTTTCCGATGTTACCTCCCAAGCCCACATTCAATCCTCCTTCTTTCAGCAAATGATAGGTCAACATGGTCGTTGTGGTTTTCCCGTTGCTCCCCGTGATTCCGATTGTTTTTGCCTTAGTAAATTCACATGCAAACTCGATTTCGGAAATCACCGGAATTCCTTTTTCCAACAGTTTTTTAACTATTGGTGATTTCTCAGGAATACCCGGACTTTTCATCACCACTGTAGCGTTCAGAATCAACGGTTCCGTATGCTGCTCCTCTTCCCACTTGATCTCGTATTTGTTAAGAACGTCTTTGTATTTTTCTTTTATTTTTCCAAAGTCGGAAACGAACACATCGAATCCTTCTTTTTTTCCTAAAATGGCTGTACCCACGCCACTTTCTCCTCCGCCCAGTACTACTAATCTCTTCATTATCTCAGTTTCAAAGTCACTATGGAAACGATCGCCAACAAAATGGCCACAATCCAAAAGCGGGTTACAATTTTACTTTCGTGATAGCCTTTCTTCTGGTAATGATGATGTAATGGCGACATCAGAAAAATACGTTTCCCTTCGCCAAAACGTTTTTTGGTGTATTTGAAATAAGATACCTGAAGAATCACAGACAGATTTTCGGCAAAGAAAATGGCGCACAAAACCGGCAACAACATTTCTTTTCTGACAGAAATGGCCAGCACGGCAATAATCCCTCCTATGGTTAAACTTCCGGTATCTCCCATAAAGACAGAAGCCGGATACGAATTATACCAAAGAAACCCTACCAAAGCCCCCACAAAAGCGGAGATAAACACCGTCATTTCTCCCGAATTAGGAATATACATGATATTCAAATAGCTGGATAACATGAGGTTCCCCGAAACGAATGTGAAAATTCCGAGTGCGAGAACCGAAATAGCAGAGGTTCCTGCAGCCAGGCCATCAATTCCGTCGGTCAGATTGGCTCCGTTGGAAACCGCAGTGATGATAAAAATTACTATCGGGATAAACACTAACCAAGCCCAGTTTTCATAACCATCACCTGTCCACTCAAGAATTTTGGCATAATCCAATTCATTATTTTTCATAAAAGGAATGGTAGTAACAGTAGACTTGCTTTCTGTAGGCGCTTGATATACCACATCTTGTGATTGATTGAACGTAATTGGTGTATTCGCTTTTTCTCTCACCGTAACACCCGGATGAAAATACAATACTGAACCTACGATAAGACCCAAACCTACCTGTCCGATAACTTTGAAAATTCCTTTCAATCCTTGTTTGTCTTTCTTGAAAATTTTGATGTAATCGTCAATGAAACCGATAGTACCCATCCAAAGTGTAGTTACTATCAGCAGGATGATGTAGATATTATTCAACTTTGTCAATAACAAAACCGGAATCAAAGTAGCTGTTATGATGATTAATCCTCCCATGGTTGGCGTTCCCGCTTTTTGGGTTTGACCCTCTAAGCCCAGTTCTCTTACGGTTTCACCTACTTGTTGGTTTCTCAAAAAATTGATGATTTTTTTTCCGTAAATGGTAGAAATCATCAGCGAAAGGATTAACGCCAAAGCCGAACGAAACGTAATATACTGAAAGACTCCCGTTCCCGGAATATCCATAGTTTTGTCGAGGTATTCAAATAAATAATAGAGCATATAGGTTTATTTATTTAGTTGTTCTAAAAATTCTTTCACGATTTTCATGTCATCAAAATCGTAACGTACTCCGTTGATTTCCTGATACGTCTCGTGACCTTTACCGGCAATCAGTATAATATCATTGGGTCCAGCCAGTTGACAAGCAGTTTTAATGGCTTGTTTTCTGTCGACTATAGACAATGTTTTTCTTTGATTTTGTGCTTCAACTCCTTTTTCCATATCGGCAATGATGTCAATAGGATCCTCCGTTCTCGGATTATCAGAAGTGATGATTACTTTATTGCTCATAGAAGTAGCAATGTGAGCCATAACCGGTCTCTTTGTTTTATCGCGGTCTCCTCCACAACCCACCACGGTAATCAGTTGTTCATTATTGGATCGAATATCATTGATGGTTTTCAATACATTTTCGAGAGCATCCGGTGTGTGAGCATAATCAACTATAGCGGTTATTTTTTGATCCGAAACTATAAATTGAAAACGTCCTGAAACACTTTCTAATTCGGACAACAAGCGTAAAACCTCTAATTTATCCAAGCCCAACTCTACCGCTGTTCCGTAAATAGCCAACAAATTATAGGCATTGAACGTTCCTATCAAGCGCACCCAAACTTCATTCTCATTTATTTTAAGCAACAAACCGGATAATTGGTTTTCCAAAATCTGTGCTTTGTACTCAGCATAACTTTTCAGAGCGTACGTCAGTTTTCGGGCTGCCGTATTTTGTAACATAACCAACCCATTTTTGTCATCAATATTGGTTAAAGCAAAAGCCGTTTTAGGCAAATGATCAAAAAAAGATTTTTTCACATCGCGGTATTCTGCGAAAGTTGGGTGGTAATCCAAGTGGTCATGCGACAAATTAGTAAAAATACCTCCCGCAAACAGCAGACCTTCGGTGCGTTTTTGATGAATCCCATGTGAGCTCACTTCCATGAAGCAATATTCAACTCCCACTTCGTTCATTTCGGCTAAATAATAATTGATGGTCAACGAATCCGGCGTAGTGTGAGTCGCTTTATACTCGGTATCATCCACCATTATTTTTACGGTAGACAGCAAGCCCACTTTATATCCGGCTTTTTTGAACAATTGGTACAAAAGTGACGCAATAGTTGTTTTTCCGTTAGTGCCGGTAACTCCAACCAATTTGAGATTGTGTGACGGATTGCCGTAAAAATTGGCCGCCATAAAAGCCAAAGCCGAATTGGTATCTTTCACCTGAATATAAGTAACACCGGTCACTATAATTTCGGGTAACGTATCACACACTATGGCAATTGCTCCCAGGTTTATAGCTTTTTCAATAAAGTCATGTCCGTCAGAAACCGTTCCGCGTATGGCTACAAACACATCGTTTTCCTGAATTTTTCTGGAGTCAAATTCAATTTTATGGATGGCCATATCTGTCGAACCCTTTACGACTTCGATAGCGACTTTGTATAATATGTCTTTTAAAATAATCACGATAATTCGAGTATGATGATTTTGTTTTTATCAATGGCTTCACCGGGTTGCACGGATTGTCTTTTCACTTTTCCGACACCGATAACTTTTACTTTCATTTTTAAATTTTCCAAGAGCGCTACTGCATCCATCCCGCTCATGCCTTTTACGTTAGGAACACCTTTGGCTTCCTGTTGTAATTTGATGGCATATTCGTCATAGGCTTTCTCTTGTGTTTTTATTTTTCGGTTTAGGTTTCTAATTTCATTGGTTGATGGGGCATCAGTAAAAATCTTCTGTGCTATACGTTTAAAAACCGGACCGGCTACATCGGCACCGTAGTAATTATTGCCCGAAGTGTTGGGTTTGTGAACCACTACTATGCAGGAATACTTAGGATTTTCTGCCGGGAAAAAGCCAACAAAAGAAGAAATATAGTGTTTCTCGGAACCTCCGTTCTTACCATAATTAGCCTGAGCGGTTCCCGTTTTTCCAGCCATTGAGAAATCTTTAGAATATAACTTGGATCCTGTTCCTCTTTTGACAACATTTTGCAGAACTGCCTTCAGTTTTTTAACCGTTTCATCCGAACAAATTTTCGGATTGATAATTTGTTTGTCGTATTTTTTGATGGTCTTATTCCATTCTTTAATTTCAGAAACGAATTGAGGTTTTACCATTTCTCCGTTGTTGGCAACTGCATTGTATAAGGCCAATGTTTGCAGAGGAGTTACAGAAACTCCGTATCCAAAAGCCATCCATGGCAGTGAAATAGCACTCCAGTGTTTATCGCCTGGCTGTGGTATATACGGTTGACCTTCGCCTTGAAACGGCAATCCAAGAGGTTTGTTTAATCCCATTCTGTCAATGCGGTCAACGAACTCTTTTGGATTGTTCTTGTAATTTTCATAAACCGCTTGTACTAAAACTGTATTGGAAGACACTTCAAAACCACGAGCCAAAGAAATTTTACCATATCCGCCTTTGTGTGAATCGCGTACTTTTTTGCCTCTGTAGTCAATTTCTCCGCCACGGCTGTCATATACCTGACTGGTATCTACTTTTCCATCATCTAACAAAGCAATCATATCTACCAGTTTGAAAGTAGAGCCCGGTTCATGAGCTTCGGCTATGGCATAATTGGTTGTTTCGAAATAGGTCGAATCACTTTCTTTCAGTTTTCCTAAATTGGATATGGCTTTGATTTTTCCGGTTTTGGTTTCCATCACCACCACGCAACCGTGCTCAGCTTTGTAATCTTTTAATTGTTTCAGCAAAGCATGGTGGGCAATATCTTGTATGTACACATCAATGGTTGAAATAACATCATAACCGTCCTGCGGATCAATTTCGTTTACATCACGAATGGGTTTCCATTGACCTTTGGCTATTTTTTGCTTTAAAACCTTTCCGTCTTTTCCGTTTAAATATTTTCTGAAAGACCACTCAATTCCCTTTCCATCCGGCTTTCCTTCGGGAGTAATTCTTTCGTAACCAATGGTTCGCTCGGCAATTTTTCCTATAGGATGTTCACGAACTGTTTCTTGCTCGGTTATCATTCCGCCTTTATTGGCCCCTAAATTAAAGAGCGGAAAACTCTTCATCTTCATGTATTCGGTATAACTCAAATCTCGGGCAACCAATAAATATCTGTTTTTGTTGGAGCGCGCCATTCGTAACTGAGTGTGGTAATAGCTGCTTGGTTTTCCTAACATTAACGAAAGTGAATCAGATAATGCTTTTACGTTTTTTTCAAATGCCTCCTCTTTGGGAGCCACAGCATCAAACCGAATGTTGTAATTCGGAATAGACGTAGCCAGCAAACTCCCGTCGGCGGAATAAATATTACCTTTATTTGCTGGAATGACAAAGTTTTTTACCGTTCTTTCTTTGGCTAATTCCCTGTAACGGTCACCTTCAACCCACTGAATTTTGGTGAGTTTGAACGTAATCGCCATAGCCATCAGGAAGATGCCGAAAGCAACTAAGTATATGCGGTAAGAGATATGTTTATCTTCTATTGCCATAGTCGTTGAAAGAAACTTTTTTCAGCCGGTTTTGTAACTTTTATTTTTTGTGGCGGAACCGAAGAAGGGAAAATTTTTCGCTCTTCCATTTTTTCCGAAACGGTCGATTCCATTTTTAATTTCATTAACTCGGAGCGTTTGTCTACAAACTCAGAACGCAACTCTTTTACTTCATTGGTCAATTCTGCGATTCTGAAAACTTTCTCGTCATAATTGTGCCCGTAGGCAATCATCAGTATGGCTAAAAAAATACAGAACACGATGAACCTCCAGTTTTTGGTAGCATCTTCATTAACCAGAAATCGAGCTTTTAGTATGCTGTAAACGCCTTTTCTCATTGGTTTTAGATTTTTTCTGCTATTCGTAATTTTGCACTGCGCGCTCTGTTATTCAGCTTAATTTCAGCTTCATCAGGAACAATTAATTTTCCAACCAACCTAAACGGAACCGAAAAATTCCCGAAAAAATCGCGCTCCGGCTCTCCTTCAAACAATCCGTTTTTCATGAATCTTTTAACCAATCTGTCTTCTAACGAATGGTATGAAATCACGCTTAATCTTCCTCCGGGTTTCAATATTTCAAGTGATTGTTCTAAAAATTCTTTTAAAACATCCATTTCCTGATTCACTTCTATTCTTATGGCCTGATAGATTTGAGCCAATATTTTATTCTTGAACTGTTCCGGTAAAAATTTAGCCAGAATCAATTTCAATTCATCTGTAGTGTTGATAGCCTTCTTCTCTCTTGCTTCAGCTATTGTTCTTGCCAAAGCAGGCGCTGCTTTCAACTCGCCGTAATCCAGAAAAACCCTTCTCAAATTTGCCTCATCGTATTCGTTGATTACTTTGTAGGCATCCAATTCGTTTTTCTTACTCATTCTCATATCCAAATCGGCATCAAAACGAGTGGAAAAACCTCTTTCCGGCACATCAAATTGATGTGATGAAACACCCAAGTCAGCCAAAATTCCGTCAACTTGTTTCACTCCGTGAAATCTCAAAAAACGCTTGATGTATCTGAAATTTTCCTGAATCAATGTAAACCGATCATCCGGCAAAGCGTTAGCCCAGGCATCCTCATCCTGATCAAAACCAAACAATTTTCCGTTCGGCCCTAACCTTCTCAAAATCTCTTTCGAATGCCCACCACCTCCAAAAGTCACATCCACGTAAACCCCATCAGGGTTGATATTCAACCCATCGACTGTTTCTTTCAACAAAACCGGATTATGATATTCCATTGTCATCATCATTTATATTTCCCATTACATCTTCGGCCAAATCAGCAAAATCAATGTCGTCACCTGCTATCGATTTTTCATACAAGTCTTTATCCCAAATCTCAACGATGTTCACTGCAGAAGAGAGCACGATATCTTTAGAAATTTTACCGAAAGCAACCAAATCTTTCGGAATCAGCAAACGACCCAAATCATCCACTTCTACCACCTTCACACCGGCGGTAAAACGACGGATGAAATCGTTATTTTTCTTTACAAATCGATTGAGTTTGTTGATTTTTTGCATCATCAAATTCCATTCAGTCATGGGATACAACTCCAAACAAGGCTGAAAAACGGAACGTTTCAAAACAAAGCCATCTTGAAGAGAACCAGACAGTTGCTTCTTCAAGGCCGAAGGAATCATAAGCCTTCCTTTGGCGTCAACTTTGCATTCATATGTTCCGATTATAGAGTTCAATGGAATTTGTTTTGATTATCAGCAAAAATATAAAAATAATTACCACAATTTACCACAAAATACCACTTTGTTAATAAGTTTTACCACTTCATTCCGGTTTTTCGCGAAAATACTTTGAAAGCAAAAGAGTTGGTTTTTTAACAAATTATTATGAAAAGCCTACAGCGAAAGAAAAAACCGCATAAAAAACTGATTTTTAGTCGTTTTGTTACATAATATTGATTTTTAAACAATCATAGAATTCCATGAAATTTGTTTTGAACAAACCAAAAACAACATCAAAAAAAATGCAGAAAATTGTTCATTGATGGCGTAAATATTCTTGGCATAAAAGTGTTTTTAGCTATAAAATCATATATTTGTTGCCGATGAAAAGTCGAAAAATTATATGGACGAAAATTTTAAAAAAGAAGGCAGGTATTCTTATTTCGAAGTAGGCGAAGGCACGCCAATTGTCGTTTTACACGGCTTAATGGGAGGCTTAAGCAACTTCAGCGGAGTAGCTGATTATTTTTCAACCAAAGGGTACAAAATAGTAATTCCGGAATTACCCATTTACACTCAAAACATACTGAAAACCAATGTAAAAGCTTTCGCCAAATATGTGAAAGACTTCATCACATTCAAAGGCTTTGACCGGGTAATTCTTTTAGGAAATTCGCTGGGAGGACACATTGCTTTGTATCATTCTAAAATGTATCCCGAAAAAGTAGCAGGGCTTGTAATTACCGGAAGTTCAGGATTATATGAAAGTGCCATGGGAGACAGTTACCCGAAACGAGGCGATTACGAGTACATCAAGAAAAAAGCGGAAGCCGTATTTTATGACCCGAAAGTAGCCACTAAAGAAATTGTTGACGAAGTTTTTTCGGTGGTTAATGACCGCATGAAAGTCATCAAAACCCTGACCATTGCCAAAAGCGCCATCCGCCACAACATGGCAAAAGACTTACCCAAAATGCATGTAAAAACCTGCATCATCTGGGGAAAAAACGATCAAGTAACCCCTCCGGAAGTAGCAGAAGAATTTCATAAATTAATGCCGAATTCCTCTTTGTATTGGATTGACAAATGTGGTCATGCCGCAATGATGGAGCATCCGGATGAATTCAACCGCTTGTTACACGAATGGTTAAAAGAAGTACACCTATAAACTAAAAGTCCTTTTTTAGGACTTTTTTATTTTAAATAAAAACCAATGAAAATCAATACAGCCGAATTTATCATCAGCAATTCTGATGTGAGTAAATGTCCGAAAGACCCTTTACCGGAATATGCTTTTATTGGTCGTTCCAATGTGGGGAAATCGTCTTTAATCAACATGTTGACCAATCATAAGAATTTGGCAAAGACATCGGGAAAACCTGGAAAAACCCAGTTAATCAATCATTTCAAAATAAATCTGAATTGGTTCTTGGTGGATTTGCCCGGTTATGGTTATGCCCGAGTTTCAAAGAAAACCAAAGACACGTTTCAAAAGTTCATCACCGATTATTTTGAAAAAAGAGAACAATTGGTTTGTGCTTTTGTTTTGATTGACATCCGATTGGAAGCTCAAAAAATAGACTTGGAGTTCATCAACTATTTGGGAGAAATTGAAATACCGTTTTGCATTATTTTTACCAAAGCAGACAAAATCAGCAAAACTAAAATTGACTCCAACATTGCTGCTTATCGCAAAGCACTTCTGGCAAACAACTGGGAAGAAATGCCTCAATATTTTGTTACCTCATCGCTTGAATCTACGGGAAGAGAGCAGCTTTTAGAATTCATTGACGGAGTGAATACAGAAATGTTTAAAAACAATACATTATAAAAAAAGCGGTCAATCGACCGCTTTTTTTTATTGTTTCAATTCTAATTTCTCAGCAAAATAATCGCAGAAATCTTTCATGGTATCCGCCATTTTTTCATCGGCAGTCGCTCGTTGAAAGGTGTCGGCCATTGCTGTTAATGTTTGATGAAAGAATAACTTCATTTCATCTACCGGCATATCTTTGGTCCACAAATCAATTCGAAGGGTTTCTTGCGCTTTACTGTCCCAAATGGAAAGCATAACCGCTTTGGCTTCTTCTTGCTCTACTCCACCGTCCTGAGCTGTCCAGGAGAGTTTTTCAGGCACTCGGTTTTCATCTAATTCAACTAGAAATTTTATTTCGGATTTTATCGTTTTACTCATTCTTTTTGGGTTTGTATTTTGATTTTTCAAATATTTGTTTTGCATCCATCTTCAACATATCCTGTAAGCTTACCTCATTATTTTCCATAAATGAGCGCACGATTTGCCAACCTATCCATTGTCCGACTCTTCCCGGTGACTCGTTATCAATTTCGAGATAGAATTTAGAGAAAGGAGCCAAATTGATGAAGCGATTCGGCAACTTGGAATCAGTATCAAAAAGCAGGTTTTCATCGATGAAAAAACGCCACATATAACTTTCGTTTTCCTGACACCAGGTTATTTGCTCCGGTTTATATCCGATTTTTTCCGCATCGGTATACTCAGGAAGCATCATGTCTTTCAGATACAATTCTTTGCCGTAATAAATCATGTTTGACAGCAATGTTTTATCAGCAGGAGGCGGTATTTTTCGCATGGCGAAACTCGTAACTATATCCGGCATCATTTGACGTTCTTCAAAATTTTGCTTCAAATACTCAGGAAAAGTGTAGAACTTGACATCTTTACCCAAATACAACTCAAGCGCAATGATTAATTTATCGTTGGCATAAATTGCTTTGGTGTTATAATCCATTTCACCGATAACTGTATAAATTTTAGGCATCACCGTTTCGGGAAAATAATATTTAAAGTGCTTGAATAAATCCTCTATTTCACTGGTTTGTTTGCCAAAATCAGGATATTTTCTTTTAACCTCTGCGTATAAATCCCTCCAATCTTTGTCTTGCATTTTCTCAATCCAAACCTTGTCATCAACACCTTGAGGAAAGAAAAACGGATATTCCGCCTTTAAATTGGGCAAGTCTTTGGGAGTGGCTTCAAAGAAAGCTTTATCAAACCGATCTACTTTCAGCTCTACCGGAATTTGCTCAACCGCTTTTTCTACTTTAGATTTCTTATCACAGGAAATAAAGGCTAAAACTAAAAAAAGAACCAGAATTTGTTTTTTCATCATTACGAAATTTATACGGTGGAAATCAGTTCAAAAGGCATGCGAATTTTTTACTTTTGCAAATATACATTGCAGTTTTTAAAAATTTTCATAAGAAATGACTAAAAAAAGTAAAATCAAGGTAGGGGAAGTGAACACCTTTATTGTTTCATGGTTGAAAGATTATTCAGCCAAATCTAAAACAAACGGATTTGTAATTGGAATCTCCGGTGGAGTTGATTCGGCCGTAACCTCAACACTTTGTGCACAAACAGGCTTACCTACATGGTGTATTGAGATGCCGATACACCAAGACAGTACACAAGTGAGTCGCGGTAGAGAGCACATTGAGCAATTAAAAAAACGTTTTCCGAATGTTCACCATGCTGAAGCCGATTTGACAACTGTTTTTGAAACCTTTAAAAAGGTGGTGCCGGGGAGTGATGACTCTACAAAGTTAGATTTGTCACTAGCCAACACAAGAGCCCGCTTTCGTATGAGTACCTTGTATTACTTTGCCGGTATACACGGCTTGTTAGTAGCAGGAACAGGGAACAGAGTGGAAGATTTCGGGATTGGTTTTTTTACCAAATACGGAGATGGCGGGGTTGATTTGAGTCCGATTGCCGATTTAATGAAAAGTGACGTGTATGCTTTGGGAGCCTATTTAGAGATTCCGAAATCAATACAAAATGCAGCACCAACTGATGGTTTGTTTGGCGATTCAAGAACAGATGAAGAACAAATCGGAGCCAGTTATGATGAACTTGAATGGGCCATGACTGAATTTGAAAACAATAAAAAGGAGGAAGATTACTCAGGAAGAGAGCGTGAGGTTTTTGCAATTTATAAAAGATTAAATACTATAAATCAACACAAAATGAACCCAATTCCTGTATGTTTAATCCCAAAAAAATTAAAACAATAAGTATTTTATACAATATATTTTTTAACTTTACAGTAAATTTCTATTAATTTTTTATCAAATACCACAATTATGATAAATGTATGTATTGCTGACAACTTTCCGGTTGTACACTTTGGAATGAAGGCTTACTTCAAGGATCATCCTGAAATAAGCATTGTTTCAAACGTAGGAAATTTTTTCATGGTTCCAGATGCTTTAAGAAACAAAGAAATTGATGTCTTAATCATCGATTTAGAGCTTGAAGGATTGAAGAGTATTTATGAGCTCAAGTCAATCATCAGAAACTTTCCAAAAACCAAAGTTATCGTATTTAGTAGTTTGTCGGAACACATTTACGCGCCTAATGCCATTAAAGCAGGATGTGCCGGATATGTTCACAAGACATCAAAGCTTGAGAATTTAGGTATAACCATTGTCAAAGTACATCAGGGACAAATTATCCTAAACGAAGAAATCAAGAGAAATCTAGCCCTTATTGCCAAACAAAACAAATCAGAGCGTTTGTACCGAAAACTATCCAACAGAGAAATTGAAGTATTGCGTTTCTTGAGTGATGGCAAGAAGAACAACGAAATTGCTAAAATTTTAGCGCTTAACGAAAAAACCATTAGTACTTATAAACTTCGTTTGTTGACGAAATTAAACGTAACCAACTTGGTTGATCTTGTTAACAAAGCTAAAACTTTGGAAATCGTTTAAAAAAAAACCCGCCTTGAGCGGGTTTTTTTATAAGTAAGTAGAACGTATTCTTCCTATTTTGTGGGTCAAACTGACTTTTAGTTTGTTATAATCGTTGATTGTTGTTTTTATTTCTTCCAAATCATTTTCGGCATCGTTGCTGTAATTTTGCATCAAATCTACAATCAGTTTATTGATTAAGTATTCGCGCAAAGAAATCAAAGTTTCTGTCACCAAATTGGTCAATACTTCCTCGGAATCTTTCTCTTTCACAAAAACCTGCTTTTTTTCTAACCAACCTGCCAGCGTGTATCGCTCGTTTTCCATGATTAAGTTGGAGATGAAATTGGCATGCTCCTCCTGTAAAGAATTCATGTATGTCACCAAGTCAAAATCTGTATTGTTGAGATAATTGTGAATTAAATCATTGTAAATCTCCTGAAATAACGGATTTGTAAAACTGATTTCATCCTCCTGAAGACTCAAAAAAATCCGTTCCGAAATTTTACATTTGATTGTTTCTTTCACCTCAACTTCATTACCCTCCTCGTCAAAACTGATGTAGATATTTTCAAAATCGGTTTCCAAATGGCCGTATAAAACCAGGATACTTATGATACTGATTTCGAGATTGGATAAAATATCTAATTTTTCACCGGTAACCGGAACGTCATTTTTAACAACTTCAAATGCTTTTTGTTCGGTTTTGAGTTTTTTGCCGGCTTCAGTGATGTCTTTCTGAACCATTTGCGCCAAGGTATTGAGCAGCACCTGTTCAGAAATATCCATTATACGAGCCGTTTCCTGTATGTAAATTTCTCTCTTTATTCGGTCCGGAATTTTTGAGATACTTACCACCATATCCCGAATCAAATCAGCTTTCTTAATCGGATCGTTATTTGCCTCATCCATCAGGAGAGAAGCTTTAAACTGAATAAAATCCTTCGCGTTATTTTCTAAATAGTGGGTCAGATGTTCAAATGAATTTTTGCGCGCAAAACTATCCGGATCATCTCCATCAGCAAACGTACAGACTTTAACGTTCATCCCTTCTTCCAAAATCAAATCAATTCCTCTGATAGAGGCTCTCAAACCAGCAGCATCACCATCAAATAGAACAGTAATATTTTTGGTCAATCGATTGATTAATCGAATCTGGTCAGGAGTTAAGGCCGTTCCCGAAGAAGCCACTACATTTTCAATACCGGCCTGATGCATCTGAATAACATCAGTATAGCCTTCTACTAAATAGCAATTGTTTTGTTTGGCTATAGCTTGTTTGGCATGGAAAATCCCATACAGAACTTTACTTTTATGGTAAATATCACTCTCGGGTGAATTTAGATATTTGGCTGCTTTTTTATCATTGGTCAAAATTCGTCCGCCAAAACCCAAGTTTCGTCCGGATAAACTTTGAATAGGAAACATCACTCTGCCTTTGAAACGGTCAAAATGCTTGCCATCCTCTCTAACGATGGTTAATCCAACTTTTTCCAGAAATTCCAATTGATAGCCTTTGGCCAGAGCTTCTTTGGTAAAAGCATCCCAAGATTCGGGTGAATAACCCAAACCAAATTTGGTTATCGTTTCATTAGTAAAACCTCTTTCTTTAAAATAGGATAAACCAATCGCTTTCCCTTCCTCAGTATTTAGAAGCGTGTCGTGGAAATAACTTTTGGCAAATTCCGAAACCAAATACAAACTTTCTTTCTCGTTGGCTTCTAATTTGTCAGCCTGAGAAACTTCGGTTTCTTCTATTTCGATGTTATACTTGTTTGCCAAATACCGGATGGCTTCAGGATAGGTAAAATGTTCATGTTCCATCAAGAAAGTGACTACACTTCCTCCTTTGCCCGAACTGAAATCTTTCCAAATTTGTTTTACCGGTGATACCATAAAAGAGGGCGAACGCTCGTCTGAAAAGGGACTCAATCCCTTGAAGTTGCTGCCGGCGCGTTTGAGTTGCACAAAGTCACCTACGACCTCTTCTACGCGGGCCGTTTCAAATACTTTATCTATGGTTTCGCGACTGATCAAACTTAGTTTTTTTTGAAAAATTGAAAGAGCGTAAAAATACATAAAAAAAAGATGCTTCATTACTGAAACATCTTTCGAAGTATAAAATTAACTCAAACAAATTAGTTTAAATCAAAACGAACACCTAATGAGATATTGTTTTGTTTGATAGCATTGTCTTTAAACAAGGGATTCAAATCGTATTTCAGATAAATACTCGTGGCACCATAACCTAAGTAAGTACTTACCCCATAGATAAAATCATTGGCATTGAAATTTCCTCTGGTCTTTTGGGTCACATCGCGGCCGCCGTCTTCGTATTTCAATATTTGTTTTGACTTAACGCGAACTCCTGCATAACCACCAATTCCGAATCGAAAACTCTCATGCGTATGGAACATTTTTTTTCCTTCTTTATTCATTTTTGCTTTGGTAAAATCAAACTCTAAGTGAAGGGGTGTAGTGATGTATACGTTTCTGAAACGAGAATCCTCTAAATGAATCGGACTTTCTACTAAATCCGTTTGATCCCCATTTACCACAAAATAACGGTTGTCCGTCGGGCGCAAGTTGTTATACATTAATGACATTCCGTATTTCAAATGCAGGAGGTTGTCATTTTTCATCAAACGGGTATTCCAAGTCACACCCCATTCGTAAAAGTGGGAACCCCAGTATCGATAATCTGAATTTGCCACGGCTCCATCGGTCACCAAATTGTTTACTCCCATAGCAAATACAAACTGAGAAGTCGTTCTGCGCTCCGGGCGTTTAACTGTATCGTTGACAAAATTAAACGAGAATGTTTTGGTTTTCGAGTCTTTCAATTTTCCGTCTACTTTTTGCTGTACCAAATCTTTCAGTTCGTCCTGTGCTTGTGCAATACGGGTTTCAATATTCTTGGAGCGGGTTTCGGCCAACAATAATTTCTTGGCATCGGCCTGTTCTCTGGTAATTGTTCCTGCTTCCAATTCTTTGTTTACGGCTTCGATTTCTTCTTTCAACGCTCCTTTTTCTTCTTTGGAAATGGCTTCTATTTTATTAGCGATTAGTCGGGCTTTCATTTCGAAAGTAGCTTCTTGTGCTGTAGCCTTACTAACCAAAAGGGTCAATGCCAATGAGGCGTAAATAATAAAATTCTTCATGATAATGTTGATTAATGTAATTGATGATTGTTATTCTTTGTTGTTTCGGTTGGCCAAAGCCACTTTAATTTCCTGGTAATTTTTGCTCAGTTTGCTAAACGTTTTTTCCCGGAACGTTTGATTGAGTTCTCCGTCAATTTGCGACAGTAAGCTTTTGGCATCTACTTTCATTGTTGAGTTTTTAGAAGTCGATTGCTTGGCTGCAGCATCTAGACTGGCCAGTAAGTCCGCATCAGAAACTGTTTCTCTTTTTACCGCAATAGTCTCTTTGGAGTCGACAATTTTGGGCAAGTCTTTGAGTGCTAAGTCACCCGAGTTTTGAAAAACAATTTCTTTGTCTTTGATGATTTGACTCTGATAAGCATTGTCTTTTTGATTTACTGTTGTTTTTTGATTGATGATTGATGATTGATTTGACGGTTGATTATCCGTGGTGGCGATTGCTTCGGTATTTTTTTCACTTTTAACAATCGGCAATTGATTGTGTTTTACCGGATTTTGAGCGGTATCTTTTTTGATTTCTGTCTCTACTACACTATTGTTGTGTTGAGGCTGAATTTTTGTAGCGTCTTGTGTGAAGAAAAAGGTACCAAGCGTTACTAAAACCAAAATGCTGGCAGCAATAAACAAAAAGCCAAAAGGACGTCTTGTTTTTTTTTCTTCGGCAACCGAAAGCATAGCATCCAATCGATCCCAAGCTTGTGTTGAGGGCTGAATTTCTCTGGCATTCAGCTTTTCTCTGAACTGTTTTTCTAGTTTATTCGGTTCCATTGTCATAGTTTTTAAGTTTGGTAATGTGCTCCTGAAGTAGTCTTCGGGCGTGGGACAATTGTGATTTGGAGGTGCCTTCGCTTATTCCTAACATAGTAGCAATTTCCTGATGTTTGAATCCTTCAATTGCAAATAAGTTAAAAATCATTTTATATCCGTCGGGTAAACTATCAATTAAAAACTGGATGTCTTCAACCGAGAATTGACTTTCAATGTTGTTATGTCTTTCCTCAAAGAAATTTTCGTCTTCAATAAATTTTACTTTTCTATCCGCTCTGATAAAAGAAATACATTCGTTAATTATGATTCGGCGAATCCAACCTTCAAAACTTCCTTTGTGTTCAAAATTTTTCAAATTGGTAAACACTTTCATAAAGGCCGTAATCATAATATCTTCTGCTTGGTGTATATCTTTGATGTATTGACGGCAAACGCTCAACATTTTGGGAGCGAACTTAGAATAAATCTGATGTTGTGCGTGCCGGTTATTTTCGACAGCCAATCCGATTAATTCTTTTTCATCTTTATGTAAATTGATTACTTTCAAAACCTTTGGTTAGAGTGTTCTATTGGTATAGACGCATGCCGCTGAAAAATGGTTGCATGAAGATTTGAAAATTTTAAGTTTTGACGATTTAAAAATTCAAAACATCAACAAAATCAATGGTTTAGAATAAATAAAATTTTGAAAAAAATTTACTTTTTTCGTTCAATAACGTAATTCACCATTAGCGAAAGAGCATCTCGGTACTCAGATTGGGGGAAGTTTTCGAGGATTTGAAGGGCTTCTTTTTGAAATTGCACCATTTTTTTCTCGGCATAATGCAAACCGTTTTTATCTTTCACAAATTGAATGACTTCTTTAACACGTTTCTTGTCTTTATTGTGGTTTTTGATGGAATTGATGCACCACTTTTTTTCTTCGTTGCTGCAATTGTTCAAAGCATAAATTAAAGGCAAAGTCATTTTTTGCTCCTTGATATCAATCCCGGTTGGTTTACCGATAGCATCATCGGTATAATCAAACAAGTCATCTTTGATTTGAAATGCCATTCCGATGAGTTCTCCGAATTTGCGCATGGCTTCTACCTGAACTTCATCTTCTGAAACTGACTTTGCACCGAGCGCACAGCAAGAGGCAATCAACGTAGCCGTCTTTTTTCGAATGATTTCATAATACACTTCTTCAACGATGTCTAACCGTCGGGCTTTTTCTATCTGGAGCAGTTCGCCTTCACTCATTTCACGAACGGCAACCGATATGATTCGAAGCAAATCAAAATCGCCGTTATCAATAGAAAGCAACAATCCTTTTGACAACAAATAATCTCCAACCAGAACAGCAATTTTATTCTTCCATAAAGCATTTACCGAAAAAAAACCACGACGGCGATTACTGTCATCTACTACATCATCATGCACCAAAGTTGCGGTATGAATGAGTTCAATAACACTGGCTCCTCGATAAGTTCTTTCATTTACCTTGCCTTCAGACAACATTTTAGCCGTAAGAAAAACAAACATAGGACGCATTTGTTTTCCTTTTCGGTTCACGATATAATAGGTAATCCGATTAAGTAAGGCTACCTTGGAGGTCATGGATTCATAGAACTTTTTTTCAAAAAGTTCCATTTCCTGCTGAATGGGTTTTTTTATTTGTGAAGTGATATTCATCGCTTTCAAATATACAACAAAGCCAGCGTTTGCAAAAAAAATTTACATGACGTTAAACCATTTAGTTTTAACAAGGTCTTAACCCAAAACTAAAAATACTATAGATATGAAAACAAAAAACTTACTTGGAATAATAGCATTAATAACTATTTTTTCATTGACCGGTTGCTCTAAAGACAGCAACACTAATGACTCAGCTCTTACCAGCGATGATGTTAAAGCAAGTAACAAAATGGATCAGGCATCGAATGATGTTTCTGAAATAGTTGAAGACCAATATTTACAACAAAATCCTTCAGCAGCAGGTAAAACCACTGCAAATTATGTATCCATTTTACCTTCATGTGCAACGGTAACAACAGAAGTAACAGCCACCACATGGACAAGAACCATAGTCTTTGCTGCGGGCGGATGCACTATGCCTAACGGAAACGTATTGGAAGGAACTATTATCGTAAGTGGCAGCTTAAATTTCAACACTCCATCTTATGTAATTAATTACCAATTTGTGAACTTTCACCACAACAACATTTTAATTGAAGGCGCTAAAACAATTACACGTACTTTCACAAACAGTGCACTTTTAGCAACAAACCACCCAATTCATGTAATGGATATTAACATGACGTTTACTTTTCCTAATGGCGATGTTTACACCAGAATAGGAACCAGAAAAAGAGAATGTATTGACGGTTTCACTTCTCCGATGAACTGGCACGACAATGTGTATTTAATTAGCGAAAATATTACCACAACAAAACCAAATGGTGCTGGGCATACCAACACAATTACCGATGCAAATCCTCTACGAATTGAGATGAATTGTCAATATAGAATTGTGTCAGGAATCCTTACGATTACTAGACCAAACCATACAGCTGTTTTAGATTATGGCTCAGGAACTTGTGACAATAATGCTACCATATCTATTGATGGAGGAACGCCAACAGCCTTTACTTTTGGAAACTAAAACGCAATTATAAAAGGAAAAAGTCCCAATACTGAGTTTGTATCGGGACTTTTTTTATGATTTATTAGCCAACTGACCGCAGGCAGCATCTATGTCTTTTCCGCGGCTGCGGCGAACTTTGACTACAATATCGTTTCGTTCCAAAGCTTTGATGTAATGATCAATAGCATTATCAGATGCCTGTTGAAACTCACCATCGTCTATGGGATTGTACTCTATTAAATTAACTTTACAAGGCACATATTTACAGAACTTCACCAAGGCATCAATCGAAGCTTTATCATCATTAATTCCTTTCCAAACTACATATTCATAGGTCACTTTACTTTTGGTTTTTTGATACCAATAGAGCAAAGCCTCCCTCAACTCGGGAAGCTGAAAATTTTTAGTAAACGGCATAATTCTGTTTCGGGTCTCTTCGATAGCCGAATGCAAGGAAACAGCCAATTTAAATTTCACCTCATCATCTGCCATTTTTCTAATCATTTTGGAAATTCCCGAGGTAGAAACCGTAATTCGTTTGGGCGACATTCCTAATCCTTCTTCCGAAGTGATCATATCTATCGCTTTCATCACGTTGTTATAATTCATCAATGGTTCACCCATTCCCATGAAAACAATGTTTGACAACGGACGGTTGTAATACAAACGGCTTTCTCGATCAATAGCTACTACCTGATCATAAATTTCGCCCGGCTCCAAATTTCGCATTCGTTTTAATCGGGCGGTAGCACAAAAATTGCAGTCCAAACTGCATCCTACCTGACTCGAAACACAAGCAGTAGTTCTGGTTTCTGTGGGAATCAAAACACTTTCTACTATCAATCCGTCGTGCAAACGAACCGCATTTTTAACGGTACCATCTTCACTGCGCTGCATAGTATCCACTTGAATGTGATTGATTACAAAATTGTTTTCGAGCATGGCCCGCGTTTCTTTGGAAACATTTGTCATATCATCAAAACTGTGCGAAGCTTTGCTCCACAACCACTCATACACCTGATTGCCGCGAAAAGCTTTGTCGCCATTGGCCACAAAAAAATCCCGCAACTGTGCTTTGGTTAAACTTCGGATGTCTTTTTTCTCGGTTTCCATGGCGCAAATTTAGGGTATATTTTGGTTAGTTGTTAATTTGTACTTTTGTAAAAAATAAAGTCATGCATTTCCTTTCCGAAGAATTAGAAGATTACGTGGCACAACATTCAGAAAACGAACCTGAATTGTTGGCGCAATTGAATAGAGAAACACATCAAAAGATTTTACAGCCTCGCATGTTGAGTGGTCATTTTCAAGGACGTGTTTTGAGTATGCTTTCCAAAATCATCCATCCGACAAACATTCTTGAAATTGGAACCTATACCGGTTATGCCACGCTTTGTCTTGCCGAAGGTTTAGCCGAAAAGGGCACAATTGACACCCTTGATGTGGAAGAAGAATTGGTTGAATTTCAGCGAAAATATTTTGACAAGAGCCCATGGTCCGGTCAAATTTTTCAACATCTCGGAAAGGCACTGGATATTATTCCGACCTTAAATAAAAAATACGACTTGGTTTTCATTGATGCCGACAAACAAAATTACATCAACTATTTCCATTTAGTACTTCCTATGATGAACAAAGGTGGCATCATTCTTTCAGACAACGTGTTGTGGAGCGGTAAAGTACTGGAACCCGTTAAACCTAATGACAGCAGTACTAAAATTATTATGGAATACAACGAATTGCTGAAAAATGATCCAAGAGTAGAAACCGTTTTACTGCCGATAAGAGACGGATTAACCGTTTCAAGAGTGCGTTAAATTACGTATGGCGAAGAATGTATTTTGCATATAATTTGTAGCAAGCAAACCCAAAAATGGCCCCGCAAGCATATCCGGCCAGTATATCTCCCGGAAAATGCATCCCTAAGTATATGCGGCTGTACGCAAAAATCAGAGGGAATAAAAACAATAAGTAAGCTTGTTTGTACTCTTTTCTTAAAATAAAAAAGGTAAAAACCGTTGTAGCCATTGAGTTGGCAGCATGACCGGAGAAGAAACTAAAAGTATCGCTTGATTTTACAATCCGAATAATATGTTTGATTTCTTCATCATTACACGGTCGCAGTCTTTGAAAAAAATCTTTGAAAAGATTAGCCGTTTGATCACAAACAAAAATCAAAACCGCTACAAAAAGGACATAAAACCCGAAACTCTTCCACCCTATTTTCTTTTGTAAAAAATAAAATACGACTAAAAAGAAAGGAGTCCAGTAAAATTGTTTGGTAATTGCCAACCAAAGACCATCAAACGTTTCAGAACCCAATCCGTTGAGAAAAACAAACAGTTCTTTGTCTAAATGGATTATCTTTTCGAGCATTACATTTGGCGTTTGATGGGACCTGACAAGTCATCAAGTTCCTCACTGATTTTGTGAACAGGAGCAGATAAATTGTTATCCAAACCTTCTTTTACTTTATCTACTTCGGTGCTGAACGTAGAAGTCAATTCTTTTACAGAAGTATCTATTCCGTGTGTTTTTACTTCTTTTTGGATTTCCGATTTTATTTCGTTCGTAGCATTTTTCACTTGTGCCATCCCTTTTCCGATAGCTCTGGCTACATCGGGAATTTTATCAGATCCAAAAAGCATCAAGGCAATAAAAATGATAAATATTAGTTCGCCACCACCAATTCCAAACATAATTTTAATTTTTCTAAATGAGTTGCAAAGTTACAAAGTTCTCTTAATCAAATTTTGATTTTTCTTCGGTTTTTGGCCAAGAATTATTCGTCGTATCGATATCTGCTGTTTCTTGTTTCGGATCGATTACGATTTTGGAAATTATTTTTTTTGTAGCAAATGTTCGGCTGACTTCTTCATCATTCATTCTCCATATTTGGGCCGGAAAATGATGGTTTTCTTTAGACCCGTCTTCGAATGTAATTTCCACTAAAATCGGCATCACCAATCCACCCGGCTTATTGAACGTTACCTGATAAAAATATTTCGGATTGTCCAACTTGGCCTGTTCTTCTTTGGTAAAATGAGACTGAATGTAATCATTGAGATTTTTCACTTCCTTGCTTTCAAAAGGCTTATTCATTTCAGGTTTGAAATCGGGGCTGTCATCAGCAATCATATAAACCATCGGTCCGGGATCCGCATTTCTGCGTTTTCTACCGTAGTTAGTAATCTTTTTTGGCGGCTCATTGCTCACAAAAAACTTTTTAACTTCTTTTATTCCGATGTCGTTGTAATCAGTAGTGTAGAACCAACCTCTCCAAAACCAATCAAGATCAAAAGCAGAGGCATCCTCCATCGTTCTGAAAAAATCTTCAGGTGTAGGATGTTTAAACTTCCATCGATTGGCGTAAGTTTTGAATGCATAATCAAACAACTCTCTTCCCATAACGGTTTCGCGAAGAATGTTTAAAGCGGCAGCCGGTTTTCCGTAAGCATTATTGCCAAATTGACGAATACTTTCCGAATTGGTCATGATCGGCTCTAACCCTTTTTGATCTCCGCTCATATAAGGCACAATAGATTTGGCCGGACCCCGATCTGCCGGGAAATTCGGATCCCATTCCTTTAAAGCTACGTATTCCAAAAACGAATTCAATCCTTCATCCATCCAGGTCCATTGACGCTCATCTGAGTTCACAATCATGGGAAAGAAGTTGTGTCCGACTTCGTGGGTAATCACACTGATCATTCCGTTTTTTACTCTGTCTGAATATTTACCGTCTTCATCGGGTCTTCCCCAATTCCAACAAATCATAGGATATTCCATTCCCTGGTCCTGTGCGTGTACTGATACCGCCTTCGGATAAGGATAGTCAAACGTATGGCTTGAATAACTTTTCAGTGTATGCGCTACCACCTGTGTCGAATATTCCTCCCAGAGCGGATTACCTTCTTTCGGATAAACCGAAACCGCCATCACATTTTTACCTCCCAGCTTAACAGCCATAGCATCATAAATAAACTTTCTTGAAGTGGCTATCCCAAAATCACGCACGTTTTCGGCCTTGAATTTCCAGGTTTTTTTACCAGTTGAAAATCCTTTTTCACGAGCTTCGGCTTCGGCTTGGGTAGCTACAATTACGGGTTTGTCAAATGATTTTTCTGCTTGGGCATATCTTGCCAATTGAGCCGAAGTAAGCACTTCTGCTCTATTGAGTAAAGTCCCGGTAGCCTCCATAATGTGATCGGCAGGAACGGTAATGTTTACTTCAAAATTCCCGAAAGGAAGAGCAAATTCTCCTGCGCCCCAAAACTGTTGATTTTGCCATCCCTCTACATCATTGTAAACAGCCATCCTTGGATAAAATTGAGCAATGATGTACACATTATTGCCGTCTTTATCAAAATGCTCGTAACCCGAACGGCCTCCGTCTAACAAGTAATTATTAATGTTATACGACCATTTTATGGCTATCGCAATTTTTTCACCGTGTTTTAAAACTTTGGGCAACTCCACCCGCATCATGGTTTGGTTAATGGCATAAGACATTGGATTTCCCTGAGCGTCTTTCACATATTCAATCTTGAATCCACCGTCAAACGGCTCTTCGAGGTATTTTCTTGAAAAAGTTTGTGCCGGAATAGCCGAATTGGTTTTGTTGGGATCAACCAATCCCGATTTTGAATTTTTGGCTTTTTCATTTTGATCGAGTTGCAACCACAAATAGTCCAAAGATTCCTTGGCGTTATTGGTATAGGTTATGACTTCGGTACCGAATAATTTCTGGTTTTTATCATCCAGTTCCACATCAATCTTATAATCGGCTTGCTGCTGATAATATTCGGGGCCAGGTGCTCCTGATGCGGTACGATACATATTGGGCGTAGCCAATAAATCATACATTTGTTTGAATTTATCAGGGTTTCTTCCCTCTGATTTCGTTGGTTTCGGAGTTTCCTGAGCTTGTAAAAAACCCGAAATCAATAACAATAACCCAAAGCTTATTCCTCTCATGCAGTTTATTTTAAAGGTCTAAAAGTAAAATAATTTTGCGGGAAGAACGGAACTCAAAAATTATTTTAACATTCCTTTAGTGATTTCATTGGTCAGCAGCAAACTTTGCTTCTTGCCGTTATTGTTATACTGAATAATGTTTTGCTGATCCGAATGCAGTTCGGTGAGAATGGAATTTTCAACCTCTACAGAAGTAATCTTGGGAATTTCTTTGATGCTCAGATAACAAATCACAACATTGTTTTCCAACTCACGGCTCAGGTAATTCATGGGCTTAAGCTGTCCGTTGACAGCCAGTTTAAACTTATCAGAGAAGTATTTCTTCATCAAAGCAATATCCTCCGTAGTTTCATTTTCGGCACCGATAAAGGTTTTTTTGTGGTATTTATTTTTCAGCGCATCGTTCAGATCATCAACAAATATGCGGGTTGTGATTTGCAACATTTTCTTTTGAGGCACATAATTAATTTGATAGATAGCTGTATAAAAACGATGCCAGCTCATGGCACTCAAGACCACAAATAAAATTCCGACCAAAACAATTTTAACCGCTCTCATGTTATCAATTCTGATTTAAAAGTTCTTTATACCGGGTCGCAAGATCCGAAAAAATAAAACGTGCCATGACTTTGTTTTTGTCCTGCAGAGCCTTAACCAATTTGGGATCCTCAACTGCATAATAGCAAAAGCCTCTGACATAAGCTTGCGGAATTTTCAACGTTTCCGTAAAAAACTCAGGCTTAAACATATATTCAATTTTTTGCAGCAAATATTCTTTCCGTTCGATTTCAAGCTCTTTTTTCAGCATAGCGGTTCTTCCGGTTATGGAGTTAATCAAGCCATCAATACTCATTCCGCCAAGCGGAATTAACAACGGACTGTACCAATGAAATTCTTCAGCGGCTCTTAGTTTTCGCTCTGCTGGCGTATAGGTTTTGGCCGGCTTTTGCAATATTCCCAAAGAAACCGCGTTAATATTGGGATATTGTCTGATTTCAACTTCCTCCAGCGGAATTACTTTGGGTTCAACCGTAACCACAAAAAGTTGTTTGTTGATATCCGAAGGCGTAACCGCCACTTTTTTGGTGAGTATCTGCAGACCTGAAAATTGCAAAGTATCCCCCTCTCTAACAAACATGGTAAAATTACCGTTGTCCGATGTAGTGGTTACCGACTCCGAACGAAGATTGGCTACATTTATTCCTACGAACTCTTTGGTTTGCGAAACAATTTTTCCACGCAATAAAACCAGTTGCTCTTGTGCCGTACTTTTAGCAACCAAAAAGACAATAATAATGAGTAGCAATCTTTTCATAGTCAAATATAAAAAATCTATTTATCGACCTTTTGCAATTCAAGGTATTTTGTGGCCAATTCAGCCAAAACGAATGTTGCCATCGTTTTATTCTTGGCATTTATGGCATTCACAAATCGGGTTTCGTCTACAATATAATACCAAAATGCTCTGACATATTCTTTCGGAATCTTTAACTTTTCGGTAAAATAGTCAATACCGAACTGGTTTTCAATTTTTTGAAGCAACTGCTCTTTCTTTTCTGCTTCAACTTCTTTTTTAAGCATTGCCGTACGTCCGGACATCCAATTCAACAAAGGATCAAGCCCCACAGAACCACCGGCCATACCATTTAAGGAAGCACTGGGATCGGCATCGGAAGCTGTTTTGAGTTTTCGCTGAGCCGGGGTATAATGCTTCGTATTCCCCGGAATGATGCCCAACGAAACCGCATTAATATTGGGATATTGTTTTACAATGACTTCATCCAACCGATTAATCATCGGTTCGAGTTGTACCAAAACCAAGTCTTTAGCAAATTCTTTATCCGTTAGCACTATTTTTCTTCCCTTGATTTGAATGGCTGAAAACATCAAAGTGTCGCCAATGGCCGCGGCGATGCTGAAATACCCTCCTTTTTCGGTTGATGCAGTCGATTCTGATTTTAAGTTAATCACATAAATCCCTTCCAAATCAACGGATTCTGAAACAACTTTTCCTTTTATCATTTTTACTGCACTGCTTTGAGCCGAAAGCACATTGGTGATTAGCAACAGTACCATTATTTTGAAAAAACAGTTCATCGGACGGGTTTACAAGGGGTAAAAGTATCTTAAGCTCATCCTAAATAAATGCCAACAGCTTGGTAATTTTTTGTTAAATAAAAACGGTAAAAACTGTACTTTTGGACAACAAACCTATTTCAGAAGAAAAGACACTGAAAAGAATTCAGAACAAAATGAAAAAACTAATCATCGCCAGCACCTCAACCATTCACGGCGGAACTTATTTGGAGTATTTACTGCCCGCATTGGAAATTCATTTTAAAGACTGCAACGAAATATTGTTCATCCCTTATGCGCGTCCGGGCGGAATTTCGCATGATGATTACACTGCGAATGTTCGTGCGGCTTTTGCCAAAATAAATAAAACCGTGAAAGGACTACACGAATATCCTGACCCGATTGAAGCGATTCAGAAAGCCGAAGGCATTTTTACCGGAGGCGGCAATACTTTTTTGTTGGTTACCCAATTGTATCAAAATAATGTGATGAAGGTCTTGGCCGAAACCGTTAAAAAAGGTACTCCTTACTTAGGCTCAAGTGCCGGCAGCAACATTACAGGGCAAACCATGCAAACCACCAACGACATGCCTATAATTTATCCGCCGAGTTTTACCACCTTGGGCTTGATTCCGTTTAATTTGAATCCGCATTATCTTGACCCGGATTTGCAAAGTAAACACATGGGAGAAACCCGCGAGACCCGTATTAAGGAATTTCACGCTTTCAACAGCATACCGGTTTTAGGATTGCGTGAAGGCAGTTGGTTAGAGGTCACAGGCGAAACCATAATCTTAAAAGGCGAATTATCGGCCCGCTTGTTCAGGCAAAATCAAAACCCTGAGGAATTACCGGCCGGCAGCGATTTGTCTCACATTAAATAAAACTGCGTTAGCGATTGGAGCAAGTACCGTGTACTGCGGAAAGCGCGGCCCCGAACTTGTTTCGGGGCAACGCCCCAATACAAATAAAAAAAGCCTCAACTTTCGTTAAGGCTTTTTGCAGAGCGGAAGACGAGGCTCGAACTCGCGACAACCAGCTTGGAAGGCTGGAGCTCTACCAACTGAGCTACTTCCGCATTTGTGAGTGCAAATATATAGAATAAGTTTCCTTTGATGCAAATTTTTTTTCTACTTTTTTTTGAATGTTTTTTGCAGCAAAAAGAATCGGCTCACAACCGTTTTATAATGAAAATGTTATATTTTTAACTGCCTTAAATTTTTATTCAAATCAAATGTATACCATCAAGGAAATTGCTGCTGCGGAAACTTTTTCGGTTCGGCATCCTGTCCTCAGAAACGGAAAACCTATCGAAAGTTGCCACTTTGAAGGCGACAATCTCCCGACAACACATCATTATGGCTTGTTCAGCGACGGAAAACTCGTTGGGGTGGCATCATTTTTTAAAAATCGTCAGGCTGTTTTCCCCGAAACCAATCAGGTACAATTGCGCGGTATGGCCATTTTGGAGGAATTTCAAGGAAAAGGATTGGGTGAACTGTTGCTAAAGTATTGTGAACAGTTGCTCAAAGACGAGGAAAATTGCTTACTTTGGTTCAACGCCCGAAGTCACGCGGTGGGCTTTTATAAAAAACTGGGGTATCAGGTCAAAGGCGATTCCTTTGAAATCAAAGACATCGGCACTCACTTTATAATGTATAAGAATGTATAAGTTTCTTTTTTTGATTTTAGCACTTGCTGTGATTGGCTGTAAGAACGAAGTTCCGAAACCCAAAGCAATCCCTTTGATCCAAACGGTTAAGAGAGCCGCTGTTACCGAAGGACGCATTTTGAAAATAGACACTGCGTTGTATGCTAAATTTGACCGTCAGGTTTTGAGTGCCTTTTATAACCATTTTGCTCATGAAACGGTGTGGCAGTCTTCAAACATCAGAAAAATAATTCTGAATGAATTGGCACAAGCTTCGCAAGAAGGACTAAATCCGGAAGATTATAAGGTAAAAAAACTCTATGATTTTGAAAAAAGATTCGGTTTGCTTTCTGATAAAGAAATGGTGAACTATGATTTGTTACTGACGCACAATTTGCAAAAATACATCAAGCACATCAGCCAAGGTAGACTGAACCCTATGGCCTTATACAAAGATTGGGAATTGAATCCGAAGAAAACCGATGTAGTCAAAATTTTGCTTAACAGCTATAAGTCGACTGATTTTTCGGCTTCTATTGACAGTTGCAAACCGCAACATTTGGTTTATAAAAGATTGAAGAAAGCCTTAGTCTTACTCAATGCTTTCCCAAAAGACACCCTAAAGAAAATAACTTTTGAAGCCAAAATTATTCCGAATGACACGAACAACGTCTTGCTAAAAATCAAACAAAAATTGGTGTATTGGAATGACTTAAAGAAACCGGACAGTTTAACCAATATATACGATTCGAGAACCGTAACCGCCATCAAAAAATTCCAGACCCGACACGGTTTGGCCGCAGACGGTGTCATAGGCAAAGGAACCATTGCTGCTTTAAATTTTACCAAAGAACAGAGAAAACATCAGATTATAGCCAATTTAGAGCGTTGGAAATGGTACCAACAGAATTTGGGCAAACAGTACCTCATCATCAACATTCCCGATTACAGCCTGCACGTGGTACATGATAATGATACGATAAGAACACATAAAATCATAGTAGGTTCTGCCAAAAGAAAAACACCTGTACTATCCTCTAAGTTGAGTTATGCTGTTTTCAATCCTACCTGGACGGTACCGCCTACGATTATTAAAGAAGACGTAATTCCGGCGACCATCAAAAACAGAAATTATTTAGCCGATAAGAATATAACGGTTTATGATGCGGATGGAAATATAGTGGAAGCCGCCAACTGGAGAGCTTCGAGAGCCAGAGGGTATCGTTATGTGCAGAGTCCTGGCACTTATAATTCGCTGGGCATGGTGAAACTGATTTTCCCTAACCGTTTTTCGGTTTATCTGCACGATACCAATCACCGGGATTACTTTGATAAAACCAACCGCTCGCTCAGTTCAGGTTGTGTTCGCGTGGAAAATCCGCTCGAATTAACCGCTTACCTTCTCAACGACACTATTCAGTATTCGAAAACTAAAATTGCCGATATTTTAAAAACCGGGAAAACCCAAAATGTAAAAATTGAAACCCCCACTTATCTGTATTTGTGGTATTGGACTGCTTGGAGCGAAAATGATAAATTGTTGTTCAGAGATGATATTTACGATCTCGATGAAGAGTTGTACTATAAATTAAGACACTAATTTTTGAAACGTGGTCTTGTTTCTGGATGGGTGAAAAATAAAAAGACAGGATTTATCTTTAATCACATTGATGATTTTTTCATTCATTTCTACCGGAACAGCAGGACAACCTTGGCTTCTTCCCAATCGTTTATTTCCTTTAATGAATGATTCCGAAACATAATCAGCACCGTGAACCACAACAGCTCTTTCACGGGCATGGTCATTGATTCCTTTTTCCAATCCGTCTAATCGTAAAGATAAACCATGCTTACCATTGTATACTTCTCCGGTGGCGTAAAACCCTAAACTACTCTTGAAAGACTCCGCGGCGTTTGAAAAAGTCTGCGCAAATTCCTCTCCTGTATTTCTGCCGTGAGCTACTAACGTATTGAACAAAATGGTGTTGGTTTTCAAATCAATTACCCAAAGGCGTTTGGTATTGGATGATTTTGAAAAGTCAATCAACGTAAGTATATCTTTTTGAATTATACCTTTGTCTTTCAAGGCGTAAAATCCTTCTAAAGCTTCTGAAAAACACTCCAGATTAGGCATTGCAAATGAATTTGCATTCAACATATCGTATACCGCAACACTCTTAGCTGTTGATTTTGCCGGTGCGGTATAGACTAAATTTTTGGGTTTATCGGGGCCGGAAATTTTGCTGAAAGAGGTGAGCAACACCAAAGCAAAAAGAAATAAAAACCTGTAATTCATTGACATTTAAAAGTTTAAACATTAGACTTGGGATGACAAAACTAATAAAATATTGCCCGAGACAAAATTTTTGAAGAAATCTTAATCAATTTTTAACTCTTTACTATAACGAAATTATTCGCTTTTTATTGTATCCTTTCTTGTGACAATCAATTAAATAATTATTTTTGTTCGACCAACTGCAACATTTATGTCTAAAAAATCTTATTGTTTTTTATGTGCTTTGCTCTTTGTTACGGCTTTGTCTTTTGGTCAGAAAAAAACCTTACAAACGCTGTATACCGAAGAAAAAATCACTATTGACGGTAAGTTCGAAGAAGAGGCATGGAAAAATGCGGCAGTGGCAACTGATTTTATAATGATTAATCCCGACAACGGGAAACCCATAGCTCAGGAAAAAAAAACTGAAGTTAAGGTTGTATACAACAATGAGGGAATTTATATAGCCGCTTCCCTTTTTGATAATGAGCCCAACCGAATTTTAAAAGAATTAACCTCCCGCGACAACTTCGGAATTACCGATCATTTTGGTGTTTTTTTTAATGGCTACAATGATGGGCAACAGGAATTTCGCTTTTTTGTGAGTGCCGCCGGTGTTCAGCAGGATGGCATTTATACCGAAGCCAACGGAGAAGATTTTTCCTGGGATGCTATTTGGGACAGTCATGTAGAGCTAACCGATTTCGGTTGGACTGTTGAAATGAAAATTCCCTATGCTGCATTGCGTTTTCCATCGGCTAAAGAACAAACCTGGGGATTGAATTTTTATCGTGAGATTCGCCGTGACCGACAACAATATTCCTGGAATTTATTAGACAGTAAAATTGCAAACGAAAGTACTCAGGCAGGAATACTCAAGGGTATTGAAGATGTTAAAACTCCAACCCGCCTGTTTTTAATTCCGTATGCCTCCCAATATGTGTATGCAAGTAAAGAACAAAAAACCCATGGTGAATTTAAAGGCGGCTTGGATATCAAATACGGCATAAACGATGCGTTTACGCTTGATGCTATTTTGATTCCCGATTTTGGTCAAACCAAATTTGATAACGTCGAATTAAACCTCAGCGCTTTTGAACAACAATTCAGCGAAAACCGCCCTTTCTTTACAGAAGGAACCGATTTATTCAACAAAGGCGGACTGCTTTACACCCGAAGAATTGGCGGTCAACCCTTGTACAAGCTGGGAGCAAATGAAGATTTTGTCGACGGAACTAAAATAAGCTTGATCAATGCCTTCAAAATTTCGGGGAGAACTAAAAAAGGATTGGGCATAGGCATACTGAACGCTGTTTCGGAAAATACCAATACCAATATTGTCAACCTGAGCACCGGTGAAGTCAGAGAAGAATTAGAACCACTTGCCAATTACAACGTTCTGGTATTGGATCAACGTTTCAACAAAAACTCTTCGGTATCGTTTGTCAATACCAACGTAACCCGCAATGGAGAATTCAGAGACGCCAACGTATCGGCTATGGTTTTCGATTTAAATACTACAAAAAACACCTATAACACCAACGGTAGTTTTAAATACAGCTACATCAATGAGCTGGGGAATACTGAAGACAAAAAAGGATTTACCTCTGAGCTTTACTTTGCCAAAACCAAGGGGAAATACCGATTTGGACTAGGCGGAGAATACTACTCAAGAGAATACGATATTAATGATTTGGGCATTAATTTTCAAACCCATTATCACTCGGTATACGGAAATGCCAGTTACCGAATTTTAAATCCGACTAAAACGTTCAATACCTTTCAAACCAATTTGAATTTTTATACTGAGTTTGACAATCTAACAGGACGAATCCAATCCGGGCAGCTTAATTTGAGTGTTAATTCTAACGACACAAAAAATGATTATTACGGTGGTGGATTTAACATAAGACCTTTGCTGGTATATGATTTTTACGAACCGCGTTCCCTTAATGAAGTCCGATTTGTAACCCTCCCGGAAAGCCTTAATATCTGGTTGTATTATTCTTCTAACTACAACCGAAAATTTGCTCTAGACTTTAATCCTTCCTATAATTTTATCAATGAAAAAGGAAGGGTGAGTTATGGCTTTATTGTAAGTCCGAGATATCGTTTTGACGATCATTTTTCGTTGATTTATAATTTTAATTTTTTACGTCAAAACAAGAATACCGGTTGGGTAGACTTTGATTCCGACGAAAATACCATATTTGCCCGGAGAGACCGAATTACCTACACCAACACGTTGCAGGGAAAATATTCGTTGAACAACAAAATGAACCTTTCTCTTGCAGTTCGTCACTATTGGTCTTATGTTGTAAACCATGACTTTTTAACCTTACAGAACGATGGTAGTTTGGTCAACAATACAACTTACAATGAAAACAAAAACTACAATCTGAATCTTTGGAATCTGGATTTATCGTATTCTTGGTGGTTCGCACCTGGCAGTCAGATTTCAGTATTGTATCGAAACAATTCGAGCTTGTTTACCCGTGAATTCAGCCGTCAGTTTGAACGCAATTTCAAAGATGCTATTGACAACCAAAATCTGAATCACGTCTTTTCCATCAGTGTTCGTTATTTTATTGATTACAATTCGATAAAAAACGGCAATCTATCAAAAACGTTTACCAAACCTAACGAAAGAATACGCTTCTAAAAATCGAAATTAAGGGTTATCTTTGTTCAAAATATTTTCTGATGAACAAGAAAGTTATCCTTATGATTTTAGACGGTTGGGGAAAATCGCCCGACCCTAAAGTATCTGCTATAGACAATGCTAATGTTCCTTTTATCAACAGCCTATACACCAAGTATCCCAATGCTCAACTTCGTACTGACGGACTCAATGTAGGTTTGCCCGAAGGTCAAATGGGAAATTCAGAAGTGGGCCACATGAATTTGGGTGCCGGAAGAATCGTGTATCAGGATTTGGCCAAAATTAATTTGGCAGTAGCCAACAAAACCATGAGCCAAGAACAACCGCTGATTGATGCGTTTACGTATGCCAAAACCCACAACAAAGCTGTTCATTTTCTGGGCTTGGTTTCCGATGGCGGAGTGCATTCACATACCTCACATTTACGCGGATTGATTGATGCTTCACAGGCATTCGGATTGAGCAAGGTGTATGTGCATGCCTTTACAGATGGTCGTGATGTAGACCCGAAATCAGGGAAAGGTTATATTCAGGATTTGGAAAATTACCTTCAAAATACTTCCGCCAAAATCGCCTCGGTGGTCGGCCGCTATTACGCTATGGATCGTGATAAGCGTTGGGAACGGGTGAAGTTGGCTTATGATTTGGTGGTAAACGGAATAGGAAAACACAGCCCCAATATTGTTCAAAGTATTACCGACAGTTATGCTGAAAATGTAACCGATGAATTCATACTGCCTATAGTAGCCGTAAACGAAAACAACAACCCGGTTGCCACCATTCAGAATGACGATGTCGTGGTCTTTTTTAATTTCAGAACCGACAGAGGACGTGAACTGACCGAAGCGCTTTCGCAAAAAGATTTTCACGAGCAAAACATGCACAAGTTAAACTTGTACTATGTTACGATGACTAATTATGACGATACTTTTGAGAATGTTCATGTCATTTACGACAAAGACAACATTACCGAAACCTTAGGCGAAGTCTTGGAAAAACACAACAAAACCCAGATTCGCATTGCCGAAACCGAGAAGTATCCGCACGTTACTTTTTTCTTTTCGGGCGGACGGGAAATTCCGTTCCGAGGTGAAACCCGCATTTTGAGAAACTCGCCCAAAGTAGCAACTTACGATTTACAACCCGAAATGAGCGCCTACGAACTACGCGACGCTTTGGTTCCGGAACTTAAAAAAGGAGATGTTGATTTTGTGTGTTTAAACTTTGCCAACGGTGATATGGTAGGACATACCGGTGTGATGGCCGCTGCCATTAAAGCTTGCGAAGCTGTCGATGCTTGTGTAAAAGATGTGGTAACTGCCGCATTGGAAAACAACTACACCACCATTATCATTGCAGACCACGGAAATTGTGAAACAATGATCAACCCTGATGGCACACCCAATACTGCACACACCACCAACCCGGTACCAATTATATTGGTTGACCCCGAGTTGAAACAAGTGAAAAACGGAGTTTTAGGCGACATCGCACCAACCGTTTTGGAACTCATGGGCATAGAAAAACCGGCTGTGATGACCGGAAAATCATTATTATAAATAAAAAAGCCCCATTTGGGGCTTTTTTATTTCAGCATCTCATAATAACTTCTTTCGATGCTTTCCTGATGAGTAGGATGGGCAATTTTGACCATTTCATTGAGACGTTGTTTCAGGGTTTTGCCGTACAAATCCGCTATACCATTTTCGGTGATAATATATTGTACATGGGAACGGGTTGATACGACTCCGGCTCCTTGTTTCAGGTAAGGCACGATTCTGCTTTCGCCTCTTTTGGTAACAGATGGCAGAGCAATAATAGCTTTTCCGCCTTCACTCAATGAAGCCCCTCTGATGAAGTCCATTTGACCTCCTACCCCAGAATACATGTGAGCACCAATGGAATCCGCACACACCTGTCCCGTTACATCTACTTCAATAGCCGAATTGATAGCTACCATTTTAGGATTTTTACGGATTCGGGCCGTATCGTTGACCATTGACGACTCCTTCATTTCAATAAACGGATTATCATTGACAAAATCATACAGTCTTTTGGAACCAATTAAAAAAGTGGCTAAAACCCTGCCTCGAAGTGTACCCTTATAATTGCAATTAATCACATCACTTTCAATTAAGTCGATAACACCATCCGAAAACATTTCGGTATGCAGCCCCAAGTCTTTATGGTTTTTAAGTTTACTCAATGCCGCATTCGGGATGGAACCTATACCCATCTGTAAGGTACTTCGATCCTCTATCAACGAAGCTATGTACTCTCCTATTTTTTCTTCCTCTTTAGAAAAAGTACTGGGCTCATGGCCGTAAATAGGCATATTGACATCAACCAAGTAATCTATCTCTTCCACATGCAGAATTCCGTCACCAAAAGTTCGCGGCATCTGAGGATTAACTTGAGCTATTACAATTTTGGCTTTTTCAATGGCGGCAATTGTAGCTTCAACAGACACCCCTAATGAACAATACCCATGCCTATCGGGTGGCGAAACATGAATAAAAGCCACATCGATAGGCAATACATTTTTTCTAAACAAATGTGGCAACTCGCTTAAAAAAACCGGGGTATACGAACCATTACCGGCAGACAACGTATGTCGTACATTGGCACCGATAAAAAACGAATTAACGTGAAAACTCTCTGTTAATGCAGGATTAGCATAAGGAGCTTCTCCTTCAGTATGTAAATGGCACACCTCTACATTGCGCAACTCGGAGGCTCTTTCTGCGAGTGCTTTCGTCAAAACAGTAGGGGCCGCTGCTGCTGCCTGGACATAAACCCTGTCGCCAGACTTGACTACTTTTACAGCTTCCGCTGCGGTAACATATTTGCTCATAACTAAAATTTTATACAAAAGTAAAAGGTGAAGTTACGGAAAAACATGATAAAACTCATTTCATTTATCATTATTCAAAATCAGTATAAAGTTGTACTTTTGCCACCTCAACTTAATGTATATGATTATCCCAAAAACCAGAGAAGAGATTGAATTGATGCGTGAAAGTGCCCTAATCGTTTCTAAAACGTTAGGTATGATTGCCTCTGAAATCAAACCCGGTGTTACCACCTTATATTTAGACAAACTAGCTGAAACTTTCATAAGAGACCACGGTGCGGAACCTGCTTTTTTAGGCATGTACGGGTTCCCGAATTCGTTATGCATGAGCCCGAATGCCCAAGTTGTGCACGGCATCCCCAACAATAATCCGTTGCAGGAAGGCGATGTAATTTCAGTAGATTGCGGCGCTTTGAAAAACGGATTTTACGGCGACCATGCTTACTCATTTGAGATTGGTGAAGTAGCACCCGAAGTTAAAAAATTATTGCAGGTAACCAAAGAAAGTTTGTATGTAGGTATTCGGGAATTCAGAGCCGGAAACCGTGTGGAAGATGTGGGTAATGCCATTCAAAAATATACCGAAGCGCATGGCTATGGTGTGGTTCGCGAATTGGTAGGTCATGGTTTAGGTCGAAAAATGCACGAAGAACCCGAAATGCCCAACTACGGCAAACGGGGTCGCGGAAAATTGTTTGTAGAAGGTATGGTAGTAGCTATAGAACCCATGATTAACATGGGAACCAGAAACATCAAACAGCTAAAAGACGGTTGGACTATTCTGACTGCCGATGGCAAACCCAGCGCACACTTTGAACATGATGTAGCGCTGATAGACGGCAAACCGGAACTGCTTTCAACATTTGCATACATCTACAAAGCTTTGGGCATTGAGAGTACCGAAGAAGATGAATTCAGAAAACAACCTTTGGTCCTGTAATGAAGAAACTATTCCGATTCATTTTAAACACCATTCCCAGACCGATACTGATTCGGTTGAGTATCGTGGTACGCCCCATTTTGGCTTTTTTACTAAAAGGAAACCGATTTACCGATCCCATTGACGGCAAAAGTTTTAGGATGTTTCTGCCTTATGGATATGGCAATCAAAGAAACAACGTGCTCTCACCCAGCACACTTTCGTTAGAAAGACACCGCTTGCTTTGGTTGTACCTGCAAAATGAAACCGATTTTTTTACGGCAACAACCAAAAAGAAAGTACTGCACTTTGCGCCGGAACAGGAATTTTACAAACGCTTTAAGAAGCAAACCAATATTGAGTACACCACCACCGATTTGCTATCGCCTTTGGCTGATGTGAAAGCGGACATTTGCCACTTGCCTTTTGAAGACAACAGTTACGACATTATTTTTTGCAATCACGTTTTAGAGCATATTCCCGATGATACCAAAGCCATGCAGGAATTATATCGCGTTATGAAACCGGGCGGTATGGGGATATTTCAAATTCCACAGGATTTGTCGAGAGCCGTTACTTTTTCGGATGACAGCATAACAGACCAAAAAGAGCGGGCAAAAATCTTCGGACAATACGATCACGTTCGCGTGTATGGCAGGGATTATTTTGACAAACTGAGAAGTATTGGCTTCAAGGTGATTGAGGAAGATTACACCCGTAAAATGACACCCGAATTGGTAGAGAAATATTGCCTGGCTCAAGGCGAGATTATTCCGGTTTGTTTCAAATAAAAAAGCCACCCTGTTTAGAGGATGGCTGTTTTTTCTTTTGAATAAAAACTTATTCCGGCATTAAAACACCAATAATTTTATCCTTTGTTAAGTACTTCGCCGCTACATCCTGAATGTCTTTGGCTGTGAGTCCTTTTACTTTATCAGAAGCGGTTAAAATGTCTTCCGGATTAGAACCTTTAACAAATGAACCGGTAAAATTGGTCATCCAATAACGATTCTCTTTCATTTTCTTTTTGTACTCTAAAGCTTCAGCTTCTTTGTATTTATTCACATCTTTTTCTTCAGGCCCGTTTTTGATAATCTTATCCAGTTCAGCTAACGCTGAAGCGGTCAATTTTTCGGCATTATCCGGACCGCATGGGAAACTGATATTGAAATTATAAGAACCATAAGGCACTTTATTCATACTGCCGCGGGCATTTACACCATAAACTCCGCTTTCGTTTTCTCTTAACTCTTCAATCAATTTTATGGTTAACACTTCACCCAAAGCTGTCAAAGCAATCGCCTCTTTAGGAGAATAGGTTGCATCGCCGTAAAACATAATGGTCACATTACTTTTCGGATCTTTTCCTTTGTTGACTACTTTTTTAATGTCACCCTTTAACATGCGGTATCCTAAATCTTTGGCTGTTTCTTTCGTGTTATTGGACGGAAGTGATGCAATATATTTTTTTGAAAAATCTTCCATCGCGGCATCGTTTACATTACCCACGAAAAAGAATTCAAAATCACCGGCGTTGGCAAAACGTTCTTTGTATTTGTTATAAGCCAATTCATAGCTGGTTTCTTTCCATTTTTCGGCAGTAGGCACTATTCCATTCCATCTTGGGTTTTCTTTGTTCAGATACGTGTAAAACTCTTGTTGAAAATAGAAATTAGGCTGAGAAATCAAGTTGTCAAAAAAGTTAGATTGTTTTTGTTTGTAGCCTTCAAAAGCCGCCTGATCAAAATTCAAATCCGTAAAGTAGGCGTACAACATTTGGAAAGCGTACTCTAAATCTTTCGGAGTGGTAGTTCCTCTGAAGCCCTCAGTAGTATTTGAAATGTAAGGAGTAACATTGGCAATTTTACCCGCCATAAACTTGTCTATATCATTCTGATTTAATCCTGAAAATCCGGCCTCAGCCAAACCGCCGTTCGCAAATTGCGTTTTTCTGATTTCTTCGTTTGAATACAAATTAGTACCTCCAAAACTCACCGCCTCGAGTAAAATTTCATCATTTTTAAAATCGGTTTTCTTATAGGTTACTTTAGCCCCGTTGGACAATGTTAATGTGGTAGTTCCTATTTTATCGTTGGTCTCTTTTTTAACAATACTGCCCGGTTTTACCTCATTGCGCAACAAACTTGCAGCAACAGCTTTATCTTCATACGGTTTTAAATCATTCGGATTGATGGTCATCGCCTCCATGACTTCCTTTTCACTTACTTTTTTCAAACCGGCTTTTTCAGGTGCAGTGATTACCACTACTCGGTTGTCTTCTTTTAAATAATCTTTGATCAAATTATTTACTTCTTTCAGTTCAATTTTCGGCAACAATTTTTTAGTGGTGTTGAACGACCATTCTGTATCAGGTGCCGGAGATTCTTCGAGGAAATTAGATTGGTAACGCCATACATAATCTTCAGATTCTTTTTTATCTCTGTCTTTGTAACTGCTCTCGCTTCGGGCCAAAATTTCGGCTTTTGCTCTTTCCAATTCGCCCTCGGTAAAACCAAATTTTTTAACTCTTTCGTTTTCTGAAACCAACACTTTTAAAGCCTCTAATTGTTTGGTTTCGTCTATCATGGCAAAGGACTGAAACGCCTCTTTGTTTCGGGCAAATGTTCCTCCGTGGTAGGTAAATCCGTAAGTAAACGGCGGAGTAGGTGAATTCGTAAGTTCGTTCAATCGGTTGTTCAACATGGTTGAAAACAAGCCTTCTATTAAATTCTCTCGGTAATTATTAACCGTTTTAATCTTTTTAGGCAAACCATAATCTTTATACAACAACTGCACCTGCGTTTGCGAAGCTTCTTTATCGCTTTCAATGGCTACAAAAGTTTCTTTGTGATTAGGCACATCAAAAGTCTTTCTCGGTTTGGCATTTTTGGGGTTTTGATAGCTGCCGAAATGATCTTTTATCTTCTGCTCCATCGCTTTTACATCAATATCCCCCACCACAATAACACTCATCAAATCCGGTCGGTACCAATCTTTATAAAAACTAACTAATCGGTCGTATTTAAAGTTTTCCAGAATTTCCTTTTTCCCGATAGGCAAGCGTTCCGCATATTGCGAATTGTACATCATTTTCGGGATATAACGGTCTTCCATTCTTTTGTCTGCTCCCAGTCCGAGACGGTATTCTTCAAGCACAACGCCTCTTTCTTTGTCAATCTCTTCGGGAGTCAAATTGGCATTAAAAGCCCAATCTTCTAAGATTTGAAATCCTTTCTCAAGCTTTTCCGGGCTATCGGAAGGAATAGGAAGGAAATAAACGGTTTCATCAAAACTGGTGTAAGCATTTAAATGTTGTCCAAATTTTACTCCTATACTTTGCAGATAATCTACCAATTGATTTTTCGGGAAACGCTTGGTTCCGTTAAAACACATGTGCTCCATAAAGTGGGCTAAGCCACGTTGGTCATCTTCTTCCAAAATAGAACCCGCATTGATGACCAGTCTTAAATCAACTTTGTTTTCGGGTTTTGTATTTTTTCTGATGTAATACGTTAATCCGTTTTTCAGAACACCTTTTTTAACATTGGCGTCAAACGGAATTAAATCTGTTCCTTTGGCTTCCTGAGCAAGAACAGAAATTGGGATTAAAAAAAGCAGCAATGCCGACCTTAAAATTTGTTTCATAAAGTTTAGTTTTGATTTTTACACATGATAATTAACGGACTTTTATTACAATTATTGTGAAAGTACTAAAAAAAAGAACGGTACGTTTTTAGTTGTGCAATTTTTAACACCTGTCTGACAATCAAAAAAAAGCGGCATAATTAATGTGGCAATATTTGTTATATTTACCATTCGAAATTTAGAAACCATGCTACACAAAAGTCTCTACTTATTTTTTTTACTATTTACAGGAACGCTTTTTTCACAAGTTGAAACAGAAGTTGCCCCTCCCTACAATATCAAAACAGTGACTTTTGTTCAAAACGGTCAAAATGCAATTCCAATATTTGCTTTGGGCGATAGTTTTCAATTACAGTTTGACGATTTATTTGGAAACGAAGCTAACTATTACTATACCATCACACACTGCGATTATGATTGGAAACCTTCTCAATTGTCCCGAAATGAATATTTGAACGGCTTTGACGACCAACGCATTCAGGACTATACTAACTCTTTTAATTCGCTTCAAATTTATTCGCATTATCGCCTAACTTTCCCTAATAAGCTGACACAATTAAGAGTTAGCGGTAATTATGTCTTGAAAATTTTAAACGAAGACCGGGAGGTTGTTTTTTCACGTAAGTTCATTATCTATGAAGATTTGGTTTCCGTTCCGGTGCAGGTTAGAAGAGCCCGAAATCTGACTTATTACAACCAAAAACAGAATATTGAATTCGCCATCAAATCGCCAACACTCAATTTTCAAAGTCCTCTGACCAATGTAAAAGTGCTTTTGATGCAAAACGGAAAGTTCAGTAATGCCATTACCAATGTAAAACCACAATACACTATAGGTAACGACTTGATTTATAAATACGATGCGGAAACCCAGTTTTGGGGCGGGAATGAGTTTTTATTTTTTGAAAACAAAGACATCCGAGCAGCCAACAACAGCATAGCCTATATTGATTCCAAAGGCGGATTGTATAATGCCCATTTGTATCCGAGTGCTGCCCGGGCCAACAACCCGTACACCTACTACCCTGACATAAACGGCAATTTCATTATCAAAAAAATAGATGCCGAAAACAATGATATTGAAGCCGATTACGCCTGGGTTTTCTTTACTTTATCGGCACCGAATTACTACGGGAACAAATCCATTTATGTAAACGGCATGTTCAACAATTACGCCATAGGCAATGAAAATAAAATGGACTACAATGCCGAAAAAGGAATTTATGAAAAAGCAATCATGATCAAACAAGGCTTTACCAATTTTCAATACGTTATTGCAGACAGCAATGGGAAAATTGATGAAGAAAATGCTATTGACGGCAACTTTCATCAAACCGAAAACAATTATTTTGTGCTAGTCTATTACAAAGAAAACAACCAACGTTACGACCGTATTATCGGGAAAGGAATAGCCAGTTCGGTTGACATCACCAATTGATAAAATTTAACATCAAAATTATACATCAGAATGTATTTTTTGTAAATTTGACAGCGTAATACAATCGATTCCAAATGGTTTCACAAATAACAAGAGGTATAAAAATTTCGGTTTTGACTAGTTTTGAAGGCACTTACTTCAAAAACTACAAGATTCACTTTGCCTTTAGTTATGAAATCACAATTGAAAACCACAGCAAAGATTCCGTACAACTCAACTCCCGTCATTGGGAAATTTTAGATTCTCTCAATGATGTTGAAATTGTAGACGGCGAAGGAGTGATTGGTAAAAAACCGGTACTAAAACCCGGCGAAAAACACACTTACACTTCGGGCTGTTTACTTTCCTCTCCTTTCGGAGCCATGAGTGGTTTTTTCAACATGATTAATTTTACCACTACCAAAACCTTCAAAGTTACCGTCCCAACGTTCAAGTTGAGCGCGCCTTTTGCTTTGAATTAAAAGTCTTGTTAAGAGCAAACTAATCTTTGCCTTCCCGTATTAAAAATTCAAAAATTCCTTTGTACTTTTGTGCTTCATTTTGAATTCCTTCAAAACGGAATTTTCAAATTTTCAAATTGTTTAATTTTCAAATTAAAAAATATGCCAAAAGGTTTTTTTCATGTACCTAAAGCGGTCAATGAACCCGTAAAATCATACGCTCCTAATTCGCCCGAAAAAGCAGCGGTATTAGCAGCCTACAAAAAAATGTGGAACGAAACTATTGATGTTCCCAACTACATCGGAAGCGAAGAGATTCGTACCGGAAACACCCGCAACATGACGGCTCCTCATGACCATCAGCATGTGGTGGGGAAATACCATTTAGCCGAAAAAGTTCATGTGGAGAAAGCCATTGCAGCGGCTCTAGAAGCTAGAAAAAAATGGGCTAACCTCGCTTGGGAACAACGGGCAGCCATCTTTTTAAAAGCCGCCGAATTGATTGCCGGACCTTACCGTGCACGTATAAACGCAGCGACTATGATTGCACAATCCAAAACTATTTTCCAAGCTGAGATTGATGCGTCTTGTGAGTTGATTGACTTTTTGCGTTACAACGTAGAATTCATGACTCAAATTTACAACGACCAACCTAAATCAGTTTCGGATGTTTGGAATCGTGTGGAATACCGTCCGTTAGAAGGTTTTGTATACGCCATTACACCGTTCAACTTTACAGCTATTGCCGCGAATCTTCCGGCCAGTGCCGCGTTGATGGGGAACACAGTTGTTTGGAAACCAAGTGACAGCCAAGTATTTTCCGCCAAAATCATTATTGACGTTTTCAAAGAAGCGGGAGTTCCGGATGGCGTAATCAATGTTGTTTTTGGGGATCCAGTGATGATTACCGATACCATTTTAAAACATCCTGATTTTGCAGGAGTACACTATACCGGTTCTACTTTTGTATTCAAAGAAATCTGGAAGAAAATCGGAGAAAACATCCATACCTATAAGACCTACCCGAGAATCGTGGGAGAAACCGGAGGAAAAGATTTTGTGTTAGCACATCCGAGCGCCAATGTAAAACAAGTCGTAACCGGAATTACCCGTGGAGCCTTTGAATTCCAAGGACAAAAATGTTCGGCGGCTTCGAGAGGTTATATTCCGCAAAGTCTGTGGCCTGCCGTAAAAGAACAATTGATTGCCGATGTGAAGTCGATGAAAATGGGTTCACCGGAAGATTTCTCTAACTTCATTACTGCGGTAATCCATGAAGGTTCGTTCGACAAACTGGCGAGTTACATTGACCAAGCCAAAAAAGACGCCGATGCCGAAATCATCGTGGGCGGTAACTACGACAAATCAAAAGGTTGGTTTATTGAGCCAACGGTTATTGTGACTACCAACCCGAAATATGCTACCATGGAAACCGAATTGTTCGGTCCGGTAATGACGATTTATGTGTATGAAGATGCGAAATGGTCAGAAATTTTAGAATTGGTAGACAATACCTCCGAATATGCTCTAACCGGAGCTATTTTCAGCCAAGACCGTTACGCTATTGACGAGGCGACCAAAGCACTACAAAACAGTGCCGGTAACTTCTACATTAATGATAAACCAACAGGAGCCGTTGTTGGAATGCAACCGTTTGGTGGCGCCAGAGCTTCGGGAACCAATGACAAAGCTGGTTCAATGCAAAACTTGTTGCGTTGGGTTTCCCCAAGAACCATCAAAGAAACGATGGTTACGCCGGAAGATTACCGTTATCCGTTTTTAGGCGAATAATTTAAATTAATATAATACTAAAAAAGTCCAAGGTAAACCTTGGACTTTTTTTTATTCTGCTGAAAATGAATTTTTTGTACCTTCGATTATCTGTTAATCGTCAAACTATGAAAACAAAACTACCTTTATTGCTAATTTTCTATTCTTTTATTTCCTGGTCACAAAGCATTCCGGCATTTCACGGCGACAACTACTCAAGCTTTGCCCTTTTAGCATCAACAACAGCATTAGATCACAGCCCTTCGGGAGCCAATCAGTCGTGGACTTTCGGCAGTCTTATATCCTTGGGAAATGTGATTTATAATTACACTGCCCCTAGCGGTCTGGAAACTACTACCTATCCGGGAACTAATGAAGTCATTGTAGGCACCAACACAAACGGTACTACAAAAATGTACACCAAAACAGCAACCGGAAACATTTTATCAATAACAGGGCTGACGGGCACTGATTTGAACATTAATTTCGCAAGTAATAATGCAACCTTGGGGGCATTCCCAATGAATTTCGGGTATACCAATACCGATACTGTGGCCGGAAATTACTCGTATACTACTTATTCGGGGACTTTCACCGGAACCTTATCAACCAGCGTTGATGCTTACGGAACACTTACTTTGACCGACCCTGCCTATGCATATTCGGGTAGTGTAGTGCGTTTAAAAACAGTACTGAATATTAATCTGAACTATAGTATTTTCAGTAATGTGGGAACCGTTACTCAAACTTCTTACATTTACTATACAACCAACAATAACACTTTCAACAACCCTATCTTCAGAAGCATAACCACTGTTTCCCTTGTGCCTGTTATGTCGATTGATCAGACGGATACAACATTGGAAAAATTTGAAGCCGTTTTAATGAATACCCCAAAAAATGCTTTGGAGACAGTGTGGATTCAAAACCCAATAGGCGATAACATCAAAATCAACAGCACAAATCCTATTGACAACGCTGCTATCAGAGTATCGGATATGTTGGGCAAAACGATTTATCAATCTGACCACAACACCATCAGTGGAACTCTCGAAATTCCGGTTTCTTTATCCAAAGGAATCTATTTGATTACTATAGGGAATGAAAAAGACAGCATGACCCGCAAAATCATCAAAAACTAAAATAAAAAAGTCCCGATTCGGGACTTTTTTTATGGCTTAAACTTCAGCGGCAAGTGCACCACTTTTTTAGTTTCAAAAAACGGATCGGAATAAAAGGCTGCAATACTGTATTCTGTGGCTTGAGGAAAATCTTTTAACTCTTCGGTCAAATCGCCGCCTTTCAAATACAGAATTCCGTTCTTTAACTCGTGTTTGTTTTGTTTTTTGATTTTATCCTTAATCCAGGAAACAAAATCGGGCATATTGGTCACGGCTCTGCTGACAATAAAATCAAAATCTCCTTTCACATTCTCGGCACGAAGCTGCTCTGCTTTTACATTTTTCAATCCCAAAGCATCTGCTACTGCCTGCACCACCTTTATTTTTTTAGCAATGACATCAATCAGATAAAAACGCGTTTCCGGAAATAAAATAGCCAAAGGGATACCGGGAAATCCTCCGCCTGTGCCTACATCTAAAACCGTCGTTCCCGGTTCAAAAGGTTGAATTTTGGCAATGGCCAAAGAATGCAGCACGTGTTTGGTGTATAACTCATCGATGTCTTTGCGAGAAATCACGTTAATTTTGGCATTCCAATCCTGATATAACGCTTCTAATTTTTGAAACTGTAAGACTTGATTTTCAGTCAGATTAGGAAATTGTTTGATAATTTCTTCCATGAATAGAATTTTCAACAAAAATACTGTTTTAGTTGATAATTATGATTTGTTTATAATTTTTAAAAAATTATAATATTTATCTTTGGGCAAAATTTTGAATTTCATTAAATGAATACCACAACACCTGTTTTTTCCAAAAACGATAGCTTAAAATTCTTCCGAACTTTAAATTCAAGAGTTAACAACTATTTCAAAGAAAACAACCTCAACCGAACCGGGAACTGGAAACTGCACTTAAAAACAGTTGTCATGTTTACCATTTTCCTGACTCCCTACTTTATTTTATTGGCTATGCACATGCCTATTTGGGCTTATCTTTTACTCAACGTAGTAATTGGTATCGGAATGGCAGGCGTGGGAATGAACGTCATGCACGACGGGAACCACGGAGCCTATTCTTCCAAATCATGGGTCAATAAAATCATGGGCGGAAGCATTTACATCCTGGCCGGAAACGTATATAACTGGCAAGTACAGCACAATGTCTTACACCACACCTATACCAATATTTTAGGCCACGACGAAGATTTGGAAGCCGGCAGAATCATGCGATTCACCAAAGAAGCCAAGTGGTATCGTTTTCACAAATTCCAACAGTATTATTCTATTTTCCTTTACGGATTATTGACGTTCAACTGGGCGATTACGACCGATTTCCTTCAAATGAAACGCTATTTGAAACGAAATTTATCCTACGGTGAATTTAAAAAACCGGTAGTTCGCTGGACAACATTGATTATTACCAAGATCATTTATTTCTCTATTTGGATTGTTATTCCGATCCTGCTTAATGTAGTTTGGTGGAAAGTATTATTAGGCTTTTTAGTAATGCATTACACAGCAGGAGTTATCCTGAGTGTGGTATTCCAATTAGCACACGTAGTACAAGAAACCGAAAACCCAATTCCGGATGACAATGGCGAAATTGAAAATACCTGGGCGATTCACCAATTGTTTACCACCGCTAATTTTGCACCTAAAAACTGGTTAGTAAACTACTATACCGGCGGGTTAAACCATCAAATTGAGCACCACATTTTTCCAAACATCAGTCACATTCATTATGATAAAATTGCCGAAATTGTAAAGCAAACGGCCAAAGAATGTGAATTGCCTTATTACGAATTTAAAACAACCCGAGCGGCAATAGCCTCGCACTTCAGACACTTGAAAGAATTGGGAAGACAACCTCAATTAGCCTAATCATTTATACCGAAGTGCCTTAACGCACCGCTTTGTTTACCAAAATATAGACCCCGCCATGAATAACGTATTATCAAATCGAATCAACAACTTATCTACTTCCCAAACTTTGGCTATGGCTGCTTTGGCCAGAGAATTAAAAGCACAAGGAAAAGACATTATCAGCCTAAGCTTAGGAGAACCCGATTTCAACACTCCTGATTTTGTTAAAGAAGCCGCCAAAAAAGCGATTGACGAAAATTACAGCACCTACACGCCGGTAGACGGATACGTTGAATTGAAAGAAGCCATTTGTCGCAAATTCAAAAGAGACAACAACTTAGACTACAAACCAGCAAACATTGTGGTTTCTACAGGAGCTAAGCAATCGTTATACAACGTGGCTCAAGTGATGCTTAATGAAGGTGACGAAGTTATTTTACCTGCTCCGTACTGGGTTTCTTATTACGAAATTATCAAATTATCGGGCGGTGTTCCGGTGGAAGTGCCTACTTCGGTAGAAACTGATTTTAAAATCACCCCCGAACAATTAGAAAAAGCCATTACGCCTAAAACCAAAATGATGTGGTTCAGTTCACCGTGTAACCCAAGCGGTTCGGTATATAACCGCGAAGAATTAACCGCCATTGGTAAAGTATTAGACAAACATCCCAATATTTATATTGTATCCGATGAGATTTACGAGCACATCAATTTCTCGGGAACCTTCTGCAGCATCGCCTCTATTCCGGGCTTGTTTGACAGAACCATCACCGTAAATGGTGTGGCCAAAGCCTTTGCCATGACCGGTTGGAGAATTGGTTACATCGGTGCACCCGAATTTATTGCCAAGGCCTGTACCAAAATGCAGGGACAAGTAACCTCGGGAGCCAATTCAATTGCCCAAAGAGCTACTATTACTGCAGTTGAAGCTGACCCTAGCGTATTAGACAATATGGTGGCCGCTTTTAAAAACCGAAGAGATTTAGTGGTTGGGTTAGCCAAAGAAATTCACGGATTAAAAATCAACATTCCGGAAGGAGCGTTCTATTTGTTCCCGGATGTTTCTTCGTATTTTGGCAAAACCTTACGCGGCAAGCTAATCAACAATGCCGATGATTTATCGATGTATTTATTGTCAGAAGCCAACGTGGCTACAGTAACCGGAGATGCTTTCGGCAATCCGAATTGCTTGAGAATTTCCTATGCCACCAGTGAAGATTTATTAACCGAAGCTTTTAAAAGAATCAAGGAAGCTTTATCTTAAATAACACACAATGAAACAACTATTTTCAATGCTTGTGCTTTTCGTTTGCCTTAGTGCAGGCGCACAGGAAAAACCAAAAACTCAAATTGTTGAGGCTTCATGCGGGCAATGCCAATTTGGAATGAAAGGTAAAGGAGGCTGTGATTTAGCCGTGCGAATTGACGGTAAATCTTATTTTGTAGACGGCACTAAAATCGACAAACACGGAGACGCCCATGCCAAAGATGGTTTTTGCAACGCCATCCGAAAAGCCGAAGTTGTTGGCGAAATCAAAGGAGATCGTTTTGTAGCAAGTTCCTTTAAATTGCTTCCAACCGAAGACGACAGTCATAAAGGACACAAACATTAATACAGCAAGCGGAATTGATTTCCGCTTTTTTTATTCCCGGAAAATTGTATTTTTGGAAATATGGATCCCATCATACAAAACATCTCGAAGCACATTACGCTAACGCCCGAAGAAGAGCAACTGTTTTTGTCTAAAACCGAAATCCGGCACTACAAAGCAAAGACTGTGCTGCACCATGCCGGGCAGGTCTGTAAAGAATCCTATTTTGTCAACTCGGGTCTCCTTCGCAGTTTCAACATCAACGACAATATCGTAGAACACGTGCTGAGCTTTGCTTGTGACGGTTGGTGGATCAGCGACATGTACAGCCTGCTTTCCCAAAAACCGGGCAACCTCTTCATCGAAGTATTAGAAGACAGCGAAGTGGTCGTTTTATCCAAAGAAAACCAAGACCAATTGTATCTGGAAATCCCAAAACTCGAACGCTTTTTCCGCATCTTAATCGAAAATTCTTTGGTGGCCAATCAAGAAAGACTGATGGACAACCTCAGCCTTACCGCCGAAGAGCGCTTTGACAAATTCTGCAAACGCTATCCCACCCTGCTTCAACAAGTACCTCAAAAACAAATTGCTTCCTACATAGGCGTTACTCCTGAGTTTTTCAGCAAAATGAAAGCGAGAATGCTTAAAAAGTAAAACGACCTCACAACTCAAGCCCCTTAACGCATTATTTCCTCCTGTTCTACTCAGGATGAATGCTATATGCCTGCGGTGTACATGCGATGTGTGTCCGATGTTTTATAGGGTTTCATCGGACACACATCGGACACACTCTGAATAAAACGCAAAGACCGTAACCACAAACCCGCTCGTATT
>CAYPSB010000003.1:58105-61518 GCA_964413435.1 uncultured Flavobacterium sp.
ATCGGACACACTCTGAATAAAACGCAAAGACCGTAACCACAAACCCGCTCGTATTTCTTAACCTACATTAAGTGCAATCTGCGCAGCTCGATTGTAAATTTGTATCATAATAATCATTAAATTTATACGATATGAAAAATACAATCTTACACAAAGCCAATACCAGAGGACATGCCGACCACGGTTGGTTGAACGCTCATCATACGTTTAGTTTTGCCAGCTATTACGACCCTAACCGTGTACAATTTGGAGTCCTTAGAGTGTTGAATGACGACATTATAGCTCCGGGCATGGGATTTGGGACACACCCGCACGACAACATGGAAATCATTACCATTCCGTTAGAAGGTGATTTGGCTCACAAAGACAGCATGGGAAATACTGAAATCATCAAATTTGGCGATGTTCAGGTCATGAGTGCCGGTACCGGGATTCAACATTCTGAATTCAACCCAAATCACGACCGAAGAACTAATTTGCTGCAAATTTGGGTATTCCCGAAATACCGCAATGTAGAACCGCGCTACCAACAGATTACACTTGACACGACTGACCGTCACAACAAGCTACAACAAATCCTTTCTCCTAATGCCGATGATGCCGGAGTTTGGATACACCAAGATGCTTGGTTTCACATGAGCAATTTGGATAAAGGAACAGCTTTGGATTACACCCGCAAAAAAGAAGGCAACGGTTTATACGTTTTTGTAATCAAAGGAAACGTAAAAGTAGACGGACAAGAGCTCGAACAACGTGACGGCTTGGGTATTACCAATTTTGAAAAAGTAACATTCGAAGCTACAACCGATGCTGAAATCTTACTGATGGAAGTTCCGATGATGCAATAAATAAATAAGTGCAAGTTTGAGCGTAAAACTCAGGCTTGCATTTCTCTTCTCTAAAACAAAACGATATGAGTGCAGAAGTACAATTAAAAATAGACGATAATAAAGGCTTTTTTTACATCGATGTCGATGGTAAACGCGAAGCCATGATGACCTTTGTTTTTGCAGGTGAAAACAAAATCATTATTGATCACACCGAGGTGAATCCGGGGAATGAAGGCAAGGGATTCGGCAAAAAGATGGTAACCAAAGCGGTGGAATATGCCCGTGAACATGGGATTAAAATCATACCTCTTTGTCCGTTTGCCAAAAGTGTGTTTGATAAAGTTCCTGAATTCAGAGATGTTTTATAATCCATAAAATATGGCAAATCTTTTAGAAAATAATGTAGAAGGAAGTATCGGCACTCAAAAATACCTGTGCACTATTTCCTGGCGCAACGGTACCCTATTGATGGATGAACCTGAAAACGTAGGCGGACAAAACATTGGTCCCGATCCGTTTTCTACCTTCCTGGCTTCTTTGGCCGGTTGTACGCTCTCTACGTTGAGAATGTACATTGACCGCAAAGGTTGGGACATTCCCGAAATCAATATATCGCTTAATCTGGCTCAGGAGGCAACCCCTGAATTGGAGACTACCATTTCAAGAGCCATAACCTTTCCGGGCAACATCAGCGAGGAACAAAGAGAACGGTTGTTGTTGATTGCCGAAAAATGTCCGATATCCAAGATTCTTAAAAACAAAATAACAATTAACACCACTATATAACATGGACCTTAACAACCTAACCAAAGAATACACCAATGGCGAAGTAACCATAGTGTGGCAATCGGGCAAATGCATCCATTCGGGCAATTGCGTAAAAAACAATCCCGATGTGTTTAAACCCAGAGAAAAACCATGGATTACACCTGAAGGCTCTACAACAGAAAAAATTATCGAAACGATAAAAAAATGTCCCTCAGGCGCTTTGACTTATTACCTAAATAACGAAAAATGAAAAAAATCATAGCTTTTGGCGGTTCATCGAGCAAGAATTCTATCAATAAACAATTGGCTGTGTATGCGGCAAGTTTGTTTGCAGATGCCCAAGTGGAAGTATTGGATTTGAACGATTACGACATGCCGGTATTTTCGGTTGACCGTGAAAAAGAAAACGGAATTCATCCTTTGGCTCAAGCCTTTTATGATAAAATAGGCAGTGCGGATTTTATCGTTCTCTCCTTGGCCGAACACAACGGTGCCTATTCATCGGCGTTTAAAAACACTTTGGATTGGGCTTCGCGCATCAACAACAAAACCTTCCAACAAAAGCCGATGCTGCTCTTGGCCACTTCACCCGGAGCCCGTGGGGGCGCAAGCGTATTGGATATTGCCTCAAAAAGGTTTCCTTACCAGGGTGCTGAAGTAAAAGGAACCTTTTCGCTGCCTACTTTCTTTGAAAATTTTGACGCGGTGAACGGCATTATTAATCCGGAATTGAAGAATCAATTGATGGAAATTATTCAGTCCATTGAAATCTGAGACACATCAAACAATCTTGACCTTCAATTTATTTCTTAATCTAGGTTAAGTGGCGTTCGCTCCAAGTCGATTTAACTTTGTACCATCAAAATGAGAGTAAAAATTTAAAAAGATAAATTATGGCAACAACTAAATGGGCTATAGACCCGACACACTCAGAAATTGGTTTTAAAGTGAAACACATGATGTTCACTAACGTATCAGGAAAATTTGAAACCTATGATGCATCAATTACTACAGAAGATGACGATTTCACCAAATCTGTAATTTCGTTTTCAGCCGATATTGCTTCTATCAACACCAACAATGCAGACAGAGACAACCACCTGAAAAGTGCAGATTTCTTCGATGCGGAAAACCATCCGAAATTGAGCTTTACCTCTTCTTCTTTTACCAAAATAGATGATGAAAATTATGAATTGACCGGAGAGTTGAGCATGCACGGCGTAACCAAAACCGTAAAGCTGGCTACTGAATTCAGCGGTTTAATGAAAGACCCTTGGGGAAATACCAAAGCAGGTTTGAACATTTCGGGCAAAATCAATCGTAAGGATTGGGGCTTGAACTGGAATTCAGCTTTGGAAACCGGCGGTGTTTTGGTAAGCGAAGAAGTGAAACTGAATATTGAAGTACAACTTTTGAAACAATAAACTGTTCCCCGAATAGTGCGCGAACCCTGAGCTTTACATGAGTTCAGGGTTTGTTTGTTAAAAAATAGTATTTTTGCTTTTCAAAACAATAAAAACACAAGATGAAAGCATACGTTTTTCCGGGACAAGGAGCACAATTTACCGGTATGGGTAAAGACTTATATGAGAATTCGGCAGTGGCCAAAGAATTATTCGAAAAAGCTAATGAAATACTCGGTTTCCGAATTACCGACATCATGTTTGAAGGAACCGCCGAAGAATTAAAAGAAACCAAAGTAACTCAACCGGCTGTTTTTTTACATTCGGTCATTTTAGCCAAAACATTGGATATAAAACCCGATATGGTAGCCGGACATTCCCTGGGTGAGTTTTCAGCCTTAGTGGCTAACGG
>CAYPSB010000003.1:61618-99333 GCA_964413435.1 uncultured Flavobacterium sp.
AATAAAATTGACCGCGAAGTAGAAACGATTTCGGCTTAGTATTTTGATTGTATAACATTCATTTCTTAATTTTTACTATTATGAAAAAAATAATTTTAGCGCTGGCCTTAGTGGCTGTGATTTCCTGTCAGGATAAAACCAAAGAAAAAATTGAAGATGCTAAAGACGCCATAGGCACTGAAGTAGAACAAAAAATAGATACAGTTACCGAAAAAGCGGAATCAGTCCTTGATACTGCTAAAGCCAAAGTAAAAGATAAAGTAAAAGATGTGGTAGCCAAAGGCGCTGAAAAAGTAGAAGAAGGTGCCAAAAAAATACAGGAATCGGTAAAGAAATAAAAAAAGTCCTCTTTTACAGAGGACTTTTTTTTATGCTGATTCTTGACGTTAACTTCTGATTTTTTGCTCCCATTTCCAGGCGGAAGCCAGGGCGTCTTCTAAGGAAGCTTCCGCTTTCCAACCCAATACGCTGTTTGCCTTGTCGGTATTGGCATACGCTTCGGTAATATCGCCTTCGCGACGGGCTACGATTTGGTAGTTCAGTTTTTGGCCCGATACGTTTTCGAAAGCCTGAATTACTTCCAAGACCGAGCTTCCTTTTCCGGTACCGAGATTAAAGGTCTCAACTTTCTCCAGATTTTGTTTGTTGAGCAAACGCTGTAAAGCGACCACATGAGCTTTGGCTAAATCGACCACATGAATGTAATCGCGAATACAAGTCCCATCGGGTGTGGGATAATCGTTACCAAAAACAGATAATTTCTCCCGAAGCCCAATAGCGGTTTGCGTAATAAAAGGCACTAAATTTTGAGGAACTCCGATTGGTAATTCGCCTATTTCAGCCGACGGATGGGCTCCTATGGGATTGAAATAGCGCAACAAAATAGAATTCAATGGAGTTACTTTGGCTGTATCCTGAATAATTTCTTCGCCAATTTGTTTGGTATTGCCATATGGAGAAACCGCTTCTTGCACCTGGGCATCTTCGGTTATCGGCATTTTTTCGGCCTGACCGTAAACCGTACAGGAAGAGCTGAAAATGAAATTAGCCTTTGGTAGTGTCGTCAGCTCTTGTAACACATACACCAGGGCATTGATGTTGTTTTCGTAATAGAGTAAAGGATTTTCCACACTCTCCCCCACCGCTTTGGATGCGGCAAAATGGATCACGCCTACAATATCGGTGTGCTTTTTAAAAAAATGTTGAACGGCAACTTTTTCTCTTAAATCAATATTTTCAAAGTCGGGTTTTATTCCGGTAATCTTGGCTATACCCTCTAAAACAGTAATAGAAGAATTAGAAAGATTATCGATAACGACTACTTCAAATCCTTGATTTTGTAATTCAACTACGGTGTGTGACCCTATGAATCCAAGACCTCCGGTAACTACAACTTTCATTAATCGGTTATTTTGTTGATTCTTTTATTTCTTTTGCATTATTGGATTTTAACTGCGACATCACATATTTTGTTCCTAGAAACGCCACTGCAAAAACCACAACAAAAATCACTATCTGAATCCATAATTTTTTATTGTCCTTTTCCATTTTATTTCAAAAACTCCAAGACACTGTTGGTAATAAATTGGATTTGTTCGTCATCCAATTCGGTGTGCATAGGTAACGAAATCACTTCTTTCACCAACTGGTTGGTTACCGGAAAATCTTCTTCTTTATAACGACTGTCCGCATAAGCTTTTTGGCTGTGCAGCGGAATCGGGTAATAAATAGCACACGGAATTCCTTTTGCTAATAAATGTTCCATCAGCCCGTTTCGATCAGCATCAATGATACGCAAGGTATATTGGTGGAAAACGTGGCAATCGCAGTTGTCACAAATCATGGGCGCAATGATGTTTTTATGGCCTTCAAACGCCGCCGAATATTTACGAGCCGCGTCCTGACGTGCTTTTCCGTAAGCATCCAAGAACGGTAATTTGGCATTCAATACTCCGGCCTGGATACTATCCAAACGTGAGTTCACTCCAACCACATCGTGGTGGTAACGCACATACATACCGTGGTTAACAATCCCTCTGATTTTGTGAGCCAATTCGTCGTCATTGGTAAAAATAGCTCCGCCATCACCATAACAACCCAAGTTTTTAGAAGGAAAAAATGAAGTAGAAGCAACATGTCCTATTGTTCCGGCTTTCTTTTTGGTACCGTCAGAGAATTTGCAATTCGCACCGATGGCCTGCGCATTGTCTTCGATAACATATAAATTGTGTTCTTTGGCAATCGCCATAATCGCTTCCATGTTGGCCGCTCTTCCGAACAAATGCACCGGTACAATGGCTTTGGTTTTTGGTGTGATGGCTTTTTTTATAGCATCTATCGAAATGTTCATGTTAACCATGTCCACATCCACCAGAACCGGTGTTAATTGCAATAGCGCTATTACTTCAACGGTGGCCGCAAAAGTAAAATCGGCTGTAATTACCTCATCGCCCGGTTTTAAATCCAAAGCCATCATGGCAATTTGAAGCGCGTCGGTTCCGTTAGCACAAGGAATGACGTGTTTCACATCGAGATATTGCTCCAAATTCTTTTGAAACTCATGCACCAAAGGACCGTTGATATAAGTAGTGGTGTCTAAAACTTCCTGAATGGAAGCGTTAACGGTGTCTTTTATTTTATCGTATTGACTTTTTAAGTCAACCATTTGAATCTTTCTCATATTGTAAAAATTAAGCGTAGCAAAAGTAACAAATTCTGAAGTAGAATATCCTATTCCGCAAAAGAAACGTATTTTAGCGCAACAAAAATTCGGAGATGTTTTTTCTATACAATTTATTACTGGTTTTGGCCTCGCAAGTCGTTAAATTAGTGGCGGTTTTCAGTCCCAAAATGAAACTGTTTGTTGACGGCAGAAGGACCGTGTTTGAGACTTTGGCTGAGAAAATCAATCCGCAAGAGCAAACAATTTGGTTTCATGCCGCTTCGCTCGGCGAATTCGAACAGGGTTTACCGGTTATGGAACGCATCAAACAGGAATTTCCCCATCATAAAATAGTGGTGAGTTTTTTTTCGCCCTCGGGATACGAAGTCCGAAAAAACAACAGCATTGCTGATGTGACGGTTTATCTTCCTTTGGACACCAAAAGCAACGCCCGTGAATTTTTAAAACTGGTACATCCTGATATGGTGTTTTTCATAAAATACGAATATTGGCCGAATTATTTAAACGAATTGAAAAAGGTCGGCATCACAACCTATTTGATTTCGGGGATTTTCAGAGAAAACCAAGCTTTTTTTAAATGGTATGGCGGATTTTACCGCAAGGCGTTGCAAACGTTTGACTACTTTTTTGTGCAAAATGAAAGCTCTAAAAAGCTGTTGCAATCTTTGGGCTATCAAAATGTAAAAGTCTCGGGTGATACACGTTTTGACCGCGTGGTTTCTATTTTGGAACGCGACAATTCCCTTGATTTTATAGAACAATTTAAAGACGGAAAAATTACTATTGTCATTGGAAGTTCCTGGCCAAAAGATGAAGCTTTACTAATCAACTTCATCAACCAAGCGCCCGAAAACGTCAAATTTATCATCGCGCCGCACAACATCAAAGCCGAACAAATTCAGGAATTGAAGCATTCGATTGCCAGGAAAACTGTTTTGTATTCGGAAAAAGAACATCAAAACTTAACCGATTTTCAGGTTTTTATCATTGACACGATTGGTCTTTTGACCAAAATATACAGCTATGCCGACATTGCTTATGTAGGCGGTGGTTTTGGAAATCCCGGCGTACACAACATTCTGGAACCAGCCACCTTTGGTATTCCGATTGTGGTGGGACCCAATTATTCGCATTTTGCCGAAGCTACTGCTTTGGTCAATTTAGAAGGTTGTATTTCCATTACAGACCAAAACGAGTTGAACGATGCTTTCAACAATTTGATTTCCAACACCGATATTCAGCATGAAAAAGGACACATTTGCGCCACTTTTGTGCACATGAATAAGGGAGCCACCGAAGTCATTATGAAGCACATTTGTAACAAATAAAACAATTAACAAACACATACTCCAAAACTAAATTGATATGAAATTTTTAAGACTTCTCCTTTTATTTGTTTTTGTTCAGGTAACTGCCCAACAAGGCGGCATGTGGATTCCTTCGCTTTTGAAAGGAATGAACGAAAACGAAATGAAAAATCTGGGCATGAAAATCACAGCCGAACAGATTTATTCCATTAACAAATCGAGTTTGAAAGATGCTGTTCCGCAATTTGACGGCGGCTGTACTGCCGAGGTGATTTCAGACAAAGGTTTGATTTTAACCAACCACCATTGCGGGTTTGACGCCATTCAAAATCATTCTTCGGTAGAACACGATTATTTGACCAATGGTTTTTGGGCTTACAAGATGGAAGACGAATTGCCTAACAAAGGGATGGTCGTGACGTTCGTAATTCGAATTGAAGACGTTACCACCAAAGTGTTGGAAGGAGTCGCTGCAATTTCTACCGAAGCGGAAAAGCAAAAGAAAATTCAGGAAAACATCAGTAATCTAACCAAATCTTTACCTAAAGAAACCTGGCAGGAAAACAGCATCCGTACTTTTTATGACGGAAACCAGTACCTTCTTTTCGTAACCGAAACTTATAAAGACATCCGATTGGTGGGGGCACCGCCAAGTTCGATAGGGAAATTTGGTTCAGACACCGACAACTGGGTTTGGCCGCGCCATACCGGAGATTTTTCGATGTTCCGAATTTATGCCGACAAGAACAACCGTCCGGCAGAATACTCGGTTGACAACGTTCCGTACAAACCGAAATACTTTTTCCCAATTTCTATCAAAGGGGTAAAAGAAAATGATTTCACCATGGTGATGGGCTACCCGGGAAGAACGCAGGAATATTTACCTTCGTATGCGGTTGACCAAATTGTAAACACGCTCAATCCGGCAAAGATTGAAGTGCGCGATGCCGCTCTGAAAGTACAGGATGGCTTCATGCGCAAAGACAATGCGATTAAAATTCAGTATGCTTCCAAATATGCCGGTGTGGCCAACTATTGGAAAAAATGGATTGGCGAAACCAAAGGTCTGAAGAAATCGAACGCCATTGGTGTCAAACAAAAATTTGAAAAAGATTTTCTGGAAAAAGTCAACAAAGCCGGCAAGCAGTCGGAATACGGAAACTTGCTAAGTGACTTTGAGAAAAATTATAATGATATTAAGGATTATGCGTTAGCCAGAGATTTGTTTACGGAAATCGCTTTGCGAAACACCGAAATTCTGACCTTGGGGTACAAACTTTACCAGTTGGAGCAAATTTACAACAACAAAGGCGAGCAGTCGTTTAACGACCGTAGAAACACATTGATTAACGGTTTGGGGGATTTTTACAAAGATTTCAATCTGGCGGTTGACCAAAAAGTATTAGAGCAGTTAATCGGTATTTATGTTAAAAGATATCCTAAGCAATTTTTACCGAGTTATTTTGACAATGTAACTCCTGAAGTACTGGCAAACGATGTTTTCAGCAAATCACAATTGGTTACTTACGACAAAATAAAAGTATTGTTGACCGGCGACTCAAAAACCGTATTGGAAAACATCAACAAAGACAATGGCTTCAAAGTCATCAAAGCTATGGCGGATGGTTACTTGAAAAACGTAGCTCCGAAATACGATGAAATCAATTTAAAAAACATCGCTACCCAACGCACTTATATGAAAGCTATTTTGGAATTGAGTCCGAAATCCGCGCGCATATTCCCGGATGCCAACAGCACCCTACGCGTGACCTACGGAAAAGTAAAAGGCTACAAACCCAATGACGGTGTGATTTACGAACCGTTTACTTATCTAGACGGAGTAATGGAAAAATACATTCCGGGCGATTATGAGTTTGATGTACCTAAAAAACTGATTGATTTATACAACACCAAAGATTATGGAGTTTATGGCTCTAACGGAAAAATGCCTTTAGCCTTTATCGCCACCAATCATACTACAGGAGGCAACTCGGGAAGTCCGGCGTTGGATGCTAACGGTAATTTGATTGGATTGAATTTTGACCGTGTTTGGGAAGGCACCATGAGCGATATTTATTATTCGCCTGAAATTTGCAGAAATATCATGGTTGACCTGCGTTATGTACTGTTTATAGTAGATAAATTTGCCGGCGCTCAAAACCTGATCAAAGAGATGAAAATCATCAGTGCTGAGAAGAAAAAATAATTTTTTAACTTTATTTTAAACTTTGGCACGATTGTTGTTAAAAAGAAACAGAAGCGAAAATAGAGATTTTTAAAAAAAGTTAAATAAAAGTTTTTCCGAATAAAAAAATTTATATCTTTGCCTCGAATTAATAATTAACCTTTTATAATTAAGTAAGATGAAAAAAGTATTTTTAAGTTTAGCTGTTGTTGCTGCATTAACTGTAGTATCTTGTAAACAAGCTGATGCTAATGCTGAAGCTGCTACTGATTCAACTGCTGTTGAGGCTGTTGACACTGCTGCTGCTCCTGCTGCTGATACAACTGCTGCTCCTGCTGCTGACACAACTGCTGCTAAAGCAGAAGCTGCTCCAGCTGAAGCTGCTCCAGCTGCACCTGCAAAAAAATAATTAGTACGCACTAATTATCTTTAAAGAATTAAAGCCACGCATTGCGTGGCTTTCTTCATTATAGTAACTTTTATTACTTATCCGCGCACTAATCAGGAAAGACAAAATCTCCACCTGAAAAATCAAGCACTTCTGCCTTGGTTGCATATTTACTAATTTCCTGAATTCCTTTCTGCATCATCAATTCAGTAGAATACTTTCTACTGGTCGCCACCACCCTTTCATTCAGCATTAGTTTAAAGAAACATTTCCCTTTACCGGTTTTAAAGCGCAGATAACTGCAGGTATCCAAAACTGCTTTGATCACTTCAATTTCCTCTTCACACTCAAACCGCAATTCGTAACCGGCACTAACCAAAATCGTCTTCCCCTTTCGGGAAACATACTCAAACTTATACTCGTCATTTTTTTTTCGGCTTATAACAAAAGTCCCCATAGGTTTCTTTACAAAAGAGATTAAAACAAAAAAGCCTCAAACATTAAAGTTTGAGGCTTTGTACTCAGAGCGGGACTTGAACCCGCACGAACATTGCTGTTCACTGGATTTTAAGTCCAGCGTGTCTACCAATTTCACCATCCGAGCGTAATAGTTATTGAGCGAAAAACGGGGCTCGAACCCGCGACCTCGACCTTGGCAAGGTCGCGCTCTACCAACTGAGCTATTTTCGCATTTCAAATTGTATAAGAACTGCAACACTTGTGCCGTATTGCGGATGCAAATGTAATACTTAAATTGAATTATACAAACCTTTTTTTGAAAAAAACTTTTTGAAAATCTAATTCCCTGATTAGCAAAATCAAGCGATAGCTATTATTTTTTAGTCAGCATTCTTTTCAGCTCATTCAACTTCATCAACGCTTCAACCGGCGTCAACGTATTAATATCTAAATTCAATATATCTTCCCTGATTTCTTCCAACAAAGGGTCGTCCATACTGAAAATATTGAGCTGCATCTCGTCTTTAGCCGATTTGATGGTGTTGAGAGCATCACTGGAATGATTCTTCTCTAACTTTTTCAAAAGTTTTTGTGCTTTCTGAATCACCATTTGAGGCATACCGGCCATCTTGGCCACATGTATCCCGAAGCTGTGGGCGCTTCCACCTTTAACCAGCTTTCGAATAAACAAAACCGTATCCTTGAGTTCTTTTACCGAAACATTGTAATTCTGGATTCTCGGCAGCAACTCACTCATTTCATTCAACTCGTGATAATGGGTAGCAAACAGCGTTTTGGCTCTGGCCGGATTTTCATGTAAAAACTCCGCTATAGCCCAAGCAATGGAAATACCGTCATACGTACTTGTTCCGCGCCCTATTTCATCTAAAAGCACCAAACTTCTGTCTGAAATATTGTTTAGAATAGAGGCTGTTTCATTCATTTCAACCATGAACGTTGATTCGCCCATAGAAATATTGTCGCTGGCGCCTACTCGTGTAAATATTTTATCTACCACACCCATTCTTACCTTCTCGGCAGGAACAAAACTTCCCATTTGTGCCAGTAAAACAATTAAAGCGGTTTGTCTCAATATAGCGGACTTACCCGACATATTGGGCCCGGTAATCATGATAATTTGCTGGGTATCTCTATCTAAAAAAACGTCATTAGCTACATAAGGAACTCCGACAGGCAGTTGCTTCTCTATAACCGGATGGCGTCCGTTGGTAATTTCCAATTCAAACGAATCATCCAGCATAGGGCACACATAATCATTCTCAATGGCCAATTGCGCAAAAGATGTAAGGCAATCGAGCTGAGCCACCAGATTTGCATTCAATTGGACTTGTTTGATGTACGTACCAATCCAAATAACTAATTGTTCAAATAAATGACTTTCTATTTGGTGTATTTTCTCTTCGGCCCCGAGGATTTTAGTTTCGTATTCTTTCAGCTCTTCAGTAATGTATCGCTCTGCATTGACCAAGGTTTGCTTGCGAATCCATTCGGCTGGCACTTTATCTTTGTGTGTGTTTCTGACTTCAATATAATATCCAAAGACATTGTTGAACGAAATCTTAAGCGAAGTAATTCCGGTACGTTCCGATTCGCGGGCTTCAATACCTTCTAAGTATTCTTTTCCGGAAAAAGCAATATTTCTTAATTCATCTAATTCGGCATGAACCCCCGATGCAATGGCATTCCCTTTAGCTATAGCGACCGGAGCATCCTGATTGAGGGTTGATTTTATTTTTTCGCGAAGCAAATCACAAGCATGTAAATTATCACCTATAACCCGAACTGCTTCTTGTTTGCTTTCTAAAGCAATACTCTTAATCGGAATTATAGCGTCGAGAGATTCTTTTAAATAAATGACTTCGCGCGGCGAAATTTTTCCGGTGGCTACTTTTGAAATCAAACGTTCCAAATCGGAAATCTGCTTGATTTGGTATTGTATTTTTTGAAGTATCTCCTGATTGTCTTTTAAATAAGCGACAACTTCATGACGACTTCTTATCTTATTAATATCCTTAAGCGGTAATGCCAACCAACGTTTCAACAATCTCGAACCCATGGGCGAAAGTGTTCGATCGATTACATCCAGAAGGGTTACTGCATTTTGCGAAGTACTGTGGTACAATTCCAAATTGCGAATGGTAAAGCGATCCATCCAAACATAGGCATCTTCGGCTATGCGATTGATGCTTGTGATATGCTGCACTTTATTATGCTGTGTTTCCGACAAATAATACAGTATAGCTCCAGAAGCTATAATCCCATCGGTCAATTCTTCGACTCCAAAACCTTTTAACGAATTGGTTTGAAAGTGATTCATGAGGGTTTCGTGCGCGTAATCCTCTTTGTACACCCAGTCTTCTAAATAAAACACATTGAAATCTTCGCCAAAAGCTTCTTTAAATTGGGCTTTGTTATTCTTTTGAATCAAAACCTCACTCGGACTGAAATTTTGCAACAATTTATCAATGTATTCCTCATTACCCTGTGCCGTTAAAAATTCCCCGGTAGAGACATCCAAAAAAGCCACGCCCAGATTTTTTTTACCAAAATAAATCGAAGCCAAAAAATTATTGGATTTAGCCTGCAAAACCTCATCGTTCATAGCAACACCCGGAGTCACTAATTCGGTTACTCCGCGCTTAACAATGGTTTTGGTCATTTTGGGATCTTCCAACTGGTCGCAGATGGCTACGCGCAATCCTGCCTTTACCAGCTTGGGCAAATAGGTATTCAAAGAATGATGCGGAAAACCGGCCAAAGCAGTTTCTGTTTCCGAACCTGCTCCTCTTTTGGTCAGAACAATTCCCAAAATCTTTGAAGCTCTAATGGCATCTTCACCAAAAGTTTCATAAAAATCACCCACTCTAAACAACAAACACGCATCGGGATATTTTCGTTTTATCTCGTTGTATTGTTTCATTAAAGGAGTTTCCTTGGCTTTATTTTCTTTGGCTGACAATGGATTTCGTGTTTTATTTATGAGAAAGCGAATTTAAAATATTTTAAGTTGAATAGAATGCCGAAAAAAAATTAATTTAATATTAAGATAAAAAAAATAGCACGTTTTTAATTTTTAAATAGATTTGTCACAGAAACTTAAAAACTTTTAAAAATGAAAAAAATAATTTTACTAGCTGCTATTACTGTTTTCGGTGTTACAGCTTCAAACGCTCAAGCTAAAAAGGCAGTTAAAAAAGAAGCTGCAAAAGTAGAAACTCCAAAAGTAGAAGGAGCCGGAATGGTTTTTGAAAATGAAACTATCGATTACGGAACAATTCCTCACAACGCTGACGGAAAAAGAGAATTCGTTTTCACTAACAACGGAAACAAACCTTTAGTAATCGAAAGCACTCAAGGTTCATGCGGTTGTACTGTTCCTTCAAAACCTGAAAAACCAATTTTACCGGGAGAAAAAGGAGTGATTGGTGTTAAATATGCAACAGACAGAGTTGGTCAATTTACTAAAACCGTTACTGTAAAGTCTAACGCAGCCGGTCAAGAAACTAAAGTTCTTACCATCAAAGGAAACGTTTTACCTGATGCACCTGCTGACGGAAATGCTCCGACAAAAAGCTAATTAGACTTAGTTTATACATTCTGAAAGGTCCCGATTCATTCGGGACTTTTTTTTTGAATATATTTGCCTCCGAATCTCTTGATTGAATTGAACAAAATATAATCTGTCATGCGCAAGCTGGAAAATAAAGAACTTGAAAGAAAATCGGTAGCCGATTTTAAAGAAGCCCCAAAAACACCGTTAATCATCGTGCTAGATGATATTCGAAGTTTACACAACATCGGTTCGGTTTTCAGGACATCTGATGCCTTTTTGATCGAAAAAATTTACCTCTGCGGCATCACAGCCATTCCTCCCAACAAAGAAATTCACAAAACAGCTTTGGGCGCCACCGAAACAGTGGCCTGGGAGTACCAACAAGATGTACTTGGCGTGATCGAAAAACTAAAAAACGAACAGGTTGCTGTTTGGGCTGTTGAACAAGTTGAAAACGCAGTCTTCCTTCATGATTTTAAAGTTGTCGGCGATAAAAAGTATGCTTTAGTTTTCGGAAATGAGGTGTATGGTGTTTCTCAAAAAGCAGTGGCTTTGTGTGACGGTGCTATCGAAATTCCGCAATTGGGCACTAAGCATTCATTGAATATTTCGGTAAGTGCAGGTATAGTGGTTTGGGATTTATTTCAAAAAATGGCTCGAGTCTAAGAAACGAACTGGCGTAGCAAATACTAATTTGAGATTTTGGCTCTGATTTCTTCTAAAACAAAAACATAATCGTCCTGATTATTTAAAAAATCCCTGTTGGTAACATCAATGATCAACACATTCAAATTTTGTTGCGATTTGATGTAATCCAAATAACCGTTGTTGATTTTTTCTAAATATTCGGCCGGAATTTCCTGCTCGTAACTTCTGCCTCTAGTCTTAATGTTGCTCAAAAGACGTTCGGTATTTTGATACAAATAAATATACAAATCAGGTTTTGGCATCTCTTTGTAAATGATGTCAAACATCGTTTTATACAAGCGGTATTCATCTTCTGCCAAAGTAACTTTTGCAAAAATCAATGATTTGAAAATATGATAATCGGCAACGATAAAGTCTTTAAACAAGTCAAACTGAGCCAAATCATCCGATATCTGCTGATACCTGTCTGCCAAAAAAGACATTTCCAACGGAAAGGCATAACGACTCTGATCTTCATAAAACTTCGGCAAAAACGGATTGTCTGCAAAACGCTCCAAAACGGTTTTGGCGTTAAAATCTTCGGCTAATTTATTGGCCAAAGTTGTTTTTCCTGCCCCTATATTTCCTTCTATGGCTATGTAATTAAAATGGTCCAGTTTAATTTTTGAAATGGGCGCTTCAAGATTTTGGACTATTTTACAATTGCTCTTGTCTTCCGAAAGAACCAGCAATTCATGCAAATATTTTTGGAGTATCGGATGCCGCCAATCCAAATTCAAATCACGCATGGGCAGCAACACAAAGAGGCGGTTTTGCATTTCGGGATGAGGAACCTGCAATTTTTCGGAAGCTATGATTTCTTCATCATAAGCAATCACGTCTACGTCAATAATCCTAGCCTGATATCCTGCTGATGCTTCGCGAACCCTGCCCAAAGCTTCCTCAAGAAGCAACACTTCTTCTAAAATTTGATGGGCCGATTTGTGGGTATTGACAACCACAGCACAGTTGTAGAAAGGAGCGCTTTCAAAACCCCAAGACGGTGTTTCATAAAGCTTGGAAACTCGTATCACGGTCCCTATTTCTTGATGCAAACTATCAATACAACGCTCAATGTTTTCGAGACGATTGCCTTGATTGGTACCTAGTGATAAAATGACTTGATGCTGCTTATTCATGGAAGCACAAATTAACTAAAACTATTTCAGAATAAAGGTAAAAACCGACAGACTGTTAATAACAATTTCTCAACAATCACTATTTCACAAAATCATAAAAGTTCTTTAAATAGATATCATTTTGTAGCTAAAAGACATTACATTTGTTATGTTGAAGCCTAACTAAATTCCTCATACCATGTTGAAGAAAATCTTAAAAATAACCGGAATCGTTTTGTTACTGTTGGTAATTTCTGCCTTTGCCATTCCTTATTTCTTTAAAGACCAAATCAAAGCCAAAATTCTGACCGCCATCAATGAAAAAGTTGATGCCAAAGTAGCTTTTACAGATGCTGATTTGAGTCTGTTCAAAAATTTTCCTCACGCCAGTGTAACGGTTGAAAAGCTCTCCATCATCAATAAAGCGCCGTTTGAAGGCGATACTTTGGTAGCTTTTGACGAATTAAACCTTAAAATGTCGGTCAAAGAGTTGTTCAAAGGCGACAACGAACCTATGAATATTGACGGTATTTCGTCAAAAAACGGTTTGATTAACATCATCTTCAACAAAGATGGCGTGGGCAACTTCGATATCGCATTAAAAGACAAAGGAACCGAAGACAGCAGCAAAAGCAAACCGCTTTCGTTAAAAATAAAAGAATATTCGGTAGCGAATTTTAAATTCAAATACTACGATGAAAAGTCCAAGATTAAAATGGTTATCGATAGTATAAACCATGAAGGAACCGGTGATTTTGCTTCTTCTAAATTGGATTTAGCCACAAAATCAACCGCTAAAGTTTCGCTCGATATGGATAAAGTAAACTACATGAATCAGGTCGCGATATCATTGGATGCGGTTTTGGGAATTGATTTGGACAAGAGCAAATACACTTTTAAACAAAACAAAGCCAAAATCAACGAATTGCCGCTGGAGTTTGACGGTTTCATCCAAATGGTCGATGCCGGACAGCAGTACGATTTGACCTTTAAAACTCCGACTTCTTCCTTCAAAAACTTCTTAGGATTGATTCCGGCCAAGTATTCTAGCAACCTGAAAGATGTAAAAACCAGTGGTGATTTCACGGTGGGTGGCTTTGCCAAAGGATTGTTTTCCGATACTTCGGTCCCAAAATTCAACATCGAAATTGCTTCTAACAACGCTTCGTTTCAATATCCCAACTTACCCAAATCGGTACAAAAAATTGTTATTGATACCAAAATCATCAACGAAACCGGTGTCATGAATGATACGTATGTCAACTTAGACAAACTTTCATTTCAAATTGATCAGGATGTATTTAATGCCAAAGCCAATATCAAGAATGTGGCGGAAAATGCTTTAGTAAACGCTGTTTTAAAAGGAACCATCAACCTGGCGAATCTGACCAAGGCTTATCCGGTAAAACTTGACAAACCTTTAACCGGAATATTGAAGGCTGATGTTACTACTGAATTCGACATGCAATCGGTAGAAAAAAGCGATTATGCCCGAATAAAAAACGCCGGAACCATAGACCTCACCGGATTTAACTACACCGATGAAAACGGAAAAACGATGAAAATCAGCAAAGCCCTGGTTGCATTTGACCCAAGCAGGGTGAATCTGAAACAGTTCAACGCTACCACCGGAAAAAGCGATTTGGCGGTAACCGGAATTTTGGAAAATTTCTATGGTTTTGTGTTTAAAAACCAAGAGTTGAAAGGAAACTTCACTCTGAATTCAAACCAATTGGCCGTAAACGATTTCATGACTACCGAAACAACAGCCAAAAAAGAGACCAAAGCCAGCGAGCCAATGAAGATTCCGGCGTTCCTGAATTGTACCCTGACGGCTAAAGCCAATACTGTTTTGTATGACAATTTAACGTTAAAAGACGTAGCCGGTAAAGTCATCATTAAAGACCAAAAAGTAACCATAGAAAACGGGAAAACCAACATCTTTGGTGGTTCTATTGCCTTCAACGGAGATGTTTCGACTAAAGAAAAAATTTCAAAATTCAACATGGATTTGGGATTGAACAGCGTTGACATAGCGCAAACGTTTACCCAATTGGACATGATGAAAAAAATTGCTCCTATAGCCGGAGTCATCAACGGAAAATTAAATTCAAAAATCAAAGTTTCAGGGAATTTGAAAGACAAAGAAATGACGCCCGATTTGAACAGTTTATCGGGTGATTTATTGGGTCAGTTACTTTCTACTACGGTTAATTCAAGCAATTCAACACTCTTGTCCGCTTTGGATGACAAGCTGAATTTTATTGATTTGAAAAAATTAAACCTCAACGATTTAAAGGCGGCCTTGACGTTTAAAGACGGAAGAGTAAATTTAAAACCGTTAGATTTGAAATACCAAGATATCAAAGTGAGCTTAGGAGGAACCCACGGATTTGACCAAACCATGAACTATTCGATGAAATTGGATGTTCCTGCAAAATATTTGGGAACCGAAGCCAATGCTTTGCTTGCCAAACTTTCACCGGCTGATGCCAAAAAAGTTGAAAATGTTCCAATAAACGCCATTCTTACCGGTAATTTCACCAACCCTAAAATCACCACCGATATCAAGCAAGCCACTACCAATTTGGTAACCACTTTGGTCAAACAACAAAAAGACAAACTGATTCAGCAAGGTACTTCGGCATTGGGAAATATTATTAACAACAATACCAAACCGAAAGACACGACCAAGACCGAAACCACAAAACCGGATGTGAAAACACAGGCTAAAGATTTATTGAAAGGCTTGTTCAACAAGCCCAAACCAACCTCTACAACCAATACAACAAAATAAAAAAAGAAACCCTTTCAGATTCGAAAGGGTTTTTTATTTAAATATTGATTTTTACCACATAGCCTTCAAAGGTGCGGACATTGAAAACCGTTCCGTCTTCAAACATCAAATACTGTCCTTTTACCCCTGTAAGCCTGCCGGAAAAATTAGGTGATTTATCCAAATTGAGACTGTTCACTTTTTGCGGAAATTGCAATACCGGATAATGGAGTTCATACAAATCTTCCTTTTCTGGATGATAAAATTCCTGAACTTCCTTGGGTATTAAATACTTCAGACCGGCTTTCTCTTTGAGCAAATCAACCTGAGGCACTTCATTTTTAAGCATTTTTTGCCAATTGGTTTTATCTGCGTAATGATTCTTCAACGCCACCTCGGTAATTCCGGCCAAATAACGATTAGGTACCTCAACGATGGGAACGGCTTGTACAGCACCTTGGTCTATCCAACGGGTTGGCACCTGAGTTTTTCGGGTAACCCCAACTTTTACTTCGCTCGAAAGGGCAAGATATACTATATGAGGTTGTAACTGTACTTTTTTTTCGTACTCCAAATCGCGGTCTTCAATATCAAGGTGTGCGGTGCTCAGTTCGGGTTTCATAATCCAATCGCCGGCTGCAGCACTGCTCATAAAACAATCATAACAAAACCCCTGACGGAAAATCTTTTTCTTTTTACCGCAGTTCAGGCATTGATAGCCCTGAAAACTGATTTCTAAAGATTTGTCCAACAGCTGGTTTAAACTCAAAAAACTATTTTCGAACACCAAATAATACTGAATCGGATTGGAAAATTCGGTTTGCATTTTGGTCAACACCCCTTCGTAAGTCATCATTATTTGGGAATTAAGATTCAGGAATTAGGAATAATTCTTATTTTAGCGTAAAGTTATAAATCCTAAATCGTATTTCCTAAATCCGCCATCAAAATGCCGTTTCCTATCATCAATTCTATCGCTTCCTGGGTTTTGAAACAACGTATCCATCAAATTGAGTTGTTCTTAAAATACCCTCATGAAGTACAGGAAGAATTGATGATGAACTTAATTCGCTCCGCCGAAGGAACCGTCATTGGACAGAAATACGACTTTGAAAGCATCAAATCCTATCAGACTTTTTCGGAAAGGATACCGGTTTCATCGTATGAAGATTTGGAACCCATGATTGAACTGACCCGAAAAGGAGCGCAAAACGTTTTTTGGAACACACCCATCAAATGGTTTGCCAAATCCAGCGGCACGACCAATGCCAAAAGTAAATTTATCCCGGTAAGCAACGAAGCACTCGAAGATTGTCATTACAAAGGCAGCAAAGATTTGTTGTGCATGTACCTCAACAATAACGAAAACTCGGAGATGTTTTTGGGCAAAAGTTTACGTTTGGGAGGCAGTTCTCAAATTTATGAAAACAACAACACCTACTTTGGTGATTTATCAGCCATACTCATTGAAAACATGCCGATTTGGGCCGAGTTCAGCAGTACACCGAGCAGTAAGATATCGTTGATGAGTGAATGGGAAGCCAAGCTAACCGCCATCATTAACGAAACCAAAACCGAAAACGTAACCAGTTTTGCCGGTGTCCCCTCGTGGATGCTTGTTTTACTGAACCGAATCATGACCGAAACCGGGAAAGAAAACCTGTTCGAGTTGTGGCCCAACTTGGAAGTTTATTTTCACGGAGGCGTAAGTTTCGAACCGTATCGGGAGCAATACCAAAAGATTTTGCCTCAAAACAACTTCAAGTATTATGAAATTTACAATGCTTCGGAAGGTTTTTTTGCCATACAGGACTTAAACTATTCCAATGATTTGTTGCTGATGTTGGACTATGGAATTTTCTATGAATTTATTCCGATGGATACTTTTGGCACTCCTAATCAAAAAGTAGTTCGATTGGCGGATGTTGAGTTGTTTAAAAATTATGCTGTAGTAATTACAACCAATTCCGGATTGTGGCGCTACTTGATTGGTGATACTGTTCGATTTACTTCATTGAATCCTTACCGCATAAGAGTTTCGGGCAGAACCAAACACCATATTAATGTTTTTGGCGAAGAATTGATGGTAGAAAACACCGATATGGCTTTGGCCAAAACCTGTTCGGTTTTGAACTGTGAAGTCACCGACTATACCGTGGCTCCTATTTTTATGAAAAACCGCGAAAAAGGAGCTCACGAGTGGATGATAGAATTCAAAAAACACCCGGAGGATATCGCTGTATTCCAAAAAACTCTGGATGAAAATTTACAAACCCTCAATTCGGATTACGAAGCCAAACGCTACAACAACATGACGTTAAACCCACTAAAAGTGAATGTAGCGCGGGAAAACCTATTTTACGATTGGCTCAAAGAAAACAACAAATTGGGCGGTCAACACAAAATACCGCGCCTCTCCAACCAAAGAGATTATTTGGAACAATTGAAGAACATGCAAATGAGCATAAACCGTTAATATGAAAAAACTAATCATCATACTACTATTCCTCGGACTCTTATCCTCTTGCGGACCGCACCGAATGAAATGCGGCCCCGGAAGACGCTGTTTAGTAGAAACCCCAAAACCTATCATCAATCAATACTTTATTTAATCTGCTCATTTTTTGAAATCAAAATTATACCTCTCCCTTTTTTGTGTTGCGTTCTTTTGGGGCACCACATTTTTGGGTATCCGCATTGGCGTTGAAACCATTCCGCCTTTTATCTTAGCCGGCATCCGAAATTTAATTTCAGGCTTTATCATATTGGGCTATTTAATTTATCAAAAGAGATTGGAACCTATCAATTCAAGGCAGTTCATGAGGGCTTTTGTCTTATCGGTCATGATGATTGTTTTGGCAAACGGACTGACCACTTATGCCGAAAAATTCATCAGCAGCGGTTTGGCTTCGTTGATTTCTACTTTATCACCTTTCTTTATCTTGTTGCTGAATCTGTTGTTAGGATATGAGAAAATATCAATCAAAACCGTAATTGGAATTGCATTGGGCATGTTGGGTATTTTCCTGATTTACCAAAGCAGTCTAACAGACCTTTTAAATCCGGATTATCGGATGGGAGTATTTGCTATACTGGTAGCCGTTTTCATGTGGGCTATAGGAACCATTATTACAAAAAAGGGCAGTGTCAATTCGTTATCAATGTTGATGAGTGTGAGTGTTCAGATGATTATTGCCGGTATTATTTTAACGATAACTCAGTTTACTTTAACTCCGGATGTTTCGATTTCAACTTGGAGCACGCGTAGCATACTTGCGATGATTTATTTGGCATTGTTTGGTTCTGTTGTGGGATTTGTGGCATACAGTTATTTAATATCGCAACTGCCGTCAACCAAAGTTTCGGTACTTTCTTATATCAATGTGATTGTGGCTTTGTTTCTGGGTTGGCTTGTTTTAGACGAAACTATTACTACCCGAATAATTCTGGCCGCAGCTCTCATCATCAACGGAGTAGTTATTGTAAATTATAAAAGAATCAAACAGCATTAATTCGGAAGCGAAAGGATTGAACCCGAATTCATTTTAAGTTGTTCAGCATAAAAAAAGGAGCTTGTAAATACTACAAACTCCTTTTTTTTTTGTTTTGTTATTTTATGAAGCTAACTCCAATCGTTTTAATAAATTTTTGGTCAAAGCATCATGGGTATAATCTAAATCGATGCGCAATTCTTTTTCGTCAGAACTTGGCAAATCATACATGGCATCGGTTAATATGGCTTCGCACAGAGAGCGCAATCCTCGGGCGCCCAACTTGTATTCCAATGCTTTATCCACTATGTAATCGAGAGCTTCGTTGGTAATTGAAAACTTAACCCCATCCATGCCGAACAATTTTTCATATTGCTTGATTAAAGCATTTTTAGGTTCGGTTAAAATGGCTCTCAGAGTTTCTTTATCCAACGGATCCATGTGGGTCAATACCGGCAAACGTCCAATGATTTCAGGAATTAATCCAAAATCTTTGATGTCTTTCGGAATCACATATTGCAACAAATTGTTTTTATCGATGCCTTCCGCATTTTTAGAGGTAGAATACCCTATAGCCTGACGGTTTAGGCGTTTGGAAATGATTCGTTCGATACCATCAAAAGCACCACCGGCGATGAACAAAATGTCTTTGGTGTTGACTTCCACAAACTTTTGGTCGGGATGTTTTCTGCCTCCTTTTGGTGGCACGTTCACCATCGTTCCTTCCAACAATTTTAATAAAGCCTGCTGCACGCCTTCACCCGAGACATCTCTTGTGATTGACGGATTGTCGCTTTTGCGGGCAATTTTATCAATTTCGTCAATAAACACTATGCCTCTTTCTGCTTTGGCCACGTCATAATCAGCAGCTTGCAGCAAACGGGTTAAAATGCTTTCCACATCCTCTCCTACATAACCCGCTTCGGTAAGTACGGTAGCATCGACGATGGCTAAAGGAACGTCTAACATTTTAGCTATGGTTTTTGCCACTAATGTTTTTCCGGTTCCGGTTTGTCCTACCATGATGATGTTTGATTTTTCAATTTCTACATCTTCTTCATGTTGCAGCTGCATCAATCGTTTGTAGTGATTGTACACGGCTACCGACATTACTTTCTTGGTTTGATCCTGTCCGATGACGTATTGATCAAGGAAGGCTCTGATTTCTTTGGGCTTTTTCAGCACTAAATCAACTGATTGTTTTACCGCATTTCCTTTTAACTCTTCCATTACAATGCCGTGTGCCTGTTCGATACAGCGGTCACAGACATGTGCATTAATTCCGGCAATCAACAGATTGGTTTCCGGTTTTTTTCTTCCACAAAAGGAACATTCTAAAACTTGTTTTGCCATTTTTATCAGTTAGCAGAAGGCAGATTTGAGAAGGCAGAATGATTTCTGCGTCCCGAATTCTGCGATCTAAATTTATCTTCTTAACACTTCATCAATCATTCCGTACGCTTTGGCTTCATCAGCAATCATCCAATAATCGCGTTCGGAATCCTGATATACTTTTTCTTTGGTTTGCCCTGAGTGGTGGGAAATGATTTGATACAATTCATCTTTGAGTTTCAACATTTCTTTCAAGTTGATTTCCATATCGGTGGCAACCCCTTGAGCGCCTCCTGATGGTTGGTGAATCATTACTCTTGAGTGTGGCAGAGCCGAACGTTTACCCGCTGCTCCGGCGCACAACAACACTGCTCCCATTGAAGCTGCCATACCGGTACAAATTGTGGCTACGTCAGGGCGGATGTACTGCATGGTGTCATAAATCCCTAAACCGGCGTACACGCTACCTCCCGGAGAGTTGATATAGATTTGGATGTCTTTGGAGGCGTCAACGCTTTCTAAGAACAACAATTGCGCTTGTATGATATTGGCCATATAATCGTCAACTCCGGTTCCCATGAAGATGATTCTGTCCATCATTAGGCGAGAAAACACGTCGAGTTGTGAGATGTTGAGTTGGCGTTCTTCTATAATGTAAGGCGTCATACTGCTTACGATTTTATCGTAGTACATGCTGTTTACGCCGTGTTTTTTGGTCGCAAACTTTTTAAATTCTTTTCCGTAGTCCATATTAAATGAATTATAAATTGTGAATGGTGAATTATGAATAGTTTTCATTTGTCAAAGTTTGTGCCTTTTTTAAAAGATGACATTGTGTCTTGCACAGATGCCCTAGCCCGGATAGGAGCAAGCTACCGTGTAGCGCGGATAGCCGGATTAGCTTCAAATAAAAAAGCGCCAAATTACTTTGACGCTCAAATATAGTAAAATATATGATTAGTGTTTTAATTCACCATACATTGCTTTGATGAACTCATCGTAGCTTACTTCTTTTGCTTTGGCTTTAATTTTGTCTTTGAACAAATTCAGCATTTTTTCGTTCATCAGCTGCTCTGACAAGCGACGTACTTCGTCTTGGTTTGACATGACGCGTGCCACGATTCCCTGAACATCCTCGTCGGTTGGATTCATTTGACCGAATTGAGCCATTTGTTTTTTGATAAGCTCGGTAGTAAAGGCTTTTAAATCTTCGAAAGTGATTTGTAGATTGTTTTCGGTGATGATTTTACCTTCGATTAGTTGGTAACGCAACCCGTTTTCTGACTTCGCGTATTCAGCTTCCGCTTCTTCGCCAGTCATTGGATTTTCTCCGGCAGACTGTATCCATCTTTTCAAAAACTCAGCCGGTAAATCAAACTTGGTGTTGGCAATTAAGAACTCGGTCACATCGTTAAAGAACTTTTGATCGGCTTGTTGTGCGAATTGCTTTTCGGCGTCTTCTTTGATTTTGGCTTTCAGCTCGTCTACGGAAGTAACTACTTTCGGGCCGAACAATTTGTCGAATAACTCTTGGTCAAGTGTAGCCAATTCGTGTCCCACTACTTCATCAATAGTAAAGGTTACTTCGATATCTAATCCGTGAACATCATCATGGCCTATGGCTAGGACATCCATTAATTTGTGGTCGTCGTCAAACAGGCCTTTGGTTTTAAGGGTGATTACATCACCTACTTTTTTACCCATAAAAGCTTTAGCTGTTTTTTTGTCTTTGAATGTGTCTAACGACAAAGTTGTTCTGTTATTGATGCCTTTTTCTTCGTTAGCAAAAACTCCCGAAACGTCGTTCCCTTCTTCAACCGTATCTTTTGCGATTAGTTTTCCGTATTGTTTTTGGATGCGGGCAACCTGATCGTTCAACATTTTATCATCGGCAACGATGGTGTATTTTACCAAACTGTTTTTAGCTGTTAAATCAACCGTGAATTCAGGTGCTAAACCCAATTCGAATTCAAATTTATAATCTTCTACATCCCAGTTGAAATCTTCGGTTACTTTAGGCAGTGGATTTCCAAGGATATCTAATTTTTCTTCTACCAAATAATTGTTTAAGTTGTCTTGCAACAATTTATTTACTTCATCCAACAATACTGCTTTTCCGTATTGTTTTTGGATTAAACTCATCGGCACAGCTCCTTTTCTAAATCCCGGAATGCTAGCATTTTTTCTATAGTCTGCTAATACTTTTTCTACTTTTTCTGCGTAATCCGATTTTGATACTTCTACAGTAACCACTGCATTTAATGCGTCTACATTATTTCTTGTGATGTTCATTTCTTGTGTTTTTTACATACTAAAATTGGGTTGCAAAATTATAACATTTATACAACCCAACCAAGTTTTTATTTTATTGATTTTGAAAGTATTATTTCGACTCTCCGGTGATTTGGTAAACCAATGACTGCGAAAGCGATAAAATGATACTGAAGAGCATGGCTGTCCAAAATGAATTGATGCGGAAACCGTCTATAAAATAATCACAAAGCTCAATAATAATCGCGTTGATTACCAACAAAAACAAGCCTAAGGTAAAAAACGTAACCGGCAATGTAAACAGGACTAAAACAGGTTTCACAAAGAAATTCAGCAAAGCCAAAGCTATAGCCACAGTTAGGGCTGTGGTAAATTCATCAACCACCACACCTTTCATAAGATAAGCGATAGCCATGACCAAAAGCGCTGTAATAAATATTCTGATAAGTACTTTCATAATTGTTTTATTTTAAAAAGGAAATGGTTTCTTCAAAAAAGGCCTTAGGATTCTCCGCGTGCAGCCAATGACCAACATTAGGAATAGTTGCCAAGGTAAAATTAGGAAACTGTTTTTGTATCTCGGGCAAATCTGCATCTAAAATGTATTTCGAATTGCCGCCGCGGATGAACATTGTCGGTTTATCAAAATGATTTGCTTCGGGCAGTTTTTCTCCTATGGTTTCTATTTTAGCATTGAACACCGGAAGGTTGAATCGAAAAGCCAATTGTCCCGGTTCAACCCAGTAGAGATTCTTCATTAAAAATTGCCGAGTACCAAAATCCGGAATGAAAGGATACAACGTTTCTTCCACCTCATTTCGGCTAGGTTTGGCAGAAAAATCAACCGCATTTAATCCGGCCAATATGTCTTGGTGATGCGGAGCGTAATACTTCGGTCCAATATCCGCCACTATCAATTTCTCCACCAATTCGGGATGGGTTGTAGCAAAAAGCATTGCGACTTTCCCCCCCATCGAATGACCTATGAGCGTGATATCTTTTAAATTGTGGTATTGACAATACTCCAACAAGTCATCAGCCATCACCGCGTAATTGAAATCTTCGGAATGAAAACTTCTACCGTGGTTGCGGAGGTCGAGCATGTGAACCTGAAAACCTTCGGCCGCATAAAGGGCCCCAAACGATTTCCAATTATCACTCATCCCTAAAAATCCGTGGATGATGACGAGCGGCTTGCCTTCGCCTTCTATTCTGGAATACAACATAAAGATTTTTGATTTTTGATTGCGGATTTTTGATTGCAGAATGGATTTAAAATTCTTAAATCATCATTCGTTAATCTCAAATCTTATATCATTTTAGTTTTTGCAAATACATATTAACGACATTATCCAAACCAAGATACAAGGCTTCTGAAATTAATGCGTGACCAATAGAAACTTCCAGCAAACCGGGAATATTTTCTTTGAAAAACCGGATGTTGTCTAAACTCAAATCATGTCCAGCATTGATTCCTAATTCCAATTCGTTGGCCAAAACGGCGGCTTTGACATAAGGCTCGATACCGGCTTTGCTTCCCAAACCGTATTGATGGGCAAATGCTTCGGTATACAATTCAATTCGGTCGGTTCCAGTCTTTTTGGCACCTTCAATCATTTCCAAAACCGGATCCACAAAAATGGAAGTCCGGATGCCGTTTCTTTTGAATTCGGCAATCACTTCAACCAAATAATCCTGAAATTTAACCGTGTCCCAACCGGCTGACGAAGTAATGGCACCAATCGCATCAGGCACTAACGTTACCTGCGTGGGTTTGCATTCCAGAACCAAATCAATGAAGTTGTGTTGCGGATTACCTTCGATATTGAATTCGGTATACACAATCGATTTTAAATCACGCGCATCCTGATAGCGAATGTGTCTTTCATCGGGTCTGGGATGAATGGTGATGCCGTGTGCGCCAAATTTCTGAATGTCGTAGGCTACCTGCAACAAATCGGGCACATTTCCGCCTCGGGCATTTCGCAAAGTGGCTATTTTATTGATGTTTACGCTTAATTTTGTCATAGCATTTTTAATAAAATCTTCTTTTAAAAATTTGATTACAAAAATACAAAGTAAAACTAAGTCGGCATGTCCTAAATTTTGATTATTTTGCAGTCGCTAAAAGAAAAGAATACATGAGATTACTTTCCGATTACATCAATAATGATTTTAAGCCTTTTTCGACTACTGAATCAGTAGCAGCTATTCAGGATTTTTTTGCCGAAAGTACTTTTTCACACTTCCCGGTATTAGACCAAGGAGTATTTGTGGGCTGTGTGTCGGCAGTTGACGCTGAAACATTTGAATTTCAGAAAAACATGACCGATTATCGCTATGCTTTGGAAGGTTTTTTTGTGAGAGACACGATGATTTGGCTGGATGTTTTAGAAGTTTTTGCCCGCAACAATGCTAATTTGGTTCCGATTTTGGATGAAGCCAATAAATACATTGGCTATTATGAAATTACGGATGTCATCAAATTTTTGAACGAGACTCCTTTTTTGAAAGAAACCGGAGGTATTATTGTGGTTGAAAAACCGGCCGCAGATTATTCTATGAGCCAAATCACTCAAATTGTAGAGAGCAACAACGGTAAACTATTGGGCGTTTTTGTATCCGAAGCCAATACTGAAAAAGTACAGGTAACCATAAAAATTACTTTGGGTGCGATGAACGAAATTATTCAAACTTTTCGCCGTTACAACTACGAAATTGTTTCAGAACACCACGAAGACAATTATTTGAACAGCCTGAAAGAGCGTTCGGAATATTTGGATAAATACCTTAATATGTAAAATTAAAGAAGTCAGGTGAAGAAACTCAAAAACAGGGATTCTTAACTCTGACCCAAGGCAAAGCCTGTTGTTAGGCGCATTGCGAAAAAAAAAATCTAATCATCATGAAAATTGCCATCTTCGGTCAATATTACCAAAACGACACCCGCCCTATTATCAGAGATATTTTTGTTTTTTTCAACAGAAATAACGTCGAATTGGTCATTGAAGAAAAATTTCTGAAGATACTGCATGAGGAAAAAATCGTTGAGCGCGAATACAAGACCTTTGCAACTCACACAGATTTAGACAAAAGTTTTGATATTCTCATCAGCATTGGCGGGGATGGAACCATCTTGAGGGCAACTACATTTGTCCGCGATTCGGGCATTCCTATTTTGGGCGTAAATGCGGGAAGACTTGGGTTTTTGGCCAAAGTGCAAAAGGAAAACATAGAATCGTTTCTGCAAAAAGTATTAGAAAAACAATACACTATTTCGGAAAGAACCCTGCTGACCACCGAATGCAGTTCGGGAGAATCCAAAATCGACATTAATTTTGCCATGAATGAAGTGTCTATCAGCCGAAAAGACACCACCTCGATGATTACCATTGAAACCTACCTGAATGACGAGTACCTGAATTCCTATTGGGCTGACGGGTTGATTATTTCTACCCCAACGGGTTCAACCGGCTACTCGATGAGTTGTGGTGGGCCTATCCTGACTCCCGAAGTCAAAGTACTTTTGATTACGCCTATTGCGCCTCACAATCTCACGGCCCGACCACTAGTGATTCCGGATGACACCGAAATAAAACTCAAAGTTTCAGGCAGAGAAGAACAACACCTGATTTCTTTAGATTCTAGAATAACCTACATCAGCAACCATTCGGAATTGAAAATCAAGAAAACGCCATTTAAGATTAACATGGTTGAAATCCCCGAAGAAACCTTCCTAAAAACCCTTCGCAACAAACTCCTTTGGGGAGAGGACAAGAGAAATTAGAAAAAAACATTTCAAATTATACTACAATTCCAAAAAATTCGTTTTAGAATATAATCTGTTCAAAGAGGTATAATTACCGGCACGTTATTTTATTTAGCAGAAATCCTGATTTCATGTTATATAAGTACTGAGAATTATTATATTTGCACGCTATTTTCTATTTGATGAAAAAGGTTTTAGTTTTATTTTTTTGTTTGATTTTCCATACTATTTCGAATGCCCAAATTCATGAAATCGGGGTATTCCTCGGAGGTAGTAATTACATAGGAGACGTGGGTAAAACCAACTATATTTCTCCCAACGAATTGGCCTTCGGAATTTTGTACAAATGGAACAAAAGCCCTAGACATTCCTGGAGGTTTTCGTATACGCAAGCCAATATTTCGGGAAATGATTTAGACTCTGAAATTCCCGGCAGGTATTTGAGAGGATATAAATTCAAAAACAGCATCAAAGAATTTTCGGCCGGATTGGAATTTGATTTTTTTGATTTTAATCTGCATGAAGTATTAAAAAGGAAGCTAACCCCTTATGTTTACTCGGGAGTTTCTTATTTTATTTACGATGAATTGTATGTAATTGGTGGTGACACCAGAAAAGATTATACCTCGAGTAAAGTGGCCATTCCGATGACAGTTGGGATTAAAACCAATATTTTGGAAAACTTTATTTTAGGACTTGAAGTGGGCGCCCGCTATACATTCACTGATAATTTGGATGGAAGCTTACCCAAAAATGAAAATTTAAAACCATTGCAATTTGGCAATGTAAACAGCAAAGATTGGTATGTATTTACAGGGTTTACCCTAACGTATACTTTTGGAGACAAACCGTGCTATTGTGCCGATTAAAAAATGAAATTACTCAATACTATAAATAAAGATAACTTACCCAAACACCTAGCCATTATCATGGATGGCAACGGACGATGGGCAAAACAAAAAGGACTCTTAAGAGCCTTTGGTCATGAAAACGGCACCAAATCGGTTCGAATTACCGTAGAAGCCTGTGCCAAATTAGGCATCGAGAATCTTACCTTATACGCTTTTTCTACAGAAAACTGGAAGCGACCAAAATTAGAAGTAGACACTTTGATGAAGTTGTTGATTTCGTCGTTAAAAAACGAACTGGAAACGCTCCAAAAAAACAACATCCGGTTGAACTGTATCGGAAATATTGACCTGCTTCCTGCCAAAGCAAAAGAAGAGCTTTTGGCCGTGATGGAAAAGACCAAAAACAACAGCAGAATGACCCTTACTTTAGCTTTGAGCTACGGCTCGAGAGAAGAATTGTTAAATGCTGTTAAAATCATAAGCAATAAAGTTAAAAATAATATAATTTCGATAGACTCCCTTGATGAATCAATTATTAATCAGCATCTTTACACGCACAATTTACCCGATGTAGATTTGGTAATCCGCACTAGTGGCGAGCACCGAATCAGTAACTTTTTGTTGTGGCAAATAGCCTATGCAGAATTTTATTTTACGGATGTATTGTGGCCTGATTTTAAAGAAGACGATTTATATGAAGCCATCATCAGCTATCAAAAAAGAGAACGAAGATTTGGAAAGACAAGTGAACAAATTAAATAAAACTTCAGTGCAATTAAACCCTTTAAAAATACTTCTGAGCATTGTATTATTTGGAAGTATTTTTCAGTTACAAGCCCAAGACAGAATTCCGTTTGATCAAGGTAGAAAATACATTTTAGCCGATGTTAAAGTGAATGGTAAAATCAGCTACAATCAACAAACGGTTGTCACTTTTGCCGGCTTGGAAAAAGGGCAGCAAATCACCGTTCCGGGAGAAGAAATCAGCAACGCTATCAAAAAATTAGGAAAACTCGGTTTGTTCAGCGACATCGATTTTTATGTAAATAAAACGGAAGGCGACAGTATATGGCTCGACCTTGACATAGCCGAATTACCAAAGCTGAAAGAAGCAAAATTCAAAGGTGTAAAAAAATCAAAAACAGAAGACCTAATCAAAGAAAACAGCTTAACCAAAGGTAAAATAGTCAATGAAAATCTAATCACTACTACCCGAAATTATATCGAAAACAAATACAAAAAAGAAGGGTATTTCAAAACCAAAGTGTACATTACTACCGTGGCCGACACTACTGAAGGCAATCAGGTAAACATGTTGGTAAACATTGACAAAGGAGAGAAACTCAAAATTTCAAAAATCAGTTTTGAGGGCAATGAAAAATTCTCAGACGCCAAACTCAGAAAGGCGATGAAAAACACCAAACAAATCAATCCGATTCGTATTTTCAAAAAATCAAAATTTATTAAAGACAAATACAAGGAAGATTTAAATACCATCATTGACAAATACAAAGAAAAAGGCTATCGAGATGCCCGTATCATAGAGGATTCGGTTTCATTAAATGCTAAAAAAACCAAACTGGCGATTAATGTAAAAGTTGAAGAAGGCCACAAATACAATTTCGGAAACATCAAATTCCTAGGAAACTCGGTTTATTCCGATCAAATGTTAAGTCGAATTTTAGGCATAAAAAAAGGAGACACCTACAACGGCGTATTGTTGGAAAAAAGAATTGCCGACAAGACAAAACCGGATGCAGACGATCTGACCAATCTTTACCAAAATAACGGATATTTATTTTCCAACATCAATGCGGTAGAGACAAAAACAGCCAATGACACTATTGATTTTGAAATCAGAGTTACTGAGGGACCAATCGCTTATTTCAACAACATTACCGTAGTTGGAAATGACAAAACCAACGACCGCGTAATCTACCGAGAATTGAGAACACAACCGGGTCAAAAGTACAGCAAAGAAGACTTGGTAAGAACTATTCGTGAAATTGGTCAATTAGGATTCTTTGATCCTGAAGCGATAGATCCAAAATTCAAAAACGTAGATCCGGCCGCAGGTACTGTAGACATTGAATATCACGTAGTAGAAAAAGGATCCAGCCAAATCGAATTGCAAGGCGGTTACGGCGGTGGTGGGTTCATAGGAACCTTGGGATTGTCTTTTAATAATTTCTCAGCCCGTAATTTATTTAAAAAAGAAGCTTATAAACCTCTTCCTATGGGAGACGGTCAAAAAGTTGCCCTGCGTTTACAAGCCAGTTCGTATTTCCAAACGTATAGCTTATCGTTTTCCGAACCTTGGTTTGGAGGCAAAAAACCAATCAGTTTTTCATCGTCAATATCGCACAGTAAACAGTTTTTATATTCCGGAAGCTCAAGTAATGTAGACCGAAGCAAAAGCTTTAACATCACCTCGCTTTCGGTTGGAATTGCCAAGAGACTAACCATACCAGATGACTATTTTGTCTTCTCCAGTTCGGTTTCTTTCCAATATTACGACTTGCATAATTACAATACAGGGTTGTTCACTTTTGGTAACGGAGCTTCAAGAAACTTAGCTTACACACTCGGTATCAGCAGAAACAACAAAGGGGTCAATCCAATTTTCCCTACTTACGGATCAGAATTCAGTTTAACAGCTAAATTTACCTTACCATATTCAGCTTTCAACGGAGTTGATTATGGCAATTTAAAAAATCTACCGGAATACAAACAAAGATATACCGGTACTTCTACCACCTTCGGAATTGACAATGTAGCCATTAATAATGGTGATTTTATCAGAACCACTACTATCAATGACCCTAGTGGTAATCCGGTTACAGGTATAGTACACGTAGATGATGCCGATTATTTGCAGGCAGATACTAACCGTGGAAAAGTAGATCAGGAAAAATTCAAATGGTTAGAATATTACAAAATAAAATTCAAAGCAGACTGGTATACAAAAATTGCCGGACCGCCTTCGAAAGCATTAGTTTTAAGATCATTGGCTGAATTTGGGTACTTAGGCGCCTACAATTCATCAAGAGGTACCAGCGTCACTGATCCTGACAAAGGAGTTGTGCCTTTTGAGCGATTCTTTTTAGGTGGAGATGGTTTAGCCAACTTTTCACTTGATGGACGTGAAGTGATTCAGTTAAGAGGATATCCAAACCAATCTTTATCCCGTCAGGATGGAGACCCGATTTATAATAAATTCTCGTTGGAATTAAGATATCCGTTGACTTTAAAAGCAGCAGCTTCTATTTATGCCTTGACTTTTGTAGAGGCCGGTGCCTCATACGACAGCTTTAAAAATTACAACCCGTTTGTATTGCAACGTTCAGCCGGATTCGGTATCAGAATCTTTATGCCTGCCTTTGGATTACTCGGAATTGACTTTGCCCACGGCTTTGATGCTATACCGGGTTATACACAAAAGAATGGTTGGGAAACACATTTTATAATTGGTCAACAATTTTAATTATATTTGGTACCATATTTCTAAATCATAATCGTATGAAAAAGTATTTTGCAATATCACTTCTTCTTTTATCCCTAGGATTTAAAGCTAATGCCCAATCAAGAGGGATAAAAATAGGCTACATTGACATGGAATATATTTTGCAAAATGTACCCGATTATGCAGAAGCTAAAAATCAATTAGAACAAAAAGCGCAAAAGTGGAAGCAGGATATTGAAGCTAAAAAAGTTGAAATTGCAAAATTGAAAGATGCTTTAAAAACGGAAAGAGCCTTACTTACCAAAGAACTTATAGACGAACGTGAAGAAGAAATTAAATTTCAGGAAGACGAACTTTTAGATTTTCAACAGAAAAAATTTGGCCCTGACGGCGACTTGATTACTCAAAAAGCGGTATTGGTGAAGCCAATTCAAGATCAGGTTTTCACGGCTGTTCAGGATATTGCTGAAGTAAGAAAATATGATTTCATATTTGACAAATCTTCTGATTTAACCATGCTATTTGCTGCCAAAAGACACGACATCAGCGACCAAGTAGTGAGAGCCATTACAAGAGCTGAAAAAAGAGAGCAACTGAGTAAAAAACAACTCAAAGAGCAAGAGAAAAAAGAATATCAGGAAGATGTTGAAGATGAAAACCCAACTCTAGTAGCCCGCAGAAAGGCTTTGGACGAAAAAAAAGCAGCTCGCGAAAAATTAATTGCTGACAGAAAAGCGGCTGCCGAACAAAAGAAAGCCGATCAAGAAGCTAAAAGAAAGGCTTTGCTTGACGAGAAAGCAGCCAAAAAAACTGGCACGGTTCCTGATAGTGATAAAACATCAGAAGAAAAAACAACAACTTCTGAAGATAAAAAAACCGGAGAAACTACCTCGGGAGAAAACACTAAAGAAGATAAAGCGGCGGCAAGAGCCAAACTGTTAGAAGACAGAAAAAAAGCAGCCGAAGAAAGACGAAAAAAAATAATTGAAGACCGAGAGGCTGCCAAAAAAGCAAAAGAAGAAAAAAGCAGTTCTCCAAAAACAGAATAAAATAATAATTAATTAATACTTTTAAAACAATGAAACGATTGAAATCATTACTAATAGCTACTGTATTGCTTTTGGGAACAAGCCACACCATCAATGCTCAGGCTAAAACGGCACACGTAGATGTAAATGAGTTAATTTCTAAAATGCCGGCGATGTTGGATGCTCAAAAACAATTAGAAAAATTAAGCGCTACTTATGACGCCGAATACAAAACAATGGCGGAAGAGTATCAAAATAAAATTAAAAAATATGACCAAGAAGCTTCAACAGTAACTGATGCCGTAAACCAAACCCGTCAAACTGAAGTTCAGGATTTAGTAAAACGCATCACTGACTACAGAGACAATGCGCAAAAAGAATTACAAAAGAAAGAAGCTGATTTAGTAAAACCTTTAATGGATAAAATCAAAGCTTCAATCGCTAAAGTAGGTAAAGCCAAAGGATACCAATACGTATTGAATGTAGCCGATTTACTTTTAGCTGACGGTCCGGATTTAACCGCTGATGTTAAAAAAGATTTAGGATTCTAATCTTATTGAAAAAAACACCATACAAAACTGCTCAACGACTTGAGCAGTTTTTTTTTACTTTTGTTTTATGACAAACAACAATCCCATCGGTCTTTTTGATTCAGGCATCGGAGGCACCTCCATTTGGTCTGCTATACATGAATTGCTTCCCAACGAAGACACCATTTACTTAGCCGACAGTAAAAATGCGCCCTATGGTCAAAAATCGAAAGAAGAAATCATCGAACTCAGCATCAAAAACACCGAATTTTTGCTGAATCAGGATTGCAAAATTATAGTAGTCGCCTGCAATACCGCCACAACAAATGCGATTAAAGAACTGCGTGCTAAATATGACATTCCGTTCATTGGTATTGAACCCGCCATAAAACCGGCGGCTATTCATTCGCAAAAACACGTCATCGGAATCTTAGCCACACAAGGCACTTTAAACAGTGAACTCTTTCATCAAACTGTAGAAAAATTTCAAGATACCAAAATCATCGAACAAATTGGTCACGGATTAGTCCCTTTGATTGAAAATGGAGGCATGCATTCGCCCGAAATGGATAAACTGCTCCACACCTACCTCGAACCCATGATAGCAGCTAATATCGACTATTTGGTATTGGGTTGCAGTCACTATCCGTATCTCATTCCGCAAATTAAAAAAATCCTGCCAAAAGACATCAAAATCATCGATTCAGGAGAAGCCGTTGCCCGACAAACCAAAAATGTATTACAGGAAAAAGTAGGCCTGCACAGCGAAAACCATTTGGCAAAAACGGTGTTTTATACCAACTCAAATCCAAAGGTGCTGAGTGAAATTTTAGAACATAAATACCCGGTTACCGTAAAAGATTTTTAAGAGCCAAACACTCGGGAACTGTTTATACCATTTACCCGCTGTACGCGCTACACGGTAGCCACTCTCATCGGGGCTAATCTCAAACTTAAGGCTTCTTTTATTCGTCTTTAAACCAACCCGAATACATTACATAATTATCAGAAATCCGGGCAATCTCACCGGCAAAATCAGATTGATCTATCGTTTTAACCTTTCGCGCAGGAACCCCGGCATAAATACTCCCCGATTCAACAACTGTATTCTGAGTAACAACAGAGCCCGCAGCAACAATAGAGTTGCTTTCGATAACGCAATTATCCATGACTATTGCTCCCATACCAATCAATACATTGTCGTGTACTTTACAGCCGTGAACAATGGCGTTGTGACCAATGGAAACATTATTACCTATCTCGGTGGGATGCTTTTGATAAGTACAGTGAACAACAGCACCGTCTTGTATGTTTACTTTATTGCCTATTTTAATATAATGCACATCCCCACGAATAACGGCGTTAAACCACACACTGCATTGCGAGCCAAAAACAACATCACCAACAATCGTTGCGTTTTCGGCAACAAAACAATCCTCAGGTATTTGCGGAGACTTTCCGTTTACAGATTTTAGTATCATAAAAAAAAATTGTCCCGATAAATCGGGACAAGTATTTGAATTAATTAATAGCAGGACAATTACAGTGGTATTTTTCCGGTTTACAGAATAAATTAATACCAAGTGTTATCTGATGAAAACCACCCTTATCAAAGTTAACATTTCCTAACAAATAAGAATAGGTGTAGGCAAACATGTAATTTTTAAAATTAACCCCAAGTATCGGAGTAACGTACTGCAGCTTTTGATCAGCAACCGAATTTCCTTCCACATACTGAGCACCGTCTAAACTTCTTCTGTAAGACAGCCCTCCCCATAACTTTCCGAACTCCAATTCTTTGTATGCTTTTAAATTTAAATCAACCGTTTTCTCTTGTGTTTGTGTCACTAATTGGAACATAACCGATGGTTCCCATAATATGGCATCAGGATCCCCAAAAGTATAACCCGCACTAAGAATTGCTCTTCTTAAATTTACAGGCTCTCTGTCAGAGTATAACTTTCTGTCACTGGCAAGAGCATTTTTAACTGTAAAATGAAGATAAAAATCAAGGAAATTATAAGAAGCTCCGATATCAACATTGAAGTAAGAAGCCTTTTGGATAGAACCAAAAACATTAGGATCGTAAGTTGGATCGTTAGTATAAAAAGTGCTTTCATCTAAATTACTTTGCACAAAACCGGCACTCATACCAAAAGACAATTGGTTCAAATCAACATTGTCACGAGAAAACATAATATGGTGTGCATAGGTTAATTTTAATCCGGTTTGAGAGTGATAACCATTTTTATCATTAAAAACAATAATTCCAGCTCCGGAACGCTCCCCTACCGCACCGTTCATACTAATGGTTTGCAATGCTGGAGCATCTTGTTGACCAAACCATTGTTGTCTGGCAGTAAGTCTAAGCTTAGCACAATTGGCCGCGCCCGCCATAGAAGGGTGGAGTAAATAGTAATTATCAGACAGATAATCGGAATAAACCGGCAACCCCTCTTGTGAGTATGAAAATTGAGCTACTATTAGAACTGCGAATAAATAAAATTTTTTAAAATTCATTTTAACTATCTTTTTAATGAGAAATGGGCTTTAAATTGTTTGGCTGTTGCTTGTTCAAAATAATCTACTGTAAACCAGTAATCATCGGCTGGTAACAACTGACCGTTGAGAGTTCCGTCCCAACCATCACCTTTCGAGCTGATTTGTTTAAGTAGTTTTCCATAGCGGTCAAATATATAAATTTTTGCGTTACCCTGAAAACCTAATCCGCTTATATTCCAATGATCGTGATACCCATCACCATTCGGTGTAAAATAATGAGGGTAATCAATTGTTTGGATGTCGTTGATTTGCTCCACACCACATGAATATCCGTTAGGGTCTCTTACATCCCATACATAAACCGTATGCGACATACCTTGGGATACATTCTCAAAGATTGGACTGCTTTGTCTAGGACCGTCATCCAAACTGTATTCATACACCCCGTAACCGTCATTGGTAATGGTGATGATTTGGTTTTGTGAAAAGGCATTGGTCACCGTAGCGGTGATATTAGCCGCAGGCCCTGATTTAACTACATCAAAGGTAGATAAAGCCGTAATGTCTGATATACATCCTTGTGGCGATAAGCTAACGGCCTGTACTGTATACACCACATGGGTATCGGTAAGAGCCATACTGTTTACGGCCAATGTTGAGGAAGTCTCTCCCGGTAAAACCGCATTGTTGGCCGTCCAGATAAAGGTATAGCCCGGTGCTGTAATACCGCTGTTCAAAATCAAATCGTTGGTCACCGTAGTAGTGTTCCATCTAACACAAGCTATGTTGCTGCCCGTGTTGCTGGTAATAACCGGCTCAGCCAGTTTCTCAACAATCACTTCAAACGAATCCAATGCATAACAACCCGTTAGGGTGTTCTCAACACGTACCCAGTAGAAACCGGTTTGTACCTCATAGGTATCTAAATTAGTCAGGGCACTGCCGGAGTTACCCGCCTCGGCATCAGCCTGGTTGTTGTAGAACTCCACGATATACGTCGGAGCGGTTTGTGTAGGTCCTAAAATGTCTGATACATAACCTGCCAAACTACCTAGTGGACTCGTTGGGTTCTGCGTATACAATTTGGTTCCGTTGTTATTCCCGTCATCATCACATACTTTCATATCGGCCATAGTGTAATTAATGGTCGGTTTAGGATTAACCAGTATAACAAAGCTGCCTCCATCACTCTTACAACCGGTAGTAGTGTTAGTGACAGATACATAAATTGTTTGCGGGTTAGACGTATTGGTATACGCTGCCGGGTTTGGTATTAAAACCGTCATAGCGGCATCTTCATAGAACGATACGCTATAGTTTGATGAAGGGGTGGTTTGATTACCTGCTAACAAGGCGGCATTCTGACTGGTTAAGTCAAATACTTCAATTCCGTCGTTAACACCCGATGGGTCGGCCTCACAGATTTGATAATCGGCTATGGTATTCACTACCGGTAGTGGATTAACAATAAAGCCTTGTTGTACTTCTTTGTAACATTTTCTACCGGTGTAATCCGTAGAGAAAGCACTGGTCACTGCCACATAAACATACTGAACCTGATTGATGGTTGTACCGGCTATAGAAGGGTCTCCCACTATAGCTGTGGTTGGATTTAGAATCTCACTAGTATTAGCTTCCAAATCAGCATGGGTTGGGAAGTAATGGAAAGTAACGTTGGTATCGCCATTGGCAATATACGCCTGATTCTGGGTCAAATCAAACTGAGCCACTCCACTACCCGTAGCGTTCTCACACTGAGCCGCCAATACCGGAATATTGGTACTCTTCGGTGTAGGTATCGGTAAGACTCTGATGTCTAATGTCGTGATACTTTTACAGCCTGCTGCTGTAGTTACAACCACACCCAAAGTCTGTACTGCCGGTTGAGTATTGATATAAGCTGTCGGAGTGGTAATTACATTGGTGTTGTTCTGTGCATCGGCAAGGCTTGGGTAATAGGTAACCGTGTAACCTGTATTTTGATTGATCTCTGTATCCTTTACCGTTAAATCAAAAGTATAATGCAAGTCATTCGGGTTAGCATCATCATCACACTTGCTTAGCGGTTGAGGGGTAATTAACAACAACGGTTTGTTGATGATTAATTGGAAAGAGCCCAAAGCATAACATCCCGTTACGTTATCCTCTATTCTTACCCAGATTATCTGTCCGTTACTACCAAAATATGTAGCGGCATTGAATATTGCAGGGGTTCCGGCATCAGCCGAAGTCTGACTTGTGTAATAAGTAACCGTATAATTGCTCGCCGCTAGTGGTTGTAAGGCCAACACACCTGCCGTACGCGTGGTTAAATCAACTATAGTGCTGCCGCTTTGCGGATTATTGTCCTGATCACAGGTCTCCAAATCCGGAATCACAACCGGTTTTACAGGACTAGGATTTACCGTCAACTGAATCGGAATAACCGTAACACAACCTGTAAGCAAATCCTCTGCTCTTACATAAATGGTTTGGTTAAAGTTATTGATGTTACAGTAGTTGGCAGGGTTCGGAATGGTAGTTCCTCCCAATTCGGCATCTGTTTGTGTTTCATGGTAGGTAATATCATAACTCGCTCCCTGAAGGATGTCTGCCGTTAAGCTGGTCAAATCAATACCACAGGTAATACCGTCCTGATCACCATCACAAACCGTCAATGGCTGAGTCGGAGGAACCGGCGTTGGTAAAGGATTAACTCTGATATCCATCGTAGAGATAACATAACAGCCCGTGGCCGAATTAGTAATACGGATTCCCAAAGTCTGAACACATGGCAGTACATTTTGGTACAATAACGTATTAATTGCGTTAGTGTTGTTCTGTGCATCGGTTAAACTCGGATAGAACGTAACTATCATACCGGTCTGACCGTTTAAAATATCGGCTACTTTAGACCCTAAGTCAAAAACTTCCTTACAATCTCCCGGATTGTTATCATCACACAAGGAGTATTGAGGGAAACTAACCGGTGGAACTATCGGTAGTGGGTCTACCACTAAGGTCAAGGTTACGATATCGTAACAACCCGTAGCGATGGTCTCCACACGTACATACAACGTCTGGGTGTTGGCAGTAGTATTGATATAGTTGGTTACACTGCTTATCGCACCCGTAGCATTTTCAGCATCACTCTGTGAAGTGTAGAACGTTACCGAGGTCAATGCCGGATTAATACTGCCCAAAATCTCAGGGATTTTAGTCGTTAAATTAAACGGCTCATAACCCACAGCTCCCGTGTAATCACACAAATGGTAATCCGTTGGTGTTACTGCCTCAGGCGTTGGGTTGACTATTAGTTGTA
>CAYPSB010000004.1:0-83345 GCA_964413435.1 uncultured Flavobacterium sp.
GACGAAATCATTCAAGAGAAATCGAGCTTAGAAGAAAAAAACAGAAACCTCCTCTATATTTTTGTAGTTTCGTTTATAGTGGTGGTTTTATTGTTTGTAGTTAGGGCTCAACGAGCACGAACCCGGGAGCTATTGTACAAACAAGCACAGCAGAAAGCCAATGAAGACATCTATAACCTCATGATGTCGCAACAAGCCATTATAGACGAAAGCCGCAATAAGGAGAAGAAAAGACTGGCTCAGGATCTGCATGATGGTGTCCTCGGACGTATGTTTGGACTACGTCTGAATTTAGACAGTTTGAATTACAACAATGATGAAGAATCCATCAAAAAAAGATTTGAACTACTCAACGAATTGAAAACCATCGAGCAGGACATTCGTGAAATTTCACATGATTTGAACAGAGAAAAACAAGTATTAATTAATAACTTTGTTTCCATCGTTCATAATTTACTCGAAGAACAAAAATCATCTCACGACGCCAATCTGATTTATACCATAGACAACAGCGTTGACTGGGATAAAATAAGTAACAACATCAAGATTAATATGTATCGCATACTCCAAGAAGGACTGCAAAACATAAATAAATACGCTAATGCTAAAACTATAACCGTAGAAGTAAAAGGCGATAAAGAAAATGTATATTTGAAAATTCAAGACGATGGTGTCGGATTTGATGTCAACCGAAAAAGCAAAGGTATCGGTATGCAAAACATGATATCGAGAACAAATGACTGTCAGGGAATTATTGACATCACCTCTAAAAAAGATCACGGAACAAAAATAGTCATTACCTTACCTATAGAAACAAAACAACAACCAATTACAGAACAAGCATGACAAGCCCAATCAATATTTTAATAGTAGACGATCACCCGTTCATCATCGAGGCCTACAAAAATGCCATCAACAAATACAGCCAACAAGGATATGAATTTGTAATAACGCAAGCTAACAACTGCAAAAGTGGCTATGAAAATATAGTAGACCCATCCAAAAAATTCGACATTGCCTTCTTTGACATCAGCATGCCTGAGTATGCCGAAAAGGGTATTTATTCCGGAGAAGATCTTGCCATGCTCATCAAAACTGAAATGCCTAATTGCAAAGTAATTCTGTTGACCATGCACACCGAATTACTTAAAATAAACAACATCATCAAAAACATTAATCCCAGCGGATTAATCATCAAAAACGACTTAACCTTTGACGAATTACTCTTCGCTTTTGATAAAATCATCAAAAACGAAAGCTACTACAGTCAAACGGTTATCAAATTGGTTGGACAGGCTCAATACAACAACATTGAGTTGGATGTTTTTGACAAACAAATTCTATTTCATCTGTCAAAAGGAGTAAAAACGAAAGATTTGCCTCAATACATTCCGCTTTCATTAAGCGCGATTGAAAAAAGAAAACTCAACATCAGAGAAATACTGGAAGTAAAAGGCGGAAACGACGTTGATTTAATCAATGAAGCCAAAAACAAAGGTGTCATTTAACGATTTTACGGGAAACCGTAACGAAATATGCGGGAAACCGTAATTACCTCCTTACCTACAATGATTAACTTAGCTGAATGATTTCAGGGTTAGTATTTGTAGATTCCAAAAGAGGTAGTATTCTTAAAACTACAGCTTAATTTACAAGACTTAGGGGGAAAAGCGATACTTCGGTATCGCTTTTTTTAAGCCTCCATAGCATCCCAGCCACGGGCTTTCAAAGGAATTTTGGTATTGGCTCTGGTAATCAAATGAACTCCCTCACTTTCCTGCGTCAAATGACCAACAACTGTAAAATTCGGATTGCCTTTTATTTTGTCATAATCGTCTAAAGCAATCGTAAACAACAATTCATAATCCTCTCCTCCGTTGATGGCTACTGTGGTTGAATCGATGTTGAATTCTTCGCAAACGCTTATAAATTCAGGATCTACCGGAATCTTTTCTTCATACAAATTACATCCTACTTTACTTTGTTTACAAATGTGTAAGATTTCTGAAGACAATCCATCAGAAATATCAATCATAGAAGTAGGTTTCACTTCCAGCTTTTCCAATAAAATTTTAATATCATGACGGGCTTCCGGCTTTAATTGGCGCTCAATTATGTAAGTATAAGCATCCAAATCAGGCTGATTATTAGGATTTACCTGAAATACTTGCTTTTCACGCTCTAAAACCTGCAATCCCATATAAGCCGAACCCAAATCTCCGGTTACTACCAATAAATCGCCTTTATTAGCTCCATCACGGTACACAAGTTCTTCTGCGGTCGCTTCTCCAATGGCAGTTATTGAAATAATCAATCCTTTTTGCGAAGAAGTAGTGTCACCGCCAATAACATCAACATTGTAAACCTTAGCAGCCAAAGCAATTCCTTCAAACAACTCTTCCAGAGCTTCCAAAGGAAAACGATTGGAAACTGCCACAGAAACGGTTATTTGAGTAGGTTTCGCATTCATGGCGCAGATATCGGAAATATTTACCACAACCGCTTTGTAGCCCAAATGCTTCAGGGGCATATAAGACAAATCAAAATGTACTCCCTCCACCAGTAAATCAGTAGAAACTACTGCTTTTTTATCTTTAAAATCGAGTACCGCAGCATCATCTCCTATACTTTTTATCGTCGATGGCTGTTTGATATCAAAATTTTTAGTCAAATGAGCAATTAAGCCAAATTCGCCCAATTGTGACAGGGAAGTACGTTGCGGAGTTTTATCTTCTAACATCTTTATGTGGTTCTAAAGGACAAAGATACTAAGGTTCTAAGGTTTATTCCAATAAAAAAGCCCGACAACTTTCGTCTCCGGGCTTCAATATCTTAATACTTGTTACTTAAGTCTTAATACTTACTTTTTAATCATTCAACTTCAATACCGCCATAAATGCTTCCTGCGGAATCTCTACGTTTCCTACCTGACGCATTCTCTTTTTCCCTTTTTTCTGTTTTTCCAAGAGTTTACGTTTACGAGAAATATCTCCACCGTAACATTTGGCCGTAACGTCTTTACGCAACGCTTTAATGGTTTCACGAGCAATGATTTTAGCCCCGATAGCGGCCTGAATCGGAATATCAAACTGTTGTCTCGGGATTAACTCGCGCAGTTTTTCACACATCTTTTTACCAATGTTGTACGCGTTATCTTCGTGTATCAAAGCGGATAAAGCATCCACCGAATTGGCATTCAACAACACATCCAATTTAACCAACTTAGACGCTCTCATGCCTATCGGAGAGTAGTCAAACGAAGCATATCCTTTGGAAACCGTTTTCAATCGGTCGTAAAAATCAAATACAATTTCTGCTAACGGCATGTCAAAGTTCAATTCCACACGCTCGGTAGTCAAGTAGGTTTGATTGGTAATAATTCCGCGTTTTTCGATACACAAACTCATGACATTCCCCACAAAATCAGCTTTGGTAATGATAGTAGCCTTGATAAACGGCTCTTCTACTCGGTCTAATTTAGAAGGTTCAGGTAAATCCGACGGGTTATTTACCACAATCGGTGTATCCGGTTCTTTTTTGGTATACGCCAAATACGAAACGTTCGGAACTGTAGTAATCACCGTCATATCAAACTCACGCTCCAAACGCTCCTGAATAATCTCCAAGTGCAACATCCCCAAGAATCCGCAACGGAACCCAAATCCTAAAGCAGCAGAACTTTCGGGTGCAAACACCAAGGAAGCATCATTCAATTGCAACTTCTCCATCGAAGCGCGTAAATCTTCATAATCTTCCGTATCTACCGGATAGATTCCGGCAAAAACCATTGGTTTTACATCCTCAAAACCAACAATCATATTGGTGGTTGGTGTTTTAGCATCGGTAATCGTATCTCCAACCTTTACTTCTTTGGCTTCCTTAATCCCCGAAATCAAATACCCAACATCTCCGGTCGAAATCACATCTTTCGGCACTTGGTTCAATTTCAAAGTTCCCACTTCATCAGCAAAATATTCATTGCCCGTAGCCATGAACTTAATTTTCTGCCCCTTTCTGATTTCCCCGTTTTTCACTCGGAAAATAACTTCAATACCGCGGAATGGATTGTATACCGAGTCAAAAATCAGTGCCTGCAACGGCTCTTCCTTGCTGCCTTTCGGTGCCGGGATTTTTTCAATGATGGCTGATAAAATATTTTCCACTCCAAAACCGGTTTTCCCCGAGGCGTGGATAATGTCTTCTAACTTACATCCCAACAAATCAATAATATCGTCACTCACTTCCTCCGGATTGGCACTCGGTAAATCCACTTTGTTCAACACCGGAATAATCTCCAAATCATTTTCCAAAGCCAAGTACAAGTTGGAAATAGTTTGTGCCTGAATGCTCTGTGCCGCATCCACAATCAACAACGCGCCTTCACAAGCCGCAATCGAACGGGAAACTTCATACGAAAAATCCACGTGTCCCGGAGTGTCAATCAAGTTCAGGATATAATCCTCACCTTTGTATTTGTACTCCATTTGAATGGCATGACTTTTAATGGTAATCCCACGCTCACGCTCCAAATCCATGTTGTCCAATAATTGCGCTTTCTCTTCTCGAGCCGTAACGGTTTGGGTGGCACTCAACAATCGGTCCGCCAACGTACTTTTTCCGTGGTCAATGTGGGCAATAATGCAAAAATTTCTAATATGCTTCATCTTCGTTCTTTGTCAATTTAATTGGGGCGTGTCCCTTCGGGCCAGGCTGTCCGCAGTACACGGTACTTGCTCCCATCCTTCACGCATTTAATCCGCAAATATAGGTCAAAGTTTTGGATTTTAAACCCGACGCGTTTTGAAAACCCTTCAGGTTTAAAAAAAACCGTATTTTTGCAAAAAAAATGCAATCATGCCCAAAATAGGCAACATCCAATTACCTGATTTCCCACTACTTCTCGCACCCATGGAGGACGTGAGTGATCCGCCTTTTCGCCGCTTGTGTAAACTCCACGGAGCCGACTTAATGTATTCGGAATTCATCTCCTCAGAAGGACTGATTCGCGATGCGATTAAAAGTCGTCAAAAGCTGGATATTTTCGATTATGAAAGACCTGTCGGCATTCAAATTTTCGGTGGTGATGAGGAAGCTATGGAAATGTCAGCTAAAATTGTTGATACAGTACAACCTGATTTGGTCGACATTAATTTTGGCTGTCCGGTAAAAAAAGTGGTTTGTAAAGGTGCCGGAGCCGGCGTGTTGAAGGATGTGGATTTGATGGTTCGCTTAACCAAAGCCGTCATCAAAGGAACCAATTTGCCGGTAACCGTAAAAACGCGTTTGGGTTGGGATGAAAATTCCATTAACATTGATGAAGTAGCGGAAAGATTGCAGGATGTTGGCGTACAGGCTTTAACCATTCACGCTCGCACCAGAGCACAGATGTACAAAGGTCACTCCGATTGGTCACATATTGCCCGAGTAAAAAACAATCCAAGAATCACAATGCCTATTTTCGGTAACGGCGATATCGATTCGCCCGAAAAAGCATTGGAATACAAAAACAAATTCGGCTTAGACGGTATGATGATTGGTCGTGCGGCTATTGGCTATCCTTGGATTTTTAACGAAATCAAACATTACTTCAAGACCGGAGAACACTTGCCGCAACCCAGCATGAAAGACCGCATCGAAGCCGCCCGGAATCATTTGATTTGGTCAATGGAATGGAAAGGTGAACGATTAGGCATTGTAGAAATGCGCCGTCATTACACCAATTATTTCAAAGGCATTCACGGTTTTAAAGATTTTAAACAACGTTTGGTAACTACCGATGATCACAATGCTTTATTGCAGATTTTCGAGGAAATTCGCGATGCTTACGCCAATTATCAGTTTGCTTAATCCAATAGTTTTTGGCTTACACGGCTGCTGGCAATCCAACTGGAAATTATTCCCAACAGGACTATGGTAGCAAATACAATCAGCACATTCTGAATACTGAAAACCACCGGATAAGCTAACGTATCGGTAATCATAACCAATTTAAACTGTTGTTGAATCACGACTATGATTATCCCCAAAAACAACCCCGCGATTCCGCCCAAAACACTCAGCAAACTGCCCTGAAGCAGAAAAATTTTCTTTAAGTCTTTGATTTCGGAACCTAAGTTAAAAAGGGTTTTCAGATTGCTTTTTTTATCTAATATCATCATGATTAAAGCACCAATTAGATTGAAAAGAGCGATAATAATCACTAAAGTAAAAATCAAATACACGGCTATATTTTCGGTATTGAGCATTTTGTAAAGTGTAGCGTTTTGTTGAGCTCTGTTCTTTATGGTGACTTTATTTTTAAAAATCGCAATCAGTTTTTCAACAATAACGGCCTCATCAGCATTAGGTTTCTCTTTGATTTCCAGACCCGAGATTTGATTGGGTTTCAACTCTAATAATTCCTGTGCCAAAGCCAAATCGCAAAACACATACTTACTGTCTAAGTCTTCACTTACGGCATAAATCCCAACCGGAATCAGATTGGTTTTGATGAATGCTTCTTCTTCGCTTTGGATGACTCCCTTCCCTTTTCGGGGCACATACACTTCAAACGGATTATTAAAATCAAACAATCCGAGTGATAGTTTATCGCTGATGCCGTAACCTACCACAACCTGATAAGTTCCCGGTTTCAACCATTGTCCGTTAAAAATATTGTTTTTGGCAAGAATATTGGTCCGGGTAAAATTGGCATCAACTCCTTTTAAGTAGGTCACCATCTCCTTTCCTTTAAAAAAGAAAAGCACCCGTTCTTCGGCTACTTTACTATATGAAGCTATCTCTTCAATTGCCGAAATTTCTTTTTCCTGTTGTGGTGTAATAAAAAAATATTTCCCGGTAGTGGGATTGACTTTCAAATCCGGATCAAAATCGTTGGAGAATGACAAACTAAAATCGCGCAAACCGCTAAACACCGACAGCACCACAAACAAAGCCATAGCACCCACAACAATACCCACCGCAGCAATACCTGTTATAATATTAATAGCATTGTTGTTGCTTTTACTAAAAAGGTAGCGTTTGGCTATGTAAAGCGGAAAATTCAATTTAAAATTTCTTGCGTTTATCTAAAAGGTCGCGGTTTTCAATCGGGTTTTCTTTTCCTGCCAGGGCATTGTCAATTTTTTCAATATAGTCTAATGAATCATCAATATAGAAAACCAAATTTGGCACTTTGCGCAATTGCAGTTTTACTCGTTGAGCCAAGTCATGCTTGATAAGAGGTGCATTTGTTTTTACAGCCTCGAGCAATTCAGCCGCTTTGTCTTGTGGAAAAACACTCAAATATACTTTGGCAATCGACAAATCAGTAGTTACACTTACTTTAGAAACCGAAATCACTAAATTGGTAATTCCGTTTTTACGCACTTCTCCTTGTAGGATATCCACTAAATCCTTTTGCAATACACTGCCTATTTTTTTCTGTCTGTTCGTTTCCATGCCGCAAAAATACGCTTTTTTAAGTCACTGAGCAACCAGACTGCTAAGTGGTTATGTTTTTGAAAAGCACAGTGTTGGTTTTTTAATTAACTTAGCGCTCCTAAATTGAGACATCTAGCATCAATAAAATGAGAAAAATAGAACACATAGGAATAGCAGTAGCTAATTTAGAGACCTCCAATTTACTTTTCGAAAAACTCTTCGGCAACCCGCCATACAAACAGGAAGAAGTAGCCAGCGAAGGCGTGAGAACCTCTTTCTTTATGAACGGTCCCAACAAAATAGAGCTGTTGGAAGCCACCAATCCTGAAAGTCCGATAGCTAAGTTTTTGGAAAAGAAAGGAGAGGGAATTCACCACATCGCTTTTGATGTAGCCGATATTGTTTCGGAAATAGAACGTTTGAAAAAAGAAGGATTTACCATTCTGAACGAAACACCCAAAAAAGGAGCCGATAATAAACTGGTCGCTTTTTTACATCCCAAAGGAACCAACGGAGTTTTGATTGAACTTTGCCAAGAAATACTATAAAAATAGTTGCAACGAAAAAAAATTAGTAGTAATATTGCAGCCTGCTAACTGGTCCTATAGCTCAGTTGGTTAGAGCACCTGACTCATAATCAGGTGGTCCTTGGTTCGAGCCCAAGTGGGACCACAAGATAAAGACCTCTAATTTAGAGGTCTTTATTATTTAAAAAAGTTAGGCTAGACCAAAACACAGAAAAAAGTTGACGAATTATGTGATTGGCATCTTTATACTGATTGAGGAATTAGCAGCATTTTCAAAATCAACACAAACAATACTTTAAATTTTTATTAATTTATTGAATTTAGAAAACAATTATTTTGGAGATTAGATTTTTTTTTTACTTTTACGCACTATGAAAATTGTCCCGAATAAAATTATACTTATTCTGGTAGTGCTATTCTTGTCGGCAAGCCCCCTATTTGCTGCACCTGGACCACCGCCTCCTTCGACACCACCACCACCACCGGGAACACCTTTGGATGGAGGAATAGCTTTTTTGGCGTTGATTTCTCTTACATACGGATTTTACAAAATTGTTCAATTAAATAAAAAAAAGCTACCCGTTGAATAGGTAGCTTTTTTATTTTATAAACCATCACTTTTTCAGCTTCTTAAAGCGTGCAATCTCGCTACGTATTTTCCTACAACATCAAATTCAAGATTTACTTTCGTTCCAACTAAAAACGTTTTGAAATTGGTATGTTCATGAGTATACGGAATAATTGCCACGCTAAACTCATTAGCTTTTGAATTCACCACAGTCAAACTCACCCCGTTTACCGTTATTGATCCTTTTTCAATAGTGATGTTACTGAATTGGCTGTCGTATTCAAAAGTATAATACCAACTGCCGTTGGCCTCTTCTATCGATTTACAAATCCCTGTTTGATCCACATGTCCTTGAACAATGTGTCCATCTAGCCGGTCACCCAGCTTCATGGCGCGCTCCAAATTGATTAAATCTCCGGCTTTCCATTCACCCAGATTTGTTTTTTCAATAGTTTCCCGGATAGCTGTTACCGTATATTCATCATTATTCAAGGCAACAACGGTCAGACAAACTCCGTTATGGGCCACACTTTGGTCAATTTTCAACTCATGAGCTAGAGACGAAGAAATAGTTATATGTAAATTATCGTTGTCTTTTTGAAGCTGTTTTATAATTCCGAGGGTTTCGATTATTCCTGTAAACATTGTAGTTTTATTTTACTAAATTTGCACTTCAAAATTAGCAATAAATAACTTGTCCTTCTTATGAAAAAAGCAGAAAATATAATCGTTGGAATTTCAATCGGAGATTTGAACGGTATTGGAAGCGAAGTAATCCTTAAGACCTTCGAAGACTCCAGAATGCTGGAACTTTGTACGCCTGTTATTTTTGCCAATGTAAAAGTGTTGTCTTTCATCAAAAAAACGTTAGCACTAACCGCTCCTTTGCACGGTATAGACAAATTAGACCAATTGGTAATCGGAAAAATAAATGTATTAAACATTTGGCGCGAAGGAGTTGATCTTAATTTTGGCACAGCCGATGAAAATGTTGGAAAATACGCCATCAAATCATTTGTTGCCGCTACAAAAGCCTTAAAAGAAAATCAGGTTGATGTGTTGGTTACCGCACCCATCAACAAATACAATATTCAATCAGAAGAATTCAAGTTCCCTGGGCATACCGATTATTTAAACCAAGAACTGGAAGGCAATGCCTTGATGTTAATGGTTCAGGACAACTTAAGAGTAGGTTTACTGACAGACCATATTCCGGTAAATGAAGTAGCCAAACATCTTACTGAAAAACTGATTACCCAAAAAATAGAAACCGTCAAAAAAACCTTGATTCAGGATTTTGGCATCAACAAACCTAAAATTGCTGTTTTGGCTTTGAATCCACACGCTGGAGATAACGGCGTAATCGGCAAGGAAGACGATGAAATTTTGAGACCAACTTTGAAAAAACTGTTTGAAAAAGGCACTTTAGTCTTTGGCCCTTATGCCGCCGATGGTTTTTTTGGAAGCAATCAATATGAAAAATACGACGCTGTTATTGCTACTTATCACGACCAAGGTTTGATTCCGTTTAAAACTTTGTCTTTTGGCAATGGTGTAAACTACACTGCAGGCCTGAATAAAATAAGAACTTCTCCGGATCACGGAACCGCCTATGAAATCGCCGGAAAAGGAATTGCGGATTACAATTCGTTTAAAGAAGCGGTTTATACAGCAATTGACATCTACAACTCGCGAAATGAATACCTGGAAATCAGCAAAAATCCGCTGAAAACAAAGGAAAAACAGTTATAAACAAAAAAATGTTCATAAGGTTATTGGAATTACAATAATTTTATATCTTTGCACTCCCGAAATGTCGGGTCAAATTGTTGTTTAGATGAAAAGTACAAATGAATATTTAATTCCTTTTATAGGGTTAAAATTAGGAAAGCATCAGTTTGAGTTTAAAATAAACAAAAAGTTCTTTGACGAATTTAGTTTTGATGAATTCGAAAGTTGTGATGTAACAGTAGATGTAGTTTTAGAAAAAAAAACTACCATGCTGGAAATCAATTTCAAACACAAAGGAACCGTTAACGTTCCGTGTGACCTAACCGGAGAACCATTTGATTTGCCTATCAAAGGCAAAATTAAGTTGGTCGTACAGTTTGGTGACGAATTCAATAATGACAATGACGAATTGTTGATATTGCCACATGGCGAACATCAGATAGACTTGTCGCAGTACATATACGAAATGATCGTATTGTCTATTCCTCAAAAAAGGATACATCCCGGAGTGAAAGACGGAACACTGCAAACCGAAGCATTACAAAAACTAAATGAATTACAGGTTAAAGAAGTAAAAGAAGAAGCAAAAAAAGAAGATGATATTGACCCGCGTTGGGACAAATTAAAACAACTATTAACGGATAAATAATATAGTACAATGGCACATCCTAAGAGAAAAACCTCGAAAACAAGAAGAGATAAAAGAAGAACTCACTATAAAGCAACTGTTGCTCAAATCGCAACTTGCCCGGTAACAGGTGAAGCACATTTATACCACAGAGCTTATTGGCATGAAGGTAAAATGTATTACAGAGGTCAGGTAGTTATTGATAAATCAGTAGCTGTTGCTTAATTAAGTTTTTTTTACAAAACAAACTCCCAGTCTATGGGAGTTTTTTGTTTTACTTAATTTTAAGAAATATCCATTTCTAAATACCCTCGGTATAATTTTTTTTTGTAATTTCCACAACTTTTCGATTTCAAAAAATCGACAGGAAAAATACCATTTTTATGACTACAATAACAGCCGCAATTACCGCAGTTGGAGCTTATGTTCCGGAATTTGTACTCTCAAATCAAGTACTGGAAACAATGGTTGATACCAATGACGAATGGATTACCACTCGCACCGGAATCAAAGAAAGAAGACTTTTAAAAGAAAAAGGAAAAGGCACTTCATTCATGGCAATCAAAGCCGCTCAGGATTTAATTTCTAAAGCCAATATCAATCCCGCTGAAATAGACTTGGTAATCATGGCCACTACTACTGCCGATATGCCCGTTGCCTCTACCGGTGTATATGTAGCCAGTCAAATAGGAGCTGTTAATGCTTTTGCCTATGATTTACAAGCAGCTTGCTCAAGTTTTCTATACGGCATGTCTAATGCCGCTGCATACATACAATCAGGTCGTTACAAAAAAGTATTGTTAATCGGAGCTGATAAAATGTCGTCCATCATTGATTATACAGACAGAGCCACTTGTATCATTTTCGGAGATGGTGCCGGAGCCGTATTGTTTGAACCTAATTATGAAGGTCTCGGATTGCAGGATGAGTACTTGAGAAGCGATGGCATTGGTAGAGAATACCTTAAAATTGATGCCGGCGGATCTATCCTCCCACCGTCAATGGAAACTGTTCAAAACAGACAGCACTATGTTTTTCAGGATGGTAAAACCGTATTCAAATACGCTGTTTCCGGCATGGCTGATGTCAGTGAAAAAATTATGGAACGCAATAACTTAACCAAAGACGACATCAATTGGTTAGTAGCTCATCAGGCTAACAAAAGAATCATTGATGCTACCGCTAATCGTATGGGATTAGACGAATCAAAAGTGTTGGTTAACATTCACCGTTACGGAAATACAACTTCAGCAACACTTCCTTTGTTGTTGAGTGATTTTGAGAACCAACTTAAAAAAGGAGATAATTTAATTTTTGCCGCTTTTGGAGGAGGATTCACTTGGGGTTCTATCTACCTGAAATGGGCTTATAACAAACAGTAAAACTAATTCTAAAACCAATAAATCATGGATTTAAAAGAAATTCAAAACCTGATCAAATTTGTATCCAATTCAGGAGTTGCTGAAGTAAAATTGGAAACAGGTGATGTAAAAATCACAATCAGAACTACTTTAGAAGGAAATACCCCTGAAATCACTTATGTACAACAAGCGCCTATGCAACAAGCCATAGCTGCTCCTGTTGCCGCTGCTCCTGTTGCACAAGCACCTGCTGCTCCTGCTACTCCTGCCGCTGATGACAATTCAAAATATATCACTATAAAATCGCCAATGATTGGTACATTCTACCGCAAACCGTCTCCAGACAAAGCTCCATTTGTGGAAGTTGGCAGTACGATTGGTAAAGGAGATGTACTTTGTGTGGTTGAGGCAATGAAGTTGTTCAACGAAATTGAAGCTGAAGTTTCAGGAAAAATCGTTAAGATTTTGGTTGATGATATGTCACCGGTTGAATTCGACCAACCTTTATTCTTAGTTGATCCATCATAATTTAGATTATTAGATTATTAGATTTTCAGATTATTAGTTTTTCTAATAATCACATGTTTCCAATCGATAAGCGAAACAATCTAAAAATCCAACAATCCAATTGTCTAACTATCTAATTTAAAAAGATGTTTAAAAAAATATTAATTGCCAACCGAGGCGAAATCGCGCTTCGCGTTATCAGAACCTGTCGTGAGATGGGCATCAAGACTGTGGCTGTTTATTCTACAGCTGATGCCGAGAGTTTACATGTGAAGTTTGCTGACGAAGCTGTTTGTATTGGTCCGCCGCCCAGCAATTTGTCTTATTTAAAAATGCCGAATATCATTGCCGCTGCAGAAATCACCAATGCAGATGCGATTCACCCTGGTTACGGCTTCCTTTCTGAAAATGCTAAATTTTCCAAGATATGTCAGGAGCATGGTATCAAATTTATTGGTGCTTCTCCGGAGATGATTGATAAGATGGGAGATAAAGCTACGGCCAAGGCTACCATGAAAGAGGCCGGAGTCCCTTGTGTTCCGGGTTCTGAAGGTATTTTAGAAGATTTTGCGCAAGCTAAAAAAGTAGCCAAAGAAATTGGTTACCCTGTGATGATGAAAGCTACTGCCGGTGGTGGTGGTAAAGGAATGCGCGCCATCTGGAAAGAAGAAGAGCTTGAAAAAGCTTGGGAAAGTGCCCGTCAGGAGGCGGCTGCCGCTTTTGGAAATGACGGTATGTATATGGAAAAATTAATCGAAGAACCTCGTCATATTGAAATTCAAGTGGTTGGAGATTCCTATGGAAAAGCCTGTCACTTATCAGAAAGAGATTGTTCGGTACAACGTCGTCACCAAAAATTAACAGAAGAAACTCCTTCGCCTTTCATGACGGATGAATTGCGTCAAAAAATGGGAGAAGCTGCCGTTAAAGCGGCTGAATTCATTAAGTACGAAGGCGCCGGAACAGTTGAGTTCTTGGTGGACAAGCACAGAAATTTCTATTTCATGGAAATGAATACCCGTATTCAGGTGGAGCACCCAATTACGGAGCAGGTAATCGATTATGATTTGATCCGTGAGCAGATATTAGTAGCTGCCGGTGTGCCGATTTCGGGTAAAAACTATTTACCGCAATTGCACTCTATAGAATGCCGTATCAACGCCGAAGATCCTTATAATGACTTCCGCCCTTCTCCGGGTAAAATTACCGTTTTACATGCGCCGGGAGGTCACGGAGTTCGTTTAGACACTCACGTTTATGCCGGATATACTATTCCGCCTAATTACGACTCAATGATTGCGAAGTTGATTACTACTGCGCAAACCAGAGAAGAAGCAATCAACAAAATGAAACGCGCTTTGGATGAGTTTTATATTGAAGGTGTAAAAACTACCATTCCGTTCCACCGTCAGTTAATGGACGAACCGGATTACGTAGCCGGAAATTATACCACAAAATTCATGGAAACTTTTAAAATGAAAGATCCGCAATAAATAAAAAACCCAACTTTTTCAAGTTGGGTTTTTTATTGCTTATAAAGTTTCCTTAAGCCATTTGTAAAATTCACGCTGCCAAACCAAAGCATTTTGTGGTTTTAACACCCAATGGTTTTCTTCCGGAAAATACAGAAAACGACTTTTAATCCCTCGCAATTGTGCTGCCTGAAATGCTTCCTGAGCTTGTCCTATCGGCACTCTGAAGTCTATTCCGCCCTGAATGATTAAAATGGGTGTATTCCATTTATCTACCATTTTGATGGGGTTGAACTCGTTAAATGTTTTTTGAGCCGCTGCGTTATTTTTGTCCCAATAAGGTCCGCCATGATCCCAATTGTTGAAGAAGACTTCTTCCGTAGTACCATACATGCTTTCTAAATTGAACACTCCATCGTGTGCAATAAAGCTTTTAAAGCGATTATTATGAATTCCGGCAAGGAAGTATACCGAATACCCTCCATAACTAGCTCCAATGCACCCTAAACGAGCTTTATCAACATAACTTTCTTTCGCTACATCATCAATTGCCGACAAGTAATCTTTCATTACCTGTCCGCCCCAATCTTTAGAAATTTGCTCATTCCATTCCTGACCATGTCCGTACATACCACGTCGGTTTGGCGCAACAATTACATAACCTTGCGAAGCCATCAAAGAAAAGTTCCAGCGGAAAGAATAACTTTGAGTCAATGGAGATTGAGGTCCGCCCTGACAGTATAACAAAGTCGGGTATTTTTTAGTTTTGTCAAAATTTGGAGGCAAGATGACCCACACCAACATCTTTTTACCGTCAGTAGTAGTTACATAACGTCTTTCGTATTTTGGCAAAGCCAATTGATTGTATATGCTTTCATTGGTTTTTGTCAACTGTTGCCAAGTTTTGTTTTTGGTGTTGTACGAATAAATCTCCAGAGCATGATTCATATCTGTACGCGTCAGGATGAAATTTTCTCGAGAAACATCCACTATGTCGTGCACGTCAAAATCACCCAAAGTCACTTGTCTGACCGTCACAGCAATTTTAGTTAAACCCGGGAAATTCACCTCGAACAACTGTTGAGTACCATCTACAGCCGCCAGGAAATAAACTTTTTTTCCGTCAGGCGCCCATTTAAAACTCTCTACAGAGCCATCCCAAGCAGCCGTAAGGTTGATGTCGATTCCTTTAAAACGCACAATGATATCGTTTTTGTCAGCTTCATAACCATCCCGTTTCATTTGCAACCAAGTCAAATCGCCATTAGGTGAGAAAGTTGGATTGGTATCATAACCTAAATTTCTTTCGGTGAGATTTTTGGTAGTTTTGGTTTCCAGATTGTATTCATACAAATCGGTATTGGTTGAAATGGCATAAGCCGTACCGAATTTCTTTTTGGAAACATAAATGATGCTTTTTCCGTTTGGTGACCAAATGTAATCCTCATCCCCTCCAAAAGGTTTTTGCGGACTATCATACGGTTCATCTTTCATGATGTCTACCGGAACGGCTTTGTCTTTGTTTTCGGCATAAAAAACATGGTTGTGTGTACCATTATTCCACGTATCCCAATGGCGGTAGTCAAGTCCGTCATAGATTTGGGCATCGGATTTCTGCAAATCGGCATAAATGTCTTTTCCCAAAACGTTCTCCGTTTTTACTTCCTGAGTAGAGAGTATGTATTTGCCATCAGGTGAAACATTTTTATCTTTCAGCAAATCTTTAGTTTCCTTTACCTCGGTTGGATTACCTCCTGTTAACGGCACAGTGTAGAATTTGGAGTTCAATTTATTGTCATTGACAGATGGTGTAGCCACTTTGTAGACAATTGATTTTCCGTCCTTGGAAATTCCTAAAGCTGTAACGCGATTGATTGACCACAAGGTTTCGGGAGAGAGAACTTTTTGTGCAGATGTTGTTAAACTCATAGTACTGACGAATATGAAAAGTAATTTCTTCATAGTTTTTGAATAATTAATTTGAAGCTCTAAAAATAGTAATTAAATAAATTTGTTATGTAAAAAAAGAGCCCCGAAAATTCGGGGCTCTTTTGCATTATATTTTACTACATCTGAATTAATTGGCTGAAATTTTCACATTGTCAATTTCCCAAGTAGAAGCTGCAGAGGTTGTTGATGTATATTTAAATGCAACAAAAACTTTTTGATTTCCAGGACCTGTAAAAGCACTAATATCAATATCCCCTGAACTAACGTAGACATAATTTCCTGAAGATAAAGCAAAACCAGTTAATTGAGTCCAAGTTACTCCAGACGCATTTGGACTTCCTGATCCCGAGTAATTATTGGAAATGTATACTTGGATAGGATTACCGGCAAATTTATAAGCATTATCAAATGTAAGTTTAGCTCCAGTTAACGAACTTAAATCTTGTTCCGGAGAAATTAACCAATCCTCGTTAGCAAAATTAGAAGTTGCGAAACCTGTCATTTTTGCCATTCCGCCCGGATTTCCGAATGTAGGTGAATAAGTCCATACTTGTGCACCTGTAACACTAAATGCTGTCCAGGTAGAAAATGAAGTTAGAGATGAAAAAGATTCATTCAATAATGGTTTAAATCTTGGATTTGGCAAGTCTACATCATTCAACGTTCTAATCATGAATTGATAATCATTATTATACTTAGTCATAACGCCACGAATCCTTCCACTTCCTGTTGGAACCGACTCTGATGCAAACACAGCATATTTACTAGCTCTTAAAATCACTTCGTCACCGTTAAGATCTCTTATCATATGATTAGTAGCACTCCCTAAATTATTTAAACTCTCGTCAAAGAAAGTTTTACCTAAAGAAGCTTCTGTGAATTCTGCCACATCAAATTCGATTAGTTTATTCAAATACGCATCAGATTTTGCCTGAGCTACAGTAACATGATTTACCAGTTGGTCTTCATTCACACTCAAACATGATTTGTTCAATACATTTTTGTATGCAACAATGGATATTCTTCCTACTGCATCATCAGTTGGATCATCAGGAGTTTCATTGTTATAAAGAGACCCTATAACAGTTGATCCGTATTGCTTAACATAATAACGATCTTTCAATTTAACAAATACTTTACTTCCTGGAGGAAACTTAGTATATAAATTATAATCGTCTATTGGCATACTAAATCCTTGTTGTCCATCAACTGACACGAAAGAAATTGATTTGTAAAAATTTCCTCCTTCATCACTTGAAGTAACATATGCTTCAATGATATCGTTATCTGTATACTCAGCATAAGCTGAAGTTGAAACTGAAGTAATATCAACAACTTCTTTAGTTTTGGTCAAGTTTGAGCAGTCAGCACTCAAATCAGGTGTGCCATAGGAATCACTGTTAACACAGCCTCCTAAAGTTGTTAAAACAACTGCACTTAAAATGATTGTTATTTTTTTCATAGCTTTATATTATTTATCATCATAAACATAGAAATTGTCGATTTGGAAAGCGCCATCTAGAGTGGTATCTGTCCCTGAACCGGTAAATTTGAAAGCAACATAAATGTCTCCTTTATATGATGAGAGATCAACCGTTGTCTTAAAAAATTTATACCAAGCATCAGCCTTTTTGGGAATATTAGCCGGAATTGGTTTCCACGTTGCTGCTAATACATTAGTACCATCATAATCCGTTGATATAAATACTTCAAGGGAATTTCCTGGAGAATCAACATCTAAGTGGTGTTGTGCAACACTAAATAAAAGCTTGTCGTTCTCATATTGATCCATATTTATTGCTGGAGAAACTAACCAAACTTTGTTAACAGCCGCATTTGAATTAAAAGCGCTGAACTCTGCATATCCATTAGTTGTCTTGGTGGCACTATCATAAAAAGTTTTTTCTCTCCATAACCAAGTTCCACTTTCAGCAAAATTAGTCCATCCTGTGATATCAAGATTAGTGTTGTTAGTAACTTGCTGAAAATCTTCCTTAAAGAAAGGAACTCTCAGACTAGGCAAATCGGTATCTTTTGAACAGCTTGTAAGCAAAGTTACGAATAGCGCAAATAAGATCCCTGTTTTAAACTTATTTTTCATAATACAATTTTTTTAAAAGTTAATGTATAAATTAACAAAGTATGTTCTTCCGTATCCGTAAAAATACTTAGGTCCAAATGATGGTGTTCCATTAGCATTATCGGCTTGAAAATCTGGATAAGTTGCTTTTCTGGATTGCTCAAACCCTCCTGTTTTATATTTAACATCAAAGACGTTATTTACACTAGCAAAGAACCCAAAAGTATCATTCCCTACTTTCCATGATTTACCTCCAACTAAATTAACTAAAGTAACCGGATCGAATTTTTCTTGTTTCAAAACTTGTCTGGCAACATCTTCTGTCAAACCATCGTAAGCAACACCTGTTTCTTTGTTGATAGTGAAATTATCTGTTCTCATAATGCTTGAGATATCGATATAGCTATCCGCTAAGTAGTTGGCATTAGCTCCAATCCACCAAAATTTAGGATCTCTGTATTCAAGACCCAAAGAGTATGCTTGCTGTGGCATACCGGATAAACGATAACCTTTCAAATAAGTCTTTCCAAAATCTGTAATTGGGTTTGTATTTGTAGAAGAGGCCTGACCGTCATCATTAACTTTCAAATTCGGGTTATTATCATACTTATACTCACCATAAGCCGCAGAACCCGTTAATTTAATAGTTGAAGTTACTTGATATTCAAATCCAAACTCTCCTCCTATGTTTTTCTTGTTGATTCCGGTAACTATCTCACTAATAAACGAATCTTCGTTCCCTGATCCTACCGCCTCACCATCAAACAATCCTTCTCCGTAGAAGAAAGAAACTTCACTAGCATTTAAAATTTTGCTGTAATATCCGGTAAGTCTGGCTTTGAATTTTGGAGCTTTAATGATATAACTCGCATCAGCGCTGATCACAGATTCGCTTTTAATGTCAGGTGTAATATTATTATTGATACGTGAGTTTGCAAACACATTTCTCATGCTTGGTGCTTTCGTCATGTAAACTCCATTGAAATCAAAGAAATTACGACCATTTACTTTGTAGGTTAATCCTCCTTTGAAACCAAAGTTTTCAAATATCATTTTTTGACTTCTACCAAACGAATTGCTGGCATAAATACCATTTTTGTATAAACCGTCTCTTTGGTATTGTGATCTTGAGAAAGATTCTGCTAAATAGAAATCAACTTTTTTGTAGCTGAATTTGAATTGGGTGAAACCATCAAAAGTAGTCGCCAGTAAATTATAGTTGTATCCATAAGTATCGTTTACACCCACTTCACGATTAGGATTGTTCAAATCTGATTGACTTGCATCCCCTGAGTAGAATGGATCTATATCCAGAAAATATCTCCCCCCTAATAAGTCTGTAAGTTTTTGATAATTATGAGAATTTAGCTTTCTGAAGTTAACTCCTGCATTCATGGATATTTTATCAGACAATCTTGAATTAATGATGGAATTAACATTCCATTGTTTATCATCCGTTCTATCTTCATAAAGAGCATAAACACTTTTACCCATGTTTACACTCGCTTTATTTGCCTCATACATGGCATTCCAATTAATTTGACCATCATTGATGAACTGAGTTCTTGCATTGTCAGCATCTTCATTTGAATATCCAATTATAGTAATATTATCTGGAGCATAGATTGGATGATAAGAAGATGGAGAGTTCAGGAAGTAACTTGGTAAATTTTTGTAGTAGGTTGGATCAGGATTGTTGGCTAACTGATAGTCCAATCTACTGTTTCCTACATGTCCGATTTGGTATGAAACACTAGTGTTTAAATTAGTGTTGTTGTTAATTTTCCAATAGTGGGTAAGGATGTTGATTGGCTCTTCAACTTCTTTGTCTCTCGAGTTTCTTTTTCTACCGTTCTGCCATCCCCAGTAAGAGTTGTACTTGAATCCTTTAAGGTCGTTCACCTCATTGGTGTTCGGCGAGCTTTTCCCTCTTCTGTTTTGTGCAAAAATAGAAGTAAATCCAATTGAGTGATGGTCATTAAATTTCTTTTCAACGCTTGCAAACACTGAGTTAGCACTATAATCAGTTCCTTCAAAGTATCCTTCCTGAGCCCATCTTCTTGAAGCTGAAATTACAAAAGCCCATCCATCAGTATTCATTCCTGAAGCATAAGTCCCCATAGTTCTCCAGCTGTAGTTGGTATTGGTTCCTGAGAAAGATATACGGCTACCTCTTCTGTAAATAGAAGCTCTGGTATTGATTTCCTGAGTTCCCAAAATTCCTCCGAAGGTGTAATCAGATGGTGTTGAACCCGAAGTAAATTCTTGATTTCTGGTAGCATCATTCAATCCCCCCCAGTTACTGAACTGTGGCCTGCCGTCGTAAATTTTATTCATTACGATACCATTAATCATAGTAGTACCGTACTCGTTATCTAAACCTCTTATTCTGAATCGGGCTTGTCCCCAGTTAAAGGCAGCAGTTTGTTGGAAAACATCTCTGGAAGCTTGCAACAACCCCGAAGTACTTTCAGAACCACTGTTGTCGTCTCCTAAATCATTTTCGGTAATAGTAATCAAACTCAACTGTTGTTCAGAAGTGATATCCTCGTCCATAACAATGATACCTAAATCTAAAATTTTTCCTGCAATTACATCAATAGAAAGTAACTGATCTTTGTAACCGGCACTTTTAATTTGTAATAATTGACTGCCTACTGCAACTTCCTTAAATGTAAAAACACCGGTAACATCTGTAAAAGTTGTTAAGCTGGTGTTTTGAATTGAAGCAACTACATTTTGTAATGGTTTTTGTGTTTTCGAATCTAATACTTTACCAGTAAAACCGGTATTGTTTTGAGCAAAAACAAAAAATACTTGCATCACAAATAATGTACTAATAACAAGTTTTTTCATAAATAAAATAAAATTAATTTTTCCTAAAGTCAAGCCTTAATAAAAACTTAACAGCCGACAAATGTACATCTTTTAATAATATTATATACTTTTGGCGCAAAGTTTGTACAAACTTGATATTAAATTAATATACATTTTATGAGAATTAAAAAATTAATAGCTCTTTTCTTTGTTTTTTTCGCAATTTACGGAGCAAATGCACAAGCTAAAAAATACGTTGTTCATACGGTAGCTTTCTACAATTTGGAGAATTTATTTGATACCATCAACGGCCCGAACAATGACGAAGAATGGCTTCCGAACGGCGTTCAAAACTGGACCTCTAAAAAATACCGTCAAAAACTACATAACCTTGCCACCGTTCTATCACAAATCGGTACAAATGACCAACAAAAAGAAGCTCCTGTCATCATTGGCGGTGCCGAAATAGAAAACAGAGGCGTTTTAGAAGACTTAATAAAAGAACCCGAAATGCTTGCCCATGACTATGGTATAGTTCACTTTGATTCTCCTGACAAACGTGGGATTGATGTAGGATTCTTGTACCAAAAGAAACATTTCAAACCAACCAGTTATAAAAACATCCCGCTATTGATTTACAAAAACCAATTGGACCAAACTGCTAAAAGAAAACACGCAACCGATGACGCGTCTGATGATAAATCTGAGGTGGAGACTAATTCGGAAAGAGTCTACACGCGTGACATACTTTTAGTAACCGGTTTATTAGATGGTGAAGAAATTAACGTTATGGTCAACCACTGGCCATCGCGTTCGGGGGGTGAAAAGAAAAGTTCTCCTTTCCGTGAAGCCGCCGGTAGATTGAATCGCAAAATCATGGACTCCATCTACAAAATCAACCCGAATGCCAAAATCATTACTATGGGAGATTTGAACGACGGAACCTATAATAAAAGTGTTAAAGAAGGTGTAGGTGCCAAACGCAAAAAAGAAGAGGTACAAAAATTCGGTGTTTACAATCCGTTTGAAGAGATGTTCTACAAAGGAAACGCTACCTTATTCTACCGAGATGCCGGCGATATTTTCGACCAAATCATGGTTTCCGAAACTCTAATCCAACAAGATTATTCTTCTTTCCGTTACTGGAAAGCGGGTATCTGGAACAAACCATTTATGGTAACCACAGTCGGCCAATACAAAGGATATCCACTAAGACATGGTATGAACGAAGTGGGATACAGCGACCACTTCCCGTCCTATATTTATCTGATTAAAGAAGTCAAGTAATATTTTAAAGTCCCGAAGATTTCGGGACTTTTTTATTTTTTATCTTTACTGAAAAATTTCCGCTATGGCTATTCCGGCACCCTTCAATCTCAACCAATGGATCGATGAAAACCGTCATTTATTAAAACCGCCCGTTGGCAACAAAAACATCTATGTCGACTCCGAAGATTACATCGTTATGGTCGTAGCCGGCCCCAATGCCCGCAAGGATTACCATTACAATGAAACCGAAGAGTTGTTCTATCAGATCGAAGGCGAAATTACCGTCTATGTTCAGGACAACGGAGAAAAAAAAGCCATGAAACTAGGTCCCGGCGATATGTACCTCCACCCGGCCAAAGTACCGCATTCGCCGAACCGAAGCGAAAATTCCATCGGATTGGTAATCGAACGCAAACGCCACGATGCCGGCGGCAAAGACGGATTACTCTGGTTTTGTGACCATTGCAACCACAAATTGCACGAAGTATACTTTCCGCTCACCGACATCGAAAAGGATTTTCTACAACATTTCAAACATTTTTATAGTTCTGAAACCTTGCGAACCTGTGAAAAATGCGGCACCGTCATGGCAACCGACCCGAGATTTGTAACACAATAATACGTAGGAGCTGTTTCCGGCTATACCCTCTATCTTTACAGGATGTAGCCATCCTAAAAAGGATGCCGTTCCTATCCGGGCTAGGTATTCAATTATTCAAAATAAACCGTTACTTTTGCAGTCAACATTTTAAAAACAAACAAAATAAATAGTACAATGGCAACAATTGCACAACAATTCGGCATGACCGAAGCCTTAGAAATATTAGGCATAAAAGCCATCAACGAAGGAACCTCAACCGGAAACAACCATTTTTCCAACGGGGATCTCATCGAAAGTTACTCTCCGGTAGATGGACAACTTATCGGAAAAGTAAAAACCACCACCGCTGAAGATTACGAAAAAGTAATGCAAACTGCATCGGAAGCGTTCAAAACCTTCCGTTTGATGCCGGCTCCGAAACGTGGAGAAATCGTGCGCCAGTTTGGTGAAAAATTAAGAAAATACAAAGAACCTCTAGGGAAATTGGTATCCTACGAAATGGGGAAATCCCTGCAGGAAGGCTATGGAGAAGTTCAGGAAATGATTGACATTTGCGACTTCGCGGTAGGTCTTTCGCGCCAATTACACGGGTTAACCATGCACTCAGAGCGTCCGGGACACCGCATGTACGAGCAATACCACCCGCTGGGGATTGTCGGAATCATTTCGGCTTTCAACTTCCCGGTAGCCGTTTGGTCATGGAACACCGCTTTGGCTTGGATTTGTGGTGACGTTTGCGTTTGGAAACCCTCTGAAAAAACGCCTTTATGCGGTATCGCTTGTCAAAATATCATCGCCGAAGTATTGAAAGAAAACAACCTTCCGGAAGGAATTTCTTGTTTGATTAACGGCGATTACAAAGTGGGCGAAATGATGACACACGACAAACGTGTGCCTTTGGTTTCGGCTACCGGTTCTACTCGTATGGGTAAAATTGTGGCTCAAGCTTGTGCCGCTCGTTTAGGAAACTCTTTGTTAGAATTGGGCGGAAACAATGCCATCATCGTAACGCCGGATGCCGACATCAAAATGACGGTTATAGGAGCGGTTTTCGGAGCGGTAGGAACCGCCGGACAACGTTGTACTTCGACTCGTCGTTTGATTATTCACGAAAGCATTTACGATAAAGTACGCGATGCATTAGTGGGTGCTTACGGTCAGTTGAGAATCGGAAACCCATTAGACCAAAACAACCACGTGGGTCCGCTAATCGACACGCATGCTGTAGAAATGTACAACAAAGCCTTAGAAAAAGTAGTAGCCGAAGGCGGTAAAATTTTAGTAGAAGGCGGCGTGCTTTCGGGCGAAGGTTACGAAAGCGGTTGTTATGTAAAACCGGCCATAGCCGAAGCGCAAAATCATTTTGAAATAGTGCAACACGAAACTTTTGCTCCGGTATTGTATTTATTAAAATATTCAGGGGATGTAACCAATGCTATCGAAATTCAAAACGGAGTAGCGCAAGGGTTATCTTCTGCTATTATGACCAATAATTTAAGAGAAGCAGAAGCATTCTTATCACACGCCGGTTCGGATTGTGGTATTGCCAACGTAAACATCGGAACATCTGGTGCTGAAATCGGTGGAGCATTTGGTGGTGAAAAAGAAACCGGAGGTGGCCGCGAATCAGGTTCTGATGCTTGGAAAGTGTACATGAGAAGACAAACCAACACCATCAACTATACGACTAGTTTGCCATTGGCACAAGGAATTAAGTTTGACTTGTAGTCTTTTAGAGAATAGACTAAGAGATGATAGATAATAGACAAAAAAGTCCCGGAATTCCGGGACTTTTTTATGGTATAAGATTGAAGGTTATTTTGTTTTCTTTACATATTGCGTCAGGATGACTATATGTTGTCCTTCGACACGGCCTTCTATTTGTTCGGCATTGTCCCAAACTAATTTGATGTTGTGTACTGCCGCACCGCGTTTAGCCGTAAAGTTGGCTCCTTTTACATCCAAATCTTTAATCAGCACGACAGAATCTCCATCGAACAAAACATTCCCATTGGAATCTTTGTGGATGATTTTGCCTTCTTCATCTTCCCCTTCTCCGGTCGCTTTGGCCCATTCTAAGGCGTCTTCATCCAGATACATCATGTCTAACAAATCATGATTTTTCAAACGCGCCAACATACGCCAGGACACAATTTGCACCGGCAGGTTTTCGTTCCACATGCTGTCGCTCAATCCTCTCCAATCGTTAGGATTCATAGTATCCGGATTTTCGATTTGATCTTTTAATGCCTTCGAAATCAAAATACAGTTTTCAGGTGTGGCTTCGGTTTTTGGGGGTACTAAATACACTACCAGGTTTTCTTCACTTCCGCTGATTTCACATTGGGAACCGCTTCGGTCTTTTAATCTTTTTTCGGTTACGATACTCATTTTATGGGCTTTTAGATAATATTACAAATTGAAAGAGGCTCCGAAATTAAAAACAAACTGGTTGTTAAAATGTTCAAAACCTTGGGTGTTGGTGTCATATTTGGCTATGGGTGCTCCTCCTTCAGCATACAACCCGAAACCATTGGTAAAGAAGTATCGAAAGCCCAAATGTCCTCCGAAATTTCGAGTTCCTAAACTCAATCCGGGATAAATATCCATATTTTTATCCAAGCCGAACACATTGCCTATGTTGGCATTAAAACGCACTTTAACATCGGCACGATCTTCGAATTTTGGTTTGACGCCGTCTGCCTTGTCTACCGAAAGCAAATACGAAGCGACAAAGCCATACGACATATTTTCGCCGATCCCGATGTCAACCGAAGTATTGATTCCGGTTCCATGATTCTGTGAGTTCAAACCCACTTGTCCTTTCACATCGCCTTTTCCTTTATAAGCCTGGGCTTGAGCCAAACTTACCATCGCGATGGCCAGTATGGTGATTATTTTTTTCATGAGGTATTATTTTGGCACAAAAGTATATAAATTAATTTCTCCCTTTTTCGTTAAAGTACAAAACGTTGAGTGGCTCGCTTTGCCAATATTCTTTAGAATCCACATCCATAATCGTCAAAGGTCCTTTGAAAGCCGCCCCGGTGTCAACATTCCAAATACAGGCTTTTTGTGTAGGAACCGTAAGTCCAATACGGGTAACAGGCGTATGCCCGATGTAAATTTCGTCGTATAGATTCAGGCGTTTAGGGTACAATTCACTAGTGTTAGGTATGGACTGATCCAGAGCCAAAGCCGTTTCCCATAAAGTTCTGTCCCAATAAAACAATTTGGGAAAATATTCATAATTGATTCCGTTCAGGTTGGTAAATCCGGCATGGATGAATAACCGATTCTTACTGTCGTGGTAGTAATTTTCGAGGTTCTTTAAAAAATGAATGTGTTCCTGCTTTTTCGCTTCGGAAACATTTTCATATGCCAAAACCGTAGCTTCACCACCGTGGTGGTACCACATGGTTTGGTCGATATTCTGAGTATTGCCCATAAGCCAATTCTGCAATAACTCGTCGTGATTCCCTCGAATGAAAATGCATTTTTGTTTTGTATTCAATTCAATTAAAAAATCCAACACTTGTGGTGATTCGCTCCAGCCGTCTACATAATCTCCCAAAAAAACCAAGGTGTCTTGGGGGGTAACCCGGGCTCTTTCCATAATTTGATGCAAAGCCCTCAAACCACCGTGTATGTCTCCGATTACTAATTTTCTAGGCATTATTTACGTTGTATTTCATTTTTCTCAAAATGCGCATGGCCTCCTTAAAACTCAGGTAAACCGTGGCATTGGGTTGTGTTTTCAGAAACGGTTTGGCTTCTACGAGTTTTCTTTTGGCATCGTCAAAACCGTTCAGATAACAAATCATCAAGGTTGACGAAAAATTTTCCAAATCCTTTTCCTCTCGTTCCGAAAGCGGAATTCCCTTTTGCATTTTATTCAGCAAAGCTACATTAGAATTGTAAATGTGGTGCAACATTTTTTTGTTATAAGCCGGTGGTTCAAACAACATTTGCGTTTCCATTTTGTAATAGCCGTTGTCAAAAAAACGAATCGTCAGTTGTTCCAACGGATAGAAACTAGTTTTGTCATTCAGCCCCAGCGGAACATGTTCGACTATGGTAAAACTTTGATGGTCGTAACTGATGGAAACCACATCAAGAGCCGAATAAAACAACTTTACCTGCTCATTAATCAGTTCAATATCCACTCTGGAAAGATAGTTCATGTCCCTGATTTTTTTGGGAACTCCGGCCCAGCAAATTACAAATAATTCTTTGAACACTTTGTACTTTGAGGTCATGTCCTTGTGGCGGTTGTTCATAAAATCAATAACACCGTCAAGAGTGTGAGCAATGCTGTTGCGCGAACTGTTTTCGATACTGATGACCGACTCAATATTTTGTTTGGAATACGGAATTTTTTCTTCGGTGGGCATCGAGTTGCTGCCTACCCTTACAAAAACCGTGTTGGCTAAAATAGTATGAATGTTTTTTTTGAAGAAAGAGGTTTTGTGCTTGGGTTTTATAGTTACCAATCCCACTACTTTGTCTTTAGGCAAATTGGGAAACGGAACATTTTCGTATTGAATTTTAGGCGGATTTTCCAGATAGGCATTGACCAAATTCTGAATTCTGCTGTCGTCAAAAAAATCATCTCCTACGATTTCGTTGTCTTGATCCTCAACGCCAACCACAATATAAGAGTTGTTGGAAGGATTGGAATTCGACAAGGCGCAAATGTGTTTCAAAAACTTAGCCTTGCCTTCTTTGGTATGCAAATTCAATTGGCGCTTTTTATCATAAAAACTGCTCTCATCGTTGTGAGCGAGCAGGTTTTTGATTAAAAGGCGTTTGTTAATCATTTGATTTAAGAGTGAAGATTAACGATTTTTGATTTAAGAATTTTAACGATGTGAAAATTAAGATATTTTGGCATTCAGCAATCCGAAATCTTCAATCACCAATCAGCAATCTATGGAACCTTAGCTCCCATACTTTCCGTCCAAATGGCAAACCAATCTTCCTGCTCCAGTTGCAACTCGGCCGCTTTTTGTAACGCCTGAATTCGGGCTACATTCACGGTACCGGCTATCGGAATTACTTTGGCAGGATGCTTTAAAATCCAAGCCAGCAAAATGGTATCGGCTCCCAAATGGTACTTCTCAACCAATTGCGCTAATATTTTTTTCAGTCGTCGGGTTTGCTCAATGTCTTCTCTGAAAACAGTTCCGAGCGGATTCCAACTCATCGGGCGAATGTTGTGCAATTGCATGTAATCAAAACTGCCGTCCAACATGGCCTGATGATGGGTAGCCGAAAATTGTACCTGATTGTAACTGATTTTTGTTTTTTGTCGAATCAATTCGGTTTGCGAAGCTGTAAAATTAGAAACGCCGAAATCAAGAATTTTGCCTTCTTGTTTCAGTTGGGCTACTGCTTCTGCAATCTCATCAGCTTCCATCAAAGGACTCGGACGGTGCAACAAGAGTACATCCAGGTAATCGGTTTGCAGGTTTTTCAAAGAATTCTCAACCGACCAAACGATGTATTTTTTAGAATAATCATAATGCTTGATTTTGTTATCACGCCCATTAGTGTGCTGAATCCCGCATTTAGAAATCAATTGAATTTTTTTTCTGTCAATCTTGCTTTGCTTGAAAGCTTTGCCAAAATCGGCTTCGGTAGTGTAATTGCCGTAAATATCAGCATGATCAAAAGTGGTAATTTGATTTTCAACACAAAGGTTTATAAGGTGTTCCATTTCGGAAGTGCTGAGGTTTTTATCCCAAATTCCCCAGTTCATGGTTCCGGCTATTATTGATGATAATTTTGTTTGCATTTTGTGTTTCTTAAGATGTGTTTAAAAGTAGTTCTGTGAATTTTGCTCTTTTGAAAATTTTAGTATTTTGCCTCAAAAATTTCAAAGCGGCTATCAGGTCTTAAAATTATAAAAAGAAAATCATAAATCATCCTTAAAATTAAGGTGTTTTGTAAAGTTTTAACGCATTATTAACATCTGGTAACCCAATAAATTTTCACTTTTGAAATGTTAAAATTATAACCATCACACATTAGAATAAACCGAAAACTATGGAAGAAAATGGTACTGCTTTAGACATTAGAGCAATTAATGAAAAAATAGAAAGAGAAAGTGCTTTTATAGACTTGCTGACGATGGAAATGAACAAGGTGATTGTAGGTCAGAAGCACATGGTAGAACGATTGTTAATTGGACTTTTAGGACAAGGCCATATTCTTTTAGAGGGTGTTCCCGGGTTGGCAAAAACATTAGCCATAAACACTTTATCACAAGCCGTTCACGGTAGTTTCAGCCGTATACAATTCACTCCTGATTTATTGCCAGCCGATGTTATCGGAACCATGATTTACAATATCAAAGCGAACGAATTCTCTATTAAAAAAGGTCCCATTTTTGCCAATTTCGTTTTAGCTGATGAGATTAACCGTGCTCCGGCCAAAGTACAATCCGCTTTACTCGAGGCGATGCAGGAAAAACAAGTAACCATTGGAGACACGACATTCAAGTTGGACAAACCATTTTTAGTTTTGGCTACTCAAAACCCTATTGAGCAAGAAGGAACTTATCCGTTGCCTGAAGCTCAAGTTGACCGTTTTATGCTCAAAACTGTGATAGATTATCCAAAAGTAGACGAAGAGCGCTTAGTCATCCGCCAAAACCTCAAAGGCAGTTACGAAAAGGTAAATCCGGTTGTTTCTATCGACCAAATTCTTCGAGCACAAGAAGCTGTTCGCGAGGTGTATATGGATGAAAAAATCGAAAAATACATCTTAGACATTATCTTCGCTACCCGTTATCCTGAAAAATACAAATTAGAAAGTCTAAAACCATTGATTGGTTTCGGTGCATCACCACGTGGAAGCATCAATTTAGCCAATGCTGCCAAATGTTATGCCTTCATCAAACGTCGTGGATATGTCATTCCGGAAGACGTACGTGCTGTAGTACATGATGTATTGCGTCACAGAATCGGTGTTACTTATGAAGCGGAAGCCGAAAACATCACTTCTGTTGAAATCATCAACAAAATCGTAAACGAAATCGAAGTACCTTAAGATTTGAGATTTTTGATAGCTGATTTGAGATTTAAGATCTGAAATCAACAATCGTTAATCAACATCCAACAATCAAATGGAGACTAAAGACTTACTCAAAAAAGTTCGTAAAATCGAAATCAAAACCCGAAGATTGAGCGATCATATCTTCTCGGGCGAATACCACACGTCGTTCAAAGGCCGTGGTATGACGTTTTCGGAAGTGCGCCAATACCAATTCGGCGATGATATTCGTGCCATCGACTGGAACGTGACCGCCCGCTACAACGAACCTTATGTCAAAGTTTTCGAAGAGGAACGCGAATTGACCATGATGCTGATGGTCGATATTTCGGGTTCGGAAAGTTTTGGTACCAAAAACCAACTGAAAAGCGAAATTGTTACCGAAATTGCTGCAACCATGGCATTTTCGGCCACGCAAAACAACGATAAAATCGGGTTGATTTTATTTTCCGATCAAATCGAATTATACATTCCGCCCAAAAAAGGAAAATCACACGTATTGCGCATCATCCGTGAGCTCATTGAATTTGAACCTAAAAGCAAAAAAACGGATTTATCTCAGGCGTTAAAATTCCTGTCATCTACACAGAAAAAGAAAGCTATTGTTTTTGTGATTTCCGATTTTATGGTGGACGACGATTATGAGAAAACCTTAAAAATTGCCGGAAAGAAACACGACATCACCGGCGTAAGAGTATACGACATTCGCGAAGCCAAAATGCCTAATATTGGTATGGTGGAAATGGAAGATGCGGAAACAGGTGAAATTTTGGTGGTAGATACAAGCTCTAAAAAAGCGCGTCTGAGCTACGAAAAACAATACCAAGACAAAGTGAATTACTTTAAAGATATTTTTTCAAAATGTGGTTCAGGAACCGTGAATACCCGTGTGGATGAAAGTTATGTGACGAAATTATTGGGTTATTTTAAATCGAGATAGAGATTTGAGAATGATGATTAACGATTTTTGATTTTAGAAATGAGAAAACAAGATTTAGAGGAAAGATTGATTGATTTTGCAGCAGAAATAATTTTGTTCACAAATGATATTGATAAATCTTATGCTGGAAATCATTTGATTGGTCAAATAGTTCGATCGTCTACCTCTCCGGCTTTAAATTATGGCGAAGCCCAAAGTGCTGAAAGTAAAAAAGATTTTATCCATAAAATGGGAATCTGTCTAAAAGAATTACGAGAAACTTACAATTGTTTGAAGATTATTGAGAAAGCAAAATTGACATCTAATACTGAACTTATTAGTAAATTAAAAATAGAAGCTAACGAACTAATTGCAATTTTTGTATCGAGCATTAAAACCGCAAAAACAAATTCTGAAATCAAAAATCGTTAATCTTCAATCAACAATGAAAATAAAGATTTACATATTATTTTTTCTGTTCTCGATGGGACTTTGGGCGCAACCTAAAGTCGCAACTTCGATTAATGTTACCAAAAATAAAATCGGAGCCGAATTCAAATTAACCTTAAAAACAGACGTCGATACCTTATCAAAAGTAAAATTTCCCGAGGCTAAAAATTTTGGGGCTTTGGAAGTGATTCAATCCTATAAAATTGATACGGTAAAAAAAGGAGGACGATACGAATTGATTAAAAAATACGGGTTGACTCAATTTGATTCTGGGAAATACACCATTCCAAAAATTCCGGTTCTAATCAATGGCAAGCTCTCGTTTTCTGACAGCATTAAAGTAGAAGTCAACGATGTAAAAGTAGATACCTTAAAACAAAAAATGTACGACATCAAAGACATCGCACAAGTCGAAAGTCCGATGGGTTCTTGGTGGATTTATGTTTTGGTTTTATTGGCCATAGCCGCTGCCGGATTTTTTATTTACAACTACATCAAAAAAAGACAAACAGGCAAAAAACAGGAAGTTATCGTTTTTAAAACTCCTATTGAGAAAGCCACTACCTTGTTGCAACAATTGGAGAAAAAAGAACTTTGGCAAAAAGGAGAAATCAAGAGTTATTATTCGGAACTGACAGATATTGCCCGAAATTATATTGAAGAAGAAATTCATATTCCGGCCATGGAAAGCACCACATCGGAACTGATAGAAGGCCTTCGTAAAGCGGCAAAACAAAAGAAACTAAGGCTTTCAAATGAAACGGTTGCCAATTTGGAAAAAGTGCTAAAACAAGCCGATTTGGTGAAATTTGCCAAAGTAAAACCATTGGATTTTGAAATAGAAGAAGATAAAAAACGCATTTCAAATTCAATTGTGACCATCCATCAGTCTATTCCTGAAACGGTAGAAGAAAATGATGAATTGGCACTTTGGAACGAACAGCAAAAAGAATTGGCCCGTTTGCAAAAACTGAAAAAACAAAAACGTGTCCGTATCATTACCACCATAGGAATTGTGATGGGAATGCTGTTGCTGGCTTTGTTAAGCTTGATTTATTTCAAAGGATTTGACTATGTCAAAGACAACATTATTGGTCATCCGACTAAAGAATTGATGGAAGGCGAATGGGTTTACAGCGAATACGGAAATCCGGGTGTGAAAATAGAAACGCCTAAAGTGCTGAAAAGAATGGATGCCGAAAAAATAATGCCTAAAGAAGCAATGGCATTATTGAAAGAAATGCAGGTTTTTGTATACGGCAGTTTAATTGACGATTTCTATATCAGCGTTTCTACGGTAACATACAAGCAAGAAACACAAATTGATTTAGATCAGGCAGCGGAAGGAAGCTTAAAAGTTTTAGAAGCACAAGGCGCACAAAATATTATTGTAAAAACTGAAGATTTCAACACACAAAAAGGCATTAGCGGTAAAAAAGCATACGGAACAATGACTGTGTTGGATAAAATAAAAGGCAAATCGACTAAAATGTATTACGAGATGTTAGTTTTTGCTCAAAATGGAGGATTACAACAAATCATAATCATGCATCGCGAAGATGACACCTACGGAAAACAAATTATGGACAGGGTATTAAACTCGGTTGAATTACAAACAACAGACAAATAATGAAAGAAGTAAGTTTTTTAAATCCTGAGTTTTTCTGGTTGTTTTTACTGCTTCCGGTGGCCATTGCGTGGTTTGTTTGGAAAAGAAAAGAGCAAACCGCAACTTTGAAAATCAGTTCGGTAAAAGGGTTTAAAACACAGAAATCGTTGCTGGCCAAATTAAAACCGTTTTTATTTGTCTTGCGATTACTGGCCCTGAGTTCATTAATCGTAGCTATGGCAAGACCCCGAAAAGTAGACATCAGTAGCCAAACCAAATCAACCAAAGGAATTGATATTGTAATGGCAATTGACGTTTCGGGAAGTATGTTGGCCAAAGATTTGAAACCAAACCGAATGGAAGCCTTAAAAAAAGTGGCTGAAAATTTTGTGGAAGGAAGACCTAATGATCGCATCGGAATAGTCGTTTATGCCGCTGAAGCCTATACGAAAACACCAGTAACCAGTGATAAAGCCATTGTACAAGATGCCATCCAAAGCATAAAATACGATAACGTATTGCAAGACGGAACCGGAATCGGGATGGGATTAACAACAGCTATCAATCGCTTGAAAGAAAGCAAAGCCAAAAGCAAAGTAATCATCCTGATGACCGACGGTGTAAACAATGCCGGATTTATTGAGCCGGAAACCGCTTCGCAAATTGCTAAAGAATACGGCATAAAAGTATACACCATAGGAATCGGAACCAATGGTGATGCCCTATTCCCTTATGCTTATGCTCCGGGAGGCGGATTTTTATTCAAAATGATGCCGGTGGAGATTGACGTCAGTTTGCTTCAGGCTATTGCCAAAAACACCGGAGGAAAATACTTCCGCGCCAACAGCAACAGTAAGCTGCAAGCCATTTACGACGAAATCAACAAACTGGAAACCACTGAAATTCAAGAATTGAAGTTTTATGATTACGACGAAAAATACCGTCCGTTTGTTTGGATTGCCGGTATATTGGTGTTAATTGAGTTTGGTTTGCGCAACACGATTTACAGAAGTTTTATATAAATAATTACGAATTAAGAATTATGCAACGGGCTATTCACAATTCACAATTCACAATTGAATATGTACGAGTTAGAAGAAAAATGGTATTTATATCTCCTGTTTGTCATTCCGGCAATGACATTGCTTTTCTTGTATATTCAATTCTGGAAAAGAAAAAAACAGCGGGAATTCGGCGACTTAGATTTGCTCAAAAAACTAAGTCCGGAAAAATCCGTTTTCAAACCAATACTGAAATTAGTTGTAATACTTTTAGCATTAACCTGCCTCATCATTGGTTTAGTTAACCCTAAAATAGGAACAAAACTGGAAACAGTAAAGCGCGAAGGAATAGATGTTGTTTTTGCCATTGACGTTTCTAAAAGTATGTTGGCCGAAGATGTAGCGCCGAGCCGATTGGAAAAAAGCAAACAGTTGGTTTCCAAAATCATTAACAATTTGGGAAGCGACCGCATCGGAATCATTGCCTATTCGGGAAGTGCTTTCCCGGTGTTACCAATTACCACAGACTACAGCGTAGCCAAAATGTTCCTTCAGGGTATGAACCCGGGCATTATCTCGGCTCAGGGAACTTCTATCGATCAGGCCATAAATTTAGCAACCACCTTTGTCGATAAAAAAGACAAGACCAACAAACTGCTCATCATCATTACCGACGGAGAAGACCATTCTAATGAAGCGGTAGGAGCTGCCGAAGAAGCAAAAAAATTGGGAATAAAAATCATTACCGTGGGAGTCGGAACCGAAAAAGGAGGCCCAATTCCGCTCAAACGAAACGGAGTCGTAGAAAGCTTTAAAAGAGATCAAAACGACGAAGTGGTCATTACCAAAAGAGATTCGGAAATTCTGAAAAAAATTGCCAAAGCTACCGGCGGAGGTTACGTTGACGGTAACTCAACCAAAGCGGTGTTGGATTATGTGAAAAATGCTCTGGAAAATATTCAGAAAACAGAATTCGAAAGCACCCAGATGGCCGATTTTAAATCGCAGTTTCAATGGTTTTTAGGGTTTGGCTTTTTCTTGCTGTTTTTAGATATCTTCCTATTGGAAAAAAGAACCAAATGGGTGAAAAAGATGAATTTGTTTAACGAGAAAGATAACTGACAAATGACAGACCGAAACAAATATTTTACGTTGAGTTTTCTTCTCCTGCTTTCTTTTTGGGCACAAGCACAAAAAAAGGAGCCTGATACTGATTTGCCAAAAGGAAACGAAGCATTTGCAGAAAAAAAATACAACGATGCTGAAGCAGAATACCGAATTTCGGAATCTAAAAACCCGAAGAAATCAATTGCTTCATACAATTTAGGAAATTCTGTTTACCGTCAGAATCAAGTCAGTGAAGCCAAATACCATTACGCAAAAGCACTTAAAAATGCCAGAACCCGTAAAGAAAAACACGAAGCATTGCACAACATCGGCAATACTTTGATGAAAGAAAAACAATACGCTGAAGCTGTTGAAGCCTATAAAAATGCTTTACGCAATAATCCCGCCGATGAGGAAACACGCTACAACTATGCGTTGGCCAAAAAAATGATGAAAGACAATCCACCTAAAAAAGAGGATAAAAAAGACAAGGATAAGAACAAAAAAGACGACCAAAAAGATAAAGACAAGAACAAAGATCAGGATAAAGACAAAGACAAAAATAAAGATCAAAAAGACCAAGATAAAGACGGAAAAAACAACAAAGACAAACCGGACAATAAAGACCAAAACGGAAACAAGCCGCAACAACAACCGGGTGGTGTTTCCAAACAAAGGATAGACAACTTGTTGGATGCTGTAAACAACGAAGAGAAAAAAGTTCAGGATAAAGTAAACAAACAAAAAGTTCAGGCCAATCCTAAAAAGACAGAGAAAGACTGGTAATCAGGTATCGATTTGAAAATGTGTTAATTTGAAAATTTGAAAATGAAAAGGATAATATTAGTATTGTTGTTAGTAACAAACTCGCTTTGGGCACAAGTACAATTTGAAGCCAAAGTGAGCAAAAACTCATTGGGCATCAATGAAAGATTGCGCATCGAGTTTACTATGAATGCTGATGGTGATAATTTTCAGCCGCCAAATTTTGAGGCCAGCGGTTTCAGAGTGGTTGGAGGACCGAGCCAATCGGTTAGTCAATCCTGGATAAATGGAAGAAGTAGTTTTAACAAATCCTACATCTATATTTTACTGCCTACACAAAAAGGAGCTTTAACCATCAAGCAGGCGTCTATTGATATTAACGGACAGATTTATAAAACATCTCCGGTTCGAGTTAATGTAACCAATGCAGTTGAACTTCCAAGAGACCCGAACGAAATGCCGGCCATCAAAGCGGATGACAATTTGTATTTGGTAGCCGATATTTCCAAAACCAATCCGTATTTAAATGAGCCGATTACGGTTGTGTACAAACTGTACTTCAGTTACAACATCGGAATCACCAATTGGAAGGAATTAAGCAAACCCAAATACAACGATTTTTGGAGTCAAAACATCGACATCAAAGAATTAAAAGCTGAAGACGGCATGTTTAAAGGCGAACGTTATCGTTACGTAGTGTTGCGAAAAACCGTGTTGTACCCAACAAAATCAGGCAAACTTGAAATCGAACCTTTAACTCTTGATATTGATTGCCAGGTACCAACCAACCGAAGAAATTTTTGGGGACAGGCATTAATGACCGAAGACAGCAAAAGAGTATCGGCCGGAAGCAAAGTCATCAATGTAAAACCATTACCTGAACACGGGAAGCCTGAAGATTTTACAGGTGCCGTAGGCCGTTTTGACTTTAAAGTAAATCCGTCTAGAACTACTTTAAAAAGCGGGGAATCACTCGATTTAAACATCAGCGTTGTCGGAACCGGTAACCTAAAACTATTTACACTGCCTAAACCGGTGCTGCCATCAGCTTTGGAAATGTATGATCCGGTGCACGACGAAAATGTATCCACACCACTGACCGGAATGACCGGAAGAATTTCGGATAAATACACCATTATTCCGCAATACAAGGGCAACTACCAAATTAAACCGTTACGTTTTACCTATTTTGATTTGGGCACTAACAGTTACAAAACCATCAGCTCCCAGCCCATAACCATCAATGTACTTGACGGTCCTTCGGTGGCGAGTACCACTGCTGTTAATCCGAATGACGTGGCCAAAGCCAAAATTGAAGTGGCCAAAAGCTTTGCTTACAACAAACAAAAAACTACTCTCGTACCGATGGAAAAAGACGATTTCCTGGGTTCTGGATTGTTTTATTCCTTGGTAATACTACCGTTTTTAGCCATTCCGTTACTGATTGTCGGCAAACGAAGAAAAGAAGCCTCAGACAACGATTTAGTTGGTAATAAAATCAAAAAATCAAATGCTTTGGCCAAAAAATATTTATCGGAAGCCAAAAAACATTTGGGCAATAAAGAGCCGTTTTACATTGCTTTGGAAAAAGCCCTGCACAATTTCCTGAAAGCCAAGCTGCATATTGAAACTTCTGAAATGAGTAAAGACAAAATTCGTGAAATCCTTGAGGCTCGAAATGCGCAAAACGAGATGATTACCGCCTTTATTCAATTGACCGAAAACTGTGAGTTGGCTCGCTATGCCATGTCCTCGGAAACGGCTATTCAGCAAGACTACGAAAAAGCAGTCGAAATCATTTCTGAACTGGAAAAACAGCTTAAGTAATTGATTATAAAAAAATGAAAAAAGTAGTTTATATATTTCTGTTAATTTTTCAAGTTTCACTAGCGCAAAACGCTTTTGAACAAGGCAATCAATACTATCAAAAAGAAAATTATCAAGCCGCAATTGAACGTTTTGAAAGTATTATACAGAGCGGAAAACAATCGGCTGAGGTTTATTTTAATTTAGGCAATTGCTATTACAAACTGCACAAAGTAGCTCCTGCTGTGTACAATTACGAAAAAGCATTACTGCTGAGTCCAAATGACGGTGAAATCAAAACCAATCTGGAGTTTGCCCGAAAAATGGCTATAGACGACATCAAAATCATTCCTAAAGTTGGGTTTAACAAACTGCTTTCTGATGTTACTTCAAGGTATTACTATGACACTTGGGGTTGGATTGCCGTAGGATTTGCCTTTTTGTCTTTGTTCTTTTTCATCGGTTATTATTTTTCCGAAAGAACTTATCTGAAACGCATTTTCTTTTTTGGGATGTTTGTCTGGATATTCGGTATTTGTCTGAGTGTTGCCTCCGGATTTTACGAAAAAAGCCGTATGGAAAACGAAAGACCTGCTATTGTTTTTGCCGAAATTGCTCCGGTTAAAAGCGAACCCAAAGCCACGGGCTCTGATGCTTTTGTTTTACATGAAGGCACTAAAGTATACATACTGGAAAGCATTGCCAACTGGAAAAAAATTGAACTTACTGACGAAACCACCGGCTGGATTGAAGAAAACGCTATCAAAGAAATTAAAAATTAGCTTTTAGCTGTCAGCCTTTGGCTCTTATTTCAATTATCTTTGCAGAAATTTAAATTAAGAAGCATAGTCTTTTCTCTTGCTTCTTTTTTCTTTTATCTAAATTATGTCAAGAGACGAACAATTAAAAAACCGCTGGGAACAAGTCGTAACACTCCTTTCCAATCAATTTGCCGAAGGAGATACGCTCGACTTGGATGCCATCATATACCTGATTGGTGTTCAGGAATTTGGAAAAGTACACCAAACATTCAAAAAAGACGAAAAGCTCAACCTGATGCACATCGCCATTTGCCGATTACTGGCTCCTTATGGCTATTACGAATTTGATTTTGTAGACAAAGAAGGCTGGCCTCATTACAAAATAAAAGAAGAATTGCCCCCGTTAAAAGCCGGTGAACAAGCCGTTTTAATGAAAGAAGCCATCGTAAATTATTTCGTAGAAAGAGAAGTGATTGAGTAATTAGAGATTAGTAACCAGTAATTAGCAAAGTAGAACATGCTTAATTTGTCAAACTAATCACCAATCACTAATCACTAATCACTAAAAAATATTAAATTTGTGCCCTTACAAAATGACCGATGATAGATAAGATTAAAGAATATATTACCGAAGCCGAATCGTTTCAAACCGATAACAAAGAAACCTTAGAGCAATTCCGAATCAAATATTTGGGTAGCAAAGGTTTACTGAAAGATTTATTTGCCGAATTCAAAAACGTACCCAACGATCAAAAAAAAGAATTCGGACAAGTCATCAATACGTTGAAAACTACTTGTGAAGAAAAGGTAAAAACTATACAGGAAGCTTTAGAAAGCAAGGTTGAAAGTATTGGAGTTTATGGCGATTTAACCCGTCCTGCAGAACCTTTAACCATCGGTTCGCGTCATCCTATTTCGTTGGTAAAAAACCAAATTATTGATATATTCTCCACCATTGGATTCAACGTTTCCGAAGGGCCGGAGATTGAAGACGACTGGCACAACTTTACTGCATTAAACCTCCCGGAATACCATCCGGCGCGTGACATGCAGGATACGTTTTTTATTCAAACCAATCCCGATGTTTTGTTGAGAACCCACACCTCATCGGTACAAGTGCGTTATATGGAAAATAACAAACCGCCAATTCGTACCATTTCACCAGGACGTGTGTTCCGTAATGAAGCGGTTTCCTCGCGTTCGCACTGTATTTTCCACCAAGTGGAGGGTTTGTATATTGACAAAGATGTTTCATTTGCCGATTTGAAGCAAACACTACTGTATTTCACCAAAGAAATGTTCGGGAAAAGCAAAATTCGTTTACGCCCGAGTTATTTTCCATTCACCGAGCCTAGTGCAGAGGTAGATATTTATTGGGGATTAAAAACTGAAACCGATTACCGCATCACCAAAGGAACCGGTTGGTTAGAAATTATGGGCTGCGGAATGGTTGACCCGAATGTATTGAAAAACTGTGGCATTAACCCGGAAGAATACAACGGTTTTGCATTTGGTATGGGTATCGAGCGTATCGCTATGTTGTTGTACCAAATCGGTGATATTCGCATGTTCTACGAAAACGACGTGCGTTTCTTGGAGCAATTCAAATCGAGTATTTAAAAAAACAAAACAGATAATAGACGGATAGATGAAAGACCTGCCTGTCTATTATTCCTTCGTCTCTCATATATCATTCAAAAAATGAAAAAAGACATCGAAATCCCAAAAGTAGAAAACGTATTCCTGGCCGCCGTTCAGGAATGGAGCGATGACTTTATGGAAAAGGTTTGGTATGTGTACCTCGTCAACGATTCTGACTTCGATTTAGACTCTGTAATGGTCGTTTCCAAAGCTTTTGGCACCATTGATGGGGAAATGAAAAAAACATCCCTCCTGCGCCACGCATTTATGCAAGTGCCGGCCGTTTCTGTGGTGAAAATAGAAATGGTGGAAAAGAGCGTGTTGCAACTCAATAATGAGTTCATGGTGACTTACTTTATCGGGAATACTTTGTATGATAAAAAATTCACCTTCCGCAAAAACATGATTAACGAACACGCCACCGAAGAAGTGCCGATTTTGTTTGTAAACGGGGTAATCGTCCGGTAATTATTTTTTCTTTCTGAAAAGATCGGACCAGGTGTATTCCTTATCATTCTTGCCTTTCCAGGAAAAGTAGCCTACAAAAAAGATTCCTGTAGCCAAATAAACCACAACTTTTATATAAAAATAAGGCGTTGTTAATTGACTTAGCAGAGGGTTGTCATTCCACTCAAATAAGGCCATAAAAACAATCATAAAAAGACCCCAAGATATTCCAACTTTGAGCTGGTGTTTCCATCTTTCGCTCATCTTAATCTAGTTTTTCGGTTAACTTTTTAAAGACTTTCTTAGCTTCTTTTCCTTCGTACAAAATCTCATAAACAGCATCAATAATTGGTGTTTTGGCTTTGTATTCCTGATTCAGCTTATAAGCGCTTTTAACGGCGTAATAACCTTCGGCTACCATACTCATTTCCATCATTGCGGCTTGAACCGTATACCCTTTTCCAATCATGTTTCCAAACATACGGTTACGCGAAAACACCGAATAACCGGTTACAAGTAAATCGCCCAAATAAGCCGAGTTATTGATGTTGCGTTTCATTTTATGCACTTTGCGAATGAACTTTTTCATTTCGCGAATGGCATTACTCATAATTACCGACTGAAAATTATCTCCGTATCCCAAACCATGGGCAATACCGGCAGCAATAGCATAAATGTTTTTCAACATGGCGGCATATTCTGTTCCGATGATGTCATCAGAAATTTTGGTTTTAATATAGTTTCCGGCCAAAACATGCGCTACCGTCTTGGCTTTTTCAGAATCTCCACAGGCTATGGTCAAATAAGAAAGACGCTCTAAAGCCACTTCTTCTGCATGGCACGGACCGGTAATCACTCCGATATTATGATACGGAATATTGAATTGTTTATGAAAATGTTCACCTACTATCAAGAAAGTCTCGGGAACAATTCCTTTGATGGCCGAAAAAATCACTTTATCTTTTAAGCTCACTGTGAGTTTCTCCAATTCAGAACTCAAAAAAGCCGACGGAATAGCAAAAATCAAATAATCGGCATAGCTCACCGCTTCATTGATATCACTTGTTAGTTTCAATTTATGGGTATCAAACTCAACAGAGCTGAGGTAATTCGGATTGTGTTTGTGTGTTTTTAAATGCTCTATAGCCGATTCATTTCGCATGTACCAAGCTATTTCCGGGAGGTTTACACATAGCATTTTTGCAATGGCTGTAGCCCAACTTCCGCCACCAATCACAGCAAATTTAGGAGATTCATTCATGAATATAAACTTTTATATCATCCAAAAATACTCATTTTAGAAGACATGTTTCCCGTTTTATGGGAATAAAATAAATTTTGGCACAACTCTTGAGTATGTTTTTTTAAAATTGGGTTACGTTATAATTGTGGTAGAACCGTTTAGTCAAATGACTGGACGGTTTTGTCATTTTATCAAATCATAAAAAAAGCGTGCCCGGCACGCTTTTACTTTAGTAACTCATTTCTACAATCTCCCTAACTTTTTCAGGGGTGATGTTTTGCTTTTCTCCCAAAGCTTTCCATCCGCGTTCTTCAAAACGATTGACAATGAATTCAGCAGTATTGCTGTAGTTTGTCGTGTTTTCCGAAAGTTTCGTTTTCATACCCATAGCGTGAAAAAATTCGACTGTTTTTTCAATAGCTTGAGTGGCTTTTTCTTCAACTGATTTTCCGGTAACGTTCCAAACTCGTTCTCCGTATTGAGCCAGTTTTTCTTTTTTCGTATCAAACATGACGCGGTACAAATTAGGACCAATGATGGCAAGAGTACGTGCATGGTCAATTTCATACAAAGCGGTCAATTCGTGGCCTATCATATGGGTTGCCCAATCACTCGGAACGCCTTTCTGAATCAAACCGTTCAAGGCCATGGTCGCGCACCACATAAAATTAGACGCCAATTTATAATCGTTTGGATTTTCAACCACATCAGGACCAATTTCAATCAATGTTTGCAAAATGCTTTCGGCAATTCTGTCTTGCAATAACGCATCGTGCGGATAAGTTAAATACTGTTCCATTACGTGGGTAAAAGCATCCACCACACCGTTTTGAACTTGTTTTTTGGGTAAAGAAGAAACAACGGTTGGATCGCAAATAGAGAATTTCGGAAACAACGCGCTGCCACCCAAAGTTAGTTTTTCTTGTGTTGCTTCGATGGTAATCACCGCTCCCGAATTCATTTCTGAACCCGTAGCCGGCAAGGTCAATACCGTTCCAAAAGGAATCACTTTAGTACTATCGGTAAACAGGATGCGATTTTTTAAAATTTCAATCGGATTGCCCTCATAATGCACCGCTCCCGATATGAATTTTACTCCATCAATGACGCTACCGCCTCCAACAGCTATGATAAAATTGATGTTTTGTTCACGGATAATCGCAACCGCTTTCATCAAGGTTTCAAAACGAGGATTGGGTTCGATACCTCCAAATTCAACAATATCAAATCCTTGTAAAGCAGCTTTGACCTGGTCATAAACACCATTTTTAAAAATGCTGCCGCCGCCGTAGGCTAATAAAATTTTAGATCCTTTTGGTACTAGTGTTGCTAGTTTTTCGGTTTGGCCTTTGCCAAAAACATAATTGGTCGGATTGTATAATTCGAAATTGTTCATGATTTTGTGTTTTAGAAAACGCAAAATTACAAAAGCTTATCTCGAACAAGTGGTAAGGGAATGTTAACTTATTTGGAGTAAAATAAATTGTGATCAATATATTCCCAAACTTTATGGGGCAACATCGGAGCTACATTTTTTTTGTTTTTCAGGCTCTCGCGAATAAAAGTGGAGGAAAGTTCAATTACCGGGGCACCTACGCGATGAATTTTAGGATGATTGACAAATTGTTCGTCCATTTCTCCCGAATTTACCCGTGGATATACATAAATGTGGTGGTATTCTAAAATGGTTTCATAGTTTTTCCATTTGTGAAACGAATTTAGGTTGTCTTCTCCCATCAACAAGGCAAACTCATGCTGTGGATATTTTTCGCCCAAGTGTGCCAAGGTATTAACCGTATAGTTGGGTTGTGGTAATTTAAATTCGATGTCGGAAGGTTTGATTTTGTTGAAATCCTCTGTGGCCAAATGCACCATATGCAGACGTTCATAATCGTCTAACAGTGTACTTTTTTGCTTGTGCGGATTATGAGGGGTTACAACCATCCATACCTGATCTAAATCGGTAAATTCTGCCATGTGATTGGCAATAATCAAATGTCCTATATGAATGGGATTAAAAGTCCCGAAATAAAGTCCGATTTTCATCAGTTAAGTGATTAGTGACGAGTGATTAGTAATTAGTCTTTGAGTGTTTTTGAAAAAGAATTAATCATTTTAGACTCTTCTTCTATCTGATTGAGAATTTCCACAAACAACTTCTCATTTTTAATATAACCTAATTCCTTTGCTATAATGAGCTGAGTTTCCAATTCATAAAGGGATCCTCTTGCGATATCTAAAAAATGGTTGAATGATTTACCTGTATTCCTGCCAAATCCCTCTGCAATATTAGAAGGTATTGAAACCGCTGCTCTTTTAAGTTGATTTGTTAAAGCATACAACTCTTCATTGGGGAAAGACTCAACTAACTGATAAATCAACGCAACTATTTTGATTCCTTTTTGCCAAATTAATAAGTCTTTATATGATTTTATTTCGCCCATTAAAAACTAATTACTCTTTACTAATCACTAATTACTTTTTAATGAATTCTTTCACCAAGTTATAGGCTTCCTGCTTGGCTACGTCCAGATCATAATTCTTGATAATGGTATCAAACTGAGGAGCTGTAGCCAGTTCTACGTGAGCTTTGGCAATGCGCATGTTGATTTTATCATCGCTTTCGGTAGAACGTTCTTTCAGTCTTCGTTTGAGTTCGTCAACACTGGGAGGTTTTACAAATACGGCTAAAGTTTCTTCCGGAAATTTTGATTTAATGCGCAATCCACCGGCTACATCAATGTCAAAAATGACGTTTTTGCCTTTGGCCCAAATGCGTTCAACTTCACTTTTTAAGGTTCCGTAAAAATTATCGCGGTAAACTTCTTCCCATTCTATAAAATCTTCAGCTTTAATGTGCTTTTTGAATTCTTCTATCGAAATAAAATAGTAATCTTTTCCGTCAACTTCTTCTCCTCTTGGCTCTCGGGTTGCAGCAGATATGGAGAATTCCAAATTCAATTCAGGTTGCTCTAATAAATACTTTACTATGGTGGTTTTTCCCGAGCCTGACGGAGCTGAGAATACTAATAATTTTCCTTTGTTCATTGCGTTGTTGCTGTTAGTTAAAGTACATTTAAAACCTGTTCCTTGATTTTTTCTAACTCATCTTTCATCATCACCACCAATTTTTGCATTTCGGCATGATTCGATTTCGATCCCATGGTATTGATTTCCCTTCCCATTTCCTGAGTAATGAATCCCAGTTTTCTTCCATTAGCTTCCGTTCCGGCCAAGGTTTCGATGAAGTAGTTTAAGTGATTTTCCAAACGTACTTTTTCTTCGGTAATGTCGTATTTCTCTAAATAAAAAATCAATTCCTGTTCGAAACGGTTTTCGTCTACACTTTCTTTGAGTTCATCCAAAGCGTTACGCAATCTGGTTTTTACTGTTTCCACACGTTCTGCATCATAAGACACCGCATTGTTCATCAACGTCATGATGTTGGCGATGCGATGCAGAAATTCTTTCTCTAAAGAAACCCCTTCATCTTTGCGGAATTGCACAATATTTTCCAAAGCTTCATCAATCACAGTTTGGATTTGTTTCCACTCGTTTTCGTCAATTTCATCGCGCTCTGTTTTGAGGGCATCGGGCATACGAACGGCCATTTTCATCAATTCGGTTTCATCGGCATTGGGAATAACCGCTTTCATTTGATTGATGTACCCTTTGACTACCGGAACATTAATTTTTGACGAAGTTTCTTCACCGGTTACCTCAACGTATAATGAGAAATCAACTTTTCCGCGCTCCAGTCTTTGCGAAAGTTGGTTGCGCAACCCCAATTCCATTTCTCTGAAAACAGAGGGCATACGCGTGTTTAAATCCAATCCTTTACTGTTGAGTGATTTGATTTCTACCGTAATTTTTTTGGTAGGTAATTGCAAAGTGGCTTTGCCAAAACCGGTCATTGATTGTATCATGCTTTTATTTTCTAGTAGCTACAAATATATTCAAAATTGAGGAGTTGGGATTTAGGATTCAGGATTTCTTCCTCGTAACCAGAAAAACGCCGACAAAGATTAAAACCGCTGAAGCCGTTTTGACCCAAGTCAGGTGATCTTTCCCCAAACTTATGGCAAATACTGATGCAAATAGCGGCTGCAGGTAAATGAAAACCGCCACCGTGGTCGGTTTCAACTCGCGCATGGAAACCAAATTGAACAAATAGGTCAGAAAAGTGGTGAATACCACCACAAAAGCAATTTCCCATAAAATAGCATAAGGAATGGTTTGCCATTGAATTTCTTGGTATTCACTCCAACCAAACGGCAAAACCATCAATAAACCAAAGGTGTAAATCCACTTAACAAAGGTAAACGCGTTGTATTTGTCCATTAGCTTTTTAACGATGATCAAATACAATCCGTAAGAAACCGCATTGATAAAAACGAGCAAATTACCAAGCGAGGCATTGCTGGCATTGGCGGTTGATTTTCCGTAGAGAATTAAAAATCCGGTACCCAAAAGTCCCAACAAAATTCCCATGATTTTTCGGAACTCCATTTTTTCTTTAATCAGTAAGGCCGAGAGAATGAGCACAATTATGGGCGTAGTAACCATAATGACGGCCGCCGATATGGGCGACGTATAGCTCAATCCTTTGAAAAAAGTGAGCATGTTCAGCGCAACACCAAATAAGGCCGCAGCAGCTATACGCGGAAAATCCTGTCGTTGGATTTTTTCTTTGGGCGCCCAAAAAGACACCAGCCAAAACAAAATAGTCGCGCCAAAAACCCGCAACAAAATAAACCCGTAAGGCTTGATATACATCGGCATTACATCTTTGGCAATCGTAAATGACACACCATAAATCAGCGACACCATCATGGCCGCGACTAATGCCCAAGCACGCTTACTCATGGGCTAAAAAATCAATGGCTTGTTGCACTACTTTGGGGCTGTTGCCGATGAATATTTTCCCGTCAGCTATAATTACCGGTCGCGATAAAAAAGTATAGTGTTCTAAAATGTAACGTTTATAATCGGCTTCGGTGAGTACCTCATCTTTTAACCCCATTTCTTTGTACAGCGTAGCTCTTCGGCTGAACAATGCTTCATAGCTACCGGCGAGCTGTTTCATTTCATCCAATTGTTTCACCGTCATGGGTTCGGTTTTGATGTCCTGCAATTCGAATGTCTCGAGTTTAGGCAGGGATTTCAAAATACGTTGGCAGGTACTGCACGTCTTGAGGTGGTAAATTTTTCGCATGGTCTTTTTTTACAAAAATAGAACATTGCGTTAAAATAGATTTAAATCTTTCCGACAGAATTTGTAAGCGATGAATTCTGATTACATTTGACTAAATTTACTAAAAATGGCAACTTTCACTAAAGAACTTTCTATTCGCTGGGCCGACCTGGATCCAAATTTTCATGTGCGTCACAGCGCTTATTACGACTTTGGAGCACAGCATCGTATTGAAATTCTGGAACAACAGGGTATGACCTTACAATTGATGCGGGAACAGCATTTTGGCCCTATTGCGTTTCGCGAAGAATGTGTGTTCCGAAAGGAAATACGCCTGAACGACACTATTTTTATTTCAACTAAAATCAGTAAAATGAAAGCCGATGCTTCGCGTTGGACAATTGTGCATGAATTGCGCGATAATCAGAATGCTCTGTGTGCTAAAATTACTCTTGATGGTGCCTGGATTGACACCAAGCTCCGCAAACTGGCCAATCCCACTCCGCCTATTGCTGTGGAAGTAATGAATGCCATACCAAAAACCGATGATTTTGTATTACTATAAAACCTAAAAAAATGGACGCAACTTTTAAAATCTGGGAAACCAACCGCAGGCTTTATGCCAAACTTTTAGAAAACTACACTTTAGAACAACTCAACAAAATTCCGGAAGGCTTCAGTAATAATTTAGCTTGGAATTTGGGTCATATCATTGTGGCACAACAAGGATTGGTCTATCGACTATCGGGCTTGCCGACATATGTGACCGAAGAAATGACCAATACATATAAAAACGGAAGTAAACCCACCGGTCAAACCACTCAGGCTGAAATTGATGAACTGAAGGAACTCCTTTTTTCATTGATTGACAAAACCAAAGAAGATTATGCCAACGGCAAATTCGTTACCTATACCGAATACACCACCGGAACCGGGTTTCACTTGGCCTCGACCATGGAAGCCATCAATTTCAACAACTATCACGAAGCCTTGCATTTGGGTTTTATGATGAACATCCGAAAGTTTATATAAGATGACGGCCACTTTTGAAATCAACCGCTCAAGCCGCAACATGCTGTTGAAGTTCCTTGAAAATTATTCGTTGGAACAACTCAATACAATTCCGAACGGCTACAGTAACAACATGATTTGGAATATTGCTCACATCATTGTCGTGCAGCAAATGCTCGTGTACAAACTTTCGGGCTTACCAATGATGGTTTCAGACAAAATGGTAGAGCGGTACAAACGCGGCACCAAACCCGAAACTACGGTAACACAACAAGAAGCAGACGAAATCAAAGCGTTGCTTTTTGCCACTTTGGAACAAACCCAAAAGGATTTTGAAAACGGTATTTTTAAAAACTATACCGAATTTACCACGATGACCGGTTATGATGTGCAAAACGCCCGAAACGCAATGGAATTCAACAATTTTCACGAGGCAACGCACTTGGGTATCATGATGCAAATCAAGAAATTTGTGTAGCCGTTAATAAAAATGAAAAGAGCATTTCCAAACAAAGAATAAAACCTAAATTTGTACTTTAATTTTAAAAAATGAAACGCATTAGCGTTACATCGTATCAATAAAAACAAATATTAAATCACGATGAAATTCAATACCAAAGTCATACATGGCAACCAACACCATGAAGAAGTAACCGGAGCGGTTATGCCTCCTGTTTTCCAAACCTCAACTTATGCTCAGGTATCTCCCGGAAAACCGGTAGGCGATTACGAATACTCTCGAGCAGCCAACCCAACACGCCAAGCCTTGGAAGATGCTTTGGCCAGTATTGAAAACGGAGCGCGAGGATTAGCCTTTGCTTCAGGATTAGCCGCTACTGATTGTTTGCTTCGCTTGTTTAAAGCCGGAGACGAAATCATTGCCATGGATGATTTATACGGCGGAACGTATCGTTTGTTTACCCGTTTGTACAACAACAGCGGCATCAAGTTCCATTTTGTAGATATGAACGATATGGAAAAATTCCAATCGTTAATCAATGAAAACACCAAATTGGTTTGGGTGGAAACGCCAACCAACCCGTTGATGAAATTGGCCGATATTGCTGAAATAGCTAAAATCACCAAAAAACACAACATTCTTTTCGCAGTCGATAATACATTCGCTACGCCGTACTTGCAAAAACCTTTGGATTTGGGCGCGGATATCGTGATGCATTCGGCTACGAAATACTTGGGCGGCCACTCGGATGTGATTGCCGGTGCTTTGATTATCAAAGACAAGGATTTGGGAGATGAACTGCATTTCAAACAATTTGCCACCGGAGGAACTTTGGGTCCAATGGACAGTTTCTTGGTATTGCGCGGCATCAAAACCTTGCATTTGCGTGTACAACGCCATTGCGAAAACGGTGAAAAAGTAGCCGCTTATTTGGCCAACCACTCAAAAATTGACAAAGTATATTACCCGGGCTTACCAAGTCATCCGTTTCATGATATTGCCAAAAAACAAATGAACGGTTTTGGCGGTATGGTTTCATTTACTTTTAAATCGGGGAAAAAAGAAGACGCTATCGCCTTTTTGGAAAACTTAAAAGTGTTCACCTTGGCGGAATCTTTGGGCGGTGTCGAATCGTTGGCCAATCACCCGGCCTTGATGACGCATGCTTCGATTCCGGAAGACAAACGCAAAGAGATTGGTATTACCGATGATTTGGTTCGTTTGAGCGTAGGTGTGGAAGATATCGAGGATTTGATTTCTGATATGGAACAAGCTTTCAGTTTTGTTGAAGCAAATTTGACAACAGCGAAAATATAATTCAACACATTTGATATACAACAAAAAAGTCCCGATTTCTCGGGACTTTTTTTATAGGGATATAGTTCTTAAAATCCGTAATTCACGCCAATTCCGATGACTTGTCGCGTTTGAAATCCGCTGAAGGCATTATCGTCGTAAATGGTTTGGAAAGCAAAGTTGGTTGAAAGGTATTTATTGACTTTCATGACAATATTCAACGTATAGTCTAAATCGACATTTTTTGCGTCTTCGAGATAATTGGTGTACAAATTCAGGATGTTTTCGGCCGTAACGTTCTCCATCAAATTAAACTTGTAATATCCGTTTACAGCGGCTCCAAATTCGTAGCGAGACGCATCGCCCTGATGCACCCCGAAAGCCGGACCAAGCTCCGTAAAATGCTTGTGCACCATGATTACTTTTGAAGTAGCCGGAGCCACGTTGACTTTCAAATTTTCGCTTTTCTTCCACATCATCCCGGGCCCGAATTGGGTGTAAGCAGGAGAAAAGAAATGTGATATTTTGGTGGTTTTATCCGCAGGATCGAAACCGGAATCAAACTGTGTTTTGAAATTGAAAAAGAACGAGTAGTACCACTCGCCTGAAGCTTTTTTACCCACCAACGAATTGAATTCGAAACGGTCATCTGTTTTTTGAAGATCCTGACCGTTAATTTTGGTCAAACCGTAATTAGCGGTTAGTTTGTTGTCCCATGTCCAGGTATCGCTTTTGTAATTGAAATCGTATTTCAAACCGGCATTTCCCGAAATACTGCTTTGTCCTCCGGCGAGCCAATTGTTAAAACTGGCTTGGTTTAACAAAACGGTAAACATTCCTTTTTTGTCCCAACCATTCGGTTTTTCCTGCATTATTTTGGCTACCGTTTCTTCTGTCTTTTTCAACAGTTCTTTTTCGCTTACTTGCGAAAAAATAGTATGGGCAGAAAGCAATAGTGTTGCTGTGAGTAAAATTTTCTTCATCTGCATTATCAGTTTTGTTGTTATTTTCCTTTTTTAAACAAAGGCACTGCTGAGCAGGCTTCGCCATACATGATGCTTTTGGCTAAAGGCTGTAACTTTTGTACGGCCATGATATAAGCACTTTCAGGCACTGGTTTTTTGGAGCATCCTTTGATGATGACCGGTTTGTTTTGGTACTGCGAATAATCTAAAGCAGATAACGCCTCCTGATACAAAGCCACGTCTAACTCAGCAAGGTTTCCAAGCACCACTTTTTTGGCAAAAGGCGCCACATAAGTCGTTACCAAAATAGGAGCCCAAGCCGGCAGTATGGCATCTGTCGAGCAGTGAATAGCCACATAATGGTTTTGGTATTGTTCCCAATTGTGGTTTTTCAAAGTTTCTCGGAAGTCTTTTTCTTTGAGCAAAAAACCATCGAGTAACCAATGCGAAATGTCGAGTTGCGTTCGGGTTCCAACAGGATAATAATCCTCTAAATCGAATACTTCGAGTACGGAATTGGCAACCCTATTGATAATTTCCTCTGCCATATTACAGCATTCCTAATTCGAGTTTGGCTTCTTCGCTCATCAAATCTTTACTCCATGGCGGGTCAAAAGTGATTTCTACTTCACACGATCTAACGGCGTCTATTTTGGTGATTTTTTCTTCCACTTCACGAGGTAATGTTTCGGCTACCGGACAGTTAGGAGAAGTTAAAGTCATCAAAACTTTTACTTCATTGTCTTCGTTAATCATCACGTCGTAGATTAAGCCCAATTCGTAGATATCTACCGGAATTTCAGGATCATAAATACCCTTGAGTACTTTCACCACATTTTCGCCCAAATTGATATCATCTTTAAATTCTTCCATTTTTTATGTGCTATTTATTTCAACATTATTGTTGAACGTTGATTGTTTTACTCTTTTATTTTTTGGCATTAAATGCCAAAGCGTACATTTTTATTTGTTTAATCATCGACACCAAACCGTTAGCTCTTGTGGCCGAGAGATGCTCTTTCAGTCCTATTTCATCAATAAAATCGGTATTGGCTTCCAATATATCGGCCGCTTTTTGGTTGGAAAAAGCTCTGATTAGAATGGCTATAATTCCTTTGGTTAGGATAGCATCACTATCAGCCGTAAAAACAACTCTGTCGTCTTGTTGCTCAGCATGTAACCAAACTTTGGATTGGCAACCTTTGATGATGTTATCATCTGTTTTGTATTGTTCGTCTATTAGCGGCAAGCCTTTTCCCAAGTCGATGATGTACTCATAACGCTGCATCCAATCGTCAAACATTGAGAATTCGTCAATGATTTCGCTTTGTATTTCCTGTATTGTCATTTATGCTGAATTAGAACTTTTACTCTCCATCTTTGGCCAGTGAAACTATTTTATTGACCAATTTTTCTATCGCTGCCGGCGGGAATCCATGATCAAAATCTACTGTTTCATAGTTTTTATTCTGATAGCGAATTTTGAGATTTGCAATGGCTGCTCCGTCGTAAAAACGCTTCTGAGTCGGGTCTTTTAAATTAGGGATTTCTTCCAGCTTTATTTTTCCGAAAGCTGACACCAACTCTTTCCAGTCGGCATCAGAAATTGCAATTTCCTGCGGAGTTTCAACTCCTTTACGATCTCTTGAAATGGTTGCTTTTTGATTGATGATTACTATCTTTTCAAAAAATCCTCTTGTGGTAGCGGTATATTGAATGGTTGTGTTTTCAATATCGTTTTGAGCTTCATTGGAACAACTCTTTCCAAGAAAAACAGTCAATAAAATCAGCGTTACGGCTTTCATATTTTTAGGGTTTAAGATAACATCATTTGAGCCTTTTTCACAGCTGCCACCATCGCGTCAATTTCTTCTTTGGTGTTATAAAAAGCGAAACTGGCTCGTATAGTTCCCGGTATTTGGTAAAAATCCATAATGGGCTGAGCACAATGATGCCCCGTTCTGACAGCTATACCCAGTTTATCGATAATTGTACCGATATCATATGGGTGAATTCCTTCGATATTAAACGAAATTACGGAAGTTTTTTCTTTTGCAGTCCCAAAAATTTTCAATCCTTCAATAGCGGATAATTGTTCTGTTGCGTACTGCAGCAGTTCGTGTTCGTATTTGGCTATAGCATCAAAGCCTATCGAATTCAAATAATCGATTGCTGTTCCCAGTACAATTCCATCTGCAATATTGGGTGTTCCGGCTTCAAATTTGTGTGGCAAATCAGCGTAAGTGGTTTTTTCAAAAGTTACAGTAGCGATCATTTCACCGCCACCTTGATAAGGCGGTAACTTGCGTAACCAGGCTTCTTTTCCGTACAAAATCCCAACTCCGGTTGGACCACAAATTTTGTGTCCGGAAAACACATAAAAATCACAATCCAATTGTTGAACATCAGGTTTTAGATGAGGGGTAGCCTGAGCGCCATCAATTAAAACAGCTGCTCCTACTTCATGCGCTTTGCCAATCATGTATTTGATAGGATTAATGGTTCCTAATGCATTTGAAATATGATTGACCGTCACGATTTTGGTTTTAAGCGAAAGCAACTTATCGTATTCAGCCATGATTAATTCACCGGCCTCGTTCATCGGAATGACTTTCAGCGTAGCGCCTGTTCTTTCGCAAAGCATTTGCCAGGGAACGATGTTGCTATGGTGTTCCAAAGCCGAAACCAAAACTTCATCTCCTTCCTTTAGCAATGATGCAAAACCATTAGCCACGGCATTAATCCCATGTGTGGTCCCCGAAGTGAAAATAACTTCATGAGCGTGTTTGGCATTGATATGATTTTGGATTTTCACGCGTGATGCTTCATAGGCATCGGTTGCTAATTGACTCAGTGTATGCACACCTCTGTGTATGTTAGCATTGATTTCCTGATAGTATTTTGCTATGGCATCAATAACCACTTGAGGTTTTTGCGAAGTTGCGCCGTTATCAAAATAGACCAGCGGTTTGCCGTTAACTTTTTGCGAAAGTATAGGAAAATCAGCTCTGATTTTTTGGATGTCTAACATTGGATTATTTAGAAAAATTCTAAATACAAAAGTAGAAAAATTGAAGATGAAAAAACCACGATTTCACGAATATTTATGATTTGTTTTCAGCGGGAATTTGGGCCATAAAAGACGTAGTGATTTTTGGAAAGAACAATCGCTTTGCTAAGGGATCTCTCTTTGCATTTATTTGCAATTAACTCTTTCAAAACCCAAGTTTATTTTCATAAATTGCTTAAAAATAAATTACTATGAAAAAATTTCTTAAAATTTTTGTGGTTTTAGTATTGGTTCTTTTGGCCTATCTGAGAATTGAAATTTATCCGAAACTCGATTTGATTTCAGGGTTTTCGGCTAAGAGTGTGGCTTCTGCTCATTTCATCGATGGGCGGAGCTTAGAAACCATACAACAAAACGACAATGACATTGATAAAGTAGATTGGGCTACTAATACCATTGATGAAAAAAATCGGGAGGTCGTTTCCTCGGTACACGGATTAAAACAGCGCAAGGCAATTTTTCGGAAAGGTTTAGGCGCTACGCTAATTGACGATGATTTTGACATTTCAAAACCATATGAAATACCTAACCGAACAGCAGCCAAAAGCCATCTCCCTTTTCCTTATGGCGATGAGGAACCAAAAGACACCGTTTTTGCAAATGTTGATTATACAAGATTACAATCGGCCATTGACGCTGTTTTTGATCCGAAAGGAATCAAAGACAAACGAACACGTTCTGTGATTGTCATTTATAAAGACCGGATAATTGCAGAAAAATATGCTGCCGGATTTAGTAAAAACTCCCGAATTTTGGGGTGGTCTATGACCAAAAGTTTAACCGCTACTTACTTTGGCATCCTTCAAAAAGAAGGAAAAATTGATATTATGAAACCCGCCCCTGTGAGCGAATGGCAGAAAGATGGCCGTCGAAACATTACCATAAACGACTTATTGCACATGAATTCTGGTCTTGAATGGGAAGAAGATTACACTAAAATTTCGGATGTGACCAAAATGCTTTTTCAGGCCAAAGACATGACCGAAAGTCAAGCTCAAAAACCGGCTGTTTTCAAACCCAATACTCATTGGAATTATTCTTCGGGCACCACCAACTTACTGAGTGGTATCTTGCGAAAACAGTTCAAAACACATCAGCAATATTTAGATTTTTGGTACAGCAGCCTGTTAGATAAGATAGGCATGCACTCGGCTTTGGTCGAAACCGATATGGAAGGTAATTTTGTAGGATCTTCATACGGCTGGGCAACAACCAGAGATTGGGCTAAGTTTGGTTTGCTTTATTTACATCAAGGAAATTGGAATGGGAAGCAACTGTTTGATAAAAGCTGGGCCAAATATGTGGCTACCCCAACACATGGTTCAAACGGAAAATACGGCGCTCATTTTTGGCTAAATGCGGGCGGTAAATATCCTGATGTACCCCGAGATTTATACCATTGCAGCGGGTATCAGGGGCAAATGGTATTTATTATTCCTTCAGAAGATTTAGTGGTCGTCCGAATGGGGCTGAATGAAAGCCTGGATTACAATCGCTTTTTGAGAGAAATTATCGAAAGTTTGAAAAAAAAATCTGATTAATAATAAAAAATCTTATTTTTGGTAAAACTAATCCTATATTAAAGATGAAAAAAATTAATTTACTACGAGCGACAGTTCTTTTCTTATGGGTATTGTCATTTTCTTCCTGTAGCAGCGACAGTAGCAGTGAATCATTTGGGACTTCAACCGGAAATTATTGGCCTATGGCCGTAAACAATGTCTGGAACTTGGATGCTGATGGTGTTACCCAACAAGTCAAGCTCACCGGGACAGCTACATTTGGCGGAACCACTTATTACGAATTGATTGATGAGGGGGCAACGGAAACTTATGGTGTGAAAACCTACATGACAAAAAAAGGAGCAATTTATTACCAAAAAACAAGCGATTTAAACACGATTGAAAACGGAGTTACTATCTCGATGAAATCATACGAAATGCCCATCTTAAAAGATGATTTACAGGTTAATGAAACTTGGTCGGGAACCCTTAGTCCTAAGTTGAACTACAGTTACGGCGGTACAAGCGGCACACTACCCGTTACTATTAACTACAATGGTAAGATCATCGCACGGGATGCTGCAGAAACCATCAATGGTGTAACGTATACAGACATTATCAAGACGACTCTGAAGGCAGAAACCAATATAAATGGTCAGGTCACCGTAATTGATTCAGAGTATTGGTACGCCAAAAACATTGGCCCGATAAGAGAATCTCAAACAATTGACGGCTCATCACCGATAGTAAGAACATTACTTACTTATACACTTAATTAATCCCTGTTGGAATAGTATAAAAAAGGGTCAAAGTAAAACTTTGACCCTTTTTTATTTTGAACTTGATACGATTATAAATCAAACCCCAAATTCACGCCCAATTTCATGGCAATGATTTTAGTAATTCTTTTTTTCAATTCGGGTATTTTGATGCTCTCAATAACTTCGTTAGAAAACGCATACATGAGTAATGCTTTAGCTTCTTTCTTCGGAATACCGCGTTGTTGCATGTAAAACATAGCCGTTTCATCTAACTGACCTATGGTACAGCCGTGCGAACATTTTACATCATCGGCAAAAATCTCCAATTGTGGCTTGGCATTGATGGTGGCTTTGTCTCCTAATAAAATGTTGTTGTTTTGTTGGAACGCATCGGTCTTTTGTGCTTCTTTTTCCACATAAATTTTACCATTGAAAACTCCTGTGGCGCTATCAGCCAAAATGGTTTTATAGTTTTGATGGCTTTCGCAATTAGGTGTTGCATGATGCACCAAAGTGTAATGGTCAACGTGCTGTTTGTCGCCTATAATGGTAATCCCTTTTAAAGTTGAATCAATTCGTTCGCCAAAATGGTAGAAATTCAAGTTATTTCTGGTGATGTTACCACCAAAAGAAAAGGTGTGTACCGAAACGCGGCTTTCCTGCTTTTGCGAAATGTATGTATTGTCAATCAGGTTAGCCGATTGCAAATCGTTTTGAATTTTATAGTAATCAACTATAGCGCGTTTTTGTGCAAAAATCTCGGTAACCGAATTAGTCAACACTGGATTTTCATTCAAGCTTTGATGTCTTTCTATGATTTGTACATGAGCATTTTCGCCAACTACCACCAAATTTCGAGGCTGAACCATCAACGCATCTTCTTTTCCGGTCGAAAAATAAATGATTTCTATCGGTTTTTCCGCCACTTTACTTTTCGGGATATTGATGTAGGCTCCCTCATTGGCAAAAGCCGTATTCAGTGTGGTTAAGCTTTCCTCTTTACTGGCAATTTTATTGAAATATTCATCAATCACCATCTTGTATTTGGGTTTGTTCAAAGCCGAAGACATCAAGCAAACATCCAACCCATCATGGGTAGTGGCCGATAAAAACGAAGAAAATTTTCCGTCTACAAAAATCACCTTGTGGGTGTCAATTTCGTGCAGAAAGTATTTTTTTACCTCAGCAAATTCTATAGCGTTTTCCTGTTTTGGAAATACAGAGTAGTCATTTTTTAAAATAGCATTCAGCGAGGTATATTTCCAAGCTTCGTCTTTTTTAGTGGGAAATCCTTTGCTTTCAAAGTTTTTTATGGCCGAAGTACGCACATCGTGAAGAGCATTGTGAATATCTATTTGCTCTTCAAACGCCATGAAAGACGAGATTAGTTTTTCTTTTAATTCCATGTTTTCAGTATTCAGTCGCAGTATTCAGTCGCAGTGACCGAGTCTGTAACCTAATTCAATTCATTTTTAATCCAGTCGTATCCTCTTTCTTCTAACTCCAGCGCTAATTCTTTACCGCCCGATTTTACAATTTTTCCGTCCATCAATACATGTACAAAATCAGGAATAATGTAGTCTAACAAACGCTGATAGTGAGTAATTACTAAAACCGCATTGTTCTCGTTTTTCAATTTATTTACTCCGTTGGCTACTATTCTGAGAGCATCAATATCTAAACCTGAATCGGTTTCGTCCAAAATGGCTATTTTAGGCTCCAACATGGCCATTTGAAAGATTTCGTTACGTTTCTTCTCACCACCCGAGAAACCTTCGTTTAGCGAGCGCGATAAGAACTTACGGTCAATTTCCAATAATTCCGATTTCTCACGGATTAATTTCAGCATTTCATTGGCTGGCATTTCCTCTTTTCCGTTGGCTTTGCGGCTTTCGTTGATAGCTGTTTTCATAAAATTGGTCACCGAAACTCCCGGAATTTCTACCGGATATTGAAATGAAAGAAAAACGCCTTTGTGTGCTCTTTCTTCAGGAGCCAATTCGGAGATATCTTCACCTTCCAAAAGGATTTCGCCTTCGGTTACTTCGTAATTTTCATTTCCGGCAATAATAGACGAAAGAGTACTTTTTCCCGCACCGTTAGGGCCCATTATGGCGTGTACCTCTCCGGCATTTACCTGAAGGTTGATTCCTTTTAATATTTCTTTGTCTTCTACTGAAGCGTGTAAATTTTTTATACTTAACATATGATTTGAAGATTTGAAGATTTGAGAATTTGAAAATATGACTTTCTGTTTCTCATATCTACTTTCTGTTTTTATTTTAAATTATTTTAAAGTCAATTGGAAGATCATTTTCAAATTATCCTACCGAACCTTCCAACGAAATTTCGAGTAATTTTTGAGCTTCTACAGCAAACTCCATAGGAAGTTTGTTCAATACGTCTTTACTGAAACCATTTACAATTAAGGCAATGGCTTTTTCCGTTGGGATTCCGCGTTGGTTGCAATAAAACACTTGGTCTTCTCCGATTTTTGAGGTTGTAGCTTCGTGTTCAATTTTTGCAGACGCATTTTTACTTTCGATGTACGGAAACGTGTGAGCTCCACAGTTATTGCCCATCAGCAACGAATCACATTGCGAGAAGTTACGCGCATTTTCGGCACGGGCTCCAATTTGAACCAGTCCTCTGTAGCTGTTCTGTGATTTTCCGGCTGAAATTCCTTTGGAAATGATAGTCGATTTGGTGTTTTTGCCCAAATGGATCATTTTGGTTCCGGTATCGGCTTGTTGAAAATTATTGGTAACGGCTATCGAATAAAATTCGCCTACCGAATTGTCGCCTTTCAATACGCAGGAAGGATATTTCCAAGTTACGGCTGAACCGGTTTCTACCTGTGTCCATGAGATTTTGGCATTTTTCTCGCACAATCCTCTTTTGGTCACAAAGTTATAAACCCCGCCTTTTCCTTCTTTATTTCCGGGATACCAGTTTTGAACCGTTGAATATTTGATTTCAGCATCGTCTAAAGCAATCAATTCTACTACGGCAGCGTGTAATTGATTCTCATCGCGACTCGGTGCCGTACATCCTTCGAGATACGAAACATAACTGCCTTCGTCAGCAATGACCAAGGTTCTTTCGAATTGCCCGGTTCCGGCTTGATTGATACGGAAATACGTAGACAATTCCATAGGACAGCGAACGCCTTTTGGAATGTAACAAAATGAACCATCCGAAAAAACAGCTGAATTAAGAGCTGCGTAGAAATTGTCTTTCTGAGGCACTACGGTTCCGAGGTATTTTCGAACCAATTCCGGATGCTCTTTAATTGCTTCTGAAATTGGACAAAAAATAATGCCCTTTTCACCTAAAGTCTTTTTGAAAGTAGTGGCAACCGAAACAGAATCGACCACAATATCCATGGCGATGTTATTCATTTTCTTCTGTTCGTCAATAGAAATCCCTAGCTTTTTGTACATAGCCAAAAGTTCCGGATCTACATCGTCCAAAGTTTTATTGGGATCCACTTTTTTGGGAGCCGAGTAATAGGATATGGCCTGAAAATCGGGTTTGTCGTAATGTACGTTGGCCCACTCCGGCTCAATCATTTCCTGCCAAGCTCGAAAAGCCTCAATACGCCAATCGGTCATCCATTCCGGCTCTTCTTTTTTCTTAGAAATAGCACGGACGATTTCTTCATTTAAACCAATAGGAAAGGTTTCCGATTCTATATCTGTGTAAAACCCGTACTCGTATTCTTTATTTTCTAATTCGACTTTTAAGTCTTCTTCTGTGTATTTTGACATAGTATTATTCTAAAGTGAGAATGACTCTCCACATCCGCATGTTCTTGATGCATTCGGATTATTAAAAACAAAACCTTTTCCGTTCAAACCACCCGAAAATTCGAGAATTGTTCCGGCTAAGTATAAAAATGATTTTTTTTCGACAGCTATTCTAACATTGTTATCTTCAAAAACCTTGTCGTTCTCTCCCAACTCTTTGTCGAATTTTAATTCATACGACAATCCTGAGCAACCGCCACTTTTTACGCCCACTCGAACGTAATCTTTGGCCGCGTCAAAACCGTCTTCCTGCATCATGTCGATGATTTTTTTGCTTGCTGTATCAGAAACTTTAATCATGGCTTATTTTAATTTTGTCTAAATAATGCGCAAAGTTAATACAAATATCCTTTTTTAGCACAAAACGCCAGATTTTTATAACTAATTTAAGAATAGAAAAAAATGATTTTGTCCCGCCTAGAGCCCTATATTTTTAGTAATTTGCGAACCATTTTATTTTTTTAACCGAATACATTTCAACACCATGAAAATATATCCTATAGAAGCCGGTAATTTTAAGTTGGATGGAGGAGCTATGTTTGGTGTAGTTCCGAAAACCATTTGGAACAAAACCAACCCGGCAGATGAGAACAATTTGATAGACATTGCAGCGCGCTGCATGCTTATTGAGGATGGCAACCGCCTGATTCTGATTGATACCGGCATGGGAAACAAACAATCCGAAAAGTTTTTTGGCTATTATTCGCTTTGGGGTCCTCATTCACTAGATGGTTCTTTGGCTAAATACGGTTTTCACCGAGACGATATTACCGATGTTTTCATGACGCATTTGCATTTTGACCACTGCGGCGGAAGTGTTAACTGGAACAAAGACAAAACCGGTTACGAAGTAGCCTTCAAAAATGCAAAGTTTTGGACCAATGACAACCATTGGGAATGGGCCACAAAACCCAATGCAAGAGAAAAAGCCTCTTTTCTTTCAGAAAATATTTTACCCATGCAGGAAAGCGGACAACTTAATTTTATCCAAAGACCCGGCGGTGTTTACAGTCATTCCAAAGAGTTGGGATTCGGAATTTTTTATGTAGACGGGCATACCGAAAAAATGATGATTCCTCATGTTCAATACCAAGATAAAACCATTGTTTTTTGTGCCGATTTAATTCCAACAGCCGGACATTTACCCCTTCCGTATGTTATGGGTTACGATACCCGACCACTTTTGACATTACCCGAAAAAGAAAAGTTTTTAAAGGCAGCCGCTGAAAAAAACTACTATTTGTGGTTGGAACACGATGCCCATAACCAGATTATCACAGTAGAAAACACTGAAAAAGGAGTGCGTCTCAAAGAAATTTTCCGTTGTGAAGATATCTTAAGTTAGTGTTAATCATTTTACTGCTTGTAACAAAACCATTTAATTTTACACTCGTTCTATAAATTTAAAACAAATGAAATTCATAAAAATCTTTGTACTGTCGTTGTTTTCTTTGACAGTTACCGCTCAAACGGCTGATAAATCTTTAGCTAAAAAAGGAACTCTGACTGAACAACAACTGCAACGCTGGAGTCATCTGGATTTGGTAAAAGATTCCATTCCGGGAATGAGTGTTGACAAGGCCTACAACGAATTATTGAAAGGTAAAAAAAGCACCAAAGTTATTGTTGGTGTAATCGACTCAGGGGTTGATATTAACCATGACGATTTGAAATCGGTAATTTGGACCAACAAAAAAGAAATTCCTGGCAACGGAATTGACGATGATAAAAACGGATATGCTGATGACGTACACGGTTGGAATTTTTTAGGTGAATCTAACAATGAAAACTTAGAATTGGTTCGTATGCTCAAAAAACCGGATGACGGCTCAGCTGCATACAAAGCTGCATTGGAGGACTATGAGAAGAAAAACCAAAAGATGCTTAAAAACAAGTTTCAGGTAGACTTCATTATTGCAGCCGACAAAAATATTCGCGAGTATTTGAATAAAGAAAATTATTCCGTTGAAGACTTAAAAGGAATTACATCCTCTGATAGAAAGATTTACCAAAGCAAAATGGTTATGCTTTCTATAGCTGAAGATGCCGGTGAAGGATTCCGAGATGATATCAATGACTACAAAGAACAGGTTTACGACCAGTTGAATTACAACCTCAATAAAGATTTTGACGGAAGAAAAATTGTAGGCGACAATCCTGAGGACATTACCAATAAAATTTACGGCAATAATGTTGTTTACTCCAAAGACCGAAAAGACTCTTTCCATGGTACACACGTAGCCGGAATCATTGCGCAGGTTAGAAACAACAATCTTGGTGGTGATGGCGTGGCTGACAACGTAGAAATTCTTCCGGTAAGAGCTGTGCCTAACGGAGATGAATACGACAAAGATATCGCTTTAGCCATTCGCTATGCGGTAGACAATGGTGCCAAAGTTATCAATGGTAGTTTCGGAAAAGATTACTCACCACACAAAGAATGGGTTTGGGATGCTATCAAATATGCCGAAAGCAAAGACGTACTAATTGTATTTGCTGCCGGAAATGACGGTAAAAATATCGATATTGAACCTAGTTACCCTGCCGACACTAAAGACAAAAAAACAGAAATCGCCAAAAATGTATTAACCATCGGTGCACTTGATTACAAATATGGCGAAAACATGGTAGCCGATTTTTCAAACTACGGACAGAAAAACGTTGACATTTTTGCTCCGGGAGTAAAAATTTACGCAACCGTAGGTGATAACAAATTTAAATACGAACAAGGAACTTCAATGGCTTCGCCAAATGCTGCCGGAGTAGCTGCCTTAATTCGTTCGTACTATCCGAGCTTAAAAGCTTCTCAGGTAAAACAAATCATCATGCAATCGGGCACACCGGTTCCTTTTGATGTAGTGGTGGGAGAAACTGCTGAAAAACTGCCTTTTTCAAAAATTTGTGTTTCAGGTAAAATTGTCAACGCTTACAATGCATTGAAAATGGCTGAAACCATGGCAAAGAAGACAAAAAAGAATCCAAAATTATAATCCGACAAGGAAGGTTTCGGCCTTCCTTTTTTATTTTTAGAAAGCATGAGAAACAAATTTTTATTGGGTTTTATCCTAATGGGTATTTCTTCCGTTTTTGGTCAATCTAAAAACTATTGGCAGCAACACGTTGATTACAAAATGGATGTTGCGATGGATGTCAAAACCTATCAGTACAAAGGCAAACAGGAATTGATTTACACCAACCATTCTCCCGACACTTTAAGAAGGGTGTATTATCATTTGTTCAACAATGCTTTCCAACCCGGAAGCGAAATGGATATTCGGGTTCAAAATATTCCGGATCCCGATAGCCGTATGGCCACAAAAACAAAAGGTGCTGACGGAAAAGAAATCAGACAAAGCCGCATCAATGCTTTACAGCCTAATGAAATTGGCTATCTTAAAATTTCAAATTTTAAGCAAGACGGTGTTGCTGCTAAAAGTAAAGAAGTCGGTACTATTTTAGAAGTCGATTTGGCGCAACCCATACTACCCGGAAAATCGACCGTTTTAACCTTGGATTTTGACGGACAAGTACCAAAACAAATTCGTCGCTCAGGACGCAATAACAAAGAAGGGGTTGAACTTTCAATGGCGCAATGGTATCCAAAAATTGCTGAGTTTGATTTTGAAGGCTGGCATGCCGACCCTTATATTGCTCGTGAATTTCACGGTGTTTGGGGAAATTTTGACGTGAAAATCACTATCGATAAAGCTTATATTTTGGGCGGAACCGGCTATTTAGAAAACAAAAATGAAATAGGATACAATTACCAAGATGCCGGAGTTACCGTTTCAATTCCGAAAAAACAAAAAACACTGACTTGGCATTTTGTTGCTCCTAATGTAATCGATTTTACCTGGGCTGCTGATAAAAATTACATTCACGATGTGGTACCTACTGATTTTGGCACGACGTTCCATTTTTTGTATAAAAACAATCCGAAAATTATAGACAACTGGAAAAAAGCACAACCCAAAGCTGTTGAGTTGATGGCCTTTTACAACAAAATTATTGGCAAATATCCTTACGAACAATACTCTATCATTCAGGGAGGTGATGGTGGTATGGAATACGCTATGTGTACTTTAATCTTGGGAGAAGGCACTCTTGACGGATTGGTAAATGGTCTTATTGCCCACGAGATGGCTCATTCTTGGTTTCAACATGTATTAGCTTCCAACGAAAGTAAACATCCGTGGATGGATGAAGGAGGCGCTACTTTCCTGGAAGATATGGCTGTAAATGAAATTACGGGGAAAAAGCTAGAAAATCCTTTTACTGACAGTTATAAAAACTACATCAGCATGGCCAATTCGGGCAAAGAACAACCACTGTCAACCCATGGCGATCGCTTTGATTACAATCAGGTATACAGCATCTGTTCGTATTCTAAAGGCGAACTTTTTTGGACGCAATTGATTTATTTAATTGGCAAAGAAAACACCCTGAAAGCACTGAAACGCTATTTTGCCGAATTCAAATTCAAACATCCGACTCCTAATGATATCAAACGAACTGCTGAGCGGGTTTCGGGAGCTAATTTAGACTGGTATTTAACCGATTGGACGGAAACCACCAACACCATTGATTATGGTATAAAAACGGTTGAAGGGGCCACTGACAGAGTACCAAGAACCGGAGTTACTTTGGAGCGAATTGGTAGAATCCCAATGCCGATAGACATTTTAGTAGAATATACCGATGGCAGTAAAGAGAGTTTTTATATTCCGCTTCGCATGATGAGTTTTGAAAAAGAAAATCCGACTCCTTCAATTACGAGAACTACTTTGGCTGATTGGGCTTGGGCTTACCCAACGTATTTTTTTGAAATCCCGAAAGCTAAATCTTCCATCAAAAAAATAACACTAGACCCCAGCGGATTAATGGCTGATGTAAAACGCGACAACAATATTTTTGAACAGAAATAAAAAAAGGCAACCAAAAATGGTTGCCTTTTTTATAATAATTTTATGCTGACAATTTCGTTATAAATACGGTATTGATTGAGTTTAGGATCAAAAAAATCCTGCTGGCGGTAATGGATTTCGAGCTTATCTCCTTTTACAATTTTGTTTTTGATGAACAGATTGTCGCCATCAAAACTAAACAGCCAAACAAATTCCTGCTTTTGGTTTTGTTCGTCAAGTAATTCAATGGTATTGAACTCTTTGGCTGTCATGCTTTCAAAGGTACCCACGTAGAACAAATCGAGTTCATCCTCTTCAGAAAAACCGGCATCCGCTTTATTTTCGGCAATTTTGACAAATACATCGGGACAAATAACCGCCATTTCGATGCCAACGCTTTCAGCTATGTTTTGAATGGAAGTCATTTTATCATCGGGGTTGACATTGATGCTTTTTCGTTCTTTGTTACTCAACAAATCAATGGCCTCAAAGATGCAAATGCCCAGATTAACATCGGTCACATCCTTTTTTTTACTCACACAATCACAAGTGTGGGTCGCCAGTTTTTTATAAACCGCCTGCTTTTTTTGAGCCCAAAACAGTACAGGTGTCAATAACAAAAGTATGGTTATTCGCATGGAAAAGATTTTGATATGTTACGAAAGTAGGGAGAATCCTTTTGATAAAAAAAGTATTTCAGAATTATTCCTTACCCGATTCATCAGTGTTGTTGAGAGCTATTGAAATTTGTGGAATAGAATTTGTAGTTTTGCGGGAAACATTTTTCTCATGAAAAACTTAAAATTTCTATTTCTTTTGCTCACAATAGGTTTTGGGGTTCAAAAAAGTTATACTCAACCCATCCGATTCAAAACCAGCAGTGTTAGTTTTACAGATAAAAAAAATGACGGTACGTGGAATGAATGGTCTGACTTTGTAAAAGCCAATGTCATCATTACCCTTGATGCCAAAAAGGATTTGATTACCATAAATTCCGCCGAAGTACAGTCGTTTAAAATCAAAGCTTACGGAGAAATTGAGGACAATGCCGAGGTGAATATTGTTCCTTTTGAATGCATAGACAACAAATTTTCAAAGTGTAAAATATTCATCATCACCAAGAAAAAAGAAAACAACCGAATGCAGATTTACATCAATTACAACGAAGTCAAATTTGTTTACAACGTATACAACGACAATTAATAGATGGATAATTCCTATCCGAAAGCGGAAAAACTGAAAAGCAAAAAAATCATTGAATTGCTCTTTACCGAAGGTAAATCGGTGAGTAAATATCCTTTGCGATTGGTATACATTCCGCACCATTTTGAAGAAAATGCACCTCTTAAAATTGGCGTATCTGTTTCTAAAAAATACTTTAAAAATGCGGTAGAACGCAACTATTTCAAACGCGTTTTGCGCGAATGTTACCGATTAAATAAATCACTTTTGGTTGACCATCTTGAGGACAAATACTGTATGATGTTTTTTTATCAAACCAAAGAAAAACTATCCTATTCCGAAATCAACGAAAAAACGATACAGCTTTTTGAAAAGTTTGTCAAAACCCTTCAGGATGAAAAAAATGATGGCTGAAAAGCGGAATACAATTCGTTTCAAGTAAATTAGTATATTCGTTAACTTGTTAAAAGAATGAACCATGTTCTCAAAAATTAAAAAAAGATATTTTATACCGGTAATCCTGAGTGCCTTTTTGTTTATTGGTGTAAGCTTTAAAGATGATTTTTTCGAGATTTCGAAACAAATTGAAATCTTTACCACCCTGTTCAAAACCATCAATCAAAACTATGTAGACGAGACAAATGCGGCAGAATTGATGGACAAAGCCATTAAAAGCATGTTGGCTGACTTGGATCCGTATACCAACTATTTCAACGAACAGGATGTCATCAAATTCAAAATCAACAACACCGGAGAATACACCGGAATCGGAGCACTCATTACTCGTAAAGAAGATAAAATCATCATAAAAGAACCTTATAAAGGTTATCCGGCAGATAAAGCCGGACTTAAAGCAGGAGATGAAATTATTCAAATAGGCGATGTGGTTTTGGCTGATTTTAAAGACGATGCTTCGCAATTGATGAAAGGTGCAAAGAATACCAAAATCGATATCAAATTTTTACGCCAAGGGAAACCCATGACGGCCCAATTAATCTTAGATGAAGTAGATGTGAAAGCCGTTCCGTTTTATGGCAAAATTGACGATAAAACCGGATATATTGTACTATCTCAGTTTAACGCCAAAGCCTTTTCAGACACAAAAGAAGCGCTGGAAAAACTCAAAGCTGACGGTGCTACGCAAATTGTTTTAGACCTAAGAGGCAATCCGGGCGGTTTGCTCAATGAAGCGGTAAATATTTGTGGTTTATTTGTACCAAAAGGCGAAACCATCGTAACCACCAAATCAAAAAACGCTAAATACAACAACACCAATAAAACCACCCGCGAACCAATTGACACCGAAATCCCTTTGGCAATAATTGTTGACGGAAAAAGTGCTTCGGCTTCGGAAATTGTTTCGGGTGCTTTGCAGGATTTAGACCGTGCTGTAATCATCGGCAGCCGCAGTTACGGTAAAGGATTGGTTCAACGTCCTTTTGATATGGTTTACAATACACAAGTTAAAGTTACCATTGCCAAATATTATACTCCATCAGGAAGATGTATTCAGGCTTTAGATTATGCCCATAAAGATAAAAGCGGGAAAGCCATTCGTACCGATGCTAAAAACTACAATGCTTTTCAAACCAAAAAAGGAAGAACCGTGTACGACGGTGGCGGGATTTTGCCGGATGTGGTTTTAGAAAGCAGTAAAACCAGTGCCATTGCCGAAGCCTTGCAAAAAAATGACGCCATTTTTAACTATGCCACTTATTACTACTACAAAAATCCAAATCTGGGCGACAAAATTCCTGCCATCACAGATGCGGAAATAGCCGATTTCAAAGCCTTCCTGAAACGCGAAAAAATAGCATTTGATACCGAAACTGAAATCGCTTTGAAAAACACTTTGGAAAAAGCCAAAAAAGAAAATATAGACGGCGCCATCACTGCAGAGTACCAACAACTGCTTTCTTCTATAGAAAGAAGTGAAGAAACGCTGATTGACAAAAATAAAGCTGAAATCAAAAATTTACTTTTAGATGAAATTATTAAAAGATACCAATACAAAGAAGGATTGTATCAGTATTACATCAAGAACAATTTTGAAATCAAAAAAGCCGTAGAAGTCCTGAACGACAAAGCAACCTACAACAAGATTTTAAAACTATAATATGAAATTACTCAAATACCTGCCGATACTATTTTTTAGCTTATTACATGCCCAAGAGGAAGTTGTGCATTCTGTTTATTTTGATTTTGACAAATTCACCCTGAATGAAAAACAGACCAAGGAGGTAGTTGATTTCATTAAAAAAACCGATTCTACGCGAATCGAATCCATCCAAATTTTCGGCTACACTGATGACATCGGAAAGGAGGCTTACAATTATAAACTTTCGACAAAAAGAGCAAGTGCTATTCAAGAAAAATTCACACAAAACGGCATTACCAATAAAGTTATTATAACCATTGAAGGCAAAGGAAGAATTTTAATTGACGATGACATTGTGGAAAACCTTCCGGAGAAACGCTCTAAAAACCGCCGTGTAGATGTGGTGTTGAATTTAAAACCGTTGCCTAAAATCGAAATTCCGGGGTATTACAATACCATTCAGAAACATCACGTTGTGGGCGATCATATTTACCTCGACAACGTGTTGTTTGACAGAGGCAGCAGTAAGCTGACTTTCAAAACCAAAACCGAATTAGATAAAATTGCCAAATTGTTGCAGAAATACAAAAATCTTCAATTTGAAATTCAGGGCCATGTGTGCTGCACCCCTCCTTATCAAAAAGAAGCCATTGATATGGATACCAAAAAACGCCAACTGTCTGTCAATCGTGCAGAAGCCGTGTACAAATATTTGGTATTGAAAAAGATTTCGAAAGACCGTATGACCTTCAAGGGGTACGGAAATACTGTGCCACTGGGCAAAGGAGCCGAATACGACCGTCGCGTGGAATTGGTGATATCAAAAGTGTAGTTACTCTTTTCTCATTTCGATGTGCGGAATGTCATCCTCCAGATACATTTCGCTGGTTTGAATAAAACCATGACTTTCATAGAATTTCTTCAGGTACAACTGAGCCGAAATAGTGATTTTAGTGCTGTCAAAGTGTTTTTTCATCACTATGATGGCTTCCCGCATGAGTACGTGTCCTAATTTTTTATCTCTGAAGTTTGGCTTTACCACTACTCTTCCAATTGAAGCTTGTTCAAAATAATCTTTTGGTTTAAACAATCGGGCGTAGCATACCATTTCGCCGTCAACTTCCCCTATGAGGTGAATTGCCTTATGGTCTTTACCGTCAATATCCTGATAAACGCAATTTTGTTCGACTACAAAGACTTCACTGCGCAATTGTAATAATTTATATAGCTCTTGGACAGAAAGTGCCTCAAATCGCTTTATTTTCCATTCCAGATTCATGGTTCTTATTTTTTAATTTGAATCGATTTGATAATAGCTTCCAACTCAAACATCAAATCGCGTTTTTCTTTGGAGGGTGCATAGCAAAATCCTTCTAACACAAGAATTCGCTTGTGTGCTTTATCAAAAATCACATAATTGATGAACGGCCCTGACATAAAGTCGTTTTTCATTTGCCAGGTACCTCGAGTTTCATAAGCGTTGTTACCCGCTAATGTAGTTTTTGAAAAATAGGGTGAATACGCTTCTTCGGTCACCATTTCTGTTCTGTTTTCAGAACCGTGAATGTAGAGTTCACCTATAGAATCTCTGATTTTTATGATATCTTTTACGGCATTGTTCCGGCGGATACTTTGCCACGGAACTTGGTAAATAACCAAGCTGTTGTTACCGCTCGTGATTTCTTTTTTCAGCCAAATAAAGTTCTTTCGTCGCATTACGTATTCGTATTTTTTAGGAATCAGTAAATTGATGTTGAACTTCTTTTGTATTTTTTTGGTATCCAGTAAAGAATCCTTAAAGGTCTTTTGTTCTTGAGCAATTTCCGTTGCCCTCATTTTTTGGATGATGGCTGGTGTGTTTTTTTCTAAAATTTCAAGAATTTCAAAAGCGGTTTTTCCCGAGATGTGAATAGCATTTTGTGGAGAAGCAAATTCGTTTTCTACGATTTCAAATTTGTTTTCAATGTCTTTCTTGATGATGATGATGTTGCGACTGTCTGTTGAATAACCTTCAAATAATTTTACAGGATATTGATTGATGGTAAACAACGGCTCTTCCTGAGGTAATCCTAAAACCGGTGAAGCAAATTTATTCCGGATACTGTCGCCTACTTCGCCACTCCAAAGCTGATCGTCAATGATTACCGCGATAGTATTTATGGCTGCTGCAGATTCCTTGGGCAACTGCTCTTTTTTAAACGAACAGGAACTCAAAAAAACTGAGCCTAAAAACCATAAAAAAAGGGTTTTATTCATAACTGAAATAAAACCCAAATTTATTGAAGATTTTCGGATTAACCGTTGTTAATTTTTAACTTCATTCCCGGTTTCAAACTTTCGTTTTTAATTCCGTTCCATTTTTTGATATCGGAAATAGTTACGCCAGGGTATTTTTTTGCGATGCTGAACAAGGAGTCTCCTTTTTTCACGTAGTACAATTTTACCTCATTCATGTCGTTAGACGCAACGCTTTCTTTTTTGGAAGGCTTTACTTCATTGGCAACAGCTACTTCTTTTTTGGAAACAATTAGTGAAGTTCCTAATTTAACATTGTTATCCTCTAACTCATTCCATTCTTTCAAATCAGCAACTGCTACGTTATATTTGCGGGCAATGCTTCCCAAGTTATCGCCTTTTTTAACTTTGTATTCAACTATTTTAGTTTCTGTTTTAGGCTCTTCTTCTTTGGCTGTTGTTTCAGTATTTGCCAAAGCTAACTTAGATCCTTGTTGTATGTTCAAATCATCCAGATTGTTCCATTTTTTGAGATCTTCTAAACGCACATTGAATTTTTTAGCAATGCTGAATAAATTATCCCCTTTTTGAACCTCGTAATAGTCATTAGGATGTTGAGCAATATCTTCGTTAGTTTCGTTAGAAGCCACCGCAGTTTCAACTTTAGGTTCTACCGGTTTGCTGCCCTTAACTTCTTTTCTCACGGTTGTAACCACACGCTCATTTTTGATGATTTTCAAATTAGCGCCTAAGGCGATGTTATTTCCTTTTAGGTGGTTCCATTTTTTTACTTCAGCAACAGAAACTCCGTATTTATCTGAGATTTCACCCAAGTTGTCGCCTTTTTTAACCTTGTGGTATTTGACCACATCCTTAAACGACACTACTTTTTCCTCTTTAAAAACTTTACTTGATGTTGAAACTAAAGCAGAAGATTCTTTTACCGAAATCGTATCCGGTTTTTCAATTTTCTTATCTTTTGAAGCCACCGCCTCATTGGTATAAATCTTTAACTTTTTCCCGACAGGAGCTTTGCTGTTTCTTAAGTGATTCCATTTTTTCAAGTCGGACATCGCCACTCCGTATAGGGATGAAATTTCACTTAAACTGTCTCCTCGCCTAACTTTGTGGTATTTAACCTTTGAAATCGAAGAACTGATAGAATCTCTGGAAGCCAACATACTTTCATAAGGTCTTTCTCTTCTGCTCTCTTCGTATTGTACGTAGGCGTAAATTTTATCTTCATTGGAAGTAAATACCGCAACTTTATCAATGGGTAATCTCAGATAATGATTTTCACCGGTAACGAAAGGAATCACTTCTCTTTTGTAAGATGGATTTAAGAACTGTAACTCGGCAACAGGAACATCCAACAATGCTGAAATTTGTTTGAACGTCATGGTATTTTTAATCATGACCGTATCCGTAGCAAAATGGTTTGCAATGGCTTTATCAGGTTTTATACCGTGTTCTTTGTGGTATTCAAAGATATACATGGTGGCTAAAAATGCCGGTAAATATCCTTGAGTCTCTTTTGGCAAATGTTTTCTAATGTTCCAGTAATTTTGCTGTCCGCCTGAACGTCTTATAGCCTTGGCTACGTTACCCGGTCCCGAATTATAGGATGCCAATACCAAATCCCAATCACCAAAAATCTTGTACATATTGGTCATGTATTGGGTGGCGGCGTAACTTGATTTTAAAGGATCATTTCGGTCGTCAACATAAGTGTTAATGTTCAAATCGTATTGTTTTCCGGTTTGGTACATGAACTGCCACAAACCAGTTGCTCCAACTCTTGATACCGCTCTCGGATTTAAAGCCGATTCAACAACCGCTAAATATTTGATTTCTAAAGGAATATTTTGTGAGGCTAACGCTTCTTCAAACATTGGAAAATAGAACTGTGAAATTCCCATCAAGCGTTCAAATGCTCTTTTTCTGTTCTTTAAAAAGGACTTTATTACGTTTTCCAACCCTTGATTGTACTCGATATTAAAAGGCGATTTCTCATCCAGCTTTTTTAGTCGCTCTTTTAAAAGATCTGTCGGTAATTCGAAATCAACTTTTTCATCAACATTAATGTTTTTGATGTCAAGAGTTAATTCGTTGTACAAGTCTAAACTTGCCAATTCTTTCATCCACAAACTGTCAATACATGAAGCTATTTTGTCATGAACAAAAGTGGCTTTGATGGAATCCAGAACCTGCCTGTTGGTTAAATTCTTTTTAAACGGGGCAATGTTAAGGTCATCCTGCGCAAAAATTGCCGTGGAAGCCAAAAGCAGTGCCAAAGTCGTTATTTTTTTTATATTCATAATACTGTGGTATTGTGGTATTTTTTAATTTATCGATTGTAAATCACATTGATTTACAACGCAAATAATTGTCTTTTATTGTGTTGCTTCAAAAATTAGTTTGAAATCGCAGCAATTCCCGGTAATGTTTTTCCTTCGAGCATCTCCAACATGGCTCCTCCTCCGGTAGACACATAACTCATTTTTTCTTCCAACCCGAATTGTTTTACGGCTGCCACCGAATCACCTCCTCCAACAAGAGAAAAAGCTCCTTTTGCAGTAGCATCTGCGATAAAGTTACCCAATTCAATGGTTCCTTTGGCAAAATTTTCCATTTCAAAAACTCCCAAAGGTCCGTTCCACAAAATGGTTTTGGAACTCATAATCACTTCTTTAAAATTTTCCAAAGACTTTGGCCCAACATCTAACCCTTGCCATCCATCCGGAATTTCACGGACATCAACAATTTTAGTATTCGCATCGTTGGCAAAAGCATCTGCAACAACAGCATCAACCGGAATGTGGATTTGGACATTTTTTTCTTTGGCCAAACGCAAAATCTCCAGTGCTAATTCCTGTTTGTCGTCTTCACAAATGGAACTTCCTATTTTTCCGCCTTGTGCTTTGATAAATGTAAACGTCATTCCACCGCCAATAATCATGTGGTCTACTTTATCTAATATATTTTCGATAACCGTTATTTTAGAGGACACTTTTGAGCCTCCAAGCACTGCAGTTACGGGTTTTACAGAATTATTCAATACTCGATTCAAACTGTCAATTTCTTTCGCCAACAACATTCCGAAACATTTTTTATCTTCAAAAAACTTGGCAATAATAGTTGTTGAAGCATGCGCCCGATGAGCTGTTCCAAAGGCATCATTGACGTATATATCGCCTAAAGAAGCCAATTCTTTGGCAAAATTTTCATCACCGGCCTCTTCTTCCGCATAAAAACGCAGATTTTCGAGTAAGAGCACCTCACCATGTTTTAATCCTTCAGCAGCTTTTTGGGCTACCGATCCACGACAATCAGTCGCAAATTGAACGTTTACCCCTAAAACTTCCGAGCATTTAGATACTATGTGACGCAAGGAATATCGATCTTCTTTTCCTTTGGGCCTGCCTAAATGCGACATCAGAATTACACTTCCGCCATCTGCTAAAATTTTATCAATGGTGGGCTTTGCTGCTTCAATTCGGTTAGCATCTGTAACGTTAAAATTTTCATCTAAAGGAACATTAAAATCTACACGAATAATCGCTTTTTTAGCATTGAAGTTAAAATCCTGAAGTGTTTTCATTTGGCTTTTTAAAAGGTTTGAATCCTTGCAAATATAGTAAAATTTAATTTCATCGTTCTTTTACGTGTTTTTATCGATAATTTTTAAGAGAATTTTAAGATTTATCATTTTAACAATCAGTCATTTACAAAAAACGAATTGGCTTCATCTCTATAGTTGTAATTGATGCGTCTATACACACAATTGCTTTTTTACTATTTAAAAATGCTTGTCGGTCTTCACTAATCCGGCACTGTTTTCAGTTAGCGAAATATTTCTAGTATATTTGCTTTATGCAGTTTAAAGATATACTTGGCCAGGATTACATTAAAAATCACCTCATAACCAGCGCCCTATCGGGCAGGATTCCACACACACAATTATTTGTTGGGCCCGAAGGCTGTGGTACACTGGCGATGGCGATTGCCTATGCGCAGTTTGTATTGTGCAACAACACCGGAAACGAAAACAGCGGCGGAAATCAAAGTTGTAATTTAAAATTCGAATCGTTATCCCACCCCGACCTGCATTTTGTGTATCCGAATGTGGCCAATGACGAAGTAAAATCGAAGCCTAAAAGTGCCGATTTTTTAATGGATTGGAGGGAATTTGTGATGGCAAATCCGTATGGCAGTTTGTTCGATTGGTACAAACACCTTGGCGTTCAGAACAAACAAGGGGAAATTAGGGTTGATGATGCTCAGGATATATTGAAATCTCTGGCTTTGAAATCGTATGAAGGAGGTTATAAAATAATGATTGTTTGGATGGCGGATAAGATGAATATAGCTGCTTCAAACAAACTATTGAAACTGCTGGAAGAACCCCCCGAAAAAACGCTTTTCATATTGATATCGGAACACGAAGAAGACATCATACAAACGATACGTTCACGATGTCAGGTGCTGCATTTCGGACCGCTTCCGGAAGCAGTGATTGCTAAAGCGATGCGGGATAAGTACTTTTTAGATGAACAATCTGCAACAAAAGTAGCTCATCAGGCACAAGGCAATTACAACAAAGCCATCCATATTTTAAACAACGATACTGATGATTTACCCTTTGAAAAATGGTTTGTTGATTGGGTCAGAGCAGCCTTCAGAGCTAAAGGAAATGCAGCTGCAATTCAGAATTTAATTTCGTGGAGTGAAGAAATTGCCGGTTTAGGACGCGAGGGCCAAAAACAATTTTTAAACTATTGTATTGTGATGTTCCGTCAGGCTTTGTTACTGAATTATCAGGCAGATAAATTGGTGTATCTGGAGCCTAGTGTTGATAAATTCAGTTTGGAAAAATTCGCTGTCTTTGTAAACGGATCAAATATAAATGCCATTTTTAATGAACTTTCGGATGCGATTTACCACATTGAAAGGAATGGAAATGCGAAAATAATTTTAACTGATTTATCCATAAAACTTACTCGTTTAATCCATAAAAATGACTAATTATGAATAATACTGCTTCGATTTTAGTGTTACTTTTTTTGGCTGTTACCTTCATACAATCGGCACATGATAAGGTCTTTGGTTGGAAAGCAAATGTTGAATGGCTCAAAGGGCATTTTAGTAAAACCGGTTTAAAAAATTATGTCCCACTTACTTTATTCATGATATTAGCCATGGAGCTCCTGACCAGTATTTTTACCCTTGTAGGCTGTGTAGAATTATTGGTAAACGGAGGGCGAAATTTCGGATTTTACGGCGCTGTTTTTTCCAGTATTACACTGATTATATTATTGTTAGGTCAAAGATTGGCTAAAGATTATGATGGAGCCAGAACGATTGCTATTTATTTTGTCCCAGCAATTTTAGCCGTATATTGGTTGAGTTAATATACAAAAAACGCATCGAAATTCGATGCGTTTTTTTGTTTTTGGCTGATTCCTTATTTCTTATCTGTTTTCTTGGAATCAGTTTTTTCTTCTTTTTTATCAGACGATTTATACTTATCGTTGATCAATTTTATAACTTCTTTGGTGATATCATAATTATCTTTAGCATACAAAACTGATTGTGCATCACCCGTTCCGTAAATGTAATCGTATCCTTTTTCTTTACCAAAATCTTTGATTATTTTCTTATACGCCTTAACCAAAGTATCCATCTCAGCTCCGCTTTCTTGTTGTAATTGCTGTAACATGGCTTGTTGCGCATAATTGAGCTGTTGTTCTCTTTGTTGTAATTCAGATCCTTTTTGTTGTGCCCAAGCCTGACCGTTAGCTGCAGCATTTTGCTTGAAGTTAGCAGCCTCCGATTTGAAACGGTTAACTTCTGCCTCTAACTGACTGCCCATTACCTTAGACTTGTCTTTGTATTTTGCCTCAATATCTTTAGCTTCTGTAGACTCTTCCATTAATTTTGAAGTATCAATATAGGCCGTTTTAAATTCTTTTGTTTCTGTTGTTTTGTTGCAAGACATAATGGTTAGTGCCATTGCAAAAAGGATGATTGTTTTTTTCATTATGAATTAAATAAAATTTGCTTTCAAAAGTATAAAAATAAAAATCAATAATCTCAGCTAAGAATAACTATCATTTGCTGCTATTTTTCAATATAATTAATAATTATTCTCAAAAAAATAACCATTGTTTTCTCTTATCGAATTCGGTTTCAAATAAAGCGATTTAAGCGATTTAAAAACCAGAGATGACAACTAAGGTGTTTTTGTGTTTTTGATTAAAAATACGCATTAAAAATGCTTTTTATTGATTTTTTATGATGTAAATGTGTGATGAATACTCCTTAGTTTGGTTACCAGTGAGATTTGACTTCCATCCGACAAAAAAAGCTCTGATGAAATTCATTTTACCCGTTTTATATTTTTCAGAAAGAAGACTTACATAAAAGCTGTCAAACTTCATAGGAAGTACTTCAGTAACGTTCATTTCATGCTCGGCAAATAATTTACTGATTGCTGTTTTTGAAAAATGCCAAAGATGTCTTGGTACATCAAAAGCAGCCCAATATTTTCCGTAAAACTCTGCATCAAAAGATTTGTAATTGGGTACCGCTATGATAATAGTTCCGTTGGGTTTTATCAATCTTTTCAACTCCGAAATATATTCTTTAAGATTAGGCACGTGCTCTAAAACATGCCACATCGTGATAACTTCAAAAGAGTTGTCTTCTAGCTCAGCAAGACTGTCTGCGAAAGATACTCCTTTATTTAATGCAATTGATTTTGCTTTTGAGCTGGGCTCTATTCCGGTTACTTGCCAACCATCGTTTTGGGCCACTACCAAAAAATCGCCTGTTCCGGCTCCTATATCTAGCAGTTTTCCTTTGGGTGATTTTGAATTGATCAGTTTTAATTTATTCTTCAACGCAATATTTTTTATTGCATGATACAACCGTTCAAAAAGCGAGCGCTTCCCGTCAGTATGTGAAATGTAGTCATCGCTTTCGTAATAGCTTGGTAATTTCTCCAAACTAGGCCTAGGAAACGTAAGCAACATATCATATTCCGGATTGTGGTGCAATTCGAAAATTTCTTTGGAAACAGAATAATCTTTAACTTTTTGAAAAAAAATATTGTTTTGAAAACTCATATAAACTCAGTATTGGTAAGGCTTGACAAACTTAGTTTCACGTGGAACGCTACATTATCTTCCCATGTGAATTAATAAAACGGAAATATCCGCTGGTGAAACACCGCTGATTCTAGAAGCTTGTGAAATAGTTATCGGACGGATTTTGCTTAGTTTTTGTTTTGCTTCAATTGACATAGATTTGATCTTTTCATAATCGAAATTTTCGGGTATTTTAATATCCTCCAATCGAGTCAGTTTTTCGGCATTGTTTCTTTCTTTTTCGATATAACCCGAATACTTAACTTGTATTTCAGCTTGCTCAATGATTTCTTTATCTAAATCATGTTCCTGAATGTAATTTTGAACTTTTTCAAATCTTAGTATATCTTCCAATTCAATTTGCGGACGTGAAAACACTTTAAACATTTTATCCGATTGTGTCATTGGTGCACTACCCTTTTCAATTAAAATCGGATTAGCTTCATCATGGGTAAGACTCGTTTCTTTAAAGAAGTTGACCATTTTCTCACTTTCATTGAATTTGTACTCCATTCTTTTTAGTCGTTTTTCTGAAGCTAAACCTATGGCGTATGATTTGGCTGTTAAACGAAAATCAGCATTGTCTTGGCGCAACAAGGTTCTGTATTCAGCACGCGAAGTAAACATGCGGTAAGGTTCTTCAGTTCCTTTGGTAATTAAATCATCTATTAACACCCCAATGTAAGCTTCATCCCGTCGCAAAATCATAGGTTCCTGCTCTTTTACCTTCAGAGCGGCATTAATACCGGCCATTAAACCTTGCGAAGCAGCTTCTTCATAACCGGTGGTTCCGTTAATTTGTCCTGCAAAATATAAGCCGTCTACTAACTTGGTTTCAAGTGTATGTTTTAATTGCGTCGGAGGAAAATAATCATACTCTATAGCATAACCGGGTCTAAAAAACTTAACTTTTTCAAAACCTTCTACCGAGCATAAAGCTTTAAACTGAATATCTTCAGGGAGAGAAGTAGAAAACCCATTGACATAAACTTCAACGGTATTCCATCCTTCAGGTTCAACAAACAATTGATGTCTTTCTTTGTCGGCAAACCGGTTAATCTTATCTTCTATAGAAGGACAGTAACGGGGCCCGATACTTTTGATTCTTCCGTTAAACATAGGAGAACGATCAAAACCTTCTCTGAGAATGTCATGCACCTCATTAGAAGTATACGTCATATGACACAAAATTTGATGAGTCAAAGGCTTTGTTTCATCTGAATATGAAAATTTATCAGGGACTAAATCACCCGGTTCTTCTCTCATCTTAGAATAATCCAAAGAACGACCGTCAACTCTGGGCGGTGTTCCTGTTTTCATTCTGCCGGCTTCAAACCCCATTTTAATCAAATCTTCAGTAATTCCGTAAGCGGCACTTTCACCGGCTCTTCCTCCTCCGAATTGTTTATCGCCAATATGAATCAAACCATTTAAGAATGTTCCATTGGTCAAAACAACCGTTTTAGCCTTGATTTCAATCCCTAAAGAAGTTACCACTCCTTCAATCTTATTGTTTTGAATCAAAAGACCTTTTACCATTTCCTGATAAAAATCAAGATTAGGAGTTCGCTCCAGCATTAAACGCCATTCTTCAGAAAAACGCATTCTGTCGCTTTGAACCCTGGGCGACCACATAGCCGGGCCCTTTGATTTATTAAGCATTTTGAATTGCACCGCCGTTTTATCGGAAACAATACCGGAATACCCACCAAGCGCATCGATTTCACGAACAATTTGTCCTTTCGCAATCCCACCCATAGCCGGATTACAAGACATTTGAGCTATGTTCTGCAAACTCATTGTTACCAACAAAGTCTTGCAACCCATATTGGCCGAAGCGGCCGCAGCTTCACAACCGGCATGACCGGCTCCAACAACAATTGTATCGTATCTTTCTAAAAACATTTTTAATTTTGTTTCACGTGGAACATTAGCATTTTTTCTTCTTCTTTCGCACGCATCACTTTTTCTTCATCTTCGGTTTTATCTTTATAACCACAATAGTGAAGTATGCCGTGAATCATAACACGCTTGAGTTCATCTTCAAAAGAAACATTAAAATCAATTGCATTTTCACGAACTCTTTCCACAGAAATGAAAATATCTCCGTGTAATTCATTTCCTATAGAATAATCAAAGCTGATGATGTCTGTTAACGTGTCATGATTGAGGTATTGCTGGTTTATTTCAATCAAATAATCATCATCGCAGAAGATATAATTAATATCACCTTCGTTCTTTATTTCAGAGCTAATGACTTTGGAAATCCAATCGGCATATAGCTTTTCATCAACTAACTTGAAATCTAACTCGTAATTAAAACTAATCATTGGTTTTAAAGTATTCTTGAACCTTTTGGTTAAAATTGGAGCGCAAAGGTAAGCTTTGTCTATTTAAAATTTCAATACTGTTTAAATATTCTTGAAGCTTGCTGGGAAGCGCGTTAGCTTGATTGCTGAATTCTTTCTTATTGGTTTCAGATTGACGCTTCTTATCTTCGCCTTGTTGTTGTAAAGCCTTTTCCAATTTTAATAGCTCATATTTGACATTGAGTATTTTTTGAAGTGTTTCGTTATTAAAACCTTTATTCAGCAATTGCTTTTCAATTTGCTTCATCTGATCAAGTGTGTTTTGACCGTTGCCGCCCATACCTTGCTTCTTCAGTTCTTTTTCAAGAGCCTCTCTTAATTGCTGCTGTTCTTTATAAATTTCCATGATGGCTTTAGCATCCCCTTCTCCATCCTGACCTTCTTCACCACCGCTTTGCTTGTCTTTACCCTGTCCAGTATTTCCGCCTTGCTGACCTTTGTTGCCTTTATTTCCTTGTTGACCGTCGCCTTGTTTATCCCCTTGCTTACCGTCTTTACTATCGCCCGGCTTGTCACCTGGTTTTTGACCTTTCTTCATGCCTTCTTTCATTTTTTCTCCCAAACCATCCTGCTTTTTGATGATATCAGGCAATTGCATACCATCACCTTGACCAGGCTTTGGTTTTCCTTTACCCTGTCCGGGCATTTGCATTTGCATCTGCATTTGCATGCTGTTTAAAATATCGCTCAACATATCCGCCAACTTATTCGAAGAGGAAACAGCATACTGTTGGTATGAATTACCTTTTGGAATATTAGCATCAGCCAATGTTTCTATGGCTTTATCAACGTTGTACTGAACATTGCCAATCTCATTAGTGATATCCTCTGCAATTTTTGGATTTCGCAAAGACATAGCAAACAAACTGTCATCAACATGTTTGAACTGTTGTCTGAGGTCTTGCTGAATTTTTAAATTTTTATTGAAAGAAGGAGCACCTCGTTTAAGGTTTTTAAACTGCTTCATTACGTCTTCCTGAGAAAAAGAAAACGCTAAAAGATTGTCCAGAATTTGACGCAGCATGGCCACATCCTCCTCCATTTGCTCCATTTCACCGGCATCCATCCCTTCCATCATTTGCTGGCTCATTTGCTTCATTTTTTTGGAAGCGCTCTTTTGTTTGGGTTTGGCTTTGGCTTTTTGCTGTTTTTGCAATTGCTCTTTGGCATCCTTTAAATCTTCATCAATGCTTTTTTCTTTTTCATCCGTCTTAGGCAAATCCATCGGAGCTTTTAATTCCTTATTTTCCTTTTCCAAGTCATTTAACTCTTCCTGCAGCTTGTCAAATTCTTTATTGATTTCATCCTGCTTATCTGCATTATTTTCATCATTTTTGTCTGATAACTTGTCTTGCTTCTCAGCCAATTTATCAAGTTTGTCTGCTATTTGCTCGGCCTTCTTCTCAACATAATAACGCTTGGTTAACTCAACCAGTTGTTCCAAACTCTTAGTTTGATTTTTGCTGGCTTGCTGGAATTTCTCCATCTTTTCAAACAACTCTTCTTTACTGATTTTGTCATTCAGCTTTTTAAGTTCATCCAGCAACTTTTGATTCTTTTCCAGGTCTTGTTGCGTTTTTTCTAGTCGATCCTGCAATAAATCTTTTTTCTCGTCTTTCTTATCCGTTTTGAATTGTTCCAAGTTGTCTTTCATCTTCTCGGTAAACTCTTTCATCAACTGATCCTGTTGTTTCTGACGCTGAATAAAATTATCTATTTTTTGCTGCTCTTTGTATTCAAGATTGTCTTTCTCTTTACCCATTTTTTGCAACTTATCCATTTCAGAGAGTTGCTTATCCTGAGCTTTTAATGATTTGGCTAATGAATTGATATTATCATTCTGTTGTTTGAGCATTTCGTCTTGCTTCTCAGATTCAGTAGCAATTCGGTTACTGAAAACAGAAGATTTGGTGCTTTTGAAATTGTGAATAGCATCGTTGTCAAAAACCTCAAAATAATACTCATACGAAACACCTTCTTCTACCGGAAGATTGCTCGGAAAAGCAAACACAAACTGATCGTAAACATCTTTTTTAACATTTATTAGCGCTTTTTTAGCAGCAGTCGGCTTATCTTTAGGATAATAAACAATCTGAAGTTTAGAAAGCCCGTAATCATCGGAAACCTGACCCAAGATAAAATTCTTATTCACTTTTAAACTATCCGGTGCATTATTAACCGTAATGGTTGGAAACTGATCTTTTATGACTGAGATTTGATAGTTCAGTTTCTCGTAATTCTGAACTTTAGCATTTGAAGTTAATATTTGGTATTCGGTGTTTTGAAGAATACTTTTAGTCAACAAAAACTGGTTTTCATTTTTGGTGAAACTAAAATGATTATTCTCGTTGACCCAATCAACTTTTTGTGTGGCCAATGTATTCATTCTCCACGTAACTCTTGTTCCTTCAGGAATGATGGCATTACCGGTTCCTTTAATTACTTCAGACTTTTTATTTAAATAACCCGGAAAATTCAATATCATTTCAAAATTGGCAATCGAAGGAACTGTCACGACTTTCAACTCATAATCATGAGAAGAAACGTCATTGGCTTCGATATGAAATTCAATATCCTCTGTGGGCTTTGGAATCACAAACTCAAATTCTCCGGCTTTGTTACTTTCCATAAAATAACTTTCGTTACCAATAAAAATCATCGCATTTTCGGGAACAACCTTACCTACAGTTTTTACTTTCAGTAAAAAATCTTTGTTTTGTTCAGTTTGCAAGGTGTTATTAACCACAACAAATTCAAACGGTGCAGGTGGCAAAAACTGCTGTTTGAAATGCACCACACGATTCAAGCTCTGCGACAAAATTTCACCTTTGCCGGAAACCAAGAAAAATAAAAAGAATAAGATCGGAATAATTGCCAGCGGTAAGTATTTCTTGTTTTTACCTAAGTTAATGGCGTTGCCAAAAGGAATTGGCTGCAAAGCATTGGCCTTTTGATTGATAGAAGCCAATAACAATTCCGATTTATTTTGATCTTGAGATAATTGAAGAAAATTGGTCAACTTGTCTCCTACTTCGCTAAAATGATTTCCAATAATAGTAGAAGCATCTTTATAATCAATTCCTTTTTGAAGTTTAAAAAGCTTAAAAACAGGAAACAGTATAAATCGCAATAAAAGAAACAGTTCAACAACCACAAACAATGAAAATAAAATGGTTCTTGAAGCAGGTTTTAACCAAAGAAAATATTCAACAAAAAGCGTGAAAATGAAATACAACAATCCCAATCCGACAAAGAAAATGGTCCCGCGCAGCAATTCATTGGTATAAAACTTCCTGATGAAGTCTTCAAGCTTCTGATAAATAAGGGTTGATTTTTCCACTGTTACACTATTCTTTTTTATAACCGATAAATGTACAATTTTTACCGAATACCCAAGCGTTAAAAATTCACTAAGGAAAACAGCGTAAAATTATCTCATTTTCAAATTTTTAAATTGATACTTCGATAGCGTATCTTTGCAGTAAATTTTAAGAAAATGTCAAGACCAGTAAGAGTTCGTTTTGCTCCGAGTCCAACCGGACCATTGCACATAGGTGGTGTTCGTACTGCCTTATTCAATTATTTATTTGCCAAAAAAAATAA
>CAYPSB010000005.1:0-31163 GCA_964413435.1 uncultured Flavobacterium sp.
CCTCTTTCTCCGCGAAAGAAACCCGAAACGTATGTTTCGGGTTTTTTGTTTTAGATGAATTCTTATCAAATTTCAAAACAATTAAAATTCATTTTCTCTTCATGTGGGTTTCATAATTTTAACGTATTGAAAAACAATTAAAATTAAAGTCATGAAAACTGTTGATTACAAATTCAGAAAAGGGTCTAAAATAAGCATAGTTTTGCTTTTGAATCAGGTGATTGTTTTTAGTTTGGTGTTGCTTTTTAATTTAAAAACAGAAGCACAGGAAAAAATTATCCCTACCATAGAGGTACAAACGGCGTTTGAAAGAGATTTTCCCAATGTAGAACCGTATTGGACCAAAAATTTCGGTGGAGAAGATTTGGATCAGATCAGATACAATGCAAAATTTCAGAAAGGCACTTCTGGGGTGCTTGCCGTTTATGATAATTTGGGAAAAATGAAAGCCTTAGAAGTTTCTATTGCCAAAAAAGCCATACCTGTCAAAGCACTTAATTATTTGAACAGAGAATATAAAGGGTATACTTTTAAAGAAGCATCAAGAGTTAAAGACGACAAAAATGTAACGACCTATGAAGTTGGAATTATCATGGCCGGAAAGTTTTATGATGCAGTATTTGACAAAGATGGAGATTTCATAAAAATCATTCAAACGAATTAGAGCCACATTATTCAAAGGTCCAATTGAAATCAATCAAATAATTTTGTTCTGGAGTAGGTAGAGCATAATCATCTCTTAAAATATAAAAGCCGAAGTAAGTTACTTCGGCTTCTGTTTTTTTTAAAGGAAAATCATTAATAGTTTACGTACTCGGTTATTTCTAAGCCGTAACCAATCATTCCCACTCTTTTGGTTTGAGTAGTGTTGGAAATGAGTCTTATTTTGGAAATATCAATATCATGCAGTATTTGAGCTCCGATTCCGAAATCTTTGTTGTCCATTTTGATTTGCGGTGCTTTAAAAATGCCTTCGCTTTGCAGTTGCTTCAATTCAGTTAAACGGTTGAGTAAATCTGAAGAATCAACTTCCTGATTGATGAATAAAACCGCCCCTCGACCTTCTTCACTAATTTGCTGAAACATATCTTCCAGCTTTTTGTCCATATCGTTGGTTAAGGTATTTAAAATATCATTATTGGCTTGTGAGGAATTAATTCGGGTGAGGATAGGTTCGCCCAAATTCCAACTTCCTTTGGTTAGTGCTAAATGAATTTGCTTGTTGGTTGTTTGTAGATAAGCTCTTAATCGGAATTTTCCAAAACGGGTTTCAATTTCAAAATCTTCTTTTTTCACAATAAGACTGTCGTGCTGCATGCGGTAGGCAACTAAGTCTTCAATGGAAACTAATTTTAAATCAAATTTCTTGGCCACTTCCACCAATTGTGGTAAACGCGCCATGGTTCCATCTTCGTTCATGATTTCTACAATCACACCCGCCGGTTTGAATCCGGCTAAGCGGGCAAAATCGATGGCCGCTTCCGTGTGTCCGGTTCTGCGCAATACGCCGCCTTGTTTGGCCGTTAACGGGAAAATATGCCCGGGACGTGCTAAATCATAAGGTTTGGTTTCTTCGTTTACTAGCGCTAGTATGGTTTTAGCTCGGTCTGAAGCTGAAATTCCGGTAGTAACACCATGACCTTTTAAGTCGACAGAAACCGTAAAAGCGGTTTCCATGTGGTCCGTGTTGTTTTTAACCATTGAATGCAGTTCTAATTCATTGCATCGCTTTTCTGTCAGCGGAGCACAAATCAATCCGCGTCCGTGGGTAGCCATGAAATTAATCATATCGGGGGTGACTTTTTCGGCAGCGGCCAAAAAATCGCCTTCATTTTCACGGTCTTCATCATCTACCACAATAATGACTTTTCCCTGAAGGATGTCTTCTATGGCTTCTTCAATAGTGTTGAGTTGTATTTTAGTATTGTCCATCAGACGTTTGATTTAGTTGTGATAAAGCAGTGTTTAAGTAGCTTTTATTAAAGAAATAAAACAAGATGTAAAACGGAAACCCGCCTAAAAGCATTATGAAAAAGTTCAAATCTTTAGTCTGTTGCATTCCGTGGGTTATCTTGGTCAGTAGTTGTTCTGATTTGAGTAAGGCACCGTAAAAAATAACGACCAATACAATACTGATGATTTTTTGGATTTGTCCTTCAAATAATCCTGAGATCAGTACTGCCAACAACAGTAGGTTACTGATAAGTGCCAATAATGAGAATGTGTTGTATCGTTGGTTTAAAACTGTAATGCTACCGGAATCAATTACTGTCGGTTTGGGTTCGGGTATAACTGCTGTTTTTTGAGTTTTGTCCTGGGTGCTGCTTTCTGTAAAATTTTTGATTAATTCAGGATCTATTTCTTCCGGATGGAAATAATCAGTAGTTGTGGCAGCTTCTAATAAAAGTTCTTCTTTTTGCGGAAAGAAACGGGTGAATAAATTGATCAGCCAATCAAAATTAATGGAAACTCCTTTATCTTCTGTGGCTCTTTTGGTAAGCAGTATGGCTAAAGGAAGTAAAATCATGGTAGACATCCAACAGCCTAAAAAAGGAGTAATTCCGTTTTCCTGTGCCACTTTTTTACCGAAAGTATTGATGAAATGGAACGTAATGAAAATAAGAATCGCAAAAACAATAGGCAATCCCAAACCTCCTTTGCGAATAATAGCTCCCAATGGGGCGCCAATGAAGAACATGAGTATACAAGCAAAACCTATGACAAATTTATCATAGAACGCAATCCAGTGTTGGTTGATGTTTTTTTGCTTTTCGTCCAGCTCAAATTTTGAGTTGTCTAGTGAAAAATTGGTTGCATCAACAGTTCCGCTGGCAACACGCAGAATCTGGTTTTTCTGGTTATGGTCGAAATTTTCAAGTAAATCACCTGAATTTAGTTTAACTGCTGTTGAATCGGAAAAATTAGAAAAATTAGCATTGCCAATTGAACGCTGGTAGATGTTTTCGGTAAATGACAATACGTCTTTGTTGTAGTTTTTTTGCAGAGAGTCAATCGTATAACGCAGTTCTCCTATGGTGAGCATGGTATTCGTATTGGTAATCTGCTCGTCTTCCAAATTGGCATTGTTCAATTTCGATAAATCAATATTGAGAACGTAGCGCTTAAATTCACTTTTGGCGAAAGGCAGTTTTTTACGATCTTCAAATTTTTTCGGGATGATGTCTTCGTAGTAATTCCCATCTTTTAAAACCAATTGCAGGTTATTCGAATTTTCACTGCTGACTAATTCACCACTTTTGGCTTTGATTACGGTATTGCTTCCGTCACCCACGATAGATTTTTTGTGAATGGTAACCAAGCTAAGGTATCTTCCGTTGTTTCCTGACTTTTTTTCTACCTTGATGTTGTAATTCCCTACTTCACTGAATTGTCCTTCAGCTATGGCCATGGCAGGCTTTACCTGTGCAATATTTCTGCGGAAGTTGACAAACTTGTATTCGGCATAAGGAATAACATTGTTAGCAAACAAAAAGGCTACAAAACCGAGAATAAAAATGAAGTAGATGAGTCCTCTCATGGCTCTTTGCAGCGATATTCCAGAGGATTTCATAGCGGCAAACTCATAATTTTCGGCTAAACTACCGAACGTCATGATGGATGCCAGTAAAACAGAAAGGGGAAGTACTAGAGGTACTACGCTGGGCATCTTAAACAAAAGAAACTTAGCAATCATTAAGACGTCTAAATCCTTGCCGGCTAATTCAGAAATGAAAAGCCAAACGACTTGCAGCACGAATATAAAAAACAGAATTACAAATACCGTAGCAAATGTAACCAAGAACGATTTTAGTAAGTACCTGTCAAGTATTTTCACCCGAGCTTAATCTATTTTGTTGATGTAGTAATTTGGATATTTACTGGCCACAAAGGTAAACTGATTTTTTGACAAAGGTTGGTTGGTTTTAAAAGAATTAACAGTCAATGTGGTTTTAGTGCCGTTTTTACCCATTTCAATCACATTGTAGATGTTTTTGGTTTGCGAATCAATACCTAATAAGATTTCTTTACGTTGATCCTTAGCATTTGTGGGTACTAATTTGATGTATTGAATTTTTCTGCCTTTTACATCTTGTAAAATGTCCCAGGAAAATTTATAACCATTGTTGAAAAAAGTCAGCATTTTAGAAGGAGTGATGGCTTTTTCATCGGTGTCATCAAGGCTCGAAACGGTTATTTCTTCATCTTCGGGCACTATGGTGTAGCTCTTTTTACCGTCAAATATTTTTGTCACCCCCATAAAATTGAGTACATATTTATTGCCTTCCAGCAATAAATTTCCTTTACTCTCTTTATTGATGTTCTCCTTGCTGTTGTTTAAGGTATACTTAAAATCAATGGTAATGTTGTTGTAAGTTTTGATTTTAGCCGTTACCTGATCTAATAAATCTTTTGCTTTTTTATCCTGTGCCTGACTATTGAAGCTAACTAGTAAGAATAATGCAATCGAAAGAAGTTTGTTCATTTTAAGAATTATTTTGTTCGTTGTTAAAAAAATGTTCTAGAGAAGCCAAGTCGGTGATGTTAACACTTCGCGCTTTACTTCCTTCAAACGGACCAACAATTCCGGCGGCTTCCAATTGATCAATCAATCTTCCTGCTCGGTTGTAGCCCAATTTCAACTTTCTTTGCAATAATGATGCCGAACCTTGCTGAGCGGTCACAATTATTTCAGCCGCTTCTCTGAACATGCTGTCTCTTTCGGAGATGTCAAACTCCAGATTTACGCCGCTGCCTTCTTCACCAACGTATTCCGGAAGGAGGTAAGCACTGGCATAGGCTTTTTGTGAACCGATATAATCAACAATTTTTTCTACTTCAGGAGTATCAACAAAGGCACATTGTACACGAACTAAATCATTTCCGTTAGTATACAATAAATCTCCTCTACCAATTAATTGATCGGCTCCCTGTGTATCAAGAATAGTTCTAGAGTCTATCTTAGAGGTTACTCTGAACGCTATACGAGCCGGGAAATTGGCCTTGATGATACCAGTAATTACGTTTACCGATGGTCTTTGGGTGGCAATAATCAAATGAATACCAATGGCACGAGCCAACTGAGCCAAACGGGCAATAGGGGTTTCCACTTCTTTACCGGCAGTCATAATTAAATCGGCAAACTCATCAACGACTAGAACAATGTAAGGCAGGAATCGGTGTCCGTTTTCCGGATTCAGTTTGCGGGACTTGAATTTTTCGTTGTATTCCTTAATGTTACGTACCATGGCATCTTTGAGCAACGAATACCTGTTGTCCATTTCTACGCAAAGCGAGTTAAGCGTGTTGATTACTTTAGTGTTATCCGTGATGATGGCATCTTCGGTATCCGGTAATTTAGCTAAATAATGACGCTCTATTTTGTTGAATAAAGTGAGTTCTACTTTTTTCGGATCGACCAAAACAAATTTTACTTCCGCCGGATGTTTTTTATACAATAACGAAGCCAATACAGCATTCAAACCAACCGATTTACCCTGACCGGTAGCTCCCGCCATTAGTAAGTGTGGCATTTTTGCCAAATCGACAACGAAAGTCTCATTTGATATGGTTTTTCCTAAAGCGATAGGCAACTCCATTTCTGCTTCCTGGAATTTAGCTGAGGAAATTACGGTTCGCATAGGAACCATAGTTGGGTTTTTATTCGGAACTTCTATACCGATAGTTCCTTTGCCCGGAATAGGAGCAATGATACGAATTCCCAAAGCAGATAACGACAATGCGATATCGTCCTCCAAACTTTTGATTTTAGAGATACGGATACCGGCCTCGGGTACAATTTCATATAACGTTACCGACGGACCAACGGTGGCTTTGATTTGGGCAATATCAATTTTGTAGTTTCTGAGCGTTTCTACAATTCGGTTTTTATTTTCTTCTAGTTCTTCCTGATTGATAGTAATACCAACAGATGAATATTCTTTTAACAAATCAATGGTTGGAAACTTGTAATTGGAAAGTTCTAAGGTAGGATCAAATTCGCCAAAATCAGCTACTAATTTTGCGGCCAAATTTTCTTCCATAACATCTTCATCTGCCGATTGTTCAATTACAAAAGCTTCATCATCAGTTTCAATGATTATTGGTTCCGGAGCAGGAGCAACTGTTTTGATTGTTGGTTCCAAACTGATTTCGGAAGCGTGCTCAATGGTAGGCTTCAGAGCCTCTTTGTTGATTTCAAACGGGGAGGTTTTTAAAACGGGTTCTTCAATTTCTTCTTCCTCTTCTTCGGGTTCTTTTACAGCAAACTCTTCCAGGTTGTAATCTGTTCCTTTGGCATCGTTTACCATACTGTTCAAATCTGCTTTGATGTCTTTGTGTTTCTTTTCAAAGAATGACTTAATAGCTTCAGGCGATATTTTTATTTTGAAAATCAAATAGATGACTATAGCAAATACCAACCCCAATAAAGTTCCCATTTTGCCTATGTAATCCTGAAAAAACAGATTCATTTCATAACCAATGGTACCGCCCAACTCGGGAAGAGTTGTGGCAAAAAAACCGAACATGATGGATAAGACCACTAAGGCAAATAAGTCCCAGAACCAAGTGTTTTTAAGTTTTTTTAGCGGTAAATCCAGGATTAAGAACGCACCGCTTAGGAACAATAATTTGACAAACAAAAATGAGGCTACGCCAAAACCGCGGTAGATGAACAAATCGGCTATGTAGGCACCGAACTTGCCTAACCAATTTTGAACCGTCTCACTTCTGTCGGTTATAGCATCAACAGCACTTTGATCGGCCTGACCGGAAACAAAGAAAGAAATAAAGGAAACCAGAAAAGCAATCGATACTAAAATCAACAAAAAACCAAAAAGAGTGCGATACTGCTTTTTAGTCTTGAGGATTTTGATGTCCGAATTGGGGTCTTTTTGAGTTTTGGTAGTTTCTTTTTTTACTGTTTTTGCCATAGGTTATTTATCAACGCTATAAAAATAGAAATTTAATCGAATGTTCACAGGAATTTAGGAACATAAATTAATAATAATACGGCAATAGCAGCAGTGGCTGCAAACATTACAGCACCGGCAGCAATATCTTTGATAAAGCCAATTTTTTCATGAAATTCAGGGTGAATGAAGTCGGCAATTTTTTCTACAGCCGTATTCAGACTTTCTACACCCAATACCAATCCGAAGGCAAGCAGTTGCAGCATCCATTCATAACGGTCGATATGAAAATAAAATCCGGCTATGATGGCCAACACACCTATGGTAGATTGCACCATTACGCTGTGTTCGGTGGTAATCAATTTGATGGCGCCTTTAACGGCAAATCCAACACTTTTCAGACGGCCTGTGAAAAATGAATTGTCTTTTTGGAATTCCATAAAAACAAAATTATAACGCGGCTAATGCCAGTTCGTAGTTGGGTTCATCAGCAATTTCGGCTACTTGTTCCGTGTATTGAACGATTCCGTTTTCATCCAAAACAATAACTACACGGGAATGTAAACCTGCCAATGCACCGTCGGTCATCTCTAAGCCGTAATCTTTACCAAATTTACCGGTATTGAAATCGGACAAGCAAATCACATTGTCCAATCCTTCGGCACCGCAAAAACGTTTGAATGCAAAAGGCAAATCACGCGAAATACACAATACTTTGGTGTTTTCCAAGGCACTGGCTTTGGCATTAAAAGTTCTCGTAGAAGTAGCACAAGTACCAGTGTCTACACTGGGATATATGTTTAGGATTACTTTTGAACCTTTAAAATCAGCCAAAGAAGCATGTCCTAAGTCAGTTTTTACTAATTGAAAATCGGGTGCTTTTGTGCCTTTTTTTGGTAATTCACCGATGGTGTGTATTGGATTCCCTCCTAAAGTTATAGATGCCATTTTTATTTTTTTTAAAAGCCAAAAGTAATGAAAATATTTATAATTGGAGCCTAAGGTTTAAGATTTGTCTTTTGGTCTCAGATTCACATTTGTATAAAAAAATACAAGTTAATTTCATTTCTATGATTATTTTATCGTAATATTGCAATATTAAAATAGATGAACATTATGGGTGCTTCAAAAACCGAATCTTTTTCTGCTGAACAAAACGAAATGGCAGTCTTATTTAAAGCCCTTTCGCATCCGGCTCGAATAGCCATTGTCGATTATTTGCTGAAGGTGGACAGTTGTATATGTGGCGATATCGTAAACGAGCTGCCTTTGGCACAGCCTACCATATCGCAACATTTAAAAGAATTAAAAAATGCCAATCTCATCAAAGGAACCATAGAAGGGACCTCTATCTGTTATTGCATCAATCCCGATACTGTAGCTAAAATCGAAAATCATTTTGGTATGATTCGACACAAACTAAAAAACAAATGTTGTTAGAATAGTCAAACAATTTAAAAAGGTAATTATGAAACTTTCTCAAATTAAAAACGAATTAAAAAAGCTCAACGCCATAGCTTTTCAATTGCCAAACGGAGATTTGGTTCCCGGTCATTTTCACGTAACTGAAGTCGGCAAAGTGACTAAAAATTTTATCGATTGCGGTGGCGTCGTTCGCAATGAAGAAATGGTCAATTTTCAATTGTGGGAAGCCAATGATTATGACCACCGTTTGCATCCTGAAAAACTGATGCATATCATAGAGCTTTCGGAAAAGGTTTTGGGTTTGCCCGATGCCGAAATCGAAGTGGAATACCAAATGAAAGACACCATTGGTAAATTCGGGTTAGACTTTAACGGTACCCATTTCTTGCTGATATCTAAAATGACGGATTGTTTGGCTAAAGACCATTGTGGTATCCCGCCTGAAAAAATGAAAGTTAAACTGGGTGACTTGACATCTAAAGAAACGCAATGTTGTACGCCGAATTCCAACTGTTGTTAGTGATATGATTTAAAAACGTTACGCACTTTGCGGTTATAATTGTGGCTATGCACGAAATTTTATCAAAATCGATTGAACTGATTTCAAAAATGACTGTTCCGGAAGAGCGCAAAAAAGTCTTGATTCCTTTGACAGATTACATCCAAAATAAAGTCAATCAAAAAGAAGAAATCCGTTTAAATTTTATTTGTACCCATAATTCTCGCCGAAGTCATTTGGCGCAAATTTGGGCTCAAACCATGGCGTTTCATTGTAATGTTAAACAAGTATTTTGTTATTCGGGCGGAACGGAAGCCACAGCTATGTTTCCTAAAATAGAGGAGACTTTAAGTAAACAAGGATTTCAGATTCAAAAATTGAGTCAGGGACAGAATCCGGTTTACGCAGTTCAATTTGATGAAAACGAACATCCGGTTGTTTGTTTTTCCAAAACCTATTTCGATGCTTTTAACCCGAAATCCCATTTTGCAGCCATCATGACTTGCCATAGTGCCGATGAAGGGTGCCCTGTGGTTTTGGGTGCCGAAGCTCGCATTCCGGTAAAATACGACGACCCTAAGACCTTTGACGGTACCGATTTGATGGATGATAAATATGCGGAACGCAGTTTGCAAATTGCAGCGGAGATGTATTTTGTATTTTCAAGTATCAAATAATTAAACGATTTATTATGACTACAACAGCAACATTACTTCAGTTATGGATCGAATCCAGATCCCGATTTACCAATCAGTTGGCTGCTTTATCAGCAACAGATTTACTCAAAAAGTTACCTCCTTCAACCAATAGTGTGGGGTTTTTAATCAGGCATATAGGGGATGTGGAATTATTATTTGCAAAAAATGTTTTCGGTTCAACGGAGGCAAAAGTAATCGCCAAAACGGTTATCGATAAAAAGGATACCGGCGAATGGGTAAACCTTGAAGAACTCAAAGCTTATGTTGAGTATTCCTTCGAAATTTTAAAGGACATAATAGAACAACAATCAGAAGAAGATTGGAATTCAAAAATCGAAACCAAAGAGTTTGGTGTCAAAACCAAAGCCGAAGCATTCGGGAGAATTGTATCTCATACGGCCTACCATGCCGGGCAAATGGCTCTTTTTATTAAATATGGTCGTAGCGAGTAAATAAATGTTTTTTAGCCAAAAATAGTAGTATGAAAAAAAGATTAGGCTTTCTGGATCGATTTTTAACATTGTGGATATTTTTAGCCATGCTGCTCGGCGTGGGTATAGGTTATTTTATTCCGAAATCAGCCGATTTTATCCATTCTTTTTCTTCAGGAACAACTAATATCCCTTTGGCTGTTGGGCTTATATTAATGATGTATCCGCCGCTCACAAAGATTGATTTTTCTAAAGTGCCGCTGATGTTTAAAAAGCCAAAATTACTGACGGCTTCCTTTTTTATAACTTGGTTGGTCGGCCCTTTTTTGATGTTTTTATTGGCGACCCTTTTCCTTAGGGATTACCCCGAGTACATGACTGGTTTGATTATTATCGGTATTGCTCCTTGTATTGCCATGGTTATTGTTTGGAACGAATTAGCGGAAGGCAATCGGGAATTAACAGCCGGGTTAATTGGAATAAACAGTTTGATTCAGGTCTTCTTTTTTGGTTTGTATGCTTACTTTTATTTAAAAATCATGTTGCCGATATTCGGCATCAAAGGTTTGGAACTGGATATTACAATTTCGGAAATAGCCCAAACCGTTGGAATTTACTTAGGAATCCCTTTTACCTTGGCGGTTATCAGCAGATTTGTGATAAGGAAATACTTAGGAGAACAATTTTTCAATCAGAAGTTTATTCCGTTCATTTCTCCCATTACACTACTTGCATTGCTTTTTACTATTGTAATCATGTTTAGTTTAAAAGGTGAAATGATTGTAGATTTACCGTTAGATGTGATTCGAATAGCCATTCCACTGGTCATATTCTTTGCAATAATGTTCTTTTTGATGTTTTTTATATCGAAGAAAATAGGAGCCGATTACAGGGATGCAGTTGCTTTATCATTCACCGCTTCGGGAAACAATTTTGAGTTGGCAATAGCGGTTTCAATAGGTGTTTTCGGTATCAATAGCGGTCAGGCTTTTGCCGGAGTTATTGGACCGTTGGTAGAAGTTCCGGCATTGATTATCTTGGTTAATGTGGCTTTTTGGCTCAAAAAAAAATATTTCACAAATACTCTATAGGTTATGGATAAAAAAGAACATTGGGAACACGTATTTGCTACCAAAACTGAAAAAGAAGTCAGTTGGTACCAGGAATATCCGCAAACATCAGTCGATTTTTTTAAAGCTCTTCAATTGCCTCTGAATGCCGAGATTATAGATGTAGGAGGAGGGGATAGTTATTTTATTGATGCGTTGCTAGCCTTAGGATATACCAATCTCACCTTGCTGGATATTTCAGGTAATGCCATTGCATGTATTAAAAAACGGTTGGGTGATAAAGCCCAATTTGTCACGTTTATTGAATCCGATATTTTGGATTTTAATCCTGTTAAAAAATACTTGTTTTGGCACGACAGGGCTTGCTTTCATTTTTTGACAGAAACTGTTCAAATCGAAAAGTATGCTGATATAGTAGATAAAGCTTTAGCCGAAGAGGGCCGAATGTTCATTGGAGCCTTTTCCGATGAAGGGCCTAAAAAGTGCAGCGGTTTAGATGTCAAACAGTATTCTATGGAAACCCTGCGGTTTGTCTTTGAAAAAGAGTTTCAACTCAAAGGGTGTTTTATCGAAAATCATAAGACTCCTTTTGATACCGTTCAGAATTTTATTTTCTGCGGATTTAAAAGAAAAGGAAACCAATAAAAAAAGAGCCTACTTTTTGAAGTAGGCTCTTTTGTATGCTATATCCTGATATAATTACACGTGTAACGCTCGGTTATCAGTAGCGGCCAAAGCTGCTTCTTTTACAGCTTCTGCAAAGGTAGGGTGTGCATGCGACATTCTGGAGATGTCTTCTGCACTGGCTCTGAACTCCATAGCGGTAACGGCTTCGGCAATCAAGTCGGCACAACGCGCGCCAATCATGTGAACACCTAAAACTTCGTCAGTCTTAGCATTAGCCAATATTTTTACGAAACCATCGTTGTCAGCGCTGGCACGGGCTCTTCCTAAGGCTTTGAATGGGAAACTTCCGGCTTTATAAGCTACACCATCGGCTTTCAGTTGCTCTTCGGTTTTTCCTACAGCGGCTACTTCGGGCCAAGTGTACACAACTCCCGGAATCAAATTATAATCAATATGTGGTTTTTGTCCGGCTAAAATTTCGGCCACCATAGTTCCTTCTTCTTCGGCTTTATGAGCCAACATAGCCCCGCGAACTACATCACCAATCGCATAAATATTAGGAATGTTGGTTTGCAAATGATCATTTACTTCAATCATGCCGCGCTCGGTAACTTTAACTCCGGCTTTATCAGCATTTAATCCGTCAGTGTAAGGACGACGTCCTACGGCAACTAAGCAATAATCTCCGTCAAAGGTTACGGTATTTCCTTTGGCATCATCGGCTTGAACGGTTACGTTTTTGCCTTTTCTTTCTACCGATTTCACTTTGTGTGAAGTGTAGAATTTCATGCCTTGTTTTTTCAATACTTTGGTCAATTCTTTGGATAATCCGGCATCCATACCCGGAATGATACGATCCATGAATTCAACTACAGAAACTTCAGCGCCTAAACGCAGGTATACTTGTCCCAACTCAATCCCAATAACGCCACCGCCAATGATGATTAAGTGTTTCGGAACTTCCGGTAATTTCAACGCTTCGGTAGAAGTAATGATTCTTTCTTTATCGATTTTAATAAATGGTAAAGTAGACGGTTTAGAACCGGTAGCAATGATGATATTTTTTCCTTCGATAACTTCCGAAGAACCATCGGCTTTGGTTACTTTAACGTGAGTAGCGTCTTCAAACGAACCCAATCCTTCAAAAACGGTCACTTTATTTTTATCCATTAAGAATTTAACACCACCCGAGGTTTGGTCGACTACCGCTTGCTTGCGGGCAATCATTTTTTCCAGATTTACTTTTACTTTACCCGATACTTCAATTCCGTGGTCGGCAAAATGCTGCAATTCTTCATAATGATGAGAAGAAGCCAACAATGCTTTCGAAGGAATACAACCTACATTAAGACAAGTACCTCCAAGAGTTGAATATTTTTCAATAATAGCGGTTTTGAAACCTAACTGGGCACAACGAATAGCCGAAACATATCCGCCCGGGCCTGAACCTATGATGACAACGTCAAATGAATTCATAATATTGTTAAGATTTGTGTGTTTTTCTTTTTTGTGCCACAAAACTACAAATTTAATCCCAATGTTGATTTCAATAATTGAGGCAATTTCAGATGAACTGATAAACGAATTTTATAGTGAAAAAGCGGTGGTATTTTTAACTTCACCAATCATAAAAGTACTATGGGTGCTGCCAATATGATTTAAAGTGGTAAGCTTAGTGACCATGAATTCACGGTATTCTTCCATGTCTTTAACAAACAGCTTTAAGATGTAATCGTAATCGCCGCTCACGTGAAAACATTCCAGTACTTCATCAAGTTTAACTACCTGACGTTCAAAATTAGTCAGGAATTCTTTGGAGTGCTGAATGAGTTTGATGTGACAGAACACTACAAATCCCTTGTCAATTTTATTCCGGTTAAGCAGCGCCACATATTTATTGATGATTCCTTCGCGTTCCAGTTTTTTGATGCGCTCGTATACCGCCGTGACCGAGAGGTTCAGTTTTCCGGATAATTCTTTAGTGGTCTTTTTGGTGTCCTGCTGCAGCAACGCCAAAAGTTTTTTATCAGTAGTATCCATAATTTAATTCAGGAATCCGGGATTTAGTTTTTAAATCTACAGTTTTTTATTTGGTAGGTCAAAAATAGATTTATTTTTTATTAAAATTAATATTATTAGTTTATTTATCGGTATTTTGATTTATAGATTGATTTTTATTCTAAATAAATAGAAATTTGATTCCTATTTAAATCCCAATAAACTATATGAATACCGAAACCTCAACTTTACTTGATTTTAATCCGGCTGATAAGATTCAGGATTTGCAATATTTTGGCGAATTCGGAGGTGTTAATCCTTCTATTTCAGATAGCTCGACTTATACGTTTCTTTCGGCCAAAACTATGTTCGATACCTTTGAAGGAAATGTAGAAGGCTGTTATTTGTACTCGCGTCATTCATCGCCTATGAATTTGTATCTGGGACAAGCGCTGGCTGCTATGGAAGGTACCGAAAGTGCTAATGTTGCGGCATCGGGAATGGGAGCAATAACTCCGGTTTTAATGCAACTGTGTAGTGCAGGTGACGAAATTGTTTCCAGTCGTACCATCTATGGCGGAACCTATGCTTTTATGAAAAATATGTTGCCTAAGTGGAACATCAAAACCCATTTTGTTGATATTACTAAATTAGATATAGTAGAAGCTGCAATCACGCCTAATACCAAGGTGTTATACTGTGAAACAGTAAGCAACCCATTGCTGGAAGTAGCCGATATTGAGAGCTTGGCGGCCATTGCCAAACGCCACAATATTAAGTTAGTTGTTGATAATACTTTTTCACCATTATCGGTTGCTCCGGCAAAATTGGGAGCGGATATAGTTATCCACAGTTTGACTAAATTCATCAACGGAAGCAGTGATACGGTAGGGGGTGTAGTATGTGCCTCGCAGGAGTTCATCAACGATTTGAAAAATGTGAACGATGGCGCGAGCATGCTGTTGGGGCCAACGATGGATAGTTTACGTTCGGCCAGTATTTTGAAGAATTTGAGAACACTTCACATTCGCATGAAACAACACAGTCACAATGCGATGTATTTGGCACAAAAATTTGAAAAAGACCGTTTAAAAGTAGTATACCCGGGATTGGAAAGCCACCCGAGTCATGCCATTTATAAAACAATGATAAACCAAGAATACGGTTTTGGAGGAATGATGACTCTGGATGTAGGAAGTTTGGATAAAGCCAACGAGTTAATGGAATTGATGCAAAACCGAAATTTAGGCTACCTGGCTGTTAGTCTAGGATTTTACAAAACCTTGTTCAGTGCTCCGGGCACCTCAACTTCATCTGAAATTCCGCTAGAAGAACAAAAAGAAATGGGCCTAACCGACGGTTTAATCCGTTTTTCAATAGGGCTCGATAATGATATCGAACGAACCTATCAAATGATGAAAAAATGCATGCAGGAATTGCATGTCTTATAATTAATAAGTTTTAATTTGGTTGTTAAAAATCCGCTAAAGAGTTAGTTCTGAAGCGGATTTTTATGTTTGATTGATGATTGAAAGAGATTTACACTTTTTCGAGATAAGCCACCAAACTGATATTGAGAATATGGTTCCAGCCTTTTTCAAAGTTTTCTCTTGCCAATTCAGGTTGAGTTACATCAAACGGAATGGTAAATACATGGCTAAACTCCAATTCAGTAGTATGCTCATCAATTGAATGCAATGCCCAGGTAACTACTGAAGTTCCGCTGTAGCCCACATATTCCCAACTGTGAACCAGTTTTTGATTTTCAATAATTTCCAACATCTTACCACGATGTAACCATTGTTTACCATTATTATCCCCGGCGTACCACTCAAATGTACTGCCGACTTCCATCTTCCAGTCTTCAGCAAAATCAAAATACCATTGTTGCAAATGCTTCCTTTCAGTGATTACTTTCCATAGTAATGTTACCGGTGCCTTGTATACTTTTTTGAGTGAAAGGCTGTTGTCTGATTTTTCCATATGTTTAGTTATTGATGATTTTTAAGGTATACTTCCAATTTATCAACATTTTGTTTCAATCCATCATTGATAGGATATAGTTGGGCAATTCGGATTAACTCTTCAGCTGTGTCAAAAAGCATTTGCCAATGGATGAAGGTTTGGTTGCCACGTGCTTCAAATTCAATGGTGGCAGTGAATTGATGATCTCCCAAATGACGATAAACAATTTTTTTGTGATGAATAACTTCTGTAAAAGTACTTTCATTATCATAATCTGTTCCGTCAGGTCCGTGCATGATTAAATTCCATTGACCATTAGGTACCATTTCCATTTTTGTAATGGTATTGGTAAATCCGTTTGGACCCCACCAGTTTTTAATGTGATCCGGATTCGTCCATACTTCCCAAACTAATTCAATGGGTGCATTGAGTAGTCTTGAAATTATTATTTCTCGATCTGCAGTGTTACTTGTTGTTGTCATGGTTGTTTTTTTGAAGTTTATCTAAATAGTTTTCTAAAGCATTTAATTTGTTTTCCCAGAATTGTTTGTATTGTTCAATCCAAATGGATACTTCATTTAGTTTTTCGAGTTTGGCTATGCAATACCGTTCCCTGCCTTTGTCTTGAATTTCAATTAAACCGCATTCGTTGAGTATCTTGATGTGTTTGGATATGGCAGGGCGGCTTATATCAAAATTCTCTGCGACTGCATTTAATGTCAATGTTTGAGCAGCTAATAAACTCAGTATGGCTCTTCGTGTGGGGTCGGCTATGGCTTGAAATACATCTCTTCTCATAGTTGTAAATTAATGGGTAACTAATCGGTTACAAATATATGTGTAACTAATCGGTTACGCAAATAATTTATTGTTTTTTTTATTTCATTCTGACAGAGAGTAGGTTTGGCGTGGCTTTAGATGGTGTTGACAAATCAGTTTTTGCTGTAGAAACAGTAAAAAAATGATTATACAAAGGAAAGGAGGTTAAATAAAACACACCGTTTTTATGAAGTCATTTTTTGTAACTGCGAAATAGTAATAAAGACAAAACAACAAAAGGTACTGCTGAGATTAGTATTTTTAGATTTAAAGTCCAAATCCCTATAAAAAGGAACATCAACATGAGTAATCCTGTACAAGTTATTCCTACAAAAGAAATTGCTTTACTGGGTTCTTTTTGAAACAATGTAAACAACAGCAGCAATTGGCCCAATAATGGTATCACTATAAAAGGATGCATCAGCGACAAAGGGTTTTTTACGAGCTCGCTGAATAGTTTAGCTTCTACCTGAAAAACAAATGAAGAGTTGTTGTTTCCCCATGATAAATATCCAAATTGAAAGCTCAGGAGTAACAAAAAAAATAACAGTTTTTTTAATGATAGACAGTTTGTTAGTCATTGATTACAATTTAACTATTTTGATTGCATCTTTTAAGCTAAAAAATTGATTACAAATGTATATATTTGATAGAGATATTAAACGGGGATTTGACACACCTAATTTCCTTTAAATGTAAAACTAAGAACAGATGTTTATCCATCAGGGCAAAAGAAGAACCGCGAAACACAATCTACAAATTGCATCCTTGTTATCTTTTGTGGCCGGTATCGTAAATGTAGCCGGTTTTTTGGCTGTAGCCAAGCTCACTACCAATGTTACGGGGCATTTTGCCTTTTTTGTAGATGAGATTTTTAAATTAAACTTTTGGCAGGGATTCATTTATTTCCTCTATATTTTCTTCTTCTTTTTGGGTTCTTTTACTTCCAGTTTTATGGTAGAGGTGATTTCGCGTCGCAACCATAGTTTTGTGTACATCATTCCAACTTCGGTCGAAAGTATAATTTTGATGTTAGTAGCGCTCTTGGGCAAAAACGCAATAGTTGAAAATCCCAATTTAATTGCCTGCAGTTTACTTTTTGCTATGGGTTTACAAAATTCACTAGTGACCAGAATTTCCAACGCTACCGTCAGAACTACCCACTTAACCGGGCTTTTCACAGATTTAGGGATTGAATTGTCACAATTGTTTTTCTATCGGGAGCATGAGTCCAGAGAAAAGTTGCTTACTTCTGTTAAGTTGCGATTGATAATCATTAGTTTCTTCTTTACCGGCGGAATCATCGGCGGTATTTTTTACTCCAGGATAGGATTATTGGTCTTACTGATAGGTTCACTTTCTTTGATTCTGGGAATTATTTTCGATAATTTGAAATTGAAAATCAAGTTGCTTCAAAAAAGACAGCATTCCCATTGAACGGAAAAATAAAATATGAATTTCGGGCAAAAATATGGTAGCATTCCCCGCCGGGCGGATGGTATTTTGTGGCACTTCCTCAAACAATGTCAGACGAAATACGGAACATGCTCAAATCGCAGGAAGAGGGCTGGGGTAGATTGAAAGCTATCGCCGGCATCGGCAAAACAGTGTGGAATACAGCCTTGTGGTATGATACCAAAAGCAATACCTATTTGTTGCCGTTAAAAAGCGAGATAAGAAAAAAAGAAGCGCTTTCATCAGCACAGGAGCTGACGGTGACCCTTTGGCTTTGAGTATTTTGTCAGCGAGGCAACACTCTTTCCAAATCATTTCAAATCCCAACTTTTGCAGTATACATTCAATTTACAGCAAAAAAAACATAGTTAAATCGATGTTAGGATTGACCAATCCATTTCAAAATTTAGTAAATTAGGGCACAATTAAACGTGGAGTCCAGAGACCACTTACTAAACGGGGCGTATCCGAAAAGCCATACGAATAGGAACTTAAACAAAATGCCTTATGCCAAAGTATATTATTGAAAGAGAAATTCCGGGAGCGGGCGACTTAACTCCTGAGCAATTAAAAGGTATTTCACAAACCTCTTGTGGGGTGTTGAGTAATATGGGACCTCAGATTCAGTGGGTAGAGAGTTTTGTAACCGGTAACAAAGTTTATTGTGTTTACATTGCTCCTGATGAAAAAATGATACTGGAGCATGCCCGACAGGGTGGGTTTCCGGCGAACAGCATTTCAAAAATTACAGCCATTATCAATCCGGTAACGGCTGAATAAAGCGCAATAAAAAAAGCAAGTGATTCCATAAAAAGACACTTGCTTTTTTTGTTGATTCATTTCATAATTAATACAAAATGATTTTCAGAGAAGCAGAAGAAACCGATATTAAAGCCATACAAATCGTTAGAAACGCGGTTACCGAAAACACGTTATCAAACCCCGATTTGGTAACTGATGAAGATTGCAAAATGTTTATGTTTGAAAGGGGCAAAGGTTGGGTGTGTGAAATAGATAGCCAAATAGTAGGCTTTGCCATAGCCGATTTGAAAGAACAGAACATCTGGGCTTTATTTGTGCATCCTGAGCATGATAAAAAAGGTATAGGCAGGCAACTGCATGATCTTATGCTGAATTGGTACTTTTCTGAAAATCAGAAAGGTGTTTGGCTGGGAACCGCACCCGGAACCCGAGCTGAGGGTTTTTACAAAAAAATGGGCTGGAAACCTGACGGTAAACATGGTCTTCATGAAGTAAAATTTGAGATGAGCTACGACCATTGGCAGCAATTGAAGAACGAGAATTAAAACAGTAACTAAAAATAATTAATCTAAGCACTTATATATGAATTCACTCTGGAAGAAAATAATCCTCAATACAACATTAAAAACTAACGAAAGTCAAGATTATTCAAGCTATGTTTTAGCAAAAGCATATCGATTGTTTGTCATCACAACCCGCAGACATATAAAAGATTTTTTTCTAATTACAATTGGAATTTTTTCAGCGTCTTTCGGCTTCAAGGCTTTTCTTTTAACCAATCATTTCATTGACGGTGGTGCTACCGGGATTTCGTTGTTAATCTCCGCTATAACAGGTATTCCGTTGTATTTGCTGATTATTGGTATTAATATTCCGTTTATTATTTTAGGTTATATCGTCATGGGCAGGCCCTTTGCCATCAAAACTGCCTTAGCCATTGCCGGACTCTCAACGTGCTTGGCTTTAGTCACTTTTCCGAATGTTACCAATGATAATTTATTGGTGGCTGTTTTTGGTGGGTTTTTCCTTGGGGCGGGTATCGGTTTTGCAGTTCGAGGCGGAGCAGTTATTGATGGTACAGAGGTATTGGCAATTTACCTTAGTAAAAAATTAGGGACTACCATTGGTGATTTTATCATCGTAATCAATGTCATCATTTTTTCAACAGCTGCTTATTTTTTGGGAATCGAAATTGCTTTGTACTCCATGATTACGTATTTGGCGGCTTCTAAAACCTTAGATTTTATAGTAGAAGGGATAGAAGAGTATATTGGGGTTACCATAGTATCTGCTTACAGCGATGAAATCAAAAGAATGATTGTGAATAAATTAGGGAGAGGTGTGACGGTTTACAGTGGCAAACGAGGTTACGGCAAACGCGGAGTCAGCAAAGAAGTAGATATCATTTATACGGTAATTACCCGATTGGAACTGAACAAACTGAATACCGAAATCGAAAAAATAGAGTCAAATGCATTCGTGGTGATGACCAGTGTGAAAGACACCAAGGGAGGGATGATTAAAAAGCGACCATTGAACCATTAGCCGTAAAAATAATAGTTTTTCAGGTCTGATATTTATCTTACAGAATATTTCGTAACTTTATGACTTAAAATCATTTGGTTATGAAAATAAACTACCTTTTATTTATTGTTTCTATAGTAAGCTATACTATCTCGGCACAAATCGTCAATATCCCGGATGCCAATTTTAAAGCTAAATTGCTTTCAGCTACCACAACTAATGAATACGCAAAAGATATCAATGGCAATAGTATGGTTATTGATACCAACAATAATGGCCAGATAGAGCAAAGTGAGGCGCTCATGGTTTACAAATTGTTTGATATTACTGCTACGGCACCTCCCTTTAAATTGGCTTCTAATCCTATAGCCGATTTGACTGGTATAGCTGCTTTTACCAACCTTAGGTATTTAAACATTAGCGGTAATCAGTTGACAACATTGGATCTCAGCAGTAATTTGCTTTTAACGTATTTGAATTGCAATCAAAACCAACTGACCACATTGGATCTCACCGCCAATACGGCCTTGATTTCTTTGTATTGTGGGAGTAACCAATTGACTAATAATTCCCTTAACATATCCGGCTTAATCCATTTGGAAAATCTGGGTATTGGTAATAATTTATTTACCAATTACACGACAGACGGCCTTCCGGCATTAAAATCATTCACTTGCCCAGGTAACCTAATGACCAGTTTGAACGTAAACAACAGTCTTCAACTGGAAAGCCTCTCTTGTATTAATAACCAGTTGCCTGCTTTGGAAATAAGTAATTTAACCCATTTGAAAACCCTGAATTGTAACGGGAACCTCCTTACAGCACTCAATTTGTCAACGTTAACCCAATTAAAGACACTTACCTGCAACAACAATCTTCTCACGGCTTTAGACACCTCGAATTCCACGCTCTTGGACCGATTGATTTGTTCTTATAACAGCATTACGGGATTGGATTTTTCTAATAATCCCAATTTACAATCGGTGAATTGTAGCTATAACTCCATCAATACTATTGTTTTTGATAACAATCCGTTGCTGACCGAATTTACCGGAAGTAACAATCTTCTGGTACATTTGGATCTTTCCGCTACCGGAATTCGCAAACTGAATTGCAGTAATAATCCTAATCTGTTGTTTATCAATATTAAAAACGGATTTGTTTCGTCTGATACTTATCTTGAACCGATGGCGCCTTTTCCGTTTTATAATTTTTATTTACAAAATTTACCTGCTCTAAAGTATATCTGTCACGATGAAGGAGAAATAGGAGCAGCTACCATAAGTAATAACCCGGGCTTGGAAAATGTAAGCCACGGAACTTATTGCTCGTTTGAGCCGGGGGGCACATACAATACGGTTAGCGGTACCATCACATTTGATTGCGGTGGAACCGATACCGCATTTTACAATCAAAAAATGACTATAACAAACGGCACCCAAACGGGATTTACGTATACCAATACCGCCGGAAACTACACGTTTTATACCGGTATGGGGAATGTAACCGTTGTGCCGCACTTGGAAAATACTACCTATTTTACAGTTTCGCCAACAAATTATACGTATAATTTTACTACTGTTGGTAATACGGAAACGGCAAATTTTTGTTTGGCTCCAAACGGGCTGCATCCGGATGTAGAAGTTGTCTTGATTCCGGTTACTCCTGCACGCCCTGGGTTTGATGCCGTATACAAGGTGGTTTATAAGAACAAAGGAAATCAAATTCAATCGGGCACAGTGACATTGACGTTTGACGATGCTGTTTTGGATTTTGTTTCAGCAACTCCGACCTTGAGTCTTCAAACGGTCAATGTGTTGTCGTGGGATTTTATGACTTTAAATCCGTTTGAAAGCAGAAGTATTACCGTTACATTAAATGTTAATGCACCAACAGAAACCCCGGCTGTCGTTAATGGAGATGTATTGCAGTATCAAGTTGCTATAACCACAGCGCAAACCGATGAAACACCTAATGACAATCATATGGATTTCAGTCAAACGGTAGTAGGGTCATTTGATCCAAACGATAAAACAGTTATACAAGGAGAACAACTCAGCATAGCTCATGTCAATGATTATTTGCATTACATCGTCCGTTTTCAAAATACGGGTACTGCTGCTGCAGAAAATATAGTGATAAAAGATCTGTTGGATGCAGCATTGGATTGGAGTACTTTAGAAATGGTTTCAAGCAGTCATCCGTATCGAAGTACCTTGACCTCAGGTAATAAATTAGAAGTGTTTTACGAAGGCATCAATTTGCCTCCATCGGTAACTGACGAGGAGGCTAGTCATGGTTATATCGCCTTTAAGATAAAGCCCAAAAATACCTTGGCAATAAATGATGTTATTTCCAATACAGCCAACATCTATTTTGATTTTAATTTTCCAATAGTGACCAACACAGTTACGACATCGGTCGTGGCTTTAGGAAATCCGACAGTGGTACAAGATGATTTTTCAGTATATCCTAACCCGGTTGTTGATTGGTTGTATGTTTCAATTTCGGACAATGAGACCATAAAAACAATCTCAGTTTACAATGCTTTGGGGCAATATGTAATAACGACAACAAATCAAAATGTAATCAACTTGAGTGCTTTATCTAAAGGAGTCTACTTTGTGATTATTGAAACCGGCAACGGTTCTGCAACGCGGAAAATTATTAAACTTTAATTAGGCTTTGTATTTTAATCTTAGCTTGATGTTTAAGTCAAAGCATAGTCAATTCGAAACATAAATATAGTTTTTATCTATTGATATTTTAATATCGATAAATTTTAATAGATAAATTAGCATAACTAATTTATAAACCAAATAATCAGGTATAATTATGGAAAATAGCAACAATCACAACGGAGAAAGCAAATGTCCGTTTTCGGGTGGTACACCCAAACAAACGGCAGGAAATGGTACAAGAAACAGCGACTGGTGGCCCAATCAGTTGAAATTAAATATCCTGCGACAAAATTCTTCCCTATCTAATCCAATGGGAGAAAATTTCAATTATGCTGAAGCTTTTAAAAGCTTGGATTTAGCTGAAGTCAAGAAAGATATTTATGACTTGATGACCAATTCGCAAGACTGGTGGCCGGCTGATTACGGTCATTATGGTCCGTTCTTTATACGCATGGCATGGCACAGTGCAGGAACTTATCGTATTTCTGACGGAAGAGGAGGAGGAGGATCAGGTACCCAGCGTTTTGCTCCGCTCAACAGTTGGCCTGATAACGTTAACTTGGATAAAGCTCGTTTGTTGTTGTGGCCTATCAAACAGAAATACGGAAAAAAACTTTCTTGGGCAGATTTGATGATTTTGGCAGGTAACTGTGCATTAGAATCTATGGGGCTTAAAACATTCGGTTTCGGTGGAGGAAGAGAGGACGTATGGGAACCGGAAGAAGATATTTACTGGGGTTCTGAAGGAAAATGGCTCGAAGATAAACGTTATTCAGGTGACCGAGATTTAGAGAATCCTTTGGCAGCGGTTCAAATGGGACTTATCTATGTGAACCCTGAAGGACCGAATGGAAACCCTGACCCATTGGCTTCCGCACGAGATATTCGGGAAACTTTTGGTCGTATGGCTATGAATGACGAAGAAACCGTCGCTCTTATTGCCGGCGGACATACCTTCGGGAAAACACACGGAGCAGCTGACCCTAGCAAATACGTGGGGCCGGAACCGGCAGCAGCCGGTATTGAAGAACAAGGCTTGGGTTGGAAAAATACTTTCGGCACAGGTCATGGTGAACATACAATCAGTAGCGGACTTGAAGGAGCCTGGACAACGACTCCAACAAAGTGGAGCAATAATTACTTTGAAAATCTGTTCGGTTTTGAATGGGAGTTAACCAAAAGTCCTGCGGGTGCGCATCAATGGAGACCTAAAAATGGGGCAGGTGCAGGGACGGTACCGGATGCTCACAATCCTTCAAAAAAACACGCGCCATTTATGCTTACTGCAGATTTGGCGTTGAGAGCTGATCCGGCTTATGAGAAAATATCCAGACACTTTTTAGAAAATCCGGATGCTTTTGCGGATGCTTTTGCCCGGGCTTGGTATAAATTAACCCATCGCGATATGGGACCAATTACACGTTATTTGGGCCCTGAAGTACCTAAAGAAGTGCTTATCTGGCAAGATCCTGTTCCGGTACCGACTCACGAGCCTATCAATGATAACGAAATAGCGGTTCTGAAAACCAAAATAGCTGATTCGGGATTAAGTGTTTCTCAGTTGGTTTCTACAGCCTGGGCCTCTGCGGCTACTTATCGGGGCTCAGACAAACGCGGCGGGGCTAATGGGGCCCGTATTCGTTTGATGCCTCAAAAGAACTGGGAAGTGAACAATCCGTCCCAATTGGCTGGGGTGTTATCAAAACTGGAAGCAATTCAATCGGAATTCAACAGCAGCGGTAAACAAGTATCCTTGGCAGATTTGATTGTTTTGGCTGGAAATGTCGGAATTGAAAAGGCGGCAAAAGCTGCGGGTCATGATTTGACAGTACCATTCAGCCCTGGTAGAGGTGATGCTTCTCAAGAACAGACTGATGTAGAGTCGTTTGCCGTTCTGGAGCCTCAAGCCGACGGATTCCGTAATTACGTAAAAACTAAACACGAGGTTTTGGCAGAGGAAATGCTGATTGATAAGGCTCAATTGATGACGCTTACAGCTCCTGAAATGACCGCTCTTATCGGAGGGATGCGTGTGCTGAATACCAACTTTGACAGTTCAAGACACGGAGTGTTTACCAAACGCCCTGAAACCTTGACCAACGATTTCTTTGTCAATTTGCTTGATATGGGTACAACTTGGAAAGCGGCTGCCAATTCAAATGGAGTATTTGAAGGATATGACCGTAAAACAGGAGCTTTGAAATGGACAGGAACCCGGGTTGATTTAATATTTGGTTCAAATTCTGAACTCAGAGCATTAGCTGAAGTTTATGCGTGCGCTGATGGGCAGGAAAAATTTGTAAACGATTTCGTTTCAGCATGGTATAAAGTAATGCAGTTGGATCGTTTTGATTTAGCTTAATAAGTTAAAGTAATAACCAATAAAAAAGGTGGCCGATTCAGACCACCTTTTTTACTTTAAATCTTGTTCAATTTACTATTTTTATAACTGAAACTGAAATAAATGATGAGTCCTACCAATAACCAGCAGGTAAAGTAAATCCAATTCCAAATACTTAATTCAGCCATCATATACAAACAGCAAATTAATCCCAGTAGTGGAATTAATGATAAATTTTGTTTCCACGACCACACGGCAAAACCAATCAACGACAACAGGAAAATCCACATGGGAATTTTGTGCTTGAATAGCTTAAAGCCGCTTTCGTATTTTAAAGATTTGTCGATAGGAAGCGAGTCAACCACTTTTTTGTAGGTCGCTTCATTTTCGTTTAAAGAGCTTAATAAAGCTTCTAAATCGGTGGTTTCTGTGTTGGGATTTTGGGTAACCAAATAATCGTATACCTGTTTGGCTTGCGTTTTATCAAGAGAAGTTACGATATCCGCCGGAGCGTTAACTTGTTCTTTATTGGTTAAAAAATCCATGGTAGCTTGTTTGTTAATCGTGAAAGCAATAGAAGCCCCAACAAGCATCAACAAAGGAAATACATACTTAGAATTAATATAAGGCGTTTTGAATTTACCTCTCGGGATGTCTTTTTTGTTTTGTAAAATTAACACTCCGGCACAAACCAAGACAAAAGCAAATAAAGTTCCTATACTGCACAAGTCGGTCACCATGGTTAAATTCAAAAACAAAGCCGGTATGGCCACCACAAAACCAGTAACGATTGTGGCATAAGAAGGGGTGTGGTATTTTGGATGTACTTTAGAAAATCGTTTGGGCAACAAACCATCACGACTCATACTCATCCAGATGCGCGGTTGTCCCATTTGGAAAACCAACAACACGCTCGCCATAGCGACAACGGCACTTACCGCTATGATGCCCGACATCCATTTTAAATTCAGTTTGTTGAACACAAACGCCAATGGGTCACCCACATTCAAATCAGCATAATTCACCATACCGGTCAACACCAAAGCGATTACAACATATAATATGGTACAAATAATAATGGCCCACATCATCCCTCTCGGTAAGTCGCGTTGGGGGTTTTTGCATTCTTCTGCGGTGGTGGATATAGCATCAAAACCAATGTAAGCAAAGAATACCGCTGATACGCCTTTAAGGATACCTCCGACACCATTTGGAGCAAATGGATTCCAATTGGCGGTGTCAACATAAAATATCCCTACCGCAATGACTAACAATATGATGCATAGCTTTACCACAACCATTAGATTACTTGCGTTTCGGGATTCTTTCATACCTCTATAAACCAGATAAGTGATTACAATAATGATGAGCAAAGCCGGTAAATCGGCAACCAAATGGAAGCTTCCAATGGTTGGTGATGTTGTCCAGGCGGTGTAGGCAGCTTGTAAACCTTCGGATAAATTTTCAAATGATTTGCCTCCCTGCATCAGGGCTGTGGCATCTTTAAAACCGTTGGATGCGGTCAAATAATCCATCTGAACCCATTGCGGCAAGGTTATGCCTCCACTTTCGAGTAATCCGGTAAAATAATCACTCCAGGAAATAGCGACCGTAATGTTTCCGATGGCATATTCCATAATCAAAGCCCAGCCGATAATCCAGGCGATTAATTCGCCAAAAGCTACATAAGAGTATGTGTAGGCACTGCCTGAAACCGGTACCATAGAAGCAAATTCGGCATACGCAAAGGCAGCAAAACTACACGCAATGGCTGTGAAAATGAATAAAAAGATTACTGCAGGCCCGCCATCGGCACTTGCTTTTCCTATAGTGCTGAAAATACCGGCTCCGATAATGGCGGCAATTCCGAAAGCGGTTAAGTCTCTGGCGGTTAAATGTTTTCCGAGTCCCTGATGTCCGTCAGCTTCATTTTTGGCTACTTGGTTTAGAATATCCTGAACAGTTTTTTTTCGGAATAAATTTGAAAAATTCATAGTTTGATGGGTTTTGTACAAAGCTTTGAAACAAAGGGTTTGATTTCAACAAATATATAAAACTCTCTCAATGTTTTACTACAAAGGCATCTCTGCAACAATTATAAAATAGGTGATGACTATTAAAAAATAGTGAAATATGATGAAAATCATGTGCAGGACAGAGTAGATTTCTTAGCTTTGCGCCATCAAAAATATATAACATTTAAACCTTATACATTATGTCATTAGTAGGAAAGAAATTCCCAAGCATTACTGTAGATGCGATTTCATTTATGGGAGAGAATTTAAGAATTAACGTTTTAGAAGAAGCTACCAAAAACAACAAAAAAGTGATTTTATTCTGGTATCCGAAAGATTTTACATTTGTATGCCCAACAGAATTACACGCTTTTCAAGCGGCTTTGGAAGAATTTGAAAAAAGAAACACCATGGTAATCGGTGCTTCATGTGATACTAATGAAGTGCATTTTGCCTGGTTGAATACGCCAAAAAATCAAGGAGGAATAGAAGGAGTAAAATATCCGCTTTTAGCAGATACTACAAGAAATCTTTCTGCTGCTTTAGATATTCTTGATGCAGAATGGGTATATGATGCCGAATTGAACGATGAGATTTTAGAAGGCTCAAACGTAACCTACAGAGCTACTTACCTGATTGATGAAACCGGTAAAATATTCCACGAAAGCGTAAATGATATGCCATTGGGCAGAAATGTAAACGAGTATTTAAGATTGATTGATGCTTATACTCACGTACAAACCGTTGGTGAAGTTTGTCCGGCTAACTGGCAAAAAGGACAAGAAGCCATGCACGCTGACCGAAACAGTACCGCTGCTTACTTAAGCCACAACTAATAGTGATTCAAGATGAAAAAAAAAAACGCCCCGATTAGGGGCGTTTTTTATGGAGTAAAAACAGATTTGTAATTGGTCCAATACCGATAAATCAGAAATAAATTGCCCAGGAATAAACCAACGGCAATGGGTAAGGTTTCGGGGGTCATAAAATAATTAATCAGTAATATGTTCAAAGTAACCGGTAAAATCACAATGTTGGCCAAGGTTACATACTTCCCTGAGACATACGACAGACCACATAATAATTCAACTGCCTTGGCTAAAGGCATTAAATAAACCGAAGCAATTAATCCTGTATTAAATGCTTTAAAATTTCCTGTTGCTTCCGTTTCTGGAGTCAATTTTAAAAAGAAACAGATGGAGGCAAACAATAAAAACAAACCGATAAGAACTCTGATAATAGTAGTGCTGGTTTTCATAATGGATAGTTTTTAAAAAATGCACTATCAAAGTTAATCAAAAAAATACCACGGCTCTTAAGTCGTGGTATTTATTTAACTATCAGTGAGTTATTTTTGTTTGTTGCTCCATTTTCGATAGGCCAGATAACCCAATGCTACAATCAGTAGTATAGCCCAAAGTTGCACTACAAAAGCGATTATCCCTTCGAGCATAAACCAACCTGTTTTCAGGCTATCCCAAATTTGTAAACCAATATGCGGACGATAGGCATTGATGCTTTTCTCATTGGCAACCAATTCATTTTTAATGGTTTCTTTTTGATACAAATACAACGTAACCGTGCTGAAATTTACCTGATCCTCCAGCGAAAGATTGTTGAGTATAGTATCGTCGCTTTCGGTCGCTTTTTCTAACGCTTTATCTTCAGCTGTTGAAATATCATTGAGTTTTTTACCTTTAGTGTCGATGCCTTTTTCCAAGCGTTTTTGGCTGTTGGTTATACGCTTTTGGGCCAATCGATTGGAGAGCAATTGCAACGCTACATCATCGGCTTTGATTAAACGACTGTCCAGAAAATCAATTTCCTTGGTTATGGCGGTTAAAACAGAATCTAATTGAGAATTTGGTACCCGTAATGTGATGGTATTGTCTACCGTGAAGCGGGTCGTTTCGAGCGTGCTGTCCTGACTGACTTGGGTTAGCTTGTGCTCGTTGATGTTGCTTTTTAAATCGGAAAGGGTAATGAATCCGCCGTGTTGCCCAACAATTCTCTCAATGGCATAAGTCGATTTAGCGACGTTTTTTACTTTGAATTTTAAATCTGCTGTCCGCACAAACTTTCGTTGGAGTTCTTTCTTTTGAAGATTTGCAGTTGGAGATTTTTTCGCGCTAACGGTGCTGTCGGTAGTTATGGCTGCTGATTCTGTTGTTGCTGTTGCTTCCGCATTGTAATCAGCTTGTTTGCAGGCAAAGACCAATCCCAATAGGAGCAATGCCAAAGGTAATTTTGATAAGTGTTTCATTTTCATTCATTTTAAATAGTTAGTAATAGATTTCCTGTCGGTGGTTGATCAATCAAAAGACAAAGTGTAGTTTTCTATCAATACTAAAATGAATTACTGGTTAAGCCTTAATTTTAATCCTACTAAAAAGCGTGCCAAAATTTTGAAACCTTTGATTTGGCATCGGGAATAAATTTTGTCGTAATTTTGAAATCATTAAATCCCACATCTTTGAGAACTATACTATCGAAACAAATTGCTAATTCCGAAACGTTTAAAAATCAGCTGTTAGGCTGGTCGCAGCAGTTTAGAGAAGTGGTTTTTTTAGATTCAAATCAATACCATCAGCGGTATTCGAGTTATAACTGTGTTTTAGCCGTTGAGGCATTTACTTCTATAAAAACTGATTATCACAACGCTTTTGATGATTTAAAACAATACCAATCTCAAACCAAAGACTGGCTCTTTGGGTATTTGTCCTATGATTTGAAAAATGATACCGAAGAGTTGAGTTCCGGTAATTTTGATGGTTTGTATTTTGCGGATTTGTTTTTCTTTCAGCCCAAAAAGATATTCCTGATAAAAGACAATACTGTCGAAATTCAGTACCTACACTTATGCGATGATGAAATAGAGGAAGATTTTACAGCCATTCAGGATTTTGCCGAAACGACTCATCACCCGGTTTCATTGACTATTCAGCAACGTATTTCAAAGGAAAGTTATCTGACCAAAGTAGCAAAAATGCTCGAGTATATTCATAGAGGAGATATCTATGAAGCCAATTTTTGCATGGAGTTTTTTGCCGAAAATGCTATCTTGAATCCAATGGAAATTTACAGCAAACTGAATCGTATTTCAAAACCTCCTTTTGCTGTTTTTTTTAAAAATAAGGACCATTTTCTGCTTTCCGCATCGCCCGAACGGTATTTGAGAAAAGAAGGAACCAAAATCATTTCCCAACCGATTAAAGGCACTGCTAAACGGTTTAGTGATGCGGTTTCGGATGCAAAAGCCAAAGGTGACTTAGCCGAAAACCCAAAAGAACGTTCCGAAAACATCATGATTGTTGATTTGGTTCGCAACGATTTGTCACGTACTGCCACAAAAGGCTCCGTTCAGGTAGAAGAGTTGTGTGCGGTTTATTCCTTCGAGCAGGTACATCAAATGATCTCTACCATAGTTTCTGAAGTTGATTCCGCAACTCCTGTTGTCGATATTTTAAAAACGACTTTTCCGATGGGCAGCATGACCGGAGCTCCTAAAATTTCTGCTATGAAAATCATCGAAGAACTGGAAGAAACCAAACGTAGTTTGTACAGTGGCGCCGTGGGGTATTTCACTCCTGATGGAGATTTTGATTTTAATGTCGTTATTCGCAGTATTTTGTACAATGCCCAAAACGGGTATTTGTCTTTTTCAGTAGGCAGCGCTATTACTTCGCTATCGGTTCCCGAACAGGAATATGAGGAGTGTTTGTTAAAAGCGAAAGCCATGTTTGAAGTGTTAAAATAGAAATAATTACTATTTTTGAACATGCTGCAACAATTTGAAAACCATATTCGTAAAAACTTTGCCTTTTTAAAAGAAAAACGGGTGCTCGTTGCCGTCAGCGGAGGCGTTGACAGCTTGGTATTGTTGTATTTGTGTCATCAGCTGCAACTGAATTTTGCCGCGGCTCATTGTAATTTTCAATTGCG
>CAYPSB010000005.1:31263-45443 GCA_964413435.1 uncultured Flavobacterium sp.
TGTGTCATCAGCTGCAACTGAATTTTGCCGCGGCTCATTGTAATTTTCAATTGCGTGGGGATGAAAGCGACGCAGATGAACAGTTTGTAAAAAACCTTTGTCAGGAATTGCACATTCCTGTTTTTGTCCAAAAGTTTGTTACCGAAGCATTTGCCGCTCAACATAAACTATCCATTCAGGTTGTGGCCCGAAAACTGCGTTACGACTGGTTCGAAACCATTTTGCTAAATCACGATTACGATTACATACTGACCGCTCATCATTTGGATGATAGTCTGGAAACTTTTTTAATCAATTTCACCCGGGGAACCGGACTTGAGGGTTTGACGGGAATTCCGGAACAAAACGATAAAATCATTCGCCCCCTGCTGATTTTTTCAAGAGAAGAGATTATGACTTTTGCCAAAGAAAATAAAGTGCCATGGCGCGAAGACAGTAGTAATGCTACTGATAAATACTGGCGCAACAAAATTCGTCACGTGGTAATCCCCGTTTTGAAAGAGCTCAATCCGGGACTGTTATCGTCTTTTGAAAATACAATCGAACATTTGAAACAGGCACAATCATTAGTCGATGATGCCTCTCATGTTGCTTATCAAAAAGCAGTAGAAGAAACCGATAATCGACTACAAATCAACCTGAATGAGTTGATGCAATATCAAAACTATAAAGCTTACATATACCAATGGCTCAAAAATATGGGGTTTACCGATTGGACCGCTGTTTATGATTTACTCAATGCACAATCGGGCAAACAGGTTTTTTCGGATACACATGTAGTTTTGAAAGACAGAAATCATTTGATAGTTTATCCAATCCAACAAGTGGAAGAAACCGTTTATTTTATTGAGCAAAACCAAAAAGACGTTAAAGTTCCCTTAAAAATGGCCTTTTGCAAGGCAGAGGCTGTTTCGGTTCAAACAACTAATACTATCTTTGTCGATGAAGCCAAACTTCAGTTTCCGCTGCAAATCAGAAAATGGCAGGAAGGTGATGTGTTTCATCCGCTGGGTATGATTGGGAAAAAGAAAGTCAGTAAGTTTTTTAAAGATGAGAAAATGGCTTTACCTGATAAATTAAATACCTGGATTTTATGTTCTGACAATCAAATTGTTTGGATTATAGGGAAAAGAGCGGATGATCGGTTCAAAATAACAAATCAAACCACTAGTATACTACAAATACAACTGCAAGAATGAATAGATTAATAGCCACGCTTGTACTTCTTTTGGCTTTTGCCAATACCAATGCACAAATTGTAAAACCGGTAAAATGGTCGTCAAAAACAGTTAAGATTTCGGATGCTGAATTCGATTTAGTCATGAATGGCAAAATTGATTCCGAATGGCACGTTTATTCTCAATACACCCCTGCAAACGGACCGCTGCCGGCGGAGTTCAAATTTGAAAATGCCAAAGGCAATTACGAATTAGTAGGTAAGGTCAAAGAATCGCCTTATAAAAAACAGTTCAATGATATCTTCGGAGTAGATGAGTACTACTTTGAAAAGCAAGTGACGTTTACTCAGAGAATAAAAATTTTGAATCCAAAATTAACCGTTGTCAAAGCCAAAATAGATTATCAGGTTTGTAAAGACGCTTGTATAAACGACAATAATGATTTCGTTTTCGAAATTCCGGCAGGTGCTGTCGCTAATACAGTTACAACTGTTGATACCCTGAAATCGGCTGATGCTGACACTCTGACAACATTGGCGAAAGAGGATGTCAAAACTACTGTGGCAACTCCGAAACACGAGGAAGAAAAAGGCCTGTGGACCATTTTCTTTTTAGCCTTTTTGGGAGGTTTTGCAGCGTTGTTAACTCCTTGTGTATTCCCGATGATTCCTATGACCGTTAGTTTTTTTACCAAACAAAGTAAAAATCCGGGACAAGGGAAACGCAATGCTATTTTATACGGTATTTCAATTATTGCCATATACGTAGTGCTAGGGTTAGCCATTACCGGTATTTTTGGTGCCGATGCTTTGAATGCATTGTCTACAAATGCCTGGTTTAACGTATTTTTCTTTATACTATTGGTGGTTTTTGCTACTTCTTTTTTAGGAGCATTTGAAATCATGTTACCTAATTCCTGGGCCAATAAAGTCGACAGACAAGCGGATAGAGGAGGAGTAATAGGTATTTTATTCATGGCCTTGGCCTTAGCTATTGTTTCATTTTCTTGTACCGGTCCTATAGTAGGAACGCTTTTAGTAGAATCAGCTTCAAAAGGAGGAATAGCTCCTATTGTAGGGATGCTTGGTTTTTCTTCAGCCTTGGCCTTGCCGTTTATGTTGTTTGCCATGTTCCCGAGTTGGTTGCAATCATTGCCTAAATCGGGTGGTTGGTTGAATACGGTAAAAGTATCATTGGGATTTTTAGAACTGGCTCTGGCATTTAAATTTTTATCCAATGCCGACTTGGTGTTGCAATTGCATTTGCTGGAAAGAGAAGTGTTCCTTGCCATTTGGATAGCAATTTTCGGAACTTGGGCCTTGTATCTTTTAGGCAAAATCATGACGCCTCATGATAGTCCGGTAGCCCACCTCTCTGTGGGTAGGTTGTCTTTAGCAATAATAGTTTTGGCCTTTACCGTTTATATGATTCCGGGGCTTTTCGGGGCGCCGTTAAAATTAATCAGTGCATTTCCGCCGCCGCAAACCTACAGCGAAAGTCCGACAGGTTTTTTTGGTAGTTCGGCCACAGTGTCCAATGGCGATTTGCCCGAAGGAGCAAAGTTGGGCGAGCACGGTATAATGACTTTTAATGATTATGATAAAGGATTGGCGTATGCCAAAAAAGTAAACAAGCCGGTAATGCTTGATTTCACCGGATTTGCCTGTGTAAATTGTAGAAAAATGGAAATCAATGTGTGGTCAGACGAACAAGTTTTGCAGGTTTTGAAAAATGATGTTGTTCTGATTTCGTTGTACGTAGATGACAAGAGAGATCTGCCAAAAGAAGAACAGACCATTTCAAAAACCACCGGAAATGAAATTGTAACCATCGGAGACAAATGGACCGATTTCATCATAACTAAATACAAAACCAATACTCAACCCTTTTATGTATTAATTGATTTAAAGGAGCAAAAACTGAATGAACCGATTAGTTATACTCCCAATGCAAAAGAATATTTAAGTTGGTTAAAAGAGGGGATTGGTAAATTCAGGTAAGTCTTTGATTATTCTCAAAATATTTGCATCTAATTTCGCCTATTGATTGTTTTTCATATAAGATTTTGTCATATTTGTGTTCCAATTATTAAAATCTAAACTATTATGAAAAAAATTACTTTATGGCGATGTCGCAATTTGGTTCTGCTGTTCTTTTTACTAATGTACACTTTTGGTAGTGCACAATGTATTAGAACGACGCCCTATACGAGTACTGCTTCCAATAATTCAGGAACACCACAGACGATAAATACTTGTGCATTTGGTACAGAGTACTCAACAATTACAGGTCTAATAGTTGGCGGTAATTATATGTTTACCGAACAATCAGGTTCCACAGCCGGATCTGGAACTCATTTGTTCATTACAATTACAGATTTGTCTAATAATGTGATACAATATGGGCAATCACCATTGCTTATTAATGGTATTACTTCTGATTCAGTAAGATTGCATTACGCAGATGATTCGTCATGTACAGGAACTTCTTCCTGTCATAATTCTCAAATTGTGTATTTAGCATCTTGTCAACAACCAACAACTGTTACTGCTTCAAATATTACAATAAATTCAGCCTCAATTTCTTGGTCAGAGTCAGCAACTCCTCCGGCTAACGGCTATGAATATTATTACTCAACTTCAAGTACAGCTCCAACGGCTGCAACATCTGCTTCAGGAAGTGTAGCTGCTGGTGTGCTTTCTGCTGAATTAACGGGTTTAACAGGTTCTACCATCTATTATGTTTGGGTGCGTTCAGTTTGCAGTTCATCAGACAGTTCAGTTTGGAGCAGTGTTTCAACCTTTACCACAGTTTGTGATGCTGTAACCGATTTTACGGAAAACTTTGATGCCGCTGTGGCTTTTCCGGCTTGTTGGTCGAAAGTAGGATCTTTGGGTTCTTCTTATGTTCAGGCATCTGCTACTACAACTTCAACGCCAAACAACTTATATATTTACAGTACTAGTTCAGCAAGTCAGGCGGTAGTAGCCATGAGACCGGTATCTAATGCCGGAGACGGAACACACAGATTGCGTTTCAGAGCCAGAGGGAATTTCACTGCAGGAGATACAGTTCAAGTTGGTTATTTGACAGACCCTTCAGATGCCACTACGTTTGTTTCTTTACAAGAATTTACAACAACATCTACTTCAGTATACGATTCATTTACCGCTGTACTGGGAACTGCTCCCGGGGCGAATCAAGTATTAGCGTTCAGACATAAAGGAACTTTAGGATATAGTATTTTGATTGATGATGTTGTTTGGGAACCTATTCCGTCATGTATTGAGCCAACAGCTTTAACAGTAAGCAACTTAACCGATTCATCAGCTACTATTGGTTGGACTACTTCAGTTACGCCTCCGGCTAATGGTTATGAGTATTATTATTCTACATCAAATACAGCTCCAACGGCTGCAACTGCAGCTTCCGGATCAGTAGGGACCAACGTTTTCTCGGCAGATTTGACCAACTTAACGGCTTCAACTGTTTACTATTTTTGGGTGAGATCAGTTTGTTCTTCTTCTGATAGCAGTGTTTGGAGTTTAAGAGGCACTTTTACAACGCCATGTCAGGCTTCAACAGTACCGTACAGCCAGGATTTCGAATCAGTTACTGTACCGGCTATTCCGTCGTGTACTTCTATTCAAAATGCCGGTACCGGTAACAACTGGACAGTTGCTAACAATCCAGGATACGGTTTTACTTCTAAAACATTACGCTATGCTTGGAACACGACTAACCCTGCAAATGCGTGGTTTTATACTAATGGAATTCAATTAAACGGCGGGACCAGTTATACTATTTCATACCGATATGGTAATAATAGTACAACGTATACCGAAAAATTAAAAGTTTCTTACGGTACCTCTCCGATTAATACCACTATGACAACTTTGGTAGATCACCCATCAATTACGGGTGGTACAACAACTTCTACTGCTTTACAAGGTTTAGTAGAATTCACTCCGAATACTTCAGGGGTATACTATTTCGGATTTAATGCTTATTCAGCAGCAAATCAATTTTATTTGTTTGTTGATGACATCAGTGTTGTTGAAACATTAGGAACTTCTGATTTTGAATCCAATAAATTTACATTTTATCCGAACCCTGTGAAAGATGTTTTGAATATTGGTTATGCTAAAACAATTACTAAAGTTAACTTGTTTAACATCTTAGGTCAGGAAGTATTAGCCAAAACCATAAATGCTGATCAATCACAAGTGGATATGTCTAACTTGCCAAAAGGGACTTACTTGGTAAAAGTAACAGCCGAAAACGGAGCAGTTAAAACAATCAAAGTAATTAAAGAATAAGGATAGTTATTCATCATAAAAAAGTCCCGAGTAATCGGGACTTTTTTTATTTATACTGTTTTCTAAATTAGGAATTCAGCGTGTAAGTTACACTTATAGCGGTATTCAATAATTGAGAAATAGGACAGTTCTGTTCAGCATCTTTTACCAATTCGGCAAATTGATTTTCAGCAATGCCATCAACTTCAGCAGTTAGTTGCAGCTTGGAGGCTACTATTTTACCATCTTCAAAAATTATATCACAACTCGTTTTTAATTCGGTGGCAGCAAAACCGGCAGCCTGCAGATTGAATGCCAATTTCATAGTGAAACATCCCGAATGAGCAGCGGCTATGAGCTCTTCCGGATTAGTGCCGACACCATTTTCAAATCGGGAACCAAAAGAGTATTGCGTTTGGTTTAAAACGGTGCTTTGTGTAGTTAAATGACCTTTGCCTTCTTTTCCGGTGCCGTTCCAAACGGCTGTTGCATTTCTTTTCATACCTAATGTCTTTTAAATGAATTCTAAAGTTATGAAAAAAGCCAAAGAATGACATTAATCGATTGTTAAATGTTTTTTTTGAATTAAATGACAAACACTACTGGTTATGCTGGTTTGGTTTTGCGTTTCAATACCCAGGCACAAATAACAGGAACCAATAAGCCTACCGGAAGCAAGGCTTCAGCATAGGTCAGTAGTATGACCATAATCGGACTTTTATAAAGCTCTTTGTACTGCATCAATTCAGCTGTTTTGGCTTTTATTTCTGCTGCGGTCATGGCTGTTTTATCTAGTTTTTTCAAAGCGCTTGCGACATATTTATCCATAAAATCAGGAAAAAAACAATAGTACTCAATCAGCCAAACTCCAACGTAAATGGTCGAAGCGATGAATGTAATCATCAATCCGATGGAAAATGCTTTTCCAAAAGAAATCACCCCTTCATTTTGCCGGTCGCGATAATTTTTAATGCCTACATAAGAGAGCGAAAACGCTATAATCATTCCGGCGTAACCCAGTAACATTCCGGCATCAAAATCGGGATTGTTGCTAAATAAATATACGCCAAAAAGCATAAAAGCGGCTACAATTCCTCCGGCAATTAAACCATAAGTAAGTACAATTTTTTTCATTTCATTTTGATTTAAAGTTAGACCGCAAAGGTTTGTTATTGACACGAAAAACAACTCATCCTTTAGGGTGATTTTAGGATAATCATCCTAAAGTACCAGGCAGAAAATGTAACTTTTTTGCGGTTTCAATGGCTTGTGTCCGGCGTTTTACGTCCAGTTTTTCAAACAGGTTAGCGCTATGGGTTTTAACAGTGTTGAGCGAAACAAATAATTCTTCCGCTATTTCCTTATTACTAATGCCCTGAGCCATAAGCGTTAGGACTTCCAATTCACGTTTGCTGATTTTTCGTTCGGCTAGTTCTTTTTCATTTAATACAAATTCGGATTCAGGGATGCGAATTTCTTTTTCAACTACCACAGTCTTAATCTTAGGTTCTGTTAGTTTTCCGGCCAGCCAAATACCAAACAACAAAAATAAAACGGCGATTAGGCCAACATACATTTCATATTGATTTTGCAGCAAGACAAACTTAAACTCCAACCAACGCAGCAGCAATAATAATATTGCCATGGCTGCCGAATAAGTAATGAGTTCCTTGTAGCGTTTTAATCTTTTCACGACTTTTTACAGAAGTTTATTTGTGTAAAATTGGTAGGTATTCTTTCCACGGACCTACTTCATCAGTATACTGTTTGGCCATAACTCTTGCAATTTGAGCCAAATGTCCTAAATCATGTGCCACCCAAGTAGCCAACAATTGTTTGAGTGTGACCTCACCAAAAGCAGGATGGATGCCTTTTAGATGCAGGGTTTCTTTGTCAATAGGCTTACTCAAAAGAATCATCAGATTTTGTTGCCGTAAATCCCGGAATTCGGTAAGCAGTTGATTCAAACTTTTCCCTTGACTTTCCTCAAATTCTGCGAAACGGTCAAACGGTTTGAATTCTTTGTCATTTCCGTCATTCAGAATGATTTCCATTCTTTGTACCCAGTCGGTTTTTTCGCCGTGAATTAAATGCCCGATGACGTCAAAAGGACTCCAGGTTTCTTCGCCTTCATTTTGGTAAATCCACTCGTCGCTCAAACCTGTCAAGAGTGAGGCCAGTACTTCGGGAGTACGCGTGAGGATTTCTATTGCTTTTTCTAAATCAAATGACATAACCGGTATAAATTAGTGTATCAAAAATACGGAATAATTAATTGTCTGCATTAAAGGCTGTATTCGTGATGCAGCAAACTGAAAACCACTGAATCCTCTATGGCATTTTTATTAAAATAATGTTCGCGTAAAATACCTTCCTGAGTGAAACCGAATTTTTTGACCAAGTTTAAAGATGCTGCATTTTCTTTGCCAATGAAAGCCTCAATCCGGTGCAGGTTCATTTGATTAAAACCATAATCTAAAATGACTGATACAGCTTCGCTCATAAGCTCTTTTTGTTTGTAGCTGTCGTCAAATAAGCCATAGCCTATTTCAGCACGCCTGTGATCCAAATACCAGGTATGATACCCGCACCAACCAATAATTTGTTGATGGGATTGATCTAAAATCTGAAAATAGCAAAACGATTTGTTGAAAGTAGACAACCCATTGCGATGCTTTTCTTTCTCTTTAGCTAAAGCTTCTTCATTGGGAGTACCTAAGAATTTCATCAGTTCCTCGTCAGAAAAATGACTGTAGATGTAATCAAAAATTTCAGGGGTCAATTTGCGCAGCAAAAGACGTTCTGTACTAAGTGTTTCAAATGATGACATAGTGTAAAAGTGTGTTTGATACTGGTTTCTTTTCGGTTGCCGGCATGATTGATTCGGCTTGCAATTTCACTTAAAAGAAACAGAACAAGTATAAATAAAAAGAATAACAATTTGAAAAAACGCAGCGATATAATTGTAGTTTTGCATCACTTTTTAGCAATTCTATACATGAAAATATTATATACTTATATCAAAGAACACAAAGCATTATTGTTCTTAGCGTTGTTTTTAGCAGCAGTTAACCAGTGTTTTTCGTTGAGTGATTCCATCATCATTGGAAAATTATTGAATCAATGTGGTGTTGGGGTGGCTAATTTTAACCACAACCAGCCCATGTTTATAAAAGCGGTTTTAGGTTGGTTAGGGCTGTCATTAGGAGCGGCTATGATGTCGAGGATAGCCAAGAATTTCCAGGATTATTTTACCAATATTATCATTCAGCGTACCGGAGCCCGCATGTATACTGACGGAATACAAAAAGCATTGCAATTGCCGTATCAGGATTTTGAAGACCAACGCAGCGGAGAAACGTTGGGTAAATTGCAAAAGGTAAAAATCGATTGCGAAAAGTTCATCACGCTGTCCATATCCATGATTTTTCAAACATTGATCGGGATTGTTTTTGTCGTAGTATACGCCGTGAACATTCACTGGCTGTTAGGACCTATTTTCTTGGCAACAGTACCCGTAATTGCTTTTATCAGCTCCTTTTTAGGGAAAAGAATCAAGAAAGTATCTCGGGAAATATTGGGCGAGACCACGGCTTTGGCCGGTGCGACTACCGAGTCGTTGCGCAATATTGAATTGGTAAAAAGTTTGGGACTGACCGAGCAAGAAGTGAATCGTTTGAACAGCACTACCATCAAAATTTTAGGTTTAGAGTTGAAAAAAGTAAGGTTCATCCGTTCGTTGAGTTTTGTGCAGGGAACTACCGTTCATTTCATGCGAACCAGTTTGGTTTTTGCGTTGTATATGTTCATTTTTAACGGTATCATCAAACCGGGTGATTTGATTACCCTGATGTTTTTCTCGTTCTTCTTGTTCAACCCGTTGCAGGAACTGGGGAATGTTATTGCTACTTATAACGAAACCAAAGCATCCATGGACAATTTTGCTACGTTGATGAATGCCAAAAGTGAGGAAAAACCCCTGCATCCGCAAACCATCGGACCGATACACAGCTTGAAGTTTTCACAAATATCGTTCAAGCACCAAACCGCCAGTTCGTATGCCGTAAAAAACATTTCCTTCGAAGCCAAAGCAGGCGAAACCATTGCCTTTGTAGGACCATCGGGAAGTGGTAAAACTACTTTGGTAAAAATGCTGGTAGGACTTTACACGCCTGAGGAAGGAGCTATTTTTTACAATGAAAGGAACGCTAAAGATATCGACCTGAACGAATTGCGTCAGCAATTGGGCTTTGTGACTCAGGACGCTCAATTGTTCTCGGGAACCATTAAGGACAACTTATTGTTTGTAAAGCCTTCGGCTACTGATGAAGAGTTGCAGGACGTTTTGCAAAAAGCCGCCTGTCAAAATTTATTGGCCCGTGCCGAAAATGGGATTAATACCACCATAGGAGAGGGGGGTATCAAGGTTTCGGGAGGTGAAAAACAGCGTCTTTCTATAGCCCGTGCCTTATTGCGCAATCCGAGATTGTTATTGTTTGATGAAGCGACTTCGGCTTTAGATTCAATTACCGAAGAGGAAATTACCAAAACTATTAGAAGCATTTCGTCTAAGCAAGACCAAATAACGGTTTTAATCGCACACCGATTATCAACCATCATGCACGCCGATAAAATATTTGTATTAGAACAAGGCCGCATCATCGAACAAGGCAAACACCAGGACTTACTGGATGAAAAAGGCCTATACTACGCCATGTGGCGTCAACAAATAGGGGAGCGGGCACACCCTCAGGAAACCAACGGTTAAATACAGAAAGCAATCAGTAAACACAGATAAATAATAAACCCGGCAACTATCAACTCTATGCCGGGTTTTTAATGTTTTAATCGGTTTGAGCTTATTGTGTTTATGTGCTTCGAAAACCTCAATCCAAGCAAAACACAATCAGAAAAACAAATGTCACCCTGAGCCTGCCTGTACTGAGCCTGCCGAAGTGCCGAAGTGTCGAAGCACAACTAGTAAAACAAACCTAAAGTACATCTTAAACCGCCTCTTATACAAGCTCAGAGTAACAGAGTAATAATAGTATATTGCTGTAAGGCAGTTATAAGCTTTCCCAGTCTTTATCATCTGTTATCTGCTTTCTGCCTTCTGCCATCTGCCGTCTATCATCTATCCGTCTATCATCTATCCGTCCAAAACAAAAAAGCCCCAACAGCATAACACTGTCAGAGCTTTTCCAATCAAACTAAAAACCAAAATATTTGTTAGTAAGAGTAGGACTGCCGGGGCAGTCGGGTATGTTTTATTGCACCAGTTCGCTTTGATTTCTGAATACCAACTGTCCGTCAAAACAATCCAACAGGATAATGCTGTCGGTGGTAATTTTACCGGCCAAAATCTCTTTTGAGAGTTGGTTCAGCACTTCGCGTTGAATAATTCGTTTTACCGGACGGGCTCCGTACTGAGGATCAAAACCTTTATCGGCCAGGTACTCAATAGCTTCCGGAGTGGCATCCATAGTAATGTTTTGTTGTGCCAGCATTTTGGTCACACTTTGCAACTGCAACCCAACAATCTGTTTGATGTTGGCCGAAGTCAGCGGTGTAAACATCACGATTTCATCAATACGGTTTATAAACTCAGGGCGCACGGTTTGCTTAAGTAAGCCCAGTACTTCAACCTTAGCCGACTCAGTGGCAGCTTCAATGCTTCCTTTTAAGTTTTCAAATTTCTCTTGTATGATGTGGCTTCCCATGTTAGAAGTCATGATGATGATGGTATTCTTAAAATCGGCTACACGACCTTTGTTATCTGTCAATCGGCCTTCATCAAGCACTTGCAACAAGATGTTGAAGGTATCAGGGTGTGCCTTTTCAATTTCATCAAGCAGTACTACCGAGTACGGTTTTCTTCTCACGGCTTCGGTCAACTGTCCGCCTTCATCATACCCCACATAGCCCGGAGGCGCACCTACTAATCGGCTCACGCTGTGACGTTCCTGATACTCGCTCATATCAATACGGGTCATGGCGTTTTCATCGTCAAACAGGTATTCGGCCAGGGCTTTTGCCAACTCGGTTTTACCCACTCCGGTAGTTCCCAGGAAAAGGAAGGTACCAATAGGTTTCTTCATGTCTTGTAACCCGGCACGACTACGACGCACAGCATCACTCACAGCCTCAATAGCTTCTTCCTGACCCACTACGCGGTGGTGCAGCGCATCCTCAAGATGCAACAGTTTTTCGCGTTCGCCCTGCAGCATTTTCATCACCGGTATACCGGTCCATTTGGCTACTACTTCGGCTATATCTTCGCGGGTAACTTCTTCTTTAATAAGAGAAGAACCCGATTGATTTTCAATCAATTGTTTTTGAAGCACTTCCAGGCGTTCCTGAGCTTCTTTGCTTTTACCGTATCTGATTTCGGCTACTTTACCATAATCACCATCGCGTTCGGCACGTTCGGCTTCAATCTTAAAGTCTTCTAACTCCTGTTTAACGGCTTGAATGTTGTCAACCACATCTTTTTCTGATTTCCATTTGGCAAAAATCTCGTTGCGCTCTTCTTTCAGATTGGCAAGGTCTAAGCCCAGGCTTTTCAGTTTGGTTTCATCATTTTCGCGTTTGATGGCTTCAATTTCAATTTCGAGCTGCATAATCTTTCTGTCCAAAACATCCAGTTCTTCGGGTTTTGAATTGATTTCCATACGCAGTTTTGAAGCGGCCTCATCCATCAAGTCAATAGCCTTATCAGGCAGAAAACGATTGGTAATGTATCGTTGTGATAACTCAACGGCAGCAATAATAGCGTCGTCTTTGATGCGCACCTTGTGATGGGTTTCGTATTTTTCTTTAATACCGCGCAAAATAGAAATGGCACTTTCCGTATCGGGCTCGTCAACCATTACTTTTTGAAAACGACGTTCTAACGCTTTATCTTTTTCAAAGTATTTTTGGTACTCATCTAAGGTAGTCGCACCTATAGCTCTAAGCTCACCACGAGCCAATGCGGGTTTTAATATGTTAGCGGCATCCATGGCTCCTTCGCCACCACCGGCACCTACAAGAGTGTGAATCTCATCAATGAATAAAACGATATCACCTTCGGCAGAAGTAACTTCTTTTACCACCGATTTTAATCGCTCTTCAAACTCTCCTTTGTATTTGGCTCCGGCAATAAGCGCTCCCATGTCTAACGAATAGACAATTTTGTCTTTCAGGTTTTCGGGCACGTCGCCGTCTACGATACGATGGGCCAATCCTTCGGCTATAGCGGTTTTACCAACACCCGGTTCACCCACAAGCATAGGGTTGTTCTTGGTGCGTCGGGTAAGGATTTGCAACACGCGTCTGATTTCTTCATCTCGTCCTATTACGGGGTCGAGCTTACCGCTTTTGGCCAGTTCGTTTAAATTCTTCGCATATTTATTCAGCGCATTATAGGTTTCCTCAGCCGAGGCCGATGTAACCCGTTCTCCCTTGCGTATCTCGGCAATGGCGGCTACCATACCTTTTTCGGTTACGCCTTGATCTTTTAAAATTTGAGCCACTTTGCTTTTTGACTTAAATATTGCCAGTAATAAATGTTCGATAGAAATGAATTCGTCTTTCATTTTTTTGGCAATATGTTCCGCTTCATTCAGTGTAGCGTTGGTCTCGCGCGAAAGCATGATATCGCCCCCCGATACTTTAGGGAAACTTTGCAATGTGCTGTCGAGTACTTTTTTAAATAAATCAACATTGACGTTGAGTTTTTTCAGGATGAACGGCGTCACATTCTCATCTACTTCGAGTATTCCTTTTACAAGGTGCTCGTTTTCAATTTGCTGATGACCTAGTGCCTGAGCCATGCTTTGTGCCTGCTGTATGGCTTCCTGAGATTTAATGGTTAAATTGTTTATGTTCATTTTTTTTGTAATTGTAAATTGTGTGTTATCTGTTGTTTGCTATCTGTTGTCTATTATCTATCCGTCTATCATCTGCCTTCTGCCATCTGCCATCTATTATCTATCATCTATACTGTTGTATAAAAGTTAAATTCAAGTTGTAACTGTTATAATTTTTTTAGTTTTGAAAACAAGTCGTCAAGATGTGTTCCAATTTACAAAACCCGACAAAATGGCTGAATTCATGGTTTTTCAAATATGTTTTTAAGTCAAAATGTCCTAAATCAAGTCAAAATGAACCTATTTAAAAGCATATTCGGCAGTTCAGATGAAACGCAAAATACCTCCAGAGTAGGATGGAAGCCTTTAACAGATGAGGAGCAGTTAAACGAAATCATAACTGAATCGGTTCAGAAACCGGTCGCTATTTTCAAGCACAGTACCCGCTGTGGTGTTAGTCGCATGACTTTGAAACAGTTTGAAAATGAGTATGATTTGCAGGATAAAATTACGCCTTATTTTCTTGATTTGTTAGAAAACCGTTCGCTTTCTGATGCGGTTGCTCATCGTTTTAATGTAACCCATGAATCACCGCAATTACTGTTAATCAGAAACGGAAATCCTGTTTATGTGGCTTCACATGGGGATATTTTTGCGGATGATTTGAAACGATATATTTAACAAATTTTTAAGAAAATTGTAACATTTTTGATGTCGACTGAATGTTGAAGTTATTTAGTTTTGTCGGAACTTTTTTTATAAAACCAAAAAACTAAACCAAACTAAACCAAACTAAACCAAACTAAACCAAACTAAACGAATGAAATTATTTGCTTCCCGGAGATTTTCCCTTT
>CAYPSB010000005.1:45543-81789 GCA_964413435.1 uncultured Flavobacterium sp.
AAACTAAACCAAACTAAACGAATGAAATTATTTGCTTCCCGGAGATTTTCCCTTTTCCAAGTAGCGATTTTTTCAGTTGTCATTTCTTTAATGGCTTCCGCCGGAATTTACGCGTGGATAAGCCGTAAAGACAATACAACTGTGGCCATTAATTCGGTCAAAAGAAATTGCGAATACAACATTAAACGAATTTCAGGTTTGAAATTTGTAAAACCTATTTTATGGGTTGACGAAAACTGCGAGTCAGATGAACTGGCCGGTACCAAAATTAAACTAACCGAAATCATTGAAAAGTATAAACAAACCGGAGAGGCAAACACCGCGTCGGTTTATTTGCGTGTTAACGGTAAATGGACCGTCATTAATCCGGATGATAAATATGATCCGGGGTCGCTGTTTAAAGTGCCTGTGTTGATTACTATTTTAAAAATGGAGGAAGATCGTCCGGGGTTTTTAAACATGCCGGTTGTGTATAAAAATAAAGTGGAAACCGGTAAGAACATTGCGTACGCCTCTAAAACTATACAGTTAGGACAAACGTACACCATTCGTGAATTGCTGACTTACATGATTAAGTATTCAGACAATGCAGCCACTATATTGTTAGAGAATAATATGGATAATAAGATATTGCAGAAGTTGTTCTCGGATGTAGGTGTTGAGGTACCTAACATTTATGCCGATAAATATCAGTTTACAGCCAGTGATTATTCGCTTTTTATGCGTGTTATTTTTAATGCCGGTTATCTGACCATTAAAAACTCTGAATTTGCAGCCGAACTTTTGAGCGAGTGTGATTTTAAAGAGGGTATCGTAAAAGGGATTCCGGCTGGTACCAAAATTGCTCACAAATTTGGAGAATCGGGGGATCAGACAGAAAAACAACTGCACGAATCAGCGGTAGTGTACTTGGATAACGGAAGCGGCTACCTGCTTACGATTATGACTAGAGGAAAAGACATGAAAAAGCTCTCTAATTTAATAGGTGAAATTTCAAGGGCTGTTTATGATGATGCCACTGTCGATTCAAATTAAATAAAAAAACCCGAAGCAGGCTTCGGGGTTTTTTGTGTACTGTTGTCAGCTAAAATATTTTATTTTCTGAATTTGTGTTGGGCAATAAGATCTTTAAGTTTGTTTTTTAAATCGTTACCGGCATCATAGATCATTTGTTCATTGCTGGGAAACGGCACTGCTTTTCGGTCGAAATTAGCGTAATACGTATCTTCACAAGCTCGTTTATCGCCTTTGTAAGTGGCAAAAACATTTGAGAAAACAAATTCACTGCTCAATGGGAAGGTTTCGATGAGTTGATTGTTTTTGAAGTTGATGTAATCCACTTTAGCCGTCACCTGGCAGGATTTTATTTGTGAAAACTCATAAATGCTGATACGGATGGTTTTCATATTGTCCACTTTAATAGGATTGCCTAAACTGTCCTTAACCACATTGCCTTTGGAGTCCAACAGGTTTTTTACGCCGTCTTTGATTTGCTTCTCTTTTTCAAACTGTTTTTCTTTTTGTTGTTCGGGCGAAATTTTGATGTCGCGGAAGGTAACAATCAAACCATAATCGTAATCAATTCCCTTTACGCGGTTGCTGTGGTATACCGTCCATTTATCATTTAGGCCGTAAGTACTGAAATCCAATAAATCATTTTCCAAACGAATCGGGATAGCCATGTTGGTTTCGTTTTTAGTATACACATTTACGTAGTCCGTACCTTTGCTGCGGGCTTCTTCAATAAGTTTTGAAGTGTCTTTGAATCCTGGGTTAATGCTTTCCAAATACATCAAATCGTCATAAGCCCTGCGAATGGTCATTTTATCTTTGGTAACCAACAAAGCTTTGGAGTTATCGTATAGATATTTGGATAAAGCATTTTTGCTGCTCACGATTTGATCGGTGTAATCTTCAAAAGGAAATTTGGCGTCTCTGCCTTCTTTTATTAATTTCAGGGGCAACAACGGTCTGATTTGTTCCTGGCGGTAGTTCAGCTGTACATAGGTATTGTATATCTTTTCTAAATTTCTTGGGTTTGTATCTTTAAACCAGCTTTGAATATCACGTGTATCGCGTTCTTTAGCTTTAGCAAAAGCCTCTTCTAACAGGTAAACATAGTCTTGTTTGCCTTTTGCATTTTTATTGCCTTGAAGATCTTCAACCGAATTGCGGATGGCGGCATCATAGTCGCCGGAGGTTACTAATTCACGGGTTTGTTTGACACCACAAGCGGTAATGATTAAAAATAGGGATAGGAGTAGAGTAGTTTTTTTCATGGATTTGATTTTCAACAAATGTAAAAAAATCAAGCTAAAAATCTCTTCAGCTCCTCGTAGGTTTTAATCTTAGTGCTTACCTTGTCCTTATGTAGCACACTTTCAATTTGTTGTGGAATGGGTAATTTTAAGTTCAATAGCGGTTCTACAATGTCTGAAAACTTGATGGGATGCGCGGTTTCTAAAAACACACCGATGCTGTTAGGCTGTTTTTGTAGTTCTTTTTTCAATCCTAAATATCCCACAGCGCCATGGGGTTCGGCTATGTATTGGGTGCGTTGGTAAAGGTCTTTCATCGTAGCTTCAGTCTCAGTATCGGTAAAACTGTAAGAGGAAAAGTCTTGTTCGAATTCCTTCAAATTGTTGTGATACAACTCCTGAATGCGGATAAAATTGCTCGGATTACCCACATCCATGGCATTGGAAATAGTAGCTACAGAAGGTTTAGGTTCGTATTTTCCCTCCTCCAGAAAACGCGGCACGGTATCGTTGGCATTGGTTGAGGCTACAAAATGAGTAATAGGCAATCCCAAACGCTTGGCCATGATACCCGCACAAATGTTGCCAAAATTACCGCTGGGACAGGATAAAATAAGCGGTTTGTTGTGCTTTTTCAGTTGTTGGTAAGCAAAGAATATGTAAAACATTTGCGGCAGCCAACGGGCAATATTGATGGAGTTGGCCGAAGTGAGATTTTTGTGTTTCAGGCTTTCGTCTAAAAAGGCTCTTTTGACCATATCCTGACAATCGTCAAATACACCGTCTACTTGTAATGCTTTTATATTTTGTCCCAATGTAGTAAGTTGACGTTCTTGTATTTCGCTAACCTTACCTGAAGGATACAATATGATAACTTCAACGCCTTTCACTCCCAAAAAACCACTGGCAACAGCCCCTCCGGTATCGCCCGAAGTAGCTACTAACACCGTAACTTTCTTATCGCTGTTGCGGTTAAAATAACCCAGGCATCTTGACATAAACCGGGCACCTACGTCTTTGAAAGCCATGGTTGGTCCGTGAAACAATTCCAGAGAATAAACACCTTCTTCAACCGGTACACACGGAAAGTCAAAACACAGCGTTTCGGCTATGATGCGCTTGAGTTCTGCTTCCGGAATTTCATCTCCTATAAACTGTTTAATGGCTTCAAAAGCAATCTCCTCATGCGAAAGTTGTTCAATATGGTCAAAAAAGGATGCGGGAAGAGGTGTAATGCTCTCCGGAAAATACAATCCTTTGTCGAGGGCCAAACCCAATACAACGGCTTCCTGAAAACCAACGTTAGGAGAGGTGTGATTTAAACTATAGTATTTCATTAGGTTATGAATGATTGTTTATTAATAGTCAATGGTTTTAGTTCCTTCATGATTAACTTTAGAAAGATGAATATCAAAAGGGATTCCGGTATCAAGGTAGCTGCTACTCATGGCGTAGGCTACTTTTTCAGCTATGCTTTGTCCTTTACACAACGCGAAGACAGAAGGCCCTGCACCGGATATACCTGCGCCGAGCGCACCACTATCGAGAGCGCTGTTTTTCGCCAAATCAAAATTAGGGATCAGAGCCTTGCGAAAGGGTTCGATAACCACATCTTGTAATGATCGCCCAATCAATTCGTAATCTTTACTGTATAATCCGGCGATTAGTCCGCCCAAATTCCCCCATTGGGTAATGGCTGTTTTTAAAGGAATATTTGTGGGCAATACTGCTCTCGAATCGGCTGTTTTGACTTCGATATGCGGATGCAGTACCACGGCGAAAATTTCACTGGGACTTTCAATTTTAATGACATCCAACGGATTGTAACCCCGCACCAATGTGAAACCGCCCAAAAGGCAAGGAGCAACATTATCCGCGTGTTCTGAACCGCTGGCAATAATTTCGCCCTTCATGGCAAATTCAACCAGTTCGTGTTTTGAAAATGGTCGGCTTAATAGTTCGTTGATGCCGTAAACAGCTCCGGCGGCACTGGCGGATGAGCTCCCGATGCCACTTCCGGCTTTTATCTTTTTATGGATTTCGATTTCAAAACCAAAATTAGGCTTGACTGCATTAAGCAAGGCCAAAGCGGCTACTCCGGCTACGTTTTTTTCGGGTTCAAAAGGCAGGTCAGCTCCTGTGATTTGGGTTATTCGAATGCCTTTTTCAGGTACTTTGCGAAAAATCATTTCATCACCAATGCCTTCAAGGCATAAACCCATAACGTCAAATCCGCAATTCAGATTGGCAATGGTGGCCGGACAGAATACTTTTATTTCGTTCATGTTTCACAGGTTGAATTAAACATTTCCAATGCGGATTACATCGGCAAAAATACCGGATGCAGTCACGGCTGCACCGGCACCGGCGCCCTTAATCAATAAAGGTTGGTCTACATAACGGTCGGTGTAAAACTGAACGATGTTGTCTTTTCCTTCAAGGTTATAAAACGGACTGTCGGCAGGAATAAACTGTAGGCCTACACTGGCTTTGCCATTTTCAAATGAAGCAACAAACTTCAGGCGGCTGTTTTTGGACTTGGCTTCGGCTAATAGATTGTCAAAGTGATCGGCATGTTTGATTAGTGATTTAAAGAAATCCTCGTTATTGGTCGTCTCCATGCATTCTTTAGGCAGGAAGGAATGATTGACGATATCTTCCATTTCCATTTCATAACCGCTTTCGCGAATTAAAATCAGTATTTTACGGGCAACATCTACACCGCTTAAATCAATTTTTGGGTCGGGTTCTGTAAATCCTTGAACACCTGCTTCTTTAACCACGTCGTGGAAGCTGTAGGTTTCGCTGAAATTATTAAAAATAAAGTTCAGACTTCCGGACAACACAGCGTTGATTCGGTTGATTTTATCTCCTGAAGCAATCAGGTGTTTCAATGTATCAATAATTGGTAATCCGGCGCCCACATTGGTTTCGAAAAGAAACGGAGCATTGTATTTTCGGGATAAGTTTTTAAGGTGTTTGTAATGGCTGTACTCAGAAGAGCAGGCTATTTTGTTGCAGGTTACCACGGCCACGTTTTGCGAGAGGAATTGGTCGTAAATAGTTGCAATATCATGATTGGCTGTGATATCTACAAAAATACTGTTGCGCAAATTAAGGGCAATTACCCGCTTGATAAAATCGGGCACATTGGATTTTTCTCCTTGGTCTACTTTATCTTTCCAATCGTTGAGTGTAATTCCGTCTTCATCAAAAATCATTTTGCGGGAATTGGCCAAGGCTATTACGCGCAGGTTGATTTTAAGGTGTTCTTTCAGGAATTTCTTTTGTTGGTGGATTTGGTCTATGAACTTTTCGCCTACATTGCCGACCCCCATTACAAATAAATTCAACTGTTTGGTATTGTCTTCAAAAAAGCGCTCGTGTAGTGTGTTCAGGGCTTTTTTTACATCTTTTTCGTTGATGACTACCGAAATATTTCTTTCGGAAGCACCTTGCGCTATGGCTCTGATGTTAACGTTGTTTTTGCCTAATGTGCTGAACATTTTTCCGCTGATGCCTTGATGGTTTTTCATGCTTTCGCCTACCAGGGCTACGATGCAAAGATCTTTTTCGACTATGCAGGGATCAACGCGGTTTTGGGTGATTTCGGTTTCGAATGTTTTATCGATGGCAGCCTTGGCCTTATCTGCATCAGCAGTTAGAATACCAATGCAAATGGAGTGTTCTGAAGAAGCCTGAGTAATAAAGATAACATTGATGTTCTCATTAGAAAGTACTTCAAATAATCGTTTTGAGGAACCCGCCACACCAATCATACCGGAGCCTTCCAATGTGAGCAAAGCAATATGATCTATATGAGTAATTCCTTTGATGGGATTGCTTCCTTCGGCTGGACGGTCTGAAATCAGGGTACCGTAGGCTTCGGGTTCAAAGGTGTTTTTAATAAAAATAGGAATGCGATCTTTCAATACCGGCTGAATGGTAGGCGGATAGAGTACTTTGGCACCAAAATGCGACAACTCCATTGCTTCCTGATACGAAATGGTTTCAATAGGCTGTGCTTGTTTTACGATTTTCGGGTTGGCGGTAAACATACCGTTTACATCGGTCCAAATCTCTAAAACCGATGCTTTGACTGCAGCGGCTAGTATGGCGGCAGTATAATCTGAACCGCCCCGGCCGAGGGTTGTTGTATTGCCGTCAGGGGAAGAAGCTATAAACCCGGGAAACAAAACGACCTGATGGGGATTGTTTTTAAAATAATCGACTATCAGTTTGTTGGTAGTTCTAAAGTCGACACTGGCTTTTCCGAAGTTAGAATTTGTTTTAATTAGTTCTCTACTGTCCTTAAAAACGGTGTTGCCTACTTTTTGTTTCAAAGCCAAAGCAATGATTTGGGAAGATAGCAATTCGCCAAAACCGGCTATCATATCAACGGTACGGCTGGAGAGTTCTCCCAGTAAGTAACATCCGTCCAGCAAGGTTTTCAGGAGGTTAATGTCGCTGTTGATGGTATTGATGATGTCGCTTTGTTCGCTTAACGGTATCAGTTCGTCAATAGCATCCTTGTGTTTTTTATCAATCTGACTGATGATTTCTTTGTAGTTTTTGTCTTTGGCGGCAGCAGTTTTACCGGCCAGAATAAGCAAATCAGTCACGCCGCTGAAAGCAGAAACCACAACGGCCAGTTTGTTGTCCTTGCTTTTTTGGGTTATAATTTCAATCGCTTTAGAGATATTGTTGGCATTGGCTACCGAAGTTCCGCCAAATTTTAATACTATCATTCTTTTGTGTTTTTATGGAAATATAAAGTCATTGTTTTTCTTCTTTCGTTTTGAAAGGCCCTGAAACAGATTAATATGTAATGATTATACCCCAAACGGGGTGGTAGTTGCAGAGGTGGTTGTAACAACAGTGGCAGCCAAAGAATTGACTGAAGAAGAAACGATATTTGTTAAAACAATGCATATCATGATTGTCAAATTTAAAACTTTTTGATAATTAAAAAAGAAATTAATAAATTTTTGAGAATATCTTAATTTTAATGTATTCAACATTTGTTTTTAACAGCATCAATAGCAGAAGTCGGTTTTTTTTAATGATTCGGCAATAAAATAGTGGGAGTTTTTATTGCTTTTTACCAATTGTTTACGGAATTTTGGGCCTTTAATCCCTTGCCAAAATGGAAAATACACATTACATCAGTACGGAAGTATTGACTCTTGAGACCTTACAGGAAATTATTGCCCAACATAAAACACTTTCTCTTTCGGAAGAAGCTCAATTAAACATTCAGAAATGCCGTGAGTATTTAGATAAAAAAATGGCTTCAAATGAAACGCCGATTTATGGAATCAATACCGGTTTTGGTTCTTTATGTAATGTGAAAATATCAAACGAAAACCTTTCCCAACTTCAGGAAAACTTGGTAAAGTCTCATGCTTGCGGTACAGGTGAGGAAGTTCCGGCTGAGATTGTAAAAATCATGCTGTTGCTGAAAATTCAGTCCTTAAGCTACGGACATTCAGGCGTTCAGTTACAAACAGTGGAACGTTTGGTTGATTTTTACAATCACGATATACTGCCGGTGATTTACACTCAGGGTTCGTTAGGCGCCAGTGGCGATTTAGCTCCGTTAGCTCATTTATCATTACCCTTGTTAGGTGAAGGAGAGGTGTACTGCGATGGTTTTCGTCAGCCTGCCAAAAAAGTATTGGAAAAAATGGGATGGAAGCCTATCGTATTGCAATCAAAAGAAGGATTGGCTTTGCTTAACGGGACTCAGTTTATGAGTGCATACGGTTGTTATGTATTGTTAAAAGCCATGAAATTTTCCTATTTAGCCGATGTAATTGGTGCTATTTCGCTCGAAGGATTTGACGGTCGTATTGAACCGTTCAATGAACTGATACATTATGTAAGGCCACACAAAGGACAAATTGTTACCGCCAAGCGCATGATGGATTTATTGGAAAACAGTCAGATTATAGCACAACCTAAAGCACATGTACAAGATCCGTATTCTTTCCGTTGTATCCCACAGGTGCATGGTGCTTCTAAAGATGCTATTGAGTATGTGAAAAAAGTATTCAAAACCGAAATCAATTCGGTTACCGATAACCCCAACGTATTCATTAACGAAGATATCATTGTTTCCGGAGGTAATTTTCACGGGCAACCTTTGGCTTTAGCGCTGGATTTTTTAGGCATAGCTTTGTCTGAATTAGGCAGTATTTCCGAAAGAAGGACTTATCAATTAATCTCAGGGTTAAGAGGGTTACCGGCTTTCTTGGTTGATAATCCGGGATTAAATTCAGGATTTATGATACCACAGTATACTGCAGCAGGTATTGCCAGTCAGAATAAACAATTGGCTACCCCGGCCAGTGTTGATAGTATCGTTTCTTCAAACGGACAGGAAGACCACGTAAGTATGGGTGCTAATGCAGCCACAAAAACACTGCGTATCATGGAAAATCTGGAGCGCATTTTGGCTATAGAATTGATGAATGCTTCTCAGGCGATATCATTCAGAGCACCCTTAAAATCAAGTCCGTTTATTGAAATGTTTTTAAAATCCTACCGTGAAGAAGTGCCTTTAGTTAAAGAGGATCGCATTTTGCATTATGACATCGTCAATTCGGTATCTTTTTTAAACAGTTTTATGATTGATTTGGAGGAATAGGGATTTCTAATTCAAATCCAACAAAAAACTCAGCAATCCTAAAATTGCCGGAACTGCCTGCACAAAAAAGATGCATTTAGAAGCGGTATATGCCCCATAAATTCCGGCTATCAGAACACAGCTCAGGAAAAAGACGGCAATGTTTCTGCTCCAATCGGTGTTACTTATGCACAGCGACCAAAGTAATCCTGCAGCCAGAAAACCATTGTACAATCCCTGATTGGCGGCCATGACTTTGGTTTTTTCAAATTGGTCAGCCGGTATAGACTTAAACACTTTACGCCCGCGTGAGGTCCACGCAAACATTTCGAGCCAAAGAATGTAAAGATGCAACACTACAATAAATCCGGTAATGAGTTGGGATAACAAATTCATAATTTAGTCGTTTTCGTTGAAAATCTTTTCAATGCGTTTATCCGGTATCAACCACATCAAAGCTACAAAAATATAAATGAGTCCGGATAGTATCGGGTAATAATTGGCCAGTAAAACAGCCAGAGTGTATAAAACAGGGGAGGATTTACCTTTGATATCGGTTCCGATGGCTTTCTTTAAAATCGAATTGGCGCCTTGTTGCTTCAGGATGAACTGTTGTAATATAAAATAAGCCAATCCGTTCATCAGCAGTACAATTCCGTACATCATCATGGGAAATGAAGCAAAATGATTGTCACCAATCCAAGCCGTAGTAAACGGAATGAGCGAGAGCCAAAACAGTAAATGCAGATTGGCCCACAGGATTTTACCGTTTACATGTTTAACAGTGTGCATCATGTGATGGTGGTTATTCCAGTAAATACCAACATAAATAAAACTCAATATATAACTCAGAAACTTTGGAAGCAGTGGTTTTAACGAATTACAGTCCATACCTTCAGGGACTTTTAATTCGAGTACCATGATGGTAATGATGATGGCCAGTACGCCGTCGCTAAAGGCTTCAAGTCTGTTTTTATTCATAACCTAATTGTTCAGGGTTCCTAATGTTTTATGAATTTTTCGTTTGTGATGGGTTTGTTTCAAATGATCATTGCCCGAAATAATACTGATGCTGCCGTCAATTTCAAACATGGCTAATTTTACATCTTTGTAAAATTCAACTCCGTGCTCGCGCATGGCTTCCTGCAACTCATCTGAAGTGATTCCCAATTTGGCAAGAGATTTAAAGTAGATTTTACCGTTGTGAACCAGAATTTCGGGTTTGTCCTGTACCAGTTCTTTGATGAATTTGGAATGGAGCATCACTTTTTTAAAAATCATATTGATGATAAACAACGCTATAGCAGCCGTAATGCCACCTAAAAGGGAAGAATTGGTCCCCACCATGGCATTTTGCACCGAGTTGCTGATGAGCAATATCAGAATCACATCGGCGGTATTGAGCTGTGACAGTTCTTTTTTACCAAAAAGACGCAAGGCTATCACCATGAATACATATACCGCTATACTGCGGATTACGATATCAAGATACGGATTCACTTTCTTTTATTTTAAAATTCTTTTCGATGGCCTTAATCATTTCTCCGGCTATGTCTTTATTGGTGGCTCCTTCAATACCTTCTAATCCGGGTGAAGAGTTAACTTCTAACAGCAATGGGCCTTTTGAGGAACGAATGATATCAACTCCGGCCACTTTCAAGTCCATGGCTTTGGCTGCTTTGATGGCAATCCTTTTTTCTTCGGCCGTAGGCTTAATGATGGAAGCTGTTCCTCCCATGTGAATGTTGGCTCTGAATTCCCCTGCAGCTGCTTCACGCTGAATGGCAGCTACAACTTTTCCGTCTACAACAAATAAACGCAAATCTTTACCATTCGCTTCTTTGATGAATTCTTGCACCAAAATATTGGCATTCAGACTTTTGAACGCATTGATTACCGATTCGGCTGCTTTTTTGGTTTCGGCCAAAACAACTCCTTTGCCCTGTGTGCCTTCTAAAAGTTTAACAATCAGAGGGGAACCGCCTACCATCTTAATCAAGTCATCGGTGTCTAAAGGAGAATTGGCAAAACCGGTTGTTGGAATGTCAACACCGTGGTGCAATAGCAATTGTAAAGAAAACAACTTGTCTCTCGATTGGGTTATGGCTGCTGCCGAATTCAGACAGTACACCTTCATGGCCTCAAACTGACGTGTCAATGCACAACCGTAGAAAGTAATGCTTGGGCGTATTCTGGGAATGATGGCATCAAAATTATCGAGTATTTTTCCGCCTCTGTAGTGAATTTCGGGTTTCACGGCATCCAGTTTCATATAACATTCTTTGATGTTCAGAAAATGCATTTCATGCCCGCGCATTTCACCGGCTTCCATAATCCTTTTGTTGCTGTACAACTCCGGATTGCTGGCTAACACTCCAATACGCAGCCCTCTTTTATTGGGAACCGAATTGATGTACAGTTCTTTCAAACTTTCGGATGAAGTTTGTCCCAAAAGATATTTTTGTTCCGGATCAACCAGGATTCTGCCGCTCATGGCTTCTCTACCTAACAGCATACGGAATCCCATAGAATCCCTGTTGGTTAAAGTCATTTCAATTTCCCAAACATCATTGCCTATTTTTAAATTGGCACTAATAACGTATCGTTGTTCTCTGAAACCACTCGAACTTTTGACGATGCGTTTGTCAATAAGTTTCGCTTCGCAATGGATAACGGTTTTTAAGTTGTTTTGAATGGGGTTTATGTCAAATTTAACCCAGTTCTCTCCGTCTTTTAGAAAGGGGGCAATGTTGATGGCGTGAAGAGCCGATGTTTTGGCACCCGAATCAACACGGGCTTTAATGGCTGGAATGCCAAGTTCCGGAAAGGAACACCATTCTTCGGAACCTAATATGATTTTGTTTTGTGGCATGGATATCAATTAAAAAGCCACGAATTACCGAATATAACTAACAATCATAATTCGCAATTCGTGGCTTGTAAAGGTTAAACAGTCTTATTTTGTAGGCTTTTCGGCTTTTTGAATAGTTACAGTCAACTCTTGAGCTGTTTCGTCCAAATCCATTAAGATTTCATCGCCTGATGCAATTTTTGAAGTAATAATTTCTTCGGCTAAAGCATCTTCTACATATTTTTGAATGGCTCGTTTTAACGGACGGGCTCCAAATTGTTTATCAAAACCTTTGTCTGCAATAAACGCTTTTGCTTTGTCGGTCAGGGTCAGTTTGTAACCCAACTCGGCAATACGGGCGTAGAGTTTTTTCAATTCGATTTCAATGATTAAATCGATATCGTGTTTCTCTAAGGCGTTAAATACAATTACGTCGTCAATTCGGTTTAAGAATTCAGGAGCGAAGGTTTTTTTCAAAGCATTTTCGATTACACCTTTAGAATGTTCATCTGCCTGAGCTACTTTAGCTGAAGTTCCGAAACCTACACCTTGACCAAAGTCTTTCAACTGACGGGCACCCACATTTGAGGTCATAATGATGATGGTATTCTTGAAGTCGATTTTTCTTCCCAAACTATCGGTTAGGTAACCGTCATCCAATACTTGTAACATCATGTTGAATACATCAGGATGGGCTTTTTCAATCTCGTCCAACAGCACTACACAATATGGTTTTCTGCGTACTTTTTCGGTCAATTGTCCACCTTCCTCATATCCTACGTATCCCGGAGGTGCGCCAATCAATCTTGAGATGGCAAATTTCTCCATGTATTCACTCATGTCAATGCGAATTAAGGCATCTTCTGAGTCAAATAGTTCTTTAGCTAAAACTTTGGCTAACTGTGTTTTACCAACTCCTGTTTGACCTAAGAATATAAAAGAACCAATAGGTCGATTAGGGTCTTTCAATCCGGCACGATTACGCTGAATTGAGCGTGCTATTTTAAGTACGGCTTCATCTTGACCAATTACTTTACCTTTGATTAATTCAGGTAAATGAGCGAGTTTGTTACTTTCGGTTTGAGCAATACGATTTACCGGAATTCCGGTCATCATCGAAACCACATCGGCAACATTGTCTTCCGTTACTCTGATTCGGTTACTTTTAGACTCCTCTTCCCATTGCTCTTGAGCTATGGCTAGGTCTTTTTCTAAACGTTTTTCGTCATCACGCAATTTAGCCGCTTCTTCGTATTTCTGTTTTTTAACTACAGAATTCTTAAGCTCACGAACTTCTTCCAATTGACGTTCTAAATCCAAAATTTGTTTCGGCACGTCTATGTTGGTAATGTGAACGCGGGAACCGGCTTCGTCCATAGCATCAATCGCTTTGTCCGGAAGGAAACGCTCCGACATATAGCGGTTGGTTAATTTCACACAAGCTTCAATAGCTTCCGGAGTATAAATTACGTTGTGGTGGTCTTCGTATTTGTTTTTAATGTTGTTCAAAATGGTGATGGTTTCTTCTACCGAAGTAGGTTCTACAATTACTTTTTGAAAACGTCTTTCCAAAGCACCATCTTTTTCTATGTATTGTCTGTACTCGTCCAAAGTGGTAGCGCCAATACATTGTATTTCGCCACGTGCTAAGGCAGGTTTAAACATGTTAGAAGCATCCAAAGATCCTGTGGCACCACCGGCACCTACAATTGTGTGGATTTCATCTATAAACAGAATGATATCGTCATTTTTCTCCAATTCATTCATCACGGCTTTCATGCGTTCTTCAAATTGTCCGCGGTATTTGGTACCGGCTACTAAAGAAGCTAAGTCAAGGGTAACGACTCTTTTGTTGAAAAGGATACGCGATACTTTCTTTTGTATGATTCGAAGCGCCAAACCTTCGGCTATAGCTGATTTACCCACGCCCGGTTCTCCGATAAGCAACGGATTGTTTTTCTTTCTGCGGCTCAAAATTTGAGAAACACGTTCAATTTCTTTCTCGCGCCCTACAACAGGGTCGAGCTTGCCTTCTTCAGCTAATTCGGTTAAATCGCGACCAAAGTTATCCAAAACCGGAGTTTTTGACTTCTTGTTCGTTTTACTGCCCGGATTGTTGAAGCTGCCTTCCTTTAAACTGTCATCTTGACCTGAATCGTCATTGTAAGACTCGTTTCGTGGCAGATTGTCCATAAAATCTTCTTCGTTCGGTGTCATATTTAAATATTGTTCTTTAACCACATTATAGTCTATTTTCAGCCTATGCAGCAGTTTGGTTGTAGGATCATTTTCATTTCTCAGTATACACAAAAGCAAGTGGGCCGTACTGATTGAAGTGGCCTGAAATACTTTGGCTTCTAAGAAGGTCGTTTTTAAAGCGCGTTCCGCTTGACGGGTTAGGTGCAGATTTTTCTTTTCATTGCTTATCTCTACATTCGGATTGGCAGGACTCACCACCTCTACCTTTTTACGTAAATGGTCCAAATCTATGGATAAGTTATTTAAAATAGCAATCGCTTTACCATTCCCGTCTCTCAAGATACCAAGCATCAGATGCTCAGTTCCAATAAAGTCGTGGCCCAGTCGTAGCGCCTCTTCTTTGCTGTAAGTGATTACATCTTTGACTCTTGGTGAAAAATTATCATCCATAATAGTATGTGATTTGTATTGTAAATTTAGTTATAATGGGGCGTTATTGCAAAAATCATTCCCGCTAAATGTACTGTCAGCTAATTGACAAAAAAAAAGCCAATAATAAAAGTACCGATAAGGGTTATTTATTAACTAAAAAAAGCCCTTGTTTTGTTAATAAATCATTGAAATTTGTGCATGAAAATCCCTTGTATTTTTTCCAAATAGTCTATATTAGCACGTTTTGAATTTAAACTAATTTTTTATTAATAATTTATAAAATATGTCTGACGGAGAAAGGTTAATTCCGATTAACATCGAAGATGAAATGAAATCAGCTTACATCGATTATTCGATGTCTGTAATTGTCTCAAGAGCACTGCCTGACGTGCGTGACGGTTTGAAACCCGTACACCGAAGAGTGTTATACGGAATGTATGATTTAGGAGTTTTTTCCAATAGAGCTCACAAAAAATCCGCTAGAATTGTTGGAGAAGTTTTAGGAAAGTATCACCCTCACGGTGACAGTTCGGTATATGATGCCATGGTTCGTATGGCTCAGGAGTGGAGCTTACGCTATTTGTTGGTAGACGGTCAGGGGAACTTTGGTTCCGTTGACGGCGATAGCCCTGCGGCGATGCGTTATACCGAGGCCAGAATGAAAAAAATGTCAGAAGACATAATGGCAGATATCGACAAAGAAACGGTTGATTTTCAATTAAACTTTGACGATACCCTACAGGAGCCAACGGTAATGCCAACCCGTGTTCCGAACTTGTTGATCAACGGGGCTTCGGGTATTGCGGTAGGTATGGCCACCAACATGGCACCTCACAACTTAACTGAGGTGGTTGACGGTACCCTGGCATATATTGACAATAATGATATCGAAATAGATGAATTAATCAATCACATCAAAGCACCTGATTTTCCTACCGGAGGTATTATCTACGGTATGGACGGTGTTCGGGAAGCATTCAAAACCGGAAGAGGAAGAGTGGTTATTCGCGCTAAAGTAGCCTTTGAAGAATCAAATGGCAAGGAATGTATCATTGTTACTGAAATTCCGTACCAAGTCAATAAAGCTGAAATGATCAAGAAAACAGCGGATTTGATTAACGAGAAAAGAATAGAGGGTATTTCAAATATTCGTGATGAGTCGGATAGAAGCGGTATGCGTATCGTGTACGAACTCAAACGCGATGCCGTGCCGAATGTCGTATTGAATACCTTATACAAATACACCCAATTGCAATCTTCTTTCAGTGTAAACAACATTGCTTTGGTAAACGGAAGACCGCAAATGTTGAATCTGAAAGATTTGATTCACTACTTTGTAGAACACCGTCACGACGTAGTAGTAAGAAGAACACAGTTTGAATTGCGCAAAGCGGAAGAAAGAGCGCATATTTTAGAAGGGTTAATCATTGCTTCTGATAATATTGATGAAGTAATTGCTCTGATTCGTGCATCAAAAGACGGTGACGAAGCACGCGCTAAATTAATTGAAAGATTTAATTTATCGGATATTCAGGCGCGTGCCATTGTTGAGATGCGTTTGCGTCAATTGACCGGACTGGAACAAGACAAATTGCGTGCGGAATACGAAGAAATCATGAAATTAATTCAACGCTTGAAAGATTTATTGGCAAGCAAAGAATTGAGAATGGAGTTAATCAAAGAAGAATTAATCGAAATCAGAGATAAATATGGAGATGCACGTCGCTCATCTATTGAATACTCAGGCGGTGATGTAAGCATTGAAGATCTAATTGCCGATGAAAATGTGGTGATTACCATATCCCATGCCGGATACATTAAACGTACCAACTTATCAGAATACAAAACTCAAAATAGAGGTGGAGTTGGACAAAAAAGTGCCGGTACTCGTGATCAGGATTTCTTAGAACATTTGTTTGTGGCAACCAACCACCAGTACTTATTGTTCTTTACCCAAAAAGGAAAATGTTTCTGGATGCGCGTATACGAAATTCCGGAAGGAAGCAAAACAAGTAAAGGACGTGCTATTCAAAACTTGATCAACATCGAAAGTGATGATAAAGTAAAAGCATTCATTTGTACTCAGGACTTAAAAGACGAAGAATACATCAACAGTCACTATGTGATTATGGCTACCAAACAAGGTCAAGTGAAAAAGACTCCGTTGGAGCAATATTCACGTCCGCGTCAAAACGGTATCAATGCCATTACCATCAGAGAAGACGATGAACTATTAGAAGCAAAACTAACCGATGGTGAAAGCCAGGTATTGGTTGCTGTAAAATCCGGAAAATTGGTACGTTTCGAAGAAGAAAAAACGCGTCCGATGGGAAGAACCGCCTCAGGTGTTCGCGGTATTACTTTGGCAGACGACAAAGACGAAGTAATCGGAATGGTATCAGTTAAAAAAGAAGATATCAACGACACCCAACTTTTGGTAGTTACTGAAAACGGTTACGGAAAAAGAACTAAGTTGGTAGACGAAGACGGAGAAGATGTGTATCGTATTACCAACCGTGGAGGAAAAGGAGTAAAAACCCTCAACATTACAGAAAAAACAGGAGCATTAATTTCTATCAACGCAGTAACCGATGAGGATGATTTGATGATTATTAACAAATCAGGATTAACCATCAGAATGGAAGTTTCTGATTTAAGGGTAATGGGAAGAGCCACACAAGGAGTTCGTTTGATTAACATCAAAGGAAATGATTCGATTGCGGCTGTGACCAAAGTAATGAAAGAAGAAGAATCAGAAGAAACAGAAGGAGAAATCGAGGAAGGTACTGAAAACCATTCGGCTGAAACTGCTGATGACGCTCCGGAAACACAAGAATAATTACTTAAAATAAATACCACATGAAAATTAAACACATTGTATTGGCTTCAGCAATACTGGTTTCTGCTTCAGGTTTTGCTCAAAAAGATGAGTTAAAAGCGCTGAAAAAGATTTATGCAAAAGATGAAATCAAAGGAAATGATTTAGCCGAATATAAAGCATTGGTAACCAAAGTTCAACCTTTGGCTACCGAAGAAGGAGATAAGATTTATGCAAGCTTTTACAGAGCGATGACTCCTGTACTCGAGTATTTAGCATTAGATCAAACGATGCCACCTGCTCAAATTCAGACAGCCCTTATGAAAATGGCAAATCCAAAGGCCATAACCGATTTAGCAGTTAGCTTAAATGCCACTTTGGACTATGAAAAAAAGACGGGTAAAAAGATTTATACCGAAGACATCAATGAAACCATCGCTGCATTTAAACCACAAATGGTAAACTTGGCTGTAGGTTTAGGAAGTGTAAAAAAATTCACAGAAGCAGCCGAAGTATTGTATGCAGTATATCAACTGGATAAAAAGGATCAGGATAAACTGTTCTATGCAGCCAGTTATGCGGTAAACGCTAAAGATTATGACAAAGCCTTAGACTATTACACTCAACTAAAAGCTTTGAATTATACCGGTGAAGGCACGGTTTATTGGGCAACCAATAAAGCTTCTAAACAAGAAGAAACGTTTCCTTCTAAAAGCGAGCGTGATTTGTTCATCAAAGCTGGTAGTCATGAAAAACCTAGAGATGAAAAGTTGGAATCTAAAAGAGGGGAGATTTATAAAAATATCGCTTTAATATTAGTAGATCAAGGTAAAATCAACGAAGCTAAATCTGCGGTTGAAGAGGCTCGTAAGGCCAATCCAAATGACGATTCTTTATTGTTGACTGAGTTGGATATGTATTTAAAAATTAAAGATTACGATACTTATGCCAAATTGGTTAATGAAGCATTGCAAAAAAATCCAAACAATGTTGATCTGCTTTATAATCTTGGGGTAATCAGTTCAGACGCCGGCAAATTGGATGAGGCAGAGAAATATTACAAAAGAGCTTTGGAAGTAAATCCTAATTATTTCAATGCTAATTTGAATTTAGCCGAATTGAAATTAAGAGCCGATGAAAAATGGGTAAATGAGATGAATAAATTAGGTACTTCTGAAAAGGATAACAAACGATACGATGTTCTGAAAGCAGAAAGAGAGAAAAATTTTAAAGCGATATTGCCTTACCTTGAAAAAGCAGTAGAAATCGAACCTACAAATGAGGCAGCCAAAAAGACCTTGTTAAGTGTATACAATGCACTTGAAATGACAGATAAGTACAAAGCATTGAAAGCTAAAATGTAATGTAACTTTAATACAAATAAAAAAAAGCCGAAACTTAGTTTCGGCTTTTTTTATGCTAATTAAATTCTGTTTTATAAGTGAATTACTTCTCCGTAAGCATCGGCTACGGCTTCCATAACAGCTTCACTCATGGTTGGGTGTGGATGTACCGCTTTTAAGATTTCATGTCCTGTAGTTTCCAATTTACGGGCCACAACTGCTTCAGCAATCATATCCGTAACACCGGCACCAATCATGTGACAACCCAACCACTCACCGTATTTGGCATCAAAAATAACTTTTACAAAACCATCCGGAGTACCGGCAGCTTTGGCTTTTCCGGATGCCGTGAACGGGAACTTTCCGATTTTTAATTCGTATCCTTTTTCTTTGGCCGCTTTTTCTGTTAAACCTACCGAAGCAATTTCAGGAGTAGCATAAGTACAACCCGGAATATTTCCGTAATCTAGTGGCTCAACATGCATACCGGCAATTTTTTCAACACAAAGAATTCCTTCGGCTGAAGCTACGTGAGCTAAGGCTTGCCCCGGAGTAACATCACCTATGGCATAATAGCCCGGAACATTAGTTTGATAGTAATCGTTTACTAAAATTTTATCTTTATCGGTTTTAATTCCGGTTTCTTCCAAACCTATATTTTCAATGTTGGTTTTGATACCCACAGCCGAAAGTAAAATATCCGCTTCTAAAACTTCTTCTCCTTTGGCAGTTTTGACAAAGGCTTTTACTCCGTTACCGCTTGTGTCAATTCTTTCTACCGATGAATTGGTCATTACAGTAATTCCTGATTTTTTCAACGAACGTTCAAATTGTTTTGAAATGTCTTCATCTTCTACCGGAACTACATTTGGCATAAACTCAACGATAGTCACTTCGGTACCCATCGAATTGTAAAAATGAGCAAATTCAACACCAATAGCTCCTGAACCTACCACAATCATTTTCTTTGGTTGTGTTGGCAGGGTCATGGCTTGACGGTATCCGATAACTTTTACACCATCCTGAGGAAGGTTGGGTAACTCTCTTGAGCGGGCACCGGTAGCAATGATAATATGGTCTGCTGAATATTCAGTCACTTTACCGTCTGCTGCAGTTACATCAACTTTCTTACCCGGTTTTACTTTACCGAAACCGTCAATAACATCGATTTTATTTTTCTTCATCAGGAATTGCACTCCTTTACTCATTCCGTCAGCAACGCCACGCGAACGTGCTATTACGGCACTAAAGTCTTTGTCAAATTCTTTTACGGTCAATCCATAATCAGAAGCATGTTTTAGGTAATCAAAAACCTGAGCTGATTTCAGCAATGCTTTGGTTGGAATACATCCCCAATTTAAACAAATACCACCAAGGTTTTCTTTTTCGATTACGGCTACTTTAAAGCCTAATTGTGATGCGCGAATGGCTGTTACATAACCACCCGGACCACTTCCTAAAACAATAATGTCGTATTTCATTTTTTGTGTGTTTATTTGTTATTAGTACAAAATGCCTTTGGCCAAAAGCCTCGTGTCATTTTCTGTTTATTACTTGCGAGTTTCAAAATTATTTCAGATTGCGAATTTAAGGATTTATTTTGAGAATTTAGCCTTCTGCTACAAACTGTGAATTGTATAAATTTTTATAGTATCCATCGGCTTTGGCAACTAATTCTTGGTGAGTTCCTTCTTCTACAATTTGTCCTTTGTCCATCACAATAATCTTATCGGCATTGATAATAGTAGCCAAACGATGGGCGATGATGATAGAGGTTCTGTTTTGGGTAATCCTGTCGGTTGCCTTCTGAATGAGTTCTTCCGAATAAGTGTCAATCGAAGAAGTGGCTTCATCCAAAATCAAAATACTCGGATTGCTCACATAAGCTCGTAAAAAGGCTATGAGTTGTCTTTGGCCCGATGACAGCATCACACCTCGCTCTTTCACATCATAATCATATCCACCCGGCAGACTTTTGATGAATTTGTGTACACCTATTTTTTTAGCGGCTTCAATAACATCTTCTCTTGAAATTGTCGGGTTGTTGAGTGTGATATTATTGTGAATGGTATCGGCAAAAAGAAACACATCCTGTAAAACAATCGCAATTTGTTTGCGCAGACTTTCCATTTCGAAGTCGTTGATGTTGTGTTCATCTATGTAAATGGCCCCCGAATCAATTTCGTAAAAGCGGTTTAACAAATTAATGATGGTAGATTTTCCGGCACCGGTAGCTCCGACTATGGCCACGGTTTCTCCTGGTTTTACATTAAAATTAATTCCTTTAAGGACTTCTTCATTTTCAATGTAACTGAAACGTACATTTTCAAAACGAATGGTTCCTTTAAAATGATCGGCAATTTTTGTTCCTCCGATTTGTACATCTTTATCAGTATCTAAAATGTCAAAAACACGGTTGGCGGCTATCATCCCCATCTGCATTTCATTGAATTTATCCGCAATTTGACGCAACGGGTTGAACAACATGGTAATAAACATGGTGTAGGAGAACAAATCTCCGAAGGTGGTGAATTTATCACCGTCTAAAATATGAAAACCGCCATAGAGTACAACGGCAGCCAGCGTTAACGAAGAAATGATTTCAGCTACCGGAAAGAAAATCGAGTTGTAGAAAATAGTCTTAATCCAGGCCTTATTGTGTTTTTCATTGATTTGTTTGAATTTTTGATATTCAATTTCTTCGCGATTGAAAAGTTGAACGATTTTCATACCGGTTACCCGTTCCTGTACGAAGGTATTCATGTTGGCAACTTGTGTGCGTACTTCTTCAAAAGCGACCTGCATTTTACGCTGAAATATTCGGGTGATGTAAACCAATATCGGCATAGCAATGATAACAATCCAGGTCAATCTCCAATTCATGAAAAACATAAAAAGCAACACGACAACCATTTTCATCAGATCACTGAAAATCATGAATAGTCCCTGACTGAAAATACGCGCTATCTGTTCGATATCCGAAACGGAACGGGTAACCAATTGTCCCACCGGTGCAGTGTCGTAGTACTTCATCCTGAAACTGAGCATGTGCTTAAAGAGTTTGGTTCGGATGTCTTTGATGATGTCTTGCCCGAGCCAATTGGCCCAATACACAAAATAAAACTGCGAAAAAGTTTCCAACAGTAAAACAATCCCCATCATCATGACATAAAACAACAAACCGTGTTCGTCTTTGGGTTTGATGTAGGCATCAACCGTTTGTTTTAATAAATAGGGGCGAAGGGCAGCAAAAACAGATAACGACACTGCAAATAAAATAACACCGTAATACCTTGTTCGATAAGGTTTGGTGTACTTTAAAATACGTTTAAACAAATGGGTATCGAATGCTTTTGCCTGCATGGTTTAGGAGAGGTATTCGTATTGAATTTGGGTTAAATACAATCCGTGAGCAGGAACCGAAAAGCCGGCCTTACTGCGGTTTTTACTTTCTATAATTTTTTCAAAATCGTCCAAGGTTATTTTACCCAAACCAACATTAATCATGGTTCCGACTATGGCCCGAACCATATTGCGCAGGAACCTGTCGGCAGAAATGGTAAATACTATTTTTGTATCAGTTTGTTGCCAATGTGCTTCAAAAATAACACAATTAAACGTTCGGACATCAGAATGGGTTTTTGAAAAACATTCAAAATCAGTGTGTTTGAATAACAGCTTACAAGCGGCATTCATTTGGTCTAAGTCTAATTTGTTTTGGTACTGCCAACTGCCGGTTTCAAACGCATCTTTAAAAGTGTGAATGTGGTACTCATACGTGCGTTTGATGGCATCAAAACGGGCATGAGCTTCATCGGCTACTTTTAAAACATCATAAATGACAATGTCTTTCGGTAAAAAAGAATTGAGTTTGCGTACCAATACGGCTGCGTCAATTGATTCCTCAAAATCAAAGTGAGCATACATCTGCTTGGCGTGTACACCGGTATCAGTTCTTCCGGCACCAACGATGTCGATTTCAGTTTTCAATAAGGTACTTAGTGCTTTGTTGAGGGTTTCCTGTACCGAATCAGCATCGGGTTGGTACTGCCAGCCGTGGTAATGGGTTCCGTTATAAGCTAATTTGATAAAATATCTCAAGATGTGACAGACAATTTTTGAAGTAACAAAGTTACAAAGTTTTTAGGTTGGGAAAAGCCTAAAGTTTTCTCAAAAAATATACTTTCGTACTTTGTACCTTTGCTTCTCAGCCATACCGTAATTTATGAAAAAAATTCTGCTGCTTTCAGATACTCACAGTCACATAGATGACAGCATTTTGAAATATGTTCATCAGGCAGATGAAGTGTGGCATGCCGGCGATATAGGAGATTTAAAAGTAACCGATGCTATTAAAGCAATCAAACCGATACGAGGCGTTTACGGGAATATTGATGATGACAAGGCACGGTTGGAATTTCCGCTAAACAATCGTTTTTTTTGTGAAGATGTTGATGTTTGGATTACCCACATTGGCGGTTATCCCGGAAAATACAACCAGGCGATAAGAACAGAAATACATCAAAATCCGCCAAAGCTTTTTATTTGCGGGCATTCACACATATTGAAAGTCCAATTTGACAAACAGCTCAACCTGCTGCACATGAATCCCGGAGCTTGCTGCATTTATGGTTTTCATCAGGTAAGAACCATGCTTCGCTTTGAGATTGACGGCGACAAGATTCAGCAATTAGAGATTATTGAATTGGGCAAAAAACAGAAACCTGTTTGAAATAATAGCACAAAATAAAAAACCCGAATCAACGATTCGGGTTTTTTGCAGCACTAAAAAACTAAGTTTATAGGTTTATCGCAATCGATCCACAGATTTTACAAGATCTTCATCCTTTTTAATGGCTTTGTTGGCCAAAACCAAGAATACGATAGAAAAAATAGGTAAGAACATCCCAATACCCTTCTCAGAAACGGTAGCCGCTTCTCCGGATAAGTTTAGTGTTCGATACACAAATAATCCTAATAAAATTAAATTCAATATGATGTTCAATCTGCCCATGACAAATTGTTGTTGTCTTTTTGCGTGTGATAAAATACTCAATAGTGACAGTGTTGCGCTCAATCCGAATAAAGCCACATAAGCAATATCCATCATAAAGTAGAAAGGTTTCCCGTCAGCATCCTTCCATAACGGAAAAATAAAAGGAAATACTCCCGTTAACAGCAAGCACACTAATAAAAAGTAAGTTTGTTTTCTAAACATGGTTTTGAAAAATGTGGGACAAAAATATAGTTTCTTTTTTAAAAAATACTATTGCACGATTAAATATTATTTGTATTATTGCATTGTAAATCCGTAAGTACTTCATCCTTCGGACTATCCCTTACAAGAATTTCTATCCACAAATTACACTATTTTCCAAATTCGAATTTAAATCAAAACACTATTCATGTTTGATATTTCTGCCTTAAAAGAAATGAAGCTTGCTGAGCTTCAAGAAATTGCCAAGTTGGCCAAAACCATAAAAGTAGCCGGTGCCAAAAAAGATAAGTTGATTGCAGATATTTTGGAACACCAGAATAAAAGTCTCAAAGAAGAACAATCACAAGCTCCTGAGCAACCCGCTGAAAATAAAACCAAACGAACGCGAATCACCGCAACTCCCAAAATAACACCTGAAACCCAACAAAGTGATTTGTTTACAACCGATGCTTCTGCAACAGCTACAGAAGAAAAACCGGTTTTTCAGAATAAAAATCCAAAATTCAAAAAGCCTCTTTTTGAGAAAAAGAAAAAAAATACGGTAACCCCCGTTTTAGAGGAACCCCTTGATACAGAAACAGAGACGGTTGAACCTCAAACTACTTCCGAAGAAAGCGATACTCCTCCTGCAATTCAACCTCCGGAAAATACCAAAGAAGACAAACCAAAACACCATAACCCCAATCAAAACGGCAACGGTAACCCTAATTTTAAAGGGAAAAAACAAAACAATTTCCGGGATTCCGATTATGAGTTTGACGGTATCATAGAAAGTGAAGGCGTGTTAGAAATGATGCCCGACGGTTATGGATTTTTGCGCTCTTCGGATTATAATTACTTGGCATCTCCGGATGATATTTATTTATCGACTTCCCAAATTCGTTTGTTCGGATTAAAAACCGGGGATACAGTAAAAGGAGTAGTACGTCCGCCAAAAGAAGGAGAGAAATTTTTCCCGTTAGTAAAAGTATTAAAGATTAACGGACACGATCCTCAGGTAGTGCGTGACCGTGTTTCATTTGAACACCTCACACCATTATTCCCGGAAGAAAAATTCAACCTGGCCGGAAGACAATCAACGATTTCTACCCGTATCATAGACTTGTTTTCACCCATCGGAAAAGGACAGCGCGGTATGATAGTAGCGCAACCTAAAACCGGTAAAACAATGTTGTTGAAAGACATTGCCAATACCATAGCGGCCAACCATCCTGAAGTGTATCTAATAGTATTATTGATAGACGAAAGACCGGAAGAGGTGACAGACATGCAGCGCAGTGTAAGAGGAGAGGTTATTGCTTCTACTTTTGATGAGCCGGCTGACCGACATGTAAAGGTGGCCAATATTGTTTTAGAAAAAGCCAAACGATTGGTTGAATGCGGGCACGATGTAGTGATTTTATTAGATTCGATTACACGTTTAGCGAGAGCATATAATACGGTTCAGCCTGCATCCGGTAAAGTATTGTCGGGTGGGGTGGATGCCAACGCCTTGCAAAAACCGAAACGTTTCTTTGGTGCCGCGCGTAACATTGAAAACGGGGGGTCACTGAGTATCATAGCCACAGCTTTGACCGAAACCGGTTCAAAAATGGACGAAGTTATCTTTGAAGAGTTTAAAGGTACCGGAAACATGGAGCTGCAATTAGACCGAAAAATTGCCAACAAACGTATTTTCCCGGCTATTGATTTGACGTCTTCCAGTACGCGTAGAGACGATTTATTACAGGATGAAAAAACGATCCAACGCATGTGGATTATGCGCAAGTATCTGGCCGATATGAATCCGGTGGAAGCCATGGATTTCATCAACGACCGTTTCAAAAAAACCAGAAACAACGAAGAGTTCCTCATCTCGATGAACGACTAAATACAGAATCCCAATCTGACGGTTGGGATTTTTTTTGCGTCAATTTCTACAGTTAAAATGTCATCTTGTCAGCCTAGAGAAGTCTGAAACTGACAATTTATTACCGATTACCGCTTGGCATAATAGTTGTAATTCTCGAAACCGTACAACACAAAGTACTATTCACTCGTAGAGGAATAATCAAACAAAGACTAAAAAAGGAGATAAAGTTATGAGTAAAATTATTGGTATCGATTTAGGTACAACCAATTCATGTGTAGCAGTTATGGAAGGCGGAGAGCCGGTAGTAATTGCGAACGCTGAAGGAAAAAGAACAACCCCATCTGTAATTGCATTTGTAGAAGGTGGTGAAATTAAAGTAGGTGACCCTGCAAAACGTCAGGCGGTTACCAACCCTACCAAAACCATTGCGTCTATTAAACGTTTTATGGGAAATAAGTACACAGAGAGTGCTAAAGAAGCCTCTACTGTAGCTTACAAAGTGGTGAAAGGAGATAACGACACCCCACGTGTTGATATCGACGGAAGATTATATACACCACAGGAATTGTCAGCCATGACACTTCAAAAAATGAAAAAAACTGCGGAAGACTATTTAGGTCATGCCGTTACCGAAGCCGTAATCACGGTTCCGGCCTACTTTAACGATGCGCAACGTCAGGCTACTAAAGAAGCCGGTGAAATTGCAGGTCTTAAGGTAATGCGTATCATCAACGAGCCTACAGCAGCAGCTTTGGCTTACGGATTAGACAAAGCAGGTAAAGACCAAAAAATTGCCGTTTACGACTTAGGTGGAGGTACTTTTGATATCTCTGTATTGGAATTAGGAGACGGTGTTTTTGAAGTATTGTCTACCAACGGAGATACTCACTTGGGAGGTGATGACTTTGACCAGGTAATCATCGACTGGATGGCTAACGAATTCAACAGCGAAGAAGGTGTTGACTTGCGCAAAGATCCAATGGCATTGCAACGTTTGAAAGAAGCTGCTGAAAAAGCTAAAATTGAGTTGTCTTCTTCTACACAAACAGAAATCAACTTGCCTTACGTTACAGCTACTGCTTCAGGTCCGAAACACTTGGTGAAAACATTAACCAGAGCTAAATTTGAGCAATTGGCTGAAAGCTTGGTGAAACGTTCAATGGAGCCTGTTGCAAAAGCCTTGAAAGATGCCGGTTTATCAACGTCTGATATTGACGAAGTAATCTTGGTGGGTGGTTCTACCAGAATTCCGGTAATCCAGGAACAAGTAGAAAAATTCTTTGGTAAAAAACCATCAAAAGGAGTAAATCCTGATGAAGTAGTAGCTATTGGAGCTGCAATTCAAGGGGGTGTGTTAACCGGAGATGTAAAAGATGTATTGTTACTTGACGTTACGCCTTTATCATTAGGAATTGAAACCATGGGTAATGTGATGACTAAATTAATCGAGTCTAATACTACCATTCCTACCAAAAAATCACAAGTGTTCTCAACAGCTGCTGATAACCAGCCAAGTGTTGAAATCCATGTGTTGCAGGGAGAAAGAACCATGGCAGCGGATAACAAAACCATCGGTCGTTTCCACTTAGACGGAATTCCGCCGGCCCCTAGAGGTGTGCCTCAAATTGAAGTGACTTTTGATATTGATGCCAACGGTATCATCAAAGTATCAGCCACTGATAAAGGTACCGGTAAATCACACGACATTCGTATCGAAGCCTCCTCAGGATTGACTCCGGAAGAAATTGAAAGAATGAAGAAAGATGCTGAAATGAATGCTGAGAACGATAGATTGGCCAAAGAAAAAGCAGATAAATTAAACGAAGCCGACGCCATGATTTTCCAAACAGAAAGTCAGTTAAAAGAATACGGTGACAAATTATCGGCTACGAATAAGGAAGCTATCGAAAGTGCTTTGACCGAATTGAAAGCGGCTTATGATACTAAAGAAGTAGCTACAATTCAACCGGCTTTAGACAAAATTAACGAGGCTTGGAAAAACGCTTCTGAAGAAATGTACAAAGCGCAAGGTGAAGGACAAACTCACGAAGCTCAACCACAAGCTGATGCTGGTGGAGACCAGACTCAAGATGTAGATTTTGAAGAAGTAAAATAATTTACAAGGTTATTAGAATAACAGGAAACCGGATAAGCAATTATCCGGTTTTTTTATTTAACGTTTTGCGAAGCGATTATTTTGTATATTCGGTTTTTATATAAAAAAAATATACACAACTGTTATGAAAAAAATAGTCCTCTTAGCGTTTGTTGCCCTACTGAGCGTTTGCACTTTTGCACAAAAAAAGAAAACGACTAAAACATCTCCTGCCACCTCGGCTTTCGCAAAAACAGATAATTTGGCTGCCGAAATCAAATCGGGAAATTTTCAGTTGACCATAACGGAAAAAGGGAAGCCCAACGACGCTATAGTGGTGAAACCGGTCGACTCGAAATTTATTCCGGGCGATTGTAAACTCACTGCTTTTACAGCCAATGGAACTAAATTGTATTTGTTGACATGGACAGAAATCAACCAAACAAAAACCGACTTGAAAACAGAGGACATCACGACTGTTTATTCAAATGTTTATGAAATTACCGGTAAAAAACAAGTGTTTTCTAATACTCAAATGACCAATCATATCACCGAAAAAGTATTTTTAGACAAATTGAAAAATGCTTCTGAAACACAGGAAAAAATCAGAAGGGAAGGTTTTGAATTTAAATTAAATCCCGATGGTTCCATCATTCAGAAAGGAAAGACACAAGAAAATAAATTTACTTACGATCCTGCTAAAGCCGAATATGTACCGGCAAAAAAGAAATAAAAAAATCCCGATGATTCATCGGGATTTTTCTTTTTAGGTTAGGTTTGAAATTACTCAGTGACTTTAATTTCAAATGTTTTGTTCCAATTTTTTCCGGTTACAAAAATAGTATTGGTTTTCTTGTTGAATGCAATTCCGTTTAAAACTTCAGCCTCTTTGTTAGTTACCTTGGCTCTTAATGCAGACAAATCTATTACCGCTTCCACTGCACCAGTTTGAGGATTAATCACGGCTATAGCATCTTTTTGCCAAATATTTCCGTAAATTTTTCCGTTAATCCACTCCAACTCATTGATGCTTTTTATTTTACTGTCGTTGGTATACACATTAATATAATTGGTTAGTTTTTGGGTTTCCGGATCCATGGTCCAAATTTTCTCCGTTCCGTCAGATTGGTAAATGTTTTTACCATCGTTGGTCATTCCCCAACCTTCAATTTTTTTATCAAATCGGAAGGTTTTAATTTTCTTTAAAGTGTTGGCGTCATATACAAAACCTTCTTCGTTTTGCCAGGTCAATTGGTAAATTTTGTCATGAATCACAGTTATCCCTTCGCCAAAATACTGCTGGTCGATACTCACTTTTTTATACGCTTTCCCTGTTTTGTAATCAATTTTGGCAAAATATGATTTTCCGTTTTGTCCGGTGCTTTCCATCAAGGTGTCACGGTAAAACTCGAAACCTTCTGTAAACGCTTCCACATCGTGGTCGTAGGTGTTTACTATGGTATATTTAAATAATTTCGGAGCAACAGCGGCTGCCACTTCAATACGTGATTTTATCGAAACGGTATCTCCGCCAAAATACACTAAAGCCTTAAGGTTTTGATACCCTAATTTTTTTCCGCTTAAGTCAAAAGCATATTTGTTATTACCCTTTACGGTAGCCAATTTGGTATCATTGGCAAAATACACCACACTGTCGATGGTTTTGTTTTTACCGTTAATGAGTGATAAATCTACCTTATCGGTAGCTTGAAACAAGGGTTTGAAATTGGTTTCATCAATGCTGAAATAGTCTTCCTTTTCTTTTTGACTGTCACCGCAACTGACCATGTGTAAGGCTAATAAAATGGTTATTAGCAGGTTATAATTTTTCATTCGCAAAGTTTAATTTTTCACTCACAAATATATTTATAAAGGGCTTAATTTCTTGCAAAAAAATAAAAAGATTGTATATTTGCACCGGCAAGTCCTACACGACCAGCTCCTGCAAAATCCTCCAGGATGGGAACATAGCAAAGGTATGTGGTTGAGCGGTGCGATGTAGGTCGCTTGCCATTTTTTTTTAAAATTGGGTCCCGAAATTTATCGGGATTTTTTATTTTTATACCCTATGGTTTTAAAATGGCAAATAGTAACGTTCAATCTCAAGGAAACCTTTGCCATTGCTTATGGGAACTATTCGTTTCGCGAAGCCTTAATCGTCTCGTTGGAAGCCCACGGGAAAAAAGGTTTTGGCGAATGCACAGCCATAGATTACTACCACATCAATCTGTCTGATTTTGAGTTGATTTTAAAAAGAGTCCAATCTCAAATTGAACAACACAAAATAGGTCATCCGAATGATTTTTATGCATTACTGTCAATTCTTGAATTGCCTTCTTTCCTCAGGTCAGCACTTGACTGCGCTTACTGGGATTTGTTTGGAAAGTTAGAACACCAGAGTTTTCTTGAGCTGAACAATATAGACGGCGGCCAATTGCCGCAATCTTCTATCACCATTAGCGTAGATTCGGTAGAAAATCAGATAAAAAAAATCAATCAATCGGCCTGGAGTAAATTCAAAGTCAAATGCAATCATTTTGATCAGGATGCGGTGACAAAGTTGTTGCAACTGGACCAATCGTTGGCGTTAGATTCTAACGGTAGTTTTACGGCTGCTGAGTGTCTTTCGCTTGAAAACTATGAAATGATTTCCAAATTCACTTATTTGGAACAACCTATGAAACCTGGTGCGGAAAATTATAAGGTCTTGCATGCCGGTCTCTACGCCAATTGGATGGCCGATGAAGACTGTCAGGACATTTCGGGTTTGAAAGAATTACAACCTCATTATAAAAGCATCAATGTCAAGTTGGTTAAATGCGGCGGATTGACGCCGGCTCTGGAGTTGATAACCAAAGCTCGTAAACTGGGGTTCAACATCATGATTGGTTGTATGACCGAATCAACAGTGGGTATTTCGGCAGGAGCGGTTTTAGCACCTTTGTGTGATTATGCCGATTTAGACGGAGCTAATCTGATCAGTAACGATATTGCGATAGGAAGTGAAGTAGTGAATGGTACAATTCATTTAAGAGAAAAACCAGGTTTAGGAATCAAAATTGACTGATGGTCGGTCTGATTTTTTTACCTTTAACCGCTATATGAATGTATTAGTCCGTCGATAATTTAGTAGCGGTCATTATAAATAGAATAACATGAAATTCCATCGCATCACCCCAATAATTTGGACCGAGCAATTAGAGGATACAATAGACTTTTATTGTACTGTTTTAGGTTTCCAATGCGGTGAATTCAATAAAGAATGGCAATGGGCCGCTTTAATTAAAGACGACTGTGAGTTAATGATGGCCAAACCCAACGAACACACTCCGTTTGAAAAGCCTGCTTTTACCGGAACATTTTACATTAAAGTTGATGATGTCGAAGCCCTTTGGAACCAATTAAAACATAACGTGAAGATTGTTTACGAATTGGAAACCTTTGACTGGGGCATGCGTGAGTTTGCCATTTATGATAATAATGGATACATATTACAATTCGGACAAGATACAAATGAATAAACAAACAGATGATAAAAAGTCATATAAAAAAGCAGTCTTTTTGTCTTTTCGTCTTTTATCTATCTTCTTTAAATAAAGTATATGAGCAAAGTAGTTTTAATAACCGGAGGTTCCTCAGGTATAGGCAAGGCCATAGGTGAGTTTTTATTTCACAAAGGATTTACCGTATACGGCACCAGTCGTAATCCGCAGCAAATTTCCAATTCGTTGTTTCCGTTAATCGCTTTAGATGTTCGCAATACAGAAAGTATTAAACATGCCGTGCAACAGGTAATTTCAATGTCAAAACGAATTGATGTGGTGATTAACAATGCGGGAGTGGGGATAACCGGTCCCATCGAAGAAATTCCGACAGAGGAAATCAAAAACAACTTTGAAACAAATTTCTTTGGTCCGATTGAGGTAATGAAAGCGGTATTGCCTCAAATGAGAGAGCAGCAATCAGGATTAATCATCAATATTACATCCATTGCCGGTTATATGGGATTGCCGTACCGCGGTGTTTATTCGGCTTCAAAAGGAGCATTGGAAATCCTAACGGAAGCCATAAGCATGGAAGTAAAGAACTTCGGGATTAATGTCGTGAATGTGGCTCCCGGTGATTTTGCTACCAATATAGCTTCTGGACGCTACCATGCACCTGTGATAACCGGCTCGGCTTATGAAACGCCCTATGGCAATACGCTGAAGCAAATGAACGAGCATGTTGACAGCGGCAGTAACCCCGATGAAATGGCCGCAGCTATTTATCAGATTATTAATGAAAAGAATCCCAAACTGCACTATAAAGTGGGATTGTTTATGCAAAAATTCTCAATAGTGCTAAAACGTATTTTGCCCGACAGAATCTATGAAAGCATGTTGATGAATCATTATAAATTGTAACAAATTTTTACAATCGGTTCCCGACTTTGTTATTGAATATGTAACTTTGCATCAAAATAAGAACACACAACTTTTTAATATATATAACAATTACGGTATGAAATTTTTTATTGACACTGCCAATTTAAACGAAATCAGAGAAGCTCAAAGTCTTGGAGTTCTTGATGGCGTTACAACTAATCCTTCGTTGATGGCTAAAGAAGGAATCACAGGAAAAAACAACATCCTGAAACACTACGTTGACATTTGTAACATCGTTGACGGTGATGTAAGTGCCGAAGTCATTGCAACCGACTACGAAGGTATGATCAGAGAAGGTGAGGAGTTGGCTGATTTGCACGAGCAAATTGTAGTGAAATTACCCATGACTAAAGACGGTGTAAGAGCTTGTAAATATTTTTCAGATAAAGGAGTAAAAACAAATGTAACCTTGGTGTTCTCTGCCGGTCAGGCTTTATTGGCAGCCAAAGCAGGAGCAACATACGTTTCTCCGTTCTTAGGACGATTGGATGATATCTCAACAGATGGTTTAGCCTTGATTCAGGAAATCCGTGATATTTATGACAACTATGCGTTTGAAACCGAAATTTTAGCCGCTTCAATTCGTCACACCATGCACGTGGTAAACTGTGCTAAAATTGGTGCCGATGTAATGACCGGTCCGTTATCATCTATTTTAGGATTGTTAAAACACCCGTTAACAGATATTGGCTTAGCTCAGTTCTTGGCCGATTATGCCAAAGGAAATAAATAAGAGTAAACTACCCAAATAAAAAAGCGTCTCGAAAACCGAGACGCTTTTTTTATCTAAAAATCTAAGAATCTATTTCAATTCATCTTCAAAATTCGATTCAAACACATTGGTAAATGCATTTTTTATCAAGCCTTTATCATCAAGAATAATAGTTCGGTGTACTTTGGTAATTACCCATTTCGATTTTAAATCTTCAAAATCACCACAACGCAATTCGGTAATACCGTTAAAATTATAGTTGGCCATCATCTTTGTCCAGGCTTCCTGCGAATCGTTCAGATTAATGGCTATAAATTGATAATCCGGATGTTTTTTGTGAAGAGCCAGTATTTTTTTATGAACCCCCTCAAAGTGTGACATCGCATTTTCTGACCAAAAGAAAATCACCGTCTTTTGATTGGCAAAACTCGAGGATTGTACGGTTTCACCCTTACTGTTGATTAACGAAACATTGGGTAATTTATTCCCCACGGTCAGCAACTGTATGGCATCCCCAATTTTCAGGATTTCATTTTTCTGGCTTTTATCGGTAGAGTACTTGTGGTAGGTTTCCAAAAAAGCTTTGTTGTTAACCATGTTTTGGTCCTCCAATAGGTAAGTAAAGGCTATGTTGTTGAGAATGATGTTTTTTACTTTCTCATTTTTAATTAAAGTATCGGCGATATTCAGTTTGTTGATGTTTGTTTTTAAAGCCAAATCAACTTCTGAAAAATGATTATGATAATTGATGGCTCCCATATTGTTGAGCATGTGCGACAAATACATGACAAAAGGGGAGTAATAGGATAAAGCTACATTGTTACAATTCACGTTTTTACGGAAATCATAAAAATCACTTGGGATTTTTTCAAAAACGTCATTACCGGTTCTGATTTTGTGAATCACAGGATAAAGCTCTTTTCTCGAATAATAAGGAAAATCTACCGATGCCTTGGCGTAAACATCAAACTCATCACTCCATTTAATTTCTTCTTTTTTGGCGGTATAAAATTTCTTAGCCTCTTGGTACGATGAATCTATGGTGTGGGTAAATTTATCGATGTCGTAATCAAATACTTCAAACAAATTGTTTTTTTCTTTCTCATTTCGCAAATACTGCTCCATCAAAAAGTTGTTTTTTTGATCGCCCCGACCGCAAAAGACTACAGAAGCATCAAAGTCTTTTGAGTTCACGCGCACCATGATACTGTCATTTTTATCGAAATAAACATATTGGTATTCGGGTTCGTGTTTAAAGGTGTAGAGTCCGGGGGATAATGAGTCGAACTGAATAAAGAAGCGGTTATTCTTGTCTAGTTTCAGGGTGTCAATCACTTCATTATCTTTGCAAAACAAGACATACCGATTGTTCGGATTGACTACTTCACCACCAAAATAGGCCACGTAGTCATTGCTTTTAAATTCATTTTTACACGAACAGCAAAGGGCGAATAAAGTAAAGAGTATGCTAAAACTTTTTATATTTTTAAGCGTAACCATGTTTTCGAAACTAGTAAACAAAAATAGCCTGACGAATTGGATTTTACTGTTAATCATTAGTTAAATGTAAATCGCCGTAAATATGCTGTTTTATTGTTAATTATCCAATCTTTTTTTCAGACTTTACAATTCAGTTTTTAATTCGATGACGTACAGAGTTTGACATAAAAAAACTGAACACTATTATACCGAAGACTGAACACTATTCACTACTTTTGCACAAAATTTAAATAAAGGACAATTCATGCTTACAGTTTCTAATTTATCGGTACAATTTGGTAAACGAGTTTTATTCGATGAAGTAAATACAACCTTCACTCAGGGCAACTGCTACGGTGTTATTGGTGCTAACGGTGCCGGAAAATCAACGTTTCTTAAAATATTAGCCGGAGAAATTGACCCTACATCCGGAAGGGTAATCTTAGAACCCGGAAAACGCATGTCGGTGTTGAACCAAAACCACAACATGTTTGACGACCATACTGTTCTGGAAACCGTGATGATGGGAAACAAAGTGTTGTTTGCTGTAAAATCGGAAATGGATGCGCTGTATGCGGATTACGATGATAAAAATGCCGACAGAATAGGAGAGTTACAGGTACAGTTTGAAGAAATGAACGGATGGAACGCCGAGTCAGATGCCGGAGCGTTGCTTTCGAATTTGGGAATTTCTTCGGATATGCACTATACCTTGATGAGCGAAATGGAAGGAAAAATGAAAGTACGTGTATTATTGGCACAAGCGCTTTTCGGAAATCCGGACGTATTGGTAATGGATGAGCCAACCAATGATTTGGATTTTGAAACCATTACTTGGTTAGAGAATTTCTTAGCTAATTATGACAATACCGTAATCGTGGTATCGCACGACCGTCACTTCTTAGATTCGGTTTGTACTCACATTTCAGATATCGATTTTGGAAAAATCAATCACTATTCAGGAAACTATACATTTTGGTACGAGTCCAGTCAGTTAGCGGCCCGTCAGAAGGCTCAGCAAAACAAAAAGGCGGAAGAAAAGAAAGCTGAATTGGAAGAGTTTATTCGTCGTTTCAGTGCCAACGTGGCTAAGTCTAAACAGGCAACTTCTCGTAAAAAAATGATTGAGAAATTGAATTTAGACGAAATCAAACCTTCAAGCCGAAGATATCCGGCCATCATTTTTGATACCGAAAGAGAAGCCGGTGATCAAATTTTGCACGTACAAAACTTGGCGGCCTCGGTTGACGGTGAGGTATTGTTCAAAAACGTTGATTTAAATATGGCCAAAGGTGATAAAGTAGTGGTCTTTTCTAAAGATTCGAGAGCTACCACAGCCTTTTACGAAATATTAAACGGCAATCTAAAAGCCGATACCGGGACTTTTGATTGGGGAATCACCACCACACAGTCCTATTTGCCTAACGACAACAGTGAGTTCTTTACCAATCCCGATTTGAACTTGGTAGACTGGTTGCGCCAGTGGGCCAAAACCGAAGAAGAACGCGATGAAGTGTATGTTCGTGGTTTCTTGGGTAAAATGATTTTCTCGGGTGAGGAAGCTTTGAAAAAATGTACCGTATTATCAGGAGGAGAAAAGGTGCGTTGCATGCTGTCGCGCATGATGATGATGCGTGCCAATGTGTTGATGTTGGATGAGCCTACCAACCACTTGGATTTAGAGTCGATTACTGCGTTCAATAACTCATTGAAAAACTTCAAAGGTTCGGTATTGTTTACCACCCATGACCACGAGTTTGCCCAAACGGTGGCCAACCGCGTACTGGAAATCACACCAAACGGAGTAATTGACAGATACATGACTTTTGACGAATACCTGGAGGATGATAAAATTCAGGAAATGAGAAAGAAAATGTATGCTTAACAGATATAAAAACCGCCCAATAGGGCGGTTTTTTAATTAGTAGTACAGT
>CAYPSB010000006.1:0-16125 GCA_964413435.1 uncultured Flavobacterium sp.
CACCAAAACAACATGACACTATCATTTACAGGAGCACCAATATCATTTTGGGAAAGACTTATAAAAAAACTGGGGCCTATAGTATTGATTTTAGCGGCACTTTTTATCAAAGTGAAGTTTGGAAAAACGTTTTCAGAAGACCATAAAATCTATTTTTATGCTTTTGGGATCGTTTGTTTTTTTATTGGCCTTTTTTATCACATACGAGACATCAGGACCGTTGTAACCGAAGTTAAATTCTTTGATGACAAACTTCAGGTCAGGGGGTTGGATTTTAATTCAAAATTTGACGACACCCTGAACATCAACGACACAACCCTGGAAATAAAACAAAAAGAGAAAAGCGAAAAAATATACCTCGAGGTATATTCTAACGATAAATACTATTACATTAACAGTTATTCTGACTGGGACAAGACAACTCTTGTGGAAATCCTGAATGAATACCGCAAAAGAACCAACAGGACTATATATGGAATTGAACTGTTGCCTGAAGTAAATTAAACCGTTGCCTTACAGAATTGTAATTTCCCCTGTTGACAAACGTTGATTAGCTGCAAAACGTTATCTGAATTATCTAAAGACTCAAGGATGAAAAAATTAGTTTTTTTACTATCAATTGTATTTTCACTTATTTCATGTAAAGGACAAAATCAAAAAGACGTCATTGCAAAAACTGCAATTGACAGTTTACAGAATGAGAATGAAGTCGAAAAATTTATTACTTCTCTTGACACTAATTTCAAAGGCTGTAAAGTTCAAAAAATCAGTGATTTTAAAGACCAATTTTCAAAAACTGATTTTTGCAAATCAAATGCAGATTCTTTGAAGATTGATAAAAGTTTCTACAAAGCTGACTTTGATGCAAACGGTTACACGGATTTATTGGTAATGATGAATCATTATGATTTTACTGTATTGGTAATATTTGGGAATCCTGATCGAAATTTTAAAATCAGGCCTTTGACCAGAAGATCATTTCAAAATTGTGTTTTCCCGAAAGTTATTGAGAAAGATGGTATTGCAGCCATTGATTTATATCATGAAAATTATGATTGGGACAATAAATCTAAAAACCAATTGGTTAAAAGCACTTTAGTTTATAAGTATGATGATTTTATAGAATACAATCCCAAAGTTATCCGGCATACAATCAAAAAAATAGAATTCACAACCAGCGGATGCTTTGGAACGTGTCCCGTTTTCAATTTGGTGATTAATCAAAACCGTTCTGCAAAATTTGTTGCTGAAATGTACAATCGCCCTTACCGGGATGCAAGTGAAATAAAAGGTACGTTTTCAGCAGAAATCAATGAAAAAGAATTTAATGAAATTGAAGACCTATTGAACTACATCGATTTTCCGAATCTTAAAGGCGGATACGCTGTTCATTGGACAGATGATCAAACCTCTACACTAAAAATCACCTACGACAACGGTTTAACCAAAGCCATACATGACTACGGAATGATTGGAACTTATGGGCTAGATCGACTTTACAAAATGCTATCTTCATTAAGATTCAGTCAAAATTGGAAATGATGACTCCGCTATTGCTCTAATCCTTTCACGTGGTTCTTGAGAAAGTTTTTACTGTTTTTGGTAAAAAGTACCGTATAAACCGGAATTACAAGTTTGATAATTCTGGGGAATATAAGATCAAAAAGAAATAATTCAGTAACTCAGAACAACTGATGCCAAGCCGCAGCACTTTGTAAGAAAGCCGTTTTGCTGTGCCGATAAGCATATTAAATGCTTCAACTTAGCACTTCGGGAAGGAAAAAGGTTCCTAAAAGCAAAGTTCTATGGTTACTCTTGGTACATTGCTCAGGTATTAGCAAGAAAAAGACTTATTTTTAAAATAATTCAGAAACAACGGTTTATATCATTAACTTTTATATTTTTAACAAATTATTATAAACTCTAATCTCAACCAAATGAAAAAAATCCTTTGTTTACTCAGTGTTTCTATGCTGTTCCTTGCCTCTTGTTCAAGTTCAAGTGACAGTAGCTCATCTGAAAATCCGACTCCGCAAAACCTCTTATTAAAAAAAATCGTTGAAGGTGATGTGGCGCTTGGAGGAAGTGAGTCAAATTATACGTATAATGGTAATAAGCTCGTTGAGATTACGCGTAAAAGTGATACTGATGTCTTTTCAGACATCTATACTTACACCGGAAATTTAATTACAAAAATTGAAAAGTTTCAAGTATACTACTCCGGAACACCGGATGAGTCAACTCAACTTCTTTCTACAGATGAGTTCCAGTACAATGCCAATAATCAATTGGTTCAATTTAAAACAATTAACACGGATTATTCTGATGTGGAACTGGTAACAACGTATGTATATAATACTAACAATACCGTTACTTTTCAACAATATAAAAATACTCTCAATGAAGCGCCTGTATTATTAAAAACCGGAACCATTAAGGTACAAGATGGCGAAATAGTTCAGTTGCAAGTTGTAAAACAGTTTGACTCATATACCGACAATTATACTTATGACACAAAAAACAGTATATTTAAAAATGTTGTAGGATATGATAAACTAATTTTCACTCATATTATCGGAAAACAAGGTAACTTAACTATGGTTGATTCAATTATAGGTGGTATTTCACATAATTTTGTAAACGGTGGTGAGTTCCAATACACCTATAATGCAGACAATTATCCTTTAACGGCATCTCAAAGCTGGTATTCAACGGTATTGCACTCCTACAAGTTTTTCTACTACTAAACATCCAATAGCATTTGAAACAAACCCTTTAGAGCCTAAACTCCTAAAGGGTTTTTTACTATATTGTGCATGGTATTTTTTACCATCATCATAATCTTTATGATAAAAAGAGGATTGAAGTTAATACAAAACAAAAAAATCAAACTTTATGACAACCCTTAACCAAGCAGAGTAACGATGTAAGCCGCTAACAGTGGTTTAGTTCATCTGCTCAACTACTAAAACAGTCTCGGGTTAAGCAATATGAGAATCCTGGTATTTCGGAATTGGAAATTACAGCCGTGGATTTTTTGTTTACATTTACGGTTAGTCTGAAACGCTTACTCTGCTTCTGAAAACCTTGCAAAAAATGAAAATTATTTTAGAAACTGATCGATTACTTTTACGCGAATTGAACATTCAGGACTGTACCAGTTTCTATGAATTGAATTTAAATCCGAACGTCATAAAATATACGGGGGACAAAGCTTTTAAAAATAGTGCCGAAGCTGAAAGTTTTTTACTGAATTATAAAGATTATGAAAATAATGGATTCGGTCGTTGGGCCGTAATTCATAAATCTGACGAACAGTTTCTCGGTTGGTGCGGACTTAAGTACGTAAAGGAAATAGACGAAACAGATATTGGCTTTAGATTTTTTGAGGAATACTGGAACCGCGGTTTCGCAACTGAAAGTGCCCGCGCTTGTCTGAAATATGGTTTTGAAAAACTAAACCTGAGCTCAATTGTCGGAAGAGCTATGGCAGAAAACACCGCGTCAATACAAGTGTTGGAAAAACTTGGCATGACATATGAAAAAGAGTTTGATTTTGACGAGCATAGAGGATTGATCTACAGAATTCAGAAGAATCAAACTTTTATGTAACGACGGCTTATTCGGCCTGTTCGACTGCTAAGATAGTTTCGGGTTGTGTCATAACTGAATCCGATTTTCCGTAGTTGGGAATATTTTTATTTACATTTACAACTGTACATTAATACCGCTATAGAGGTAAAGCCTCAAAACGTTATAAATAAAACCTGAATCTGAAACACTATGGAAAGAGAATATCCGACGTTATTAGAACGAATAAAATCTACAACAATTGATACTATCATTGTTATCGGTTTTATGTATTTCGCTTCTGAAATATTGAATTCATTTGAAGCTGTACCTAACTATATCCGAATGATCTTGTTTACAGGACTATTACTGTATGAACCGGTTTGTACCGTTTTCGGAGCAACGATAGGAAATGACAAAATGAAAATCCGAGTAAGGAGCAATTCAGATCATTCTAAAAAAATTAATTTTTTTCAGGCTGTCATCAGATTTGTTTTAAAATTTTCATTGGGCTGGGTATCTTTCCTAACATTTCTTTTCAGTAAAAAGAGCAGAACAATACACGACTATGTAAGTGGAAGCGTAATGGTCAGAGCGTAATGATACCACAGCGAACCGCTGTTTTTCGCAATTATTTTAATTTGCTGTTGTACACTAATTTACAGTTTAAGAAATTTGTTGGATAACCGCTAAAAGATGAAAAGAAATCTGCTACTGTTTGTTGTATTAACGCTTATGTTGCCGTTGGGGTTACGTTCCCAGTATACTGCCATTACCAATTACCACAAGTACTTTGCCTCAGCAGTATACAACGGCATGGAGGTGGCGGTAATCCGCACCTATAACAGTCAGGAAAAGCAGTATTATATAGCGGTGGGGGTTAACGATATTCAAACCTACCTCATTCCCGCTGAAAAAATAAGACCGATTACTCAAAAGTGGGATGAGCTGGTAACCCATTACAGCAATACGCCCTATATAAAGGCCATCCGCTTTGCAAAAAAGCAGTCTTTTTCGCTTCAGGATGCCGGTATACAACACGGGTATTCCAAAAACAAAGGGATTGCGCTTACCATTGATTTGTGTCCTTCGCATAAAACATTAGACCGGGTCATTTTTACTTCGATAGCAGAAGCATTCAAAAATCTTAAAACCCCGAAACCCATAGGAGTATCTATAACCGGAAAGTTTTTAAATACGCATCCCGAAGATATTGAATGGCTCAAAGGACTGGTAAAGTCAGGAGCAATAAATATTGTATGGATCAACCACACGTACAACCACAGGTACAATCCTAAATTGCCTCTAAAGGAAAATTTCCTGCTCGAACCCCAAACCAATTTAGATACCGAAATCTTATTGCTGGAGCAACGCTTATTGGAAAAGGAAATCGTGTGCTCTGCCTTCTTTCGGTTTCCCGGATTGGTGTCTGACCGTACTTTAGTTGAGCAGGTAACCAACTACGGGCTCATCCCTATTGGCAGCGATGCCTGGCTGGCTAAAGGACAGAGCGCACAAAACGGCGATATTGTATTGATTCACGGCAACGGAAATGAGCCGGTGGGGGTTACCGATTTTTTAGCGTTGCTGAAAAAAAAGCAAAATGCCATACTGAAAAAAGAATGGCTGCTCTACGACTTAAGGGAAGCAATTGACGAAGAGTTTAAAAACGAGTAATACTCAAGCCGTGAGTTATGAAAGAGATTCATGCATTTGCATTCATTACCTAATTTCCACTTTGAGTCGGATTGTGTATCTTTACCTTGGCATCAACGAATTAGCAACAGAAGCATGAACAATCATCCTGTGAATATTGGCCTCCGGTTTTTACTCGAATTAACGTTGGTTGTAATCTTTGTCTATTGGGGATGGCACACGTTTGAAGGAATCACCCGATACGCCCTGAGCGTACTACTGCCCCTCACGGGGATGGGAATTTGGGGATTGTTCAGAGTAGATGGCGATCCGGGCAAAGCCCCAATACCGGTGCCGGGTTGGGTACGTCTTGGTATCGAAGTGGTATTGTTTGCATCAGCCTGTGTCATGCTCCGTTCGTTGCACCTTACCCAAGCCTCATGGGTATTCTTAGCCATAACTCTTATGCATTACGCCGTTTCTTATGACAGAGTGATACGGCTTTTAAAACATAAATAGCAACCATTTACTATGAAAATCGCGTTAAAAATAGTCTTAATCAGTGTAATCACAACAGTAATTACCGGTTGCGGCATGCAAAGGAAAGAAGAGACCACCTCAAAAAAATTGTACCAATCTAAAGAGTTAATCATAACCCAAATTACCGAAAACACGTTTGTTCATACCTCATACAAACAAACAGACTCCTTTGGATATGTTCCTTGTAATGGCTTAGTTTTACGAAATCATAATGAAGTTGTTGTTTTTGATACCCCGACAAACAATCAAGGCGCGGCTCAACTGATTCGATGGATAACTGAAAAGTTGGACAGCAAAATAGTAGGAGTCATCCCGACTCATTTTCATGATGACTGTTTGGGTGGATTAGCCCAGTTTCATGAAAACCATATTCCGTCTTACGCCTATGTCAAGACCATCGAACTTGCCAGAGAAAACAAGTATGTTATCCCTCAAAATAGTTTTACTGATTCGCTTACATTACAGGTTGGTGACGAAAAAGTAAGTGTGAGATTTTTTGGAGAAGGACATACAAAAGACAATGTCGTGGGTTATTTCCCTTCTGAGCATGTACTTTTCGGCGGATGTCTGATTAAAGAATTGAATGCTACTAAAGGATATTTGGGCGATGCTAACGTTTCCGACTGGTCAGGCACAGTTGAAAAGATAAAAGCTGAATATCCAAAGGCCGCTATCATTGTTCCGGGACACGGCACATGGGGAGATAAAAAATTACTTGACTACACTATAACATTATTTAAAACACCATAACGAACTCTTTTTACTACGAAAACCACAACTCATGACCACAACACAACAAATTGAAGACTACCTCAACAGCCAACCTGAACCCAAACAGAGCGAGCTGCGAACCCTGCACCAACTTATTCTGAACATCATTCCGGGCGCACAACTTTGGTTTTTGGACGGTAAAAACAGCGAAGGCAAAATAATTTCCAATCCCAACATTGGCTACGGACTGCAAAACCTAAACTATGCCGATGGCAAAACAAAAGCCTTTTATCAAATGGGGATGAGTGCCAATACCGCCGGAATCTCCCTTTACATAATGGGTATCAAAGACAAAGCCTATCTGGCTCAAACGTATGGTAAAAGTATAGGCAAAGCCAGTGTGAGTGGGTATTGCATTAAGTTCAAATCATTGAAAGACTTGAATATAAACATACTGGAAGAAATCATACGCTTTGGAGGCGAGCCAAAGTAAAATTTAACTGACGCCCTACTCCATTTATTCAAAATGTTTAAATATATTTAACCAGTTGGAGGTAATCAATCGGGGATGACTCGTTTTTAAAAGCATTACATCCCACAGAATAGTTATCGTTTAGCCAAAATCCATTTTATTGTAAAGCCTGTTTTATGAAAAAATTCTTCTTTGCCTGTTCTTTTGTTCTTTTAGGGTTACACCTTAGCACGGCTCAAAGCATTTCACTGCAAATTACCGATGCCAACACAGCCGAAAGCATTCCGTTTGCCAACATAAAGGTAAACAACACCACTCACTTGATTTCTAATGCTGAGGGCTATTGTACGCTTTCGGAAAAATTCAATGCCGATGCTACCCAAGTGACGGTTTCTTATTTGGGTTATGTTCCGGCAGAAGTTACGTTGGCCGAACTCAAAGCCAACGAATACAAGGTAAAGCTGGTTCCGGCCATAGTAGAACTGGAAACGCTGACCATCAAAAATGAACGTCCCAATGCCGACAGCATCATGGCTGCGGTAAAACAAAACTTAAAAGTGCATTACAAGGGCAACGGACTTGCCTTTAAAGACCAACTCTTCAAGCGAAGCAGTAGCGGTTTTGTACCGAAAAAAGTGGATATTACCATTGACAAGTCGACCGGTTTCAGCAAAGAGCAACTCAAAACCACCAATGCCGATTTGAGGATTTTTGGAGATAAACTCATCAAGCAACCGCCTTTTGGGTTCAAAGACCTGCTTTGCAATTACTACACTACCCTAACCACAAAAAATGACAAGCCGCTCTTTGTTTCCAAACTCGAAGCGGTAAAAGCCGCTTCCCTGCGCAACAGTGAACAGGCCGTTTCGTTAGAAGACATGAATGAAATGGTAGAAAAAACGTTCCTGAAACATTTAGACCCCAATAAGTTTTACCGTCTGAAAAGCGGACTTTTTGGGTCAAGAGATACGATTTCGCTCAAAGAAGGAATGCACGAGAAAAACGGCAAATCAAAACCTGAAACCACTGTCTCAAAAGCGAGAACCGACATGATGACGACGTTGTACCGAAACAACTTCATGCAAAGTGAGAAGTTTGACTTTTTGAATCAACTCGATTACTACACCTATACCTATGAAGGCAAGACCTATAAAAGCGATGAAGACTACGTATACATCATCCGCTTCACCCCAGATAAGAGCAAAGCCAAATACACCGGAAAGCTCTACATTTCAGCTACTGATTATGCTATAGTACGTTGTGATTATACTTTGGCCGAAGGCAAAACACTGAACAGTTTTAACATGAAGTTCCTGCTGGGCATTAAAAGTTCTGAAAACGTGAACAAGGGAACCATTATTTATAAAAAGAATCCCGTGGGTACCGGATATTACCTGCAATATGCCTCTATGGAAACCGGACAATACATCTATGTAAACCGTCCGCTTAAATTTATTGAGTTAACCGATGCCGAGAAAGACGTTGTATCTTTTAATTTAAAAGTAGAAGGCACTGCGGTAAACAAAACCGAATTGCTGAACCTGAACAGAGAGGAAACCAGCAATGCAACGGTAGAGCAATTCAAAGAAAATGACCTCACCTATACTCCACTGAAACGCTACGATCCTTCATTCTGGAAAGAGTACAGCGTCATAGAACCTTTGGAAGCCATGAAACAATTGAAATCGGAAGAATAAAGCATCCTTCTTTTTACATCACAAAAAAAGCCGTTCAGTAACTGAACGGCTTTTTTCAACTAATCATAATTTAACCCAACATTAAATTATTTCCATCCGCCACCTAAGTCGCGGTATACGTGTACAGCGGCATTGAGCTGTGCTTTTTTGGTTTCGATTAACTCCAGTTTGGATTCAAGTGCATCGCGTTGCGTCATCAACACTTCGAAATAATCCGCACGGGCAGAGCGGAATAAATCATTGGCCACTTCAATAGAACGGTTCAGCGCGGCTACTTGTTTAGACTTCAACTCATAACTTTTATCCAAATTGCTGATGTTAGACAGTTGATTAGACACTTCCAAATAGGCATTTAAAATGGTACGGTCATAGTTATACAAAGCCTGAAGCTGGCGCGCATTGGCACTGGCAAACTCGGCTTTGATGGCATTACGGTTAATCAGGGGTGCCGCAATATCACCAGCCAGCGAATACAGTACCGATTCGGGGAACTTCAGCAAATACGATGTTTTAAAAGCCTGTAATCCGTAAGAGGCGGAAATACCTAATGAAGGATAGAATTCAGCACGCGCCACCTTTACATCCAGTTTAGCGGCTGCCAATTCCAATTCAGCCTGCTTCACATCGGGACGGTTAGCCAACAATTGCGAAGGGATACCCGATTTCACTTCAGACGGCAGTAAACTTAAAAAATCACTGTTGTCTCTTTTAATTTCCTGTGGATAACGCCCCAACAGGAAATTGATTTTGTTCTCGGTTTCCTTTATTCTTTGCAAGGTCTCAAACTCCATGCTTTGTGATGCCAACACTTCGGCCTGGAATTTTTGAACGGCCAACTCAGTGGCACGCGCTGCTTCTTTCTGTACTTTCACCACCTCCAAAGCATTGGTCTGCAACTGGATGCTTTGTCTTATGATGGCTAATTGGTTGTCTAAGGCCAATAATTCGTAATAGGAGTCGGCCACTTCTGCAACCAGATTGGTCAACACGAAGTTTTTCCCTTCAATAGTAGACAGGTAACGGCTGATGGCTGATTTCTTGGCGTTGCGCAGTTTTTTCCACACATCCACTTCCCAATTGGCATAAGCGGCCAAGGTGAAATCGGTCAACGGATCGGGCATTTCTTTACCCGGTTCGATATCGGTGGTTGCATCTCCGGCTCCTTGACTCGTATAACGACCCACCTTCTCCACTCCGGCTCCGGCTTTTACTCCTACCGTAGGCAATAAGGCTCCTTTTCGCACACGAATATCGTTTTTGGCGATTTCAATTTCCTGCAGCGTAATCATCAACTCCTGATTGTTTTTGATGGCGGTATCGATTAATTCCACCAAATTAGGATCTTTGAAATACTTTTTCCATGGCAATGTAGCCGTGTTGGTCGTATCTGTCACCGCAGTGGCAGTACCATACTTATCGGGCACAGAAGCCGTAGCTTTGGTCGGTGCTATATCGGGTGTTTTACAGCTTCCTAAAAGGAGCAACAACGCTGCGGCTGCAATACTGTTTTTAATCTTCAAATTTTCCATCGTGTTTGTAAGGTTCGGTTTGTTCTGTTAAAGGATATTCATTTTCATAGCGAGCCAATTTCGATTTTTCGGCCAATCTTCCAAAGATGTAATACAGTCCCGGAATAACCATCAATCCGAAAATAGTTCCGATCAACATTCCTCCTGCGGCAGCGGTACCAATGGTACGATTTCCGATTGCTCCCGGTCCGGTAGCTAATGCCAACGGAATCAAACCGGCAATAAAAGCAAATGAGGTCATCAAAATAGGACGGAATCTGAGGGCGGCTCCCTGCAGAGCAGCATCTTTAGTAGAGATGCCTTCTTCCGCTTTCTTCTGAACGGCAAACTCAACAATCAACACGGCGTTCTTACCGAGAAGTCCTATGAGCATTACCATGGCTACCTGAGCATAGATGTTATTTTCCAATCCTAATAAATAAAGACTTAAAAAGGCACCGAAGATTCCGGTAGGTAACGAAAGTATAATTGGCAAAGGCAATATGAAACTTTCGTATTGAGCCGAAAGAATTAAGTACACAAACCCAAGACACACCAGGAAAATATAAAGTGCTTCGTTTCCGCGTGACACCTCATCTTTGGAAATCCCCGCCCAGTCGATTCCGAAACCTCTCGGCAAGGTCTTTTCGGCCACTTCCTGAACCGCTTTAATGGCATCACCACTACTGTAGCCCGGTGCCGGTGTTCCGCTCACCTCGGAAGAGTTATACAAATTGTGTCGGGTAATTTCGGACAATCCGTATACTTTTTCCAAGTGCATGAAATCAGAATAAGGCACCATTTGGTCTTTATCGTTTTTCACATACAATTTGAGCAAATCAGTAGGCAACGCACGGTATTGCGGACCTGCCTGTACAATCACTTTATACGGGCGATCAAATCGGATGAAACTCGTTTCGTAGTTAGAACCCACCAACGTTGAAAGGTTATCCATAGCTTTTTCTATGGTTACCCCTTTTTGCTCGGCTAACTCATTGTCAATTTTGAGCATGTATTGCGGGAAACTGGCCGAATAGAACGTAAAGGCCGATCCCAGTTCCGGACGCTTTTTCAGTTCTTTGACAAAGTCATTGCTCACCTGTTCCATTTTGTGATAATCACCGCTTCCGGCTTTATCCATCAAACGCAACTCGAAACCTCCCGCGGCTCCGTATCCCGGTATGGCCGGCGGTTGGAAAAACTCGATGTTGGCACCCGGAATTTCTTTGGCTTTTTTCTCTAACTGTTCTATAATTTCGGCAGCCGACTCTTTACGCTGGCTCCAGTTTTTGAGATTGATCAAACACGTACCCGAGTTGGAACCGGTTCCTTCTGTAAGCACTTCATAACCCGCCAATGAAGAAACCGAAGCTACTCCGTCAATATCTTCAGACGCTTTTTGCAATTCCAAAGCTATTTGATTGGTACGTTCCAAAGTAGAGCCCGGCGGGGTTTGGATGATGGCATAAATCATACCTTGGTCCTCACTAGGGATGAATCCGGAAGGTAGCTTATTACTCAACAAAAAGATTCCGACACAGAACACCAAAAGGAAAGGCAGAGTAATTGCTTTTCGGGTGATTACCTTAGTAAGCAATTTGTGGTATTTGCCGGCACCAATGGTAAACATGTTGTTGAATTTATCCAAAAATCGGTTTACCGGAGTAGGTTTTCTCTCGTGCCCGTGGTGGTTTTTAAGAATCAAGGCACACAAAGCCGGTGTTAATGTCAAGGCCACAACTCCCGATAAAATAATAGAAGAAACCATGGTAATAGAGAACTGACGATAGAAAACACCCACCGGTCCCGACATGAACGCCACCGGAATGAACACCGAGGCCATTACCAAAGTGATGGCTATAATCGCACCGCTGATTTCGTGCATGGCTTCTTCGGTTGCTTTGAGTGGGGAGAGTCCCTTTTCTTCCATCTTGGCGTGGACGGCCTCGATGACGACAATGGCATCATCGACCACAATACCGATGGCCATTACTAAAGCAAATAATGAAATCAGGTTAAGGGTAATTCCAAAAGCCGACATCACCGCAAAAGTTCCGATAAGTGATACCGGAACCGCAATAGTTGGAATCAAGGTAGAACGCCAGTCACCCAAAAACAAGAATACCACTATAGCTACGAGGATAAAGGCTTCGAACAATGTATGGATTACTTTTTCTATCGAAGCATCCAAAAATCGGGAAGCATCGTAGCTGACTTCATAATGCATTCCTTTAGGGAAAGTCGTTTTCTGCAAATCAGCCATTAAGCTTTTCACATTTTCAATTACCTCGCTGGCATTGGAACCATACGATTGCTTGATACTGATTGCGGCAGAAGGTTTCCCATTCAAGGTAGAGTAAATGTCATACATAGTGGAGCCGAATTCGATATCGGCGACATCTTTCAGGCGTACAAATTCACCATCCGTTTTGGCTTTCAGAATGATATTACCATAGTCTTTTTCATTGCTGTAACGGCCGGGGTATTTTAAAATATACTCAAACGACTGAGAACGTTTACCGGAGCTCTCCCCTGTTTTTCCCGGAGAAGCCTCTAAACTCTGTGCGCTGAGTGCTTCCATCACTTCGTCAGCCGAAATGTTGTAGGCCGTCATCCTGTCGGGTTTCAACCAAATACGCATAGCGTATTCACGCGTTCCGATGATATCGGCATCTCCTACTCCTTTTACCCTTTTAATCTCTGAAAGCAGGTTGATATCAGCAAAGTTGAAGAGGAACTTTTGGTTGGCTTTGGGGTCATCACTATATACATTAACATACAAAAGCATGTTCGGTTCTTCACGTGTGATTTTTACCCCTTCACGTACTACCAAAGGGGGTAATTTATTGATGGCCGATGAAATGTGGTTTTGTACGTTGATTGCAGCCACATTAGGGTCAGTCCCCAAATCGAAAACAATCTGAATGGTACATTCACCGTCATTTCCGGCATCAGAATCCATGTATTTCATCCCGGGAATTCCGTTTAGAGCTCTTTCCATCGGAATGATTACCGACTTGATGAGCAACTCGTTGTTGGCTCCGGGATATTCCGCTGTAATATTCACCTTCGGGGGTGAGATAGAAGGGAATTGAGTAACGGGAAGTTTTACCAATGATAAAATTCCCAGAAAAATGATGATCAATGAGATCACGATAGACAGAACTGGTCTGCGAATAAATTTTTTAAACATAAGTGTTCGCTTTTATGTACAACTAGTCTGCTTTTAATTTCAATGATTGAAGAACTTTTTTCGGATCTTCAAATTTGGTTTCAACCTTTTGGTCGTCTTTCACTTTCTGTATACCTTCAACCAGGAAGCGTTCATTGGCACTCAATCCTGAATCGAGTATATAAATATCCGGAAGCTCGTATGCTACCTTAATGTTTCTGGATTTTACGACGCCGTCTTTTCCTACGATGAACACGTATTTTTGATCCTGTATTTCATAGGTGGCTTTTTGAGGAATGATGATGGCATTTTTCACAGGAATAGTCATTTGAACTTTTCCGGTTTCACCATTTCTCAGTAATTTATCAGGGTTAGGGAAACTGGCGCGGAAAGCGATGTTTCCGGTTTCGTTATCAAATTCTCCTTCAATAACTTCAACTTTACCCTTGTATTTTAAAAGGTCGCCATTGGCCAGTACTAAACCGACATTGTCGTTGTTATGGAGTTTGGCGTTATTTTGATAATTGATGTACTCGGGCTCTGAAACGTTGAAGTAGGCAAACATTTTGGTGTTGTCTGACAACGAAGTCAACAACTCACCTTCGTCAATTAAGCTTCCCAATTTTTTAGGGATGCGGTCAATAGTTCCCGAAAAAGGGGCGCGGATTTCGGTAAAAGACAAGTGCAGTTTAGCCATAGCAACTTCGGCTTTGGCTTGCTCAAACTTAGCTTGAGCCATAGCTTGTTCGCTTTTGGACACTACATTTTTGTCGGCAAGCACTTTGGCATTTTGCAATTCAATTCCGGCTGCCTTGGCTTCGGCTTCAGCTCTTTGCAATTCGGCTTCATACAACTGAGGCATGATGCGGAACAAGACCTGTCCGGCAGTTACGTATTGTCCTTCATCAACATAGATGTTTTGCAGAAATCCCTTTTCCTGAGCGCGAATCTCAATATTACGCACAGAGCGGATTTGTGACACATAGTCTTTGGTAAACGAAGTGTCGACAACAGCGGCATTGGTTACGGTAAATTTGGTAATCTCTTCTTTTTCTTCTTTTTTGGTTGTGCAACTTACCAAGCACAACATGGCAACTAGGCCAGTGAAAATTACATTTCTTTTCATGGTTTTAATGGAATTGGAGCGATTTTACGCGTTGGATTCAGAAAATTTATGGATGTAAATACAAGCGGTCAAGGCCTAACCATGATGATTATGCTAAAGCAAAAAGGTTACTGCACACCCACATACAGGCACTACTGAATATGCCTGATGCGACCGCCGGTAAGCAGAAATCAAATTCTTAAAGTTCTGTTTTTGATGTAAATCGGAGATGAAATCCGAGCATAAGCCTGTGAAGTCGGAAGGCCTTTGTTGTAGTAATTTAAATGGGTAAAATAAGAATATAAGGCAGCCCAATCATCAAACAAACTTCCGGTGATAGCAACAAAATCGGTGTCAGTAGTTTGTTTTACCTCATCTCCACCCGAATGTTCTTCTTCGAGGTCAAGATCCGAATCATCGATTACAATGGTAAATTGGTCAGCAGCATTATATTTTGTCTGATGACTTTCAGATACAGCAGCAGTGATTCCAAGATGGTCTGTTTGAGGCTGAGTATTGGCATAAAAAGTATGGCCGCCACCGCAGAGCAGAAAACACAAATATCCTAAAAACGCTACTATTCTCATTTGGAGGCCAAAATTAGAAAAAAATTAAAACGAAGAAAGAAAAAAAACATAGGTGTAACAAGTAAAATAGTACAAAACAAGATCTCCTTCTTTAGTTCATTAAAAATTAAATCGTTAGACAAACACAATCAATTATGACTTTGCTATTTAAAGTTCAAATTTTCAAAAAAACAGATTAAAATAAAATGACGACGGAAATTTAAAGTGTGAAAAGCAAATTCATGAAGGATTATTATAGGATGAAACTATTTTTTTTATTATCTTTATGAACCTGTATATCCTCCTAACCCGAAGCAATAACTCTATGAGTTTCAAGAAAACTTGGATTAAACTTTCTAAATGGTTTTTAACAAGACCCAATACCACGGGTGCTCTTGTATCGTTATTGCTGCTGATGCTGCTGAGTATTGTAGTGGGTTTACGCTACAAAGTGATTAAAGAAAACCAGCAACATGAAATGTCAAACATCATTAATGTTGTACATCAAAACATCCAACAGGTTTTAAAAAACAGCTATACAGCTACGCTAACACTGGCCATGACAATCAACGACAAGGGAGTTCCTGAAAACTTTGATATCATAGCGCCACAATTGGTTAACTCCAACGCCAGCATAGACGCTGTTCAATTGGTTCCGGATGGAATTATCAAATATGTATATCCCTTGAACGGGAATGAAAGTGCCATTAATTATGACATCTTGAACACCCCGAGTGTGCAAAAAGAAGCCCGGAAATCGATAAAAACAAAACTGATATACTTTGCCGGTCCTCTCAAACTCAAGCAAGGCGGCATAGGAGTTGTGGGCAGATTGCCGGTTTTTAAAAACAATAAATTCTGGGGATTCTCTGCTGTCATCATCAAACTGGAAACCCTGTTTAAGCTTTCGGGCATAGAATCGATTAACAACAGTAAATATTACTTTCAGTTTTCAAAAGTAAACCCCGATACTCATAAAGAAGAATTTTATCTTCCTGAAAAACAAGATTTCTCTAAAAAATACTATCAAACCATAACCATTCCTGACGGGGATTGGAAACTGTATCTCATTGCCCGAGAGAAAAACGGAATACTGCATCAGGTAACTACTTCTTCCGTTTTAGGGTTATTACTGGCTTTAATGTCGGG
>CAYPSB010000006.1:16225-24958 GCA_964413435.1 uncultured Flavobacterium sp.
TGCATCAGGTAACTACTTCTTCCGTTTTAGGGTTATTACTGGCTTTAATGTCGGGGCTTTGGGTGGCTTCTATCATGAAAAAACCAGCCAAACTGCAATTACAGATATACGAGCAAGCCAAGAAAATACTGTACAATGAAGCCGAATTCAAAACCATATTTGAACAGGCTCCTGTAGGCATAGCCCGTGTAGATGCACAAAACGGAAATTTCATTACGGTAAATGATGAATATTGCCGGATTCTGGGATACACCGAAAATGAACTGATTCAAATGAATTTTCAATCATTGACCCATCCGGATGATGCAGAAAATGACATAAACAATATGGACTTGCTCAAAAAAGGAGTCATTGATGAGTTTGATGAAGAAAAACGATACATACACAAATCAGGAAGGACGGTTTGGGTAAATCTGATCGTTTCAAAGTTGTGGAAAAAAGATGAAACGCCTACCAACAATATTGCCATTATAGAAGATATCACCGAAAAGAAGAGAGCTGAGGAAGAGTTGAAACAATCCTTTGAAATTGTGTCTGAACAAAACAAACGACTGCTCAATTTTTCATACATTGTATCGCACAACCTGCGCTCACACACCAGTAATATTGAAACCATTTCGAGTTTTTTAGAAACCGCCGAAACCAAAGACGAACGCGATGAAATGATTGGTTTGCTGAAAAAAGTATCGGCTTCTCTAAACGAAACCATGAGCAATCTCAACGAAGTAGTAAGCATCAGAACCAATATTAATTTAACTGTTGAACGCTTGAATCTTCATGAGTATGTTGAAAAAGCCAAAACCGTTCTGACCGAACAAATCGCTAAAAAAAATGCTGTCATTCACAATGAAGTAAACCCTGATGTGGAAGTAAATTACAACACTGCCTATCTGGAAAGTATTCTTTTAAATTTCATTTCCAATGCGGTGCGGTACAGCCATCCCGACAGAAAACCGGAAATTTTCATTTCTTATGATGCCGACTCAAAAACACTAAAAATAAAAGACAACGGCATCGGTATAGATATGGCGAAGAATGGCGATAAATTATTCGGGATGTACAAAACGTTCAATGGTAACCCCGACTCAAAAGGAATCGGTTTATTTATTACCAAAAGCCAAGTGGAAGCCATGGGCGGAAAGATTGAAACCGAGAGTGAACTCAATAAAGGAACCACATTTACCATTTACTTCAAATGAAAAACAAAGTAATCTGCATAATCGATGACGATCCTATTTATCAATTATTGATCAATAAGATTATTGCCATGTCGGAAACCGAATATGATGTTGTTTCCTTTAAAAATGGTAAAGAAGCATTGGACAGTTTTAAGGCTGATTTGGAAAAAAACAAAAAAATGCCCGAAATTATTCTGCTCGATATTGAGATGCCCATCATGGATGGCTGGGATTTTATGACGCAAATCGAAAAATCCCTATCCGGAAAAACTGACCAGACCGCCATTTACATTGTCAGCTCTTCGATTGCCTATGAGGATAAAGAAAAAGCCAAAACGTTTCCCGAAATAATGGGCTATTTCTCCAAACCGATTGACCACAGTAAAATTTTGGAAATAACCAAACATGTGACTAAAGGTGAATAGCACACCTTTGTTTACTCCGTTTTTTTACATCAAATTATCATACTTTTACGCCTTTAATTATACAACTATGCCGGAATTTTTAGGATATATCGGAGCTTTATGCATAGGATTAGTATTGGGTATTACGGGCGGAGGAGGCTCTATCTTAACCGTCCCGATTTTGGTGTATGTACTGCATTTAAACCCTCTTATTGCCACGGCTTATTCGTTATTCATCGTAGGCACGACTTCTGCTTTTGGCACCATCAGCAATTTTAAAAAAGGATTGGTGGCCCCGAAAACAGCCCTGCAATTCGCCATTCCGTCTGTGATAGGTGTTTACCTCACCCGAAAATTCATCATACACCTCCTGCCTGATGTTATTTTTTATTTTGGAACTTCCCAGCTCAACAAGGGCACTTTCCTAATGCTGATTTTTGCTGTAGTCATGTTTTTGGCAGCCTACTCTATGCTCAAACCGGCAAAAGTGGTGGGTGAAAAGGATGAAAAAAGCAAAAATCCGTATATGGTTGTAATCCAATTATTTTTTGTTGGGATTTTAATTGGTTTGATTGGAGCCGGCGGTGGTTTTTTGATTATACCGGCCTTGGTACAGTTGGCCAAGTTGCCCATAAAAAAAGCTATAGGAACATCATTGCTGATTATTACTATTAATTCACTCATAGGGTTTCTGGGCGATGTACAAAACAGTGCTATTGACTGGACTTTTCTACTGACATTTACGTCAATATCCATAATAGGAATTATCATTGGGCTGAGAATTCAACAACACATCAATGAAAAACTGTTGCGCAAAATATTCGGATTCTTTGTTTTAGCGATGTCCGTTTTGATTTTGTATAAAGAAGTTTTTTCATAAAGTATTTTTAAATACAAGCCGTTTTACACCACTATTCTTTAATTTTGTACAAATCTTTTTCTTATGAAAATCGAACAAATATACACCGGATGCATTGCCCAAGCGGCCTATTACTTAGAAAGCAACGGCGAAGCAGCCATCTTTGACCCGTTGCGTGAAGTGCAACCTTACCTAGATAAAGCACAAAAAGATAACGCCAAAATAAAATATATTTTCGAAACCCATTTTCATGCTGATTTCGTCTCAGGACATTTGGATTTAGCCAAGAAAAGCGGTGGTAAAATTGTATACGGTCCAACCGCCAATCCGGAATTTGAAGCCATTATAGCCGAAGATAATCAAGAGTTTAAAGTGGGTAATTATACCATAAAAACCATACACACCCCGGGACACACTCTGGAAAGCACCTGCTACTTACTCATTGATGAAAACGGAAAACAACACGGAATCATTACCGGAGATACGCTTTTCATAGGCGATGTAGGCCGTCCTGATTTGGCACAAGCCCTGACAGAGGAATTGACTCAGGAAAAATTAGCTTCTTATCTCTTTGATTCGTTGCGCAACAAAATAATGCCACTTGCCGATGAACTGATTGTTTATCCGAGTCATGGAGCAGGAAGTGCCTGTGGTAAAAACATGAGTAAAGAAACTACCGATACTCTTGGCAATCAAAAGAAAACCAACTATGCTTTAAGAGCCGATATGACCAAAGAAGAATTCATCAAAGAATTACTGGAAGGTTTAGGAACTCCGCCGGCTTATTTTCCTCAGAATGTATTACTGAACATCAAAGGATATGAAAGTTTGGATACCGTACTCAAAAACAGCAAAATAGCGCTTTCGGCTAATGAATTTGAAGCAATTGCCAATCAAGGCGATGTTGTAGTGTTGGATGTTCGCCATGAAAATGATTTTGTAAAAGCCCATATTCCTAACTCTATTTTCATCGGCATTCAGGGTAATTTTGCTCCTTGGGTTGGTTCGTTACTAAGAGATGTGAATCAGAAACTACTTTTAATCATTCCGGAAGGACGCGAAGAAGAAACCATAACGCGTTTGTCGCGCGTAGGATTTGATCACGTTTTGGGTTACCTGAAAGGAGGTATAGAGGCATGGACAACAGCCGGTTTTGAAACCGATTCGATAACCTCAATCTCACCTGAAACTTTTGCTCAGCAACTCACTCCCGACAGTTTGGTGATTGATGCCCGCAAGCCCGGAGAATTTGAAGCAGAACATGTAGAAAATGCAATTAACCTTCCTTTGGATAACGTGAATGAAAACTTTCAAAACATTCCGAAAGACAATACTTTCTTTTTGCATTGTGCCGGTGGTTATCGTTCTGTTATCATGGCTTCCATTTTAAAATCGAGAGGCATTCACAATTTTATCAATATCGAAAAAGGAATGAGCGGAATCAAGCAAACTGCGGTGCCTTGTACACAATTTGTTTGTCCATCCACCCAAAATAAATCATAAAAAAAGAATAATATCACCTTGTGCACTTGGCAAATTAGATACATTTGCACAGAATTTAATAAACACATAATGAAAAAAATATTTGTTTTAGTAGCCGCAGCAGCAACACTCTTTTCTTGTAGTAAAGTAGCCGATGGCGAATATTTAATTACCGGAAAAGTAAAAGGGTTGAAATCGGGTTTGGTTTTTTTACAAAAAGAAAATCCGAACGGAATGGGCTTACTGACTGTTGATACCGTTAAAATTGTTGATGAAAAGTTTGAAATCAAAGGAAAAGCGGATGAACCGGCTATCAGTTTAATTGAAATACAAAAAGTAAACGGTAAAGTCCCTTTTATTTTAGAAGAAGGAGAAATCACCATTGAGGTAGATAAAGACAGCGTTTTTAAATCTAAAATTGCAGGTACGTACAGCAACGATGAGTTTTACAAATTCAACGAAGAATCGGGAAAAATCAAAAAAGGCCTTCAGAAAAAAGTAATGGATTTTCAGATGAAAAACATGGCTAAAATGAATGAAGCCACTAAAAACAAAGACACCGCAACTATCAATTCGTTGCGAAAACAATACGAAGACCTTCAAAAGGGAATCACCGATTATACCTTCAATTACCCGAAAAGTCATCCAAAATCATTCATAAGTGTTTTGATTGTACAGGCTATGTTTAACAATCCTAAGTTCAAACCAGCTGACATTGAAGCGGTGTACAATACTTTGGATGAAACATTGAAAAAAAGCAAACCGGGTAAAAAAATAACAGAGAATTTAGAAAATATCAAAAAACAAGAGAAAGCCAAAAGCAACGTAAGTATAGGTGCCGTGGCCCCTAATTTTAAAGCTCCCAATCCGGAAGGCAAAATGGTATCTTTAAAAGAAAGCTTGGGCAAAGCGACTTTAATTGATTTTTGGGCTTCCTGGTGTGCTCCTTGCAGACAGGCCAACCCTTCTGTAGTAGCACTTTACAACGAATTTCACGCTAAAGGTCTAAACATCATAAGCATTTCATTAGACAATGATGCTGCAAAATGGAAAGAAGCTATTGCTAAAGATAAATTGACTTGGACACAAGTTTCGAACCTGAAAGAAATGAATGACCCGATTGCGCTTCAATATGGTGTAAATCAAATCCCATCAACTTTTTTATTGGATGCAGACGGAAAAATTGTGGCTGTTGATTTGACCGGTGAAGCATTAAAAGCTAAAATCAACGAACTATTGACTGCGAAATAAAATACAAATAAGCATTACTTTTGAAAATCTCCTTCGGGAGATTTTTTTATTTTACTCAAAACCAAATCATTAAAAAAACCTTCAATAAAATACCCGGTTTTTGTTTGCGAACGTCAAAAGTGTTTTTATATTTGCAACCGCGCTAAGCGATGGGGAGATACTCAAGCGGCCAACGAGGGCGGACTGTAAATCCGCTGACTAAGTCTTCGCAGGTTCGAATCCTGCTCTCCCCACAAAAAAATATTAAACCCTGTAAATTTTAAAATTTACAGGGTTTTTCGTTTTTTTGCATTATCCACTCAATCGCAGATTCAAACGTGAACTCTGAATTCATTCCGTTCTGAATCTAAAACTAGCAGCATCCTCATTTTACTTGTCCTTTTATGACGTTTTGTTGTCACTTTGGCGGTATCAATACCGACCTAACTTTGCCACGACAAAAGAAAAAATGTCATTTTATATCATCTTAAACCTGACAATCATGAACATGAAACTGTTTTTTGCAGCAATGATTACTGCTCTGTTCTTCTACTGTTCAAAAGCCTGTGTACAAAACAACACCAGGCTTGTACAGCAAATTTCGAGAGTATTTTGGTCTCCAAAAAAAGATGTTAACATCGAAATTTCCGGTACGATTGGCGACCCGGCAAACGGAAAGACCGACAACTGTCAAATGAATTTATGCAACAATACTTTTAAAATCAGAAGCTGCTTTGACCTCTCATTCTTGGGAAGAACCGAAACTTTTGTAATTACAATTAATTAAAAATAGAAAACATGACCGCAATTAGTATCGGAGTTGCCATGGCGTTGGCACAAATACTCCTTTTTGAACTTTTAAAACAATTCGACAAAAAAAGTATCTATTCGTTGATACTGTGTGCCATCGGATTTCTGTATGTGGGTTTCACCTGGACCGATACTTCGGCTTTTCTCATCGCATCCGCTCAGGCCATTATTTTCCTTTTCATTGGTTATTTTGGTCTGGCCAAAAGCAATCTGATGCTTATAGCTTTTGGCTATTTTTTACACGGTCTTTGGGATTTAAGCTATGGTTTTTGGCAAGATCCAACCTTACTCCCGCCAAACTATGACCTTTTTTGTATGTCACTTGATTTTTTAGTGGGAATATATCTAGCATTCAAAGCTGTAAAATTCAAAGGAATCCTTAAAAAGGGAGTATTTGAAATTTAAAATTGGGCAGGTAATTGATATCCCTTTATTTCCTATTTTTATTGAGCGATAAATTTTAAACGCCTGCCTCCTATCGTTTCGTTTTGTCGATTTTTGACGTAAAACCGTCTCTTAAAAAGAAAAGTCGATTACTACTTTTACTTTTTAATCCTATTTAAACAGCAACATCAAATGAAAAAAATAGCGTTTATAGTACCGCCTACAGTAGAAATTTTAGATCTCGCAGGTCCTCTTCAGGTCTTTACCGAGGCCAAGTTTTACGGATTTGAAGTAGAGCTCGAGTTTTACACGTATGCAGCTGATAGTGTCAGTAATTCAGGTTTAGCCTTCAGTAATGTTTCTCATTTTAGCGAAGCCAAATTAAAAGAAGGAGATTATGTATTCATGCCGGGCATGAGCTTTGACTATGTGGATTCGATTGCGTTCAGAGCTGAAAAAGACTTTTTCAATTGGCTCAAAGAACAGTCTGTTAAAAAGGTTTTAGTATGCTCGGTTTGCAACGGAGCTTTTGCCTTGGGAGAAGCCGGTTTGCTCCAAGATACCGAATGTACGACGCACTGGAGACGGATTGATGCGCTGAAAGCACGATTCCCCAAAGCCAAAGTACTGACAGATGTCCTTTTTAAGAAGAGCAACAACGTGTACACCAGTGCCGGTATCAGTTCGGGTATCGATTTGGCACTTTCCATTCTGGAAGAATTAAAAGGAGCTTTCTTTACCCACAAAGTAGCCCGCGGGCTGGTGGTATATTACAGAAGAAACGACAGCCATACCCAAAAAAGTATTTATCTCGATTACCGCAATCACATTCACCCCAAAATTCACGAAGTACAAGATTATATGATCAACAACCTCTCGGCAGCCAATACCATAGAAGAATTGGCCGACTTGGTGGCCATGAGTCCGCGCAACCTCAGCCGGGTTTTTAAAGAAAAAACAGGAACTACAATAATTGAGTATCTTACTTTACTTCGAATTGAATTTGCCAAAACCTTGGTCAACAATCCCGAATACACGATTGAATATATCGCAGCCCAATGCGGCTTCAAATCGGCCCGACAGTTACAACGCATTTTAAAAAAGTAACGCTTTACTATTACTTTTTTTTTAAGACAAAGAAAAACCCTCAGTCCATAGCGGTACTGAGGGTTTTGTTGATTGATGATTGAAATCTCGTTATGGTTTAATTATAATCGAGCGTCACTTTTACAATTTGGGCAAAATGAGCGCCATACTGATTGGCAATTCGGATCAAACATTGATCAATTGGGTAAACTTCCGAATTTTGCTTGACCAATTCAATGCCTTTAAAATAGGTCTCCTCTTCTTTTGAAAGCGATTCCGGCATCACCACATGTACTTCATCCATTTTTGGATTTACCTTGTTGTCTCCGCTGTGGATGAATGTCAAACCGTATTGCGTTTTCACTACGGAATCCTGAAGGGTAAACGTTTTAAATTCTTTAGGAAATGTTCTGCTGTACGTATCAACAATACTAGCAAATCGCAATTCGTTTAAACCATTGTGCAGTAACAATCCTAACTTTTTTCGTTTGTTAAAAAGCACTCTTCTGATGATTGACATTTTATTTCCAAAGGTCAAAGCAACACTGTTGTGCTTTAGTTGAATATCAGCATGTGGATAATTTAGCTGACGAGCAACTCTTGAACGGACTTCACTCCCCAGAAGCTGTTCGACAATCAATAAACTACCGTCTACGGCATTGGCCACACCTGCAGTACTGTAGAAATTACCACTTTGGGTTACGGTTATATTTTGAGTCCAAACAGGTTTGTCAAAATTTTTCTTCACACAGTCGTAGTCCGTAGCATGTGCGGTAATGGGTCTTCCGTCGTAAAGTCCGGTTGCTGCGGCAGTGGTAGCGCCGTCACAAATAGAAATCAGTTTGGTCGTTGGCGTCGTCTGCGTTTTAATAAAATTGATGATTACCGGATCTTGATTTTCATCTCTGGCAGAAAGCGCAGGAATCACAATCACCGCTGCTTGAAGGTTCATCTTTTCAACTTGGTCAAAAGTCAGTTGCGGCAATACAAACAAATCTTTCTTTAGCGGAATGGGAGTTTCGGTTTTGGCCACGATGAACACATTGAGTTGCTCGGTGGCATTGAATACATAGAAAGGCGCCAGCATGTCAAACAATTCGGTTTGCTTGTTATCAGCAACAATCAAAACTGTTTTCTTTGATTGGTCAAATGCCGGAGCTTTCCAATTCGTCACATTTTGGCCTTCGTAAGGAGGATTTTGGCCAAAACTCAATACCGGCTGTAACAGCGTTACCACCAGCGCGAACAATACCAATACAGAAGATACTGTAATGATACCTACTTTTTTAATTTTTTTCAT
>CAYPSB010000006.1:25058-46190 GCA_964413435.1 uncultured Flavobacterium sp.
CCTGTACATTTGATGTTTGTTTTGAATTCTTGTGTATTCATAAGTATAAAAATTTGATTAATGATTCTCTTTTAAAGTTTGGCCGATTTAAGGCGTAAACTGTTCCCCACTACCGAAACCGAACTCAAAGCCATAGCGGCCCCGGCGATCATCGGGTCTAATAAAAAGCCATTGAACGGATATAAGACTCCGGCGGCTACGGGAATGCCTATGACATTATAGATAAAAGCCCAAAAAAGGTTTTGTTTGATGGTGTTGATGGTTTTACCCGATAGTTTCAAAGCTTTGGGCACCATATTCAAATCGGAAGTAATCAACGTCATTTTGGCCACATCCATCGCAATATCCGACCCTTTTCCCATGGCAATGCTGACATCGGCTTGGGCCAGGGCATGGCTGTCGTTAATACCGTCACCTACCATCGCTACTACTTTCCCTTGAGCCTGCAATTCTTTGACAAAAGCAGCTTTATCGGCCGGCAGTACTTCCGCTTTGACATGGGCTACACCCACTTCACGGGCTACTGCCTGAGCTGTTTGTTGGTTGTCTCCGGTTAACATGTACACGGCTATACCGTTTTCCTGTAATGTTTTGATGGCTTCTTTTGAAGTGGCTTTGACCTTATCGGCTATAGCCATCACCGCAAGAGCTTCGGTATCGTTGGAGAAAAAGATAATGGTTTTGGCCTCTTTTTGCCACTGCTCGGCATGCGCCGCTAACACCTCATTGATTTTGATTTTATGGTCGTCCAACAATCTTTTATTGCCTATGAAATAATGCTCTGTCTCTTTTTGTGCACGCACTCCTTTACCGGTAATACTTTCAAAGACATCCAACGATACCGATGGGAGGTTTTCTTGCTGCAACATCTCTGTAACAGCCTCCGCCAAAGGATGTTCAGATTGGGTTTCCATCGCATAAACAATGGCTTTGAGCGACTTGACATCGTAGATTCCTTCTTTCCAAAACGATTCTGCAACCACCGGTTTGCCTTCGGTTATGGTGCCTGTTTTATCCAAAATAACCGCATTTACTTTATGGCCTAATTCTAAACTTTCGGCATCTTTAATCAGGATATTGTTTTCGGCTCCTTTACCAATGCCTACCATGATAGCGGTTGGCGTGGCCAATCCGAGGGCACACGGACAAGCAATGACCAATACCGAAACCGAAGTCAACAAAGCATGGGTCAGGGCGTTTTCAGCTCCGGAAATCATCCACACAGCAAAGGTTAATAGCGCAATACCGATGACTACCGGCACAAAGATTCCGGCAATTTTATCGACTAATTTTTGAACCGGCGGTTTGCTGCCCTGCGCTTCCTGTACCATTTTAATGATATGAGCTAAAATGGTATCGCCTCCTACTTTTTCCGCTCTGAATTCAAAGCTTCCTTTTTGGTTGATGGTTCCCGCAAAAACGCTGTCTCCTTTCTTTTTCTCAACCGGAATGGGTTCGCCGCTAATCATGCTTTCATCTACGAAGGAAACCCCGGCGGTCACTTGACCATCCACAGGAATTTTATCCCCCGGTTTTACCAAGATGACATGACCAATGACTACTTCGGCTATGGGTGTTATTTTCTCCTGACCGTTTTCGATGACCGTAACCGTTTTCGGCTGTAGTCCCATGAGTTTTTTGATGGCCGAGGAGGTATTGGATTTGGCTTTCTCTTCTAACAATTTTCCGATGGAAATAAACGCAATGATAACCGAAGCCGCCTCGAAATATACGTGGGCATGCAGTCCTCTTTGGTGCCAAAATTCGGGAAAGAATGTATTGAATACACTAAAGATATAGGCAATTCCGGTACTTAAAGCCACTAGGGTATCCATATTGGCTTTGCCGTGTTGGACCTGTTTGAAAGCATTGCCAAAAAAGCTGCGTCCTAAATAAAAAACCACCGGTGTAGCCAATCCCATCATGATATAATTGCCATAGGGCATGTCCATAAAAAACATTCCGATGATGGTAATGGGTATCGACAGCAATATGGCTAAGAACGTTCTTCTTTTGAGTGCTTCGTAGTGTTTTTGTTGTTGGTTTTGTTGTTCCTGAAACGGATCTTCGGCATCCACAATGAGGTCGTAACCGATGGAACGGGTTCGGTTCTGAATTTCTTCTATGGTAACCGCATCCGAATATTCAATCCAAGCCGATTGATTGGCATAATTTACTCCGGCATCTTTAACGCCATCGGTAGCTTTGATAATGCTTTCCACACTAACGGCACAAGCCGCACAGGTCATTCCGGTTACCGGAAAGGTGTGTTTGGTAAACACATTTTTTTTGTCTTTGATGGGACTATTTTCTGTGACTGTTTTCATGATGTAACTATTGGGACTACGGTCCGTGATTGATTTGATGTTCCGTTACGCGATGCCCAGCAGAGCCGCATTACGGTTGATGATCATTGAAACTCCGTGTTTAAGCGCTGACCGCATTTCTGAGGTTTTTATAATGATAGGTATCAAAACCGGTATACGCTTTTAATTGTCGGGACAAATGCGAAACACTGCTGTATCCCAATTCATCGGATATTTCGGTGAGCGATTTGTCGGTCGTGATGAGTAGTTCTTTTACGTGTAAAATGCGTTGCGTGATGATGTATTTCTCGAGCGTCATTCCCTCATAATCCGAAAACACAGCACTGAGGTAATTGTATTCTTTGTGGAGTTCGTTGCTCAAATACTCCGAAAACTTTAGCATCTCTTTTTGTGCTGCCTGCAATGCGATTCCTTTTTTTACGAGGCTTTTGATGCTTTCCACGAGCAATACTTTTTTATCGTTGAGCAATTCAAAGCCGTACTTTTCAAGAATGGCCTGTATTTGCTGTTCCTCGGTATTGTGAGGCAACTGTCCTTTGAAAAATACTTCGCCCAACTTGATGGAGATAATTTCCAAACCAATTAGCGACAATTCGTCAAATAAAATGGAGATGCATCGGTTGCAAACCATTCCTTTAATCTGAAGTCTTTTTGTTTCTTGCATGTCTTATTCCATTTTTGTTGAGACAAAATTAGTATGAGACTGCTTTTGGGTTGTTATAGAATTCCTGATAAGATGTGTAAAATTTTATAACTGGTCGAGCGATTTTCGTTTGTTTTCCTTAACCGACTTAAAGTGAGAAGGAGTCAAACCGGTTATTTTCTTGAACTGAGTCGAAAGGTGCTGTACATTGCTGTAGCCCAATTTATAAGCAATCTCACTAAGCGAAAGTTCATTGTAGACCAACAGCTCTTTAACCCTTTCTATCCGTTGCAAAATGATAAACTGCTCGATGGTTATCCCTTCGGTGGTTGAAAAAATCGAACTAATATAGTTGTAATCTACCGGGATTTGTTGGGCGATAATGTCTGAGAAATTTCGCTTCAAATTTACCTCATCAGTACTGTGAATAATCGTAACGATAATGTTCTTAACCTTTTCGATAATCATGGCTTTTCGGTCATCAAGCACTTCAAAACCGTGAGCTGTTAATCCTTGTTTTAAAGCGGCGAGTTGGGCTTCACTTGGCTCTTCTTCAAAAATAATTTCACCCAAGTGTACCGTTTCGGCTTTTAGATTGTTTTTTTCCAATTCCTGTTTGACCACCATGATGCATCGTTGGCACACCATATTTTTGACCGATAGTTTCATTGTGTTTGCTTTAGAAAATTAACTGAGCGTCGTATACAAAGTTATGCAAATCCGACGCAACCTCATCGTTTTAATAATTCAACCCCACGCCTATCCCAAAATCCATATCACTGTCATAATGAGCGGTGATGCCTAAGTTTCGGGTCATGATGTAGCGGAGCCCAGCCATGTATTCCTTATCGGTATTCCACATTACATTCATTCGCAATCGTTTTGACAGCGGAATGTCCATTCGCTCAAACTGTACCCTGAAATTGCCGTCGTCATAGGCTTCAAACTGAGCTTTGATTAGTATTGGCAGCGTATATTCGACACCCAAACTGAAAACGCCTCTTTTGTCTTTGGTGTTGGTTTGTCCGAAGAGGTTTTCTTCCATTTCGCCTTCTTCCATTTTGCGATAGCGCCAATCAAAACCCACAAAAGGCATCAGCCATTGCATCTTGCCGATATAGCGACCAATATGGGTTTCGGTTTCGTAACCGTGCATGTCGTTATAACCCAATCGCCATTCGGTACCGATACTCCAACGCGTATTTTGTATCATGAATCCGCCGTCATTCCCATTGGTCGCAAAATCATTTTCGGCCATGATGTGAAAAGCTCTGTCATCGGCAAACAGTTTGCGCTGTGCCAATTTCGGATTCGGAATCAAAGGATTAGCCGCCTGATTTTCATACGTAAACACACGCCCCATGCCGCTCATCATGTGATACAGTATATGGCAATGAAAAAACCAATCGCCTTCAACATTGGCATGAAACTCCAACGTATCGGTTTCCATCGGCATGATGTCGATGACATTTTTCAGCGGAGCGTAATCGCCCTGGCCATTTATCACTCTGAAATCATGACCGTGCAGGTGCATCGGGTGGCGCATCATCGAACCGTTGTAAAGCACTATCCTGACATTCTCTCCTTTTTTAATCAATATTTTATCGGTTTCCGAAACCACTTTGTTGTCTAAACTCCACACATAGCGGTTCATATTGCCCGACAATTCAAAACGCAGTTCTTTTACCGGACCCTTGGGAAGCGAAGTTTTCTGCGGGGCTTTAAGCATAGCATAATTGAGCGTCACAATATCGGAAAGCGCATTACCATCGTATTGATTCGGGTTGGATTCCGTATTTTTTTTCTTTGTTTTTTGGATTTCGGGACCGGTAATCTCGGGATACATGACCACATTCATGTCCATTTGATTGAGCGACATCTGCATGCCCATATCGTCCAAATCGCCGTTCATTTTCATCATGTCGTTCATCATTTTCATCCCTTCAAAGTATTTTAATTTGGGTAGCGGAGGGGCCAATTGTGGGGTTCCGTTTCCTAAAAAGAGCGAAGTGGATTTGGTTCGGTCTTCGGCGGTGGCCAAAAACTCGTAGGCTTTCCCGTCTTCGGGGAGGGTAACGATGACATCATAGGTTTCGGAAACGGCAATCAGTAATCGGTCTACTGCTACTGGTTCCACATCGTTCCCGTCATTGGCAACAACGGTAATTTTTCCTCCGGAATACGTAAGCCAAAAGTATGTTGATGCTCCGCCGTTTGAAATGCGCAAACGCACTTTGTCTCCGGCCTTAAATTGCGGAAACTCGTTTTGGTTTTTACCGTTAATCAGGAATTTATCATAATACACATCGCTCACATCCATCGCATTCATGCGCTTCCATTCGTTGGTAAGTTTGGTCCTAAAATGCCCGCTGCGAATGGCTTCGGCGTAACTTTGGGTCGTTCCTTTTTTGATGGCAAACCAATCGGTTGCGTTGTGCAACATTCGGTGTACCGTTTCCGGTTTCATATCCGTCCATTCGCTCAAGATGACCGGAATGGTAGGTAAATCATCAATACCCTTTCTGAAAGTCGGATCTTCAGGTCTTTTATTCATGATAAAAGAACCGTACATGCCAATTTGCTCCTGCAATTCGGTATGACTGTGGTACCAATGCGTACCGTTTTGAATAATCGGAAACGTGTACAAGTGAGTCGAGTGCGGCGGAATGGGCATTTGCGTCAAATTGGGCACCCCGTCTTCTTTGTTGGGCAAAAACAAGCCGTGCCAGTGCAGGGAGGTTTCTTCGTCTAATTCGTTATGCACATAGATTTCCGCTATATCCCCTTCGGTAAACGTGAGGGTTGGCATTGGAATTTGACCGTTGACTGCTATCGCTCTTTTGGGCTTTCCGGTATAGTTTACAACCGTATCCCGAACGTACAAATCGTATCGGACTGTTTTGGAAATGGTTTTCGGAACCGGAATCTTTTCTTGCGAAACTTCAACAACAGATTCCGCTTTTTGAGTCATTTCATGACTGGTTTCCTTTTTTGTTTCCGCTGCAGGTTTCGAATTGTCGTGCTTGGGAAGTACAGTCTTTGCTTTGGTCTTTCTTTCCTTCACTAAAATCATTCCGCATTTGGGGCATTTTCCGGGTTGTTTGGAGTGAACTTCCGGGTGCATGACACAAGTGTAGCTGTCTGTTTGCTGCTGAAACAAAAGCTGAGTAACCTCTGCCTTTGCTTTACCCAAAATAACGGTTGTGCTCAACAAGAGCAATATTAGTATTCTTTTCATTTTTTCGGCATTAAATACTTCTTATCAGACTGTTATACCAACCTGAAAAAAGTTTATCCTTATTTTTTCAAAACCGGTTCTGTGAGTTTCATACCGCATTTGGGGCATTCATCGTCTTTTTTGCCGTGCACTTCGGGATGCATCGGGCAGGCGAATTCAGCTTCATGCTTGTTTTCTGCTTCCGCAGGTTTTAAGCCGGTTGTACTGTCATTTTGCGTTTTTGGGCTCTCCTGTTGTTGTTCTTGTGTGCCGGTGGTCTCGTGCCCGTTTGGTTTGCAGGATACCATACCGAAAGCGATAAGAACTGCTGCAATAACTATTTTTTTCATGATCGTATGATTTGAGTTATTATTCGATGGTTTCTTTTATTTTACCACACGTTAGCATTTGTGCGCCGTAGTACGGGTTTTTTATCTCTTTACTTTCACTGATCCAAACAGCGCCTCCTTCATACATCGGACAAAAATCAACGTACAGTTTTTGTGACGTTCCTAAAGCAGTTATCAGCTCCTGAATGTTTTTGCTTAGTTCTTTAAAAGCTTTTCGTTGCTTGTCGAGTTTTCCGGCATTTGAAACTATGAGTTTTACTTGCTTTTTGGCCTGCTCTGTTATTTGTATTGTTGTTGCTTTCTGAGCAGTTGTTTTGTCATTCGGGGTAAAAGAGTTCAGTGTTTTTGCCAATGCTTCAGCCGATTGAGCCGTCTGTTGAGAATCACTTTTAATTAAAGCATTTTTAATTTTCAAATACCCCTCAACAATATCACTCATTGGAGATGAAGTTTGGGAATAAATGATTGGTTTGAGTTCTTTAGTATTGCTGTTTTCATTTTGAGATAAAAAACCAAGAACTGCGGTCGTAATGGAAAAAATTAGTGTTTTCATCTTTTCTTTTTAATTAAAGTTACTCATTTTACTTGTTTTTTCTAAAGGTAAAGAACGTATACTGCAGATTCAGGTAGATTCCGTTAGGAGCCGAACGCAACATCGAACTGTACAATTGTTGCTTGTAAGCCAGGTCAATACGCGCCTGACTGTTGATGATGAATTGAACGGAAGGCACCACATCTAAAAATGATCTTTGATTTTCGTTTAAGGTTTGTCCCACAAACTCGAGCATCAGATTGATGTTGGTTTGTTTAAAATCTGAATAATGCCTTGGATACATCAGTTTACCGATAGACAAAGTGTAATTGACTGCTCGATTGCTTTGAGAATCCGGAAAAGGATTGTCAGGTTCATTATCAAGTGCTTTTTCAACACTCAATGACGTGCTGATGGCTACTTTCTGAATCAGTTGGGTAGCCACTATACCGGCTTCGAAACCCGAATTGTGTCCCATAGTTTCAATCTCTTCCTGATGGATATCGGCATTATTGAAACTGTAACGTCCAAATGCTGCCATGCGGAAATGACTGTGTAAATCATCGGTCGATACAAATCGGTATTTGGCATAAAGCGAACCTCCTTCGGTTTTTAAATCGCTGCTGGTACTGTTTCGGTTGCTGATGAATCCGGAGGCTCGGAGCATCAAACTTTTGCTGACACCCCAAGTAATTTCGGGCATCATGTGATAATTATAACCGTCCTTATATTTTTCTTTCATTAAAGACTCTCCCAATTTGAACCCCAGAGAACCCGCCGGTGCATTGCTGGCCGGCTCGGTTACTACAAACAATTCCTGAGCCTTCATTTGGCAAGACCATAAAATTATAAGCGTGATGACCAATGACCTCATCTTACAGTTGTTTTAAATGAAACGTTTTTTCATCTGCTGCTGTATAAGTAGGATATTTAGACAGTGATTTCAGCATCTTTTTGTATTCTTTGGGAGTAAGGAATCCTTTGTCCATCACCTTGGCTTCAATCTGATCTTTTACCTGATTTGTTGCGTTATCTACCAAAACATAGGTATAATCTTTTTGAGTGAGACTAGTTTTGTCGTTCCATTTCGGATTGTCTAATTTCAATGTAATAATCATCGAACCTACAAAGAATCCTGCCTTTTCCACACGTTGCTTCAAGGTTAGCGGAGTGATTTGATTGTCCTTTTTTAATTGTACAGTAAATGTATTGGTATTCAAATCAGTTGTCACGCTTTCCACTTCGGGCAAGGCTTTCAACTGCTTGTTTATAGCATTGGAGCACATAGAACACGTTAACCCAGTGGCCATGATTTCGGCTTTAGTGATTTGGGAATAGGATACGATTCGGGTAGCGAACACTAAAAGTATCGCGAGCAAAATTTTTGTTTTCATTTTTATTTTGAGTTTAATATGTTACAAATTTCTTCCGGTGTTGGATTTACTGCTATGAGTTTTCCGGTTTTATCAAAAAGATAGGAAGCCGGGAGTTGTTCTACTCCAAACAGCACGGCTGAAGGAGCGTCAAAACCCTTTGGATCATTCAACTGTTGGTAATTAATACCATCTTTTTCAATGGCTTTTATCCATTTTTGGGTATTGCTGTCCAGAGAAATACCAATAATTCTTAAATCTGTTTCAGCATGCGTTTTTTGCAACTGCACCAGTTCTTTATTTTTCTTTCTGCAGGGTCCGCACCACGAAGCCCAAAAATCAATCAAAGTGTATTGATTAGTACTGGAAACCAGTTCTATCGTTTTTCCGTTAACATCGTTCAGAGACAAAACAGGCAATTGACTACCGATAACCAATTGAGCTTTTGCAGAAAATGATACAATCAGACTGAACAGTAAAATACTCTTTCTCATTTTTTGGAGATTTAATTTGATGGTGCAAAGTACCGGCATTGACTCAGACCGGGTTTTGTACAATTCCTAAAATGATTTATAAAATTTTATAAAACTGTTGTATCTCTTGATAATACGGAGGGAAATTGAGATATAAAAAAAGAAAATTGCCTCACAATTGCTTCATTGTGCGGAAAGAAATGATAAAAAAAGATTAGATGCGAAGACATTAGCCTGACTCTTGTAAGTAGGCTCAACTGTCAAATGCAAAAAAAAGCAACCAGATTATAGACTACTGAAGGTTTCTTCTTTTAACAGTTACATAGAATTATTTATCAGCAAACTTGGACAGTTGCAACCAAAACTCTTCTATTTTGAGGATAGCCTTCAAAAAATCATCCATTTCTATGGGCTTGGTAACATAGCTGTTTGTATGATTTTTGTATGCTTTGTTGATGTCTTTTTGGTTGGAAGAAGTGGTCAGCATAATCACCGGAATGGTTTTCAAAGACTCATCTTCTTTGATTATTTTCAGTACATCATGACCGTTGAAAATGGGTATGTTAATGTCCATCAGAATTAAATCGGGACGCTCTGCTTGGCTGAATACTTCTTTTTTATAAAGAAAGTCAAGGGCATCTTGACCGTTTTTCACAACACTGATTTTGGTCTTGACCTTACTTTCTTCAAAAGCGTCGAGAGTGAGAATGATGTCGCCTTCGTTATCTTCTACCAATAAAATATGTACTTCTTTCATAGTGTTTTTTTTATTTATTTACTGTAAAGTAAAAGGAACTGCCTTTACCCGGTTCTGATTTAACCCAAACTCTTCCTCCCCACATTTCAACATGTTTTTTGACTATAGCCAATCCGATTCCGGTACCATCGTAATGATCCCGATTGTGCAATCGCTGAAAGATAATAAATATTTTTTCAAAAAATCGTTCATCAATCCCTATTCCGTTATCCTTTACTTCAAAAATCCATTCATTATCTTTTTCATGTACTAAAAAATGAATTTGAGGAGATACATCTGATTTCGAATACTTGACGGCATTGTCCAAAAGAGAATGCACCGTTTGTACCAAAGGAGTTTTTTCAACTGTTATCACCGGTAAATCTCCAAAATTGATATCCGCATTTTTTTCCAGAATTATTTTGCGTCTCAATCTTAAATACTCCTGAAACACCTCGTTTAAATCAACAGGTTCCGAAACTTCGGCATACCTTCCGGCTCTTGAGTATTCTAACAAATCAATAATTATTTTTTTCATTCGTTTAGCTCCATCAGTAGCAAAATGAATGTATTGGTGGGCTTTTTCATCGAGTTGGTCACCGTATTTTCTTTTGAGTAAATCCATAAAACTGGAAATCATTCTTAACGGTTCCTGTAAATCGTGAGAGGCCGTGAAAGCAAATTGGTCTAACTCTTCGTTGGCAATTTCAAGTTCCTGAGCGTGTTTTTGCAATGAAACATTCAATTCAAACAATTCTAACTCATATCGTTTTCGGTAGGTGATATCAGTCAAAGCTCCTATCATTCGTACGGCTGCCCCTTTCTTGTCTCTGATGATTAATCCTTTATCAATCACATAAGCGTAGTCTCCGTTGACTTTTTTGAACTGATATTCCCGACTCCATTTTTTACTGCTTTTGTCTGCTAATGACTGATTCACAGAATCCAGCACAGAGGTTAAATCATCGGGATGAATCAGAGAAGCCCAAAAATCTAGTGTTGGTGTTATATTTTCAATGTCGTAACCGAACAACTTTTTAAAACCTTCTCCCCAATACAAAGAATCTTCCGTAATGTTCCAGTCCCAAATGGCATCGTTTGTAGCTTCAGATATTTTTTCGAATCGCTCGTTGGCTTCCAGAATTCTGATATCGGTCTGTTTTCTGAGGGTTACATCTTTGAAGTAAACCGACAACCCTTCGGCATTAGGATAAGCCGTTACTTCGAACCATTTATTCAGAGCAGGATAAAATTCTTCAAAAGTTACGTTTTCACCGGTATTAATTGCTTTATGATATTGTCGGTAAAATTCAGAATCAACTGCATCTGCGTATGCTTCCCAGAGGTTTTGCCCGACGATAGCTTCTTTTTTTCTGCCTAATACATTTTCGGCTTCTTTATTCCAATAGGTCACTATCCAATCAGCATCAACGGCAAAAAAGGCATCACCGATACTTTCCAAAATTCTATTCTTTTCTTCATAAGCTTTCTGCAATCGGAAGTCGGCTTCTTTTCTGAGACTTATATCTCTGAAAAAAACTGTGATTCCTTCGTTTGAAGGATAAGCATTAACCTCGAGCCATATTCCGTAAAAATCTTCAAAAGTTATGGGTTCTTTAGTCTCCAATACTTTGTGGTAGTTGTAGTAGGAAGGTAAATCAACCGCTCCCGGAAAAACTGACCACAGGTTTTTACCCAATAGCTCTTCTCTTTTTACTCCCAGAAGTTTCTCGGCGGTATTATTCCAATAGGTTACCGTAAAATCATTGGTCATGGTAAAGAAAGCATCACCGATACTTTCGATAATTTTGATTTTTTCTTTGTAGGCGTTTTGCAAATCTTCTGCGGCTTTCCTGCGCTCGTCTATATTTTTAAAATAAGAAGAAACTCCGCCACTGGAAGGATACGTATTTATTTCATACCAAGAGTTATTGCCGGGATAATAATATTCATAACTCTCCGAAACTCCCGATTTGGCTACTCTACGATAAATGGTCTCCAACTCGGTTCCTTTGGCGGCTTTTAATTCGTCCCAAATATTTTTCCCTAATACCTCTTCACTTTTTTTGTCTAAAAGCTTCTCGGCTTCTTTGTTGAAATACGTGAAATTCCAGTTTTTATCTACTGCAAAAAAGGCATCCGAAATACTGCCTATGATTTCTTTTATCAAAAGCGAAGTGGCTTTCATGGAATCTATATCCTGCAAACTACCGAATATCTTGGTGCATACACCATCAATGCGCTCACTTTTACCAATGCATCGCACCCATTTTTCTTTACCGGAATTGGTTACAATCAATAATTCTTCATCATATTCTGTCCCTTGCTGAATTAATTGCTCTACTGCATTTTGTATGATTTGCTTGCTTTCATCTTTGTAAAATTCAAAACCACCGCTTAGTGAAGGGTCATAGGTATCGTCTATTTCAAGAATTTCCCTGACGATGGAAGACCAGTACATGGCATCGGTTCCCGGTTGTTTAATCAAATCCATTTCCCAGCTGCCTATACGCGCCATTTTGGAAACTTCTTCGTATAAATTGGTTACCCTCCTTTCATCTGTTATGTCAAATACCATCGAGTTGAATATAATGGTATTATCGGCTAAACGATACGGAGTTCCAAAACCCTCATGCCATCTTACCTCACCACTGGGTAAGATATTCCTCCATTGACAATGCCATTGGGTTAGATTTTCTATTGATTGTTTGATGCTCAATACTACTTCTTCATAATTCCCGCCTCTTTTGATTTGATCCCAAATTAAATTATTATTCTCTTCACACTCCTGAGGAGATAATTCCCAAATTTTTTCGGAGGCTTTTGAAACGGTAATCATTTGGTCTTCTCCATTCGGATACAAATAATATTGAAACGCCACACCAGGAAGGTCGTAGGTAATGGATTGGAGTCTGTGTTCGGCCTTTTTAAGGCTGGTAATATCCTGAAAACTTCCAAAAAGGCGGATGCATTTTCCGTCGAGCATTTCGGATTGCCCGATGGTTCTCACCCATTTTTCATTTCCTTTGGCACTGATTAATGCCGCTTCAAAATCAAAAGGTTTACCGGTTTCAACGGAGAATTCGACTATTCTTTTTACAAAGCTTTTGTAATCATCTCTGTAAAAATCAATGGCAGAGCTCAATTCAGGATTATAACTGTTAGGAGTTGTATCGTAAATTTTATGCACTTCCTCAGACCAAACCAATCGGTTATTGATTAAATCGATTTCCCATCCACCAATATTGGCCATTTTGGTTGCATCGTTTAACAACTCTTTCAGTTTACGCTCGTCGGTAATATTTTTGGCCGTGGCATAAATGACTCCTTCATCTATCAAAGAATTACAATGCCAACTGAGCCAAATTACGTCACCTGTTTTAGTGATGTAGCGGTTTTCAAACCGAAAAACCGTTTCACCTTCTTTCAGCTTCAGTATTTCGTCATTTGACTGATGTTTATCTGCAGGATGTACAAAATCATTGAACGGAAAACCTATTAATTCCGATTCATCATACCCCAACAACCTGCATCCGGCTTTATTTACTTTGAGAAATCGGCCTTCAAAATCGGCTAAACAAATCAAATCAGGCAGTGCTTCAAACAAGTGCGAAAGATCACCTTCGAGACGCTTGCGGTTGATTTCTGACCCTATAAAAGTTTCAAATTTGGCCAAAATTGGATGATGCTGTTGTATGGAAACCATATCTTCAGAGGTTCCAACCACCAAAACACCCACAATTTTATCCTGATGTTTTAAAGGAAGCCCAAGCACCGATTTTATTCCGGCTTCTTCAGCGGCTTTTCTCCTTAAAAATTGCGTATTTGAATCCAAATCACCCCAAACAATTGACTTTCCATCCTTCCATACCTTACCCGGAAGTCCTTCTCCGAAAAGCATTTCAGTGATATTTCCGGCGGTTGAATAAAAGTCCTGAGCAATCTGACTTCCCTGACATTTAGAGGAAAGGCGTATCGTTTTTTGATGAATGGAAGGAAGCCAAATTTCACACAAGTTGAAATCGCCATATTCAACTATCAGTCGGCACAATTGGTGCAATGAGGTTTTCAAGTCAATTCCTTCGTTGAACACATTGCTAATTTTAGCCAGTAATTCTTTTTGAATTTGTTCGTTTTTGGCAGAAGTGACATCGCGTTCAACGGCCACCCAATGGGTAAACCACCCTTTGTCATCGGCTACGGGAGAAACGGAAAAATTAATCCAAAACGGCTCTCCGTTTTTCTTATAATTGATGGTGGTTAACTCACAAGGCTCCCAATTTCTGAGTGCTTTACCCAGTTGTTCCAATGCTTGTTTATCTGATTTAGGTCCTTGAAGCAGTCGAGGAGATTTGCCAATTACTTCATCGGGCGAATATCCGGTCATTTTGGTGAAAGCTTCATTAACATACACGATTCTCGGACCCGGTTCATCAAAAGGCTCGGCTTCGGTTATCATCACGGCATCACTGGTGTTGGCAATAAAACTCTCTAACAATTTAAGCCGCTGCTCTTCTTCTTTTTCGGTTACATTGACAGAAGACACCATGATAGCTTCTTTCCCTTTGAAAGTCAACTTGTATCCGTAGACGTCCATCAGCAATTGTTCTCCATTTTTCTTCTGATGATTGAAAATCCCGAAATGAATGGCGCCTTCTTGTTGAGCTGTATTTTTGTGAACCTCAATGACTTTAGAACTTTCATTTTTATCTGTAAGGTCTAAAATGGTCAAGGTCAGGAATTCGTCCTTTGTGTATCCGTATAATTGTACCGCAGATTGATTGACATCGAGAATTTTGAAATCTTCTACGCTATATACCCAGTTCGGGATAGGATTGTGGAGAAAAAGCGTACTGAAATCTGCCTCTGTTGAAGCCTTGTCAAGTTTTTTATTTTGATTTTTATTCATGTTCAACTTTTGATACTACATTAATTCCTTTATTCAGACTTCATAACACGCACAAAACACGAATATGAGTCTATTTAAAAAACACCTTGCGTTTTTTTCTTAATAAAATGAATCATAAATAAAAATCTTTGAAAAAATAAAAAATCGAAATCATAATATAAAATAAGACCTATATGTATGTAAACAAATTAATTCCTCTTGAAAAAGGTTCGCTGTTCCTCAAAGTTAAAAAACTAATTCTAATATAAGGGTGAAATCTTTTGTTTTTAGCTTATTTTTCTTTAAAAAAACCATTTAATCTGTTAACCAGCGTAATGAAAAATGACTAAACATGAACGCTTGAAATGTATTACTTTTTGTTACCATGCAGGCTTTGACCGCCACGATATCGTTTATTTCACAACAGACTGTTACAATTATTTAAATAATAAAGAGCTGCTGAGCAGTGAAATAAGACTCTCAAAGTAGATGGAGTTAAGCTGAATGATTATAATTATTTCGGAATTGAGAAATTCACTTTGGTTCCTTCGCCCGGGACAGAGGAAACCCAAATCTTTCCGTTCAGATTATCAATTAATTTTTTACAGGCAGCTAAACCAAGTCCGCTTCCGGCAAATTCAGACTGTGAGTGGAGTCTTTTAAACGGTTTAAAAATAGTGGTCAGATGTTCTTCTTTGATTCCGATACCGTTGTCCTGCACGGTAAAAATCCATTCTTTTTCGGTTTCTGAAAAAGCAATGTCAATTTTAGGTACATTATTTTTGGCCTGGTATTTAATTGCGTTGCCTATCAAATTCTGGAAAAGAACTGTAAGGATTATTTTTGAAGAAATTATTTCAGGGAGAACCGGGCAATTGAGAATAGGCTTGTTTGTAGCAATTCCGGTGGTGTACATTTCGAAAACACCCGATATTAATTCGTTCAGATTAATCTTCTCCTTACTTTCCTCCCCTACTGTATTCACTTTGGCAAAATCTAGCAAGTCCAAAATCAGAGTATTCATTTTTTCCAAACTCTCATAAAGAAAATCGAAATACATTTCATCTTGTTCATCCCAAATCGCTTTGTGATTTTCTTCAATCAGTTTGATAAGAGAACCTATTGTTCTAACCGGAGCTTTTAAATCGTGAGCCGCCATGTAAGCAAAATCCTCCATGCGGCTGGAATAATTTTCTAATTGGGTTTGATAAGACCTTAATAATTTATTGGCTCTTCTGAGCTCTAGTAAATGAACAACTTGTCGTGAAAGACTTTGCAATGCCTTTTTTTGTTCTTCGGTCAGTACGTTTACTTTATTATCAATAACACACAAAGTTCCAAATGCAATTCCATTACCGGAAGAAAGTGGCATGCCGTAATAAGAAACTATATTCGGATCAGAAGTAACGAAAGGATTATTTTTAAATCGCTCGTCCAATCGGGCATCTTCAACGATGAAGATATTTTCGGGTTTTTCTATGGCGTGAACGCAAAAAGAGAATTCAATTGGTGTTTCGCTAATGGATATTCCTAAATGAGATTTGAAAAATTGCCTTTTATCATCCAACAAACTAATCAAAGCAATGGGCATGTTACAAATAGACGAGGCGATGGCTGTAATGTCATCAAACATCTGCTCGGGTGTGGTGTCTAAAGCATCATAGCCTTCCAACGTTTTTATTCTTAAAGATATTTGATCATTAAGCATAATACATTTTTTTTAATCTTAAAATTTGTTTGATGATTTACGAACCGATACCGATTTTGTTTTCAGTAAATTTTTCTTCTTTTTAGTAAGAAGAATACAATTGCAAATTTAACACAAATAGGCAAAACGCTCCCGATTTTGCTTAAACTTTAAGTTTTTTTTAGTATCCAACAATGGCATTTGCTGCTCTTTACTTGCTGATAAAACATGTCTTAGACATCAATAAACATTCCTTGAAAAACCCAATAAAAAAAGCCTTTACAGGCGTAAAGACTTTTTATTTATACGTGAAAAATATTTATTCTAATGCAAATGTAACGCTAACGTTGGTGTTAATTTCCAACTCTCCAACAGCTAAGGTTTCTCTGCTTTGTCCCCCGTCAGCTGCCATAGCCATCATGTTTCCTTTGTACATCGGTTGAGGCACATAAACTTGAGAGTTATCAGTAATCAACAAAGCCTTGCCAACTTTTTGGCCTAAAACCGAAACGTAATCATTGGCTTTTTGTTTGGCATTCAGTATTGCATTTTTTCGGGCTTCTTTCTCGTATTCGTCCATTTTAGATGATTTGAATTCTACTCCCTGAATTGTATTGACTCCGGCATCACTCAATCCCATCATGATGGCGTCATATTTTTTCAAATCTTTTAACGTAATGCTCAGTGTTTGATTAGCCTGAAAGTTGTATTTCTTTTTATCATAATCATAACTTTTATACAAGCTAACATTATTGGTTTTGTAATCGCTGGCCGGTATACCACTGCTTTTCAAAAACTTGATTACTTTATCCACCACTTCGTCGTTAAGGTTTTTTACCTCTTTGGCATCTTTGCCCGAGTTTTGAAAACCTACCGTTACTATCGCCTGATCGGGAACAATTTTTACTTTTCCTTCACCCGAAACGGAAATTTGAGGTACTTGGGCCTTTGGTTCTTGTGCCTGTACACTAACCGCAAAAAATAAGGCGATTAACAGCGCTGCTTTGGTAGTCATTTGAATAAAATTGTTTTTTGGTTGATGATTCTTCGATTTCATAGTTTATATATTTAATGATGATGTTTTTTGCTTTCCAAAAGTTGTGCCATTATAATTTTCCGGTTTTGGCCATGATGAACAAAACAACAATGGGAATGGCTAATAAGATAACCATAAAAGTGCTGTGTTGAAGCAATGCAGGTTCTTTGAGTAGCGTAATAACATACCCTCCTATGGCTCCGCCAAAATGAGCAGTATGTCCGATATTATCGCTTTTTGATTTCATTCCGTAAATAGAATACAACAAATAGCCAATCCCGAAGACATATGCCGGCATAGGAATTACACCAAATATACCAATGGTCATATCGGGATACAGCAAAATAGCCGAATAAATAATTCCGGTTACAGCTCCCGAGGCACCTACTGCTCTGTAACTGTATTCATTTCCGTGAAAGGCCATAGTGAGTAAACTTCCAAAAATAAGACTGCCTCCATAAATCAGCAGAAATGTAAAATTTCCCAAACTTTCAAATACGACCGGCGCAAAAGAATAAAGTGCAATCATGTTAAAAGCCAAGTGAAAAACATCGACATGCAAAAAAGCGGAAGTAATCATTCTAAATTGTTCTCCGGCTCGTATACTGCCTACGTGGAATTCGTATTTTCGAAAAAAGTACTCATCATTAAAACCTCTGATACTGATGAGAACATTGGCTAAAATTATGACTAACAAAAAGATGTTGAGCATGGTAAAATTATTTATTATCTGCAGTTCGACTCAAAAGTCGCGAGTGTAAAAATAGTAATACTTCTTATAGGAATTGTTAAGGTCAGTCGATTAACATAACATTTAACTTTATATTTGCATAAAATTATACGCATGCAATTTCTTATTTTTATTCTGCTTTATCCCATTCTTTGGTTAATCTCAATACTCCCGTTTCGGTTGCTTTATTTGTTTTCAGACGGAATTTATGTATTGGTTTACTATGTAATCGGGTATCGCAAAAAAGTAGTGCGTGATAATATTGCAATGGCTCTTCCTCATCTTTCTGTGGCCGAGCGTCTTCAAATTGAAAAAAAGTTTTACCACCATTTATGCGATATGTTTCTGGAGATGATAAAAACCATGACCATATCTGAAAAAGAAATGGAAAAACGATTTGTTTTCACCAATTTGGAACTTTGCCGAGATTTGGAAAAACAAAACAAGAGCATAGCCGTTATGCTTGCCCATTATGCCTCGTATGAATGGGTAATTTCAATGAACCGACATCTCACTTTTGAAGGTTTTGCTATTTATAAAAAAATCGGAAATAAGTATTTTGACAAGTTGGTGCGCGATATTCGTTCCAAATTCAAGGCCACTTTAATTACCAATAAAGAAACCATCAAAACCATCGAAAAAAATGCCCGAATCAACCATTACGGAGTGTATGGGTTTGCCAGCGATCAATCGCCTCAATTGAGTAAAACGCATCATTGGGCTAAATTTATGGGTATAGAAACACCGGTACATACCGGAGCCGAAATGTTAGCCAAAAGATTTGATATGAATGTCATTTTTCTAAAAACCCGCAAGGTAAAACGTGGGTATTACGAAGCTACTTTTGAATATTTGGCAGATGACCCTAAGACAGTTCCCAATTATCAAATTTCGGATGAATTTTTAAAACGTGTGGAAAAACAAATTCTGGAAGCACCGGAATATTATTTATGGACACACAAACGTTGGAAACACAAAAAGCAACAATAAACGATTAGTTGGTTTTAAACCACGATTTCACCATTTCTTTTTCTTTGTTTTGAGCATCTTTGTGCATAAACTCGTTAGTTTTTGAGTTGTACGAATAGTCTTTTGACCAATCTGAATGATGCTGTGCCAGCGCTTTTATGCTTTTGCAAACAAATTGTATTTCCTCGGTAGTGGTAGTCGGATGTATAGACATTCTAATCCAACCCGGTTTTTTGATTAAATCGCCCGAGGTAATCTGACAAACCAAATCGTGTGATGTTTCCTGATCTACATGCAACAGATAATGCCCGTAGGTACCGGCACAACTGCAACCGCCGCGGGTTTGAATTCCAAAACGATCGTTTAATAATTTCACTCCCAAATTGTAATGTAAATCATCAATATAAAACGAAATTACCCCTAAACGGTCTTGGTGTTGGTTGGCCAAAATATGCAAGTTAGGAATAGCATTCAATTCCGAAAAAACGAACTCTACGATTTCATGTTCTCTTTTCAGGATGTTCTCCACACCCATTTGCTCTTTGAGCTGAATAGCCAAAGCAGTCTTGATTACCTGCAAAAAACCCGGAGTACCACCGTCTTCACGATCTTCAATATTATCAATGTATTTATGTTCTCCCCAAGGATTCGTCCAACTGACAGTTCCGCCACCCGGACAATCGGGAATATTGTTTTTGTATAAGTTTTTATTAAAAATCAGAACTCCTGATGTTCCGGGACCACCCAAAAATTTGTGAGGCGAAAAGAAAATAGCATCCAAATAACTTTCTTCATCGGGATGCATATTGATATCAACATAAGGTCCGGAACAGGCAAAATCAACGAAACACACTCCGTTATTTTGGTGCATAATTTTGGCTACTTCGTGATACGGCGTTTTAATCCCCGTTACATTGGAACACGAAGTTATGGAAGCAATTTTAAAACTGCGGTCTTTGTGCTGATCCAATAGTGTTTTAAATTCGTTCAGGCAAAATAATCCTTCTTCATTTGCTGGTATTACAATGACATCAGCTATAGTTTCCAACCACGAAGTTTGGTTAGAATGATGCTCCATGTGAGAGATGAAAACTACCGGTTTAAGCTCTTTGGGTAAAGCGGTATATTCTTTTAAATTTTCGGGGATTTTGAGTCCCAATATGCGTTGAAATTTATTTACAACACCGGTCATTCCGGTACCAGTATTAATCAGAATATCATTTTCATTGGCCTTTACATGCTTTTTTATGATTTGTTTAGCCTCGTGATAAGCCATGGTCATAGCCGTTCCCGAAACGGTGGTTTCAGTATGGGTGTTGGCTACAAACGGGCCAAATTCGTTCATCAGTTTTTCCTCTATCGGTCGGTACAATCTTCCGCTGGCTGTCCAATCAGTGTATATTATTTTTTTCTTCCCGAAAGGAGAATAAAACTCTTGGTCAATCCCTATAATATTCTTGCGAAATTGTTGAAAATACTGTTCTAATGCCGTTTTGGTTTCCGTAGTAATCATTTGGTAATCATTTGCGTTCAAAGATACATTATTTTTGATTTTGGCTAAATTTTAATCCATATCCTTCTTAGCGGGATAAAATTTATTAAATCGAACTCCTGTTCATAAAAAAATAATGAACGCCATTTCAAAAAAATAAAATCATTTTAAACTCAAAAAAACACTAAAAGACTAAAGTTCAAACCGAAAGATATTTGTAGTATTTAAATTTCAAATACCCTTAAAAAATACCTATTGTTAGGGATTTTTTTATTAAATTTAATTTCCCAACTTTGAATCAGTAACTAATAAACCAAAATAACATGAACGATCAGACGTATACCGCTGCCGGCTATCTGGATTTGGGAAATAATCTTATTACTTTAGACATTGCCCTGCCCAATCCACCCAAACGGGAAGATTTTTCAATAACTTACTACAACCTTAGTAAAAGATCGGAATATAACAACGTATTGATGAATGTAATCTTGTGTGAGTTTACATATAAAGGAGATGAGGGAGAGGAATTATCCAGAATAACAAAAGACAGATACCATGTTTCAATTGACTTTACTAAAATTGAAAAACCGGAAGGGATACCAAATGTAACAGATTTCAATTTTGTTGAAAATCCGAAATGCCTTTTCCTTTTTTTCCATAGTACCGATGCAAATGCAGA
>CAYPSB010000006.1:46290-67569 GCA_964413435.1 uncultured Flavobacterium sp.
CAATCGACTGATTTCAAGAAAATAAACAAGCTTATTGAAAAAGGAAATAACTTTGAAGCCCTTAAATTGCTCAGGGCAATAGATGAAAAAAAAGTTTCCAAAGACAAAATTGCCCGAAAATACTACCTGATGGGTAAAGCGTATGGAAACGAAAATATTAATGATAAAAGCTATCATTATTTTTTAAAAAGTAAAGATATTTTTGAAGCCATTGACAGTATTCCCGGTTTAATGGAAGTTAAACTGGAAATTGCTTATGGCCTGAGTGTTGAACGAATAAAATATGACACCTCCAGAAAATATTACGAAGAGTACTTGAAATATGCTATTGATTCTAAAGACCCCAAACTAATCACAAAAGGGAACTATGAAATGGCCAATTTTTTAATGGATAGTGAACCCAAACTTGGTCAACGGTATTACTTCAAAGCATTGCAATTAAATAAAAAAGTCAAGGATGAAAAAATGTTTGCCAAAATAGCTTCGGGCATAGCCATGCTTTATAACGAAAGATTAAATCAAAGAGATTCCGCAATTTATTATTATGAAAGAGCCATAGACATCTCACGAAAATACAATAATCTGGATGACCTTTGTTTTAACATGGTATATCTGTCCAATGTATATTACTACAAAAAACAGCATCGGAAAGCTATTCAACTGTTACGTGAAGCCGACAAAATACCGATAGTCATATATGTTCAGAATATGAAGAGCAGGATACATCAATACATTTCTATGAATTATGAAAAACTGCATGACTATGAAAATGCGTATAAAGAAATATTATTAGCACAGAAACTGGGTGAAGAAGATAATTTCAGAAGGCAAAACCAAATCATAAACGACCTTCAGGCTCAATACGAAACCAAAGAAAAAGAACTTGAAAATCTGAATCTCAGAGTAAAAAACAGGAATAACCGTTTACTTCTCCTGATGTTTCTTGCCATTTCAATCGTAATCTTTTTTATTGGTTATTTCAGAATAAAAATCTTGAGCAAAAAGAAACAAATTGCTGAGCAGGAAAAACTCATCGAATCTCAGAAATTAGAAAATGTACTAAAAGATCAGGAGCTCAAAGAAATTGATAAACTCTTGGAAGGACAGGAAAAAGAACGAATCAAAATTGCCAATGATTTGCACGACAATCTGGGTAGTTTAATGGCCACTTTAAAGCTTAATTTTCAGAATTTAAAACTCAAAGCGAATGCTCATGAAGAATCCAATCAACTTTTTGACAAAACCGACGAATTATTGGAAGAGGCATATCAAAAAATCAGACGAATCGCTCACGCCAAAAACGCGGGAGTAATTGCCAATGAAGGGCTTTTACCTGCCATTTTAAACATGGTCGAAAAAGCTTCGGTAGCCGGAAAATTAAACATTCAGGTCATCCCTTTCGGATTGGATGAAAAGTTGGAAAATACAATTGAAGTTACCATCTTCCGAATGATACAGGAGATCATCACCAATGCTATAAAACACGCCAAAGCAAGTGAGATCATCATTCAATTAACCCAACATAAAGACAGTTTGAATATTATAATTGAAGATAACGGCAAAGGATTCAATCCCAAAAACATAAATAAAAATAACGGAATGGGATTAACAAATATTGAAAAGAAAGTTGAACAGATGGGCGGTACTTTCACCATTGACAGTACTGAAGGGAGAGGAACCTCCATACTAATTGATTTACCTTTATGATAACATTAGCTATAGCCGAAGACCATCAAGCATTGATTGACGGCATGAAATTATTCCTGAACAACCAACCCGACATTCAAATTGTGGGAGAAGCCAATGATGGTGATGCACTCATTGAATTAGTGAGAAACAAAAGACCCGCAATCGTCATTACGGACATTCGTATGCCCAAACGTGACGGCATCAGCGCTACTAAAATCATTAAAGAGGAATTTCCGGAAATTAAAATCATTGCTTTCAGCATGTTTGACCAGACCGAAGCAGTAGAACAAATGAAACAAGCCGGAGCCTCGGGGTATATCATGAAAAATTCTTCTCTTCAAAAAGTTTTAGAAGCCATCAGAACGGTGAATAAAGTTGGAAAATATTTTGACGATGCCATACTGACCATCGATGACCTTACCAAAGAAGTGGTAATTTTGAGTGCCCGCGAAAAAGACATATTGCGTCTGATTGGTGAAGGCCATTCTTCTCAAGATATAGCCGACATACTCTGTATCGGGAAAACCACCGTTGATACTCACCGCAAGAACATCATCAAGAAGATAAATGTTCATGGAAAAACAGATTTAATTCGGTATGCTATAGAACGAAAATATGACTTTTAGATCTACTATTAAGTAAGAAAAAAGCTAATCAAAAATCCCCATTGTTGGGGATTTTTTTTTGAAATTCAATAACGAACTTTGTACTGTACTTTTTGAGATAAGAAGTTACAAAATGGATAACACCCCATAATCCATTCGTTTGAAACACCTGCACTGTTGCTCCATACCGTGCATTTAAATTGTTAATACAGATAATCTGATAGATAAATTAAGTTTGGTTAGTTAAGCAAAACCCTGCCCGAAATTATTGTAGTTGTTTGATTAGGGCAGGATTTTCACAATAAGCAGAATGTTAATGAATAAAATTAAAGACATACCTACCGCTTCACTCCCTCTTACAAATTTGAGACTTTTGGTGAGAGGGATAGTGGAGTGCCCGTTCAAAAAAAAACAAAAACACATATAATCATGAGTTGGAATAACGTAGACACCCGTTGCAAAATAATGTATGGCGATCAGTTAACTTCTAATCTGAAACCACAGGAGCGCAAATTCATCATCCACACCATTGCGGAGGAGTTTCCACATTTCTCCAGAGTAAGAATAGCTGCTTCTGTAGATCATTGTTTCAAAATTAATCAAGGTCCTATATCCAGACGAACCTTCTTGACCTTCGTCCAAAATTTTCTGAGATAGAAAAGCAACGAACTCCAAGTAAAGAAACTTTAAACTGATAACTCCGAATAGGTTGAACAAATAACTTTTCGGAAAGTGGTAATTCTTAAATACCACGAGAAAGCCGATAAAACATATTGCTTTATCGGCTTTTGAATTTCATTGATTTTCTCAGTACAATGAAGATAGCAGAATTATTTTTTGGTGTTTTCTTTTAACTCAAATAACTTCATCATTTCGTTGGCTTTATCCGTTTCATTGATGGCCATTAAAGATTGAGCATAGCGATAGTAATATACCGGCTCTAAATCTGTGGTCATTTCAAACAAATCACAATACCAACCTGCCGCTGAAACCAAATCATCATCAAAAAAACTACGGTCTGCTACTTTTTTGAGCATTTCGACCGATTTATAGCCTTTGCTGATAACTCTCTCATAGGTATTTAAAATATTAATTTTAACCGAAGAATTTCCGGCTTTTGCAGTATTGGGTTCCGTTTTAGATGGACTCACTTTAGAATCGCCTACAGCCTTAACTGAAGCATTAGGAAAATTATCGGCTACAGCTGTCACTTTTGCTCTTACGTATTTGGGTTTTATTACCCTCACGTTGTTAGGTCCCAAATCGTTAGTATTCACTAAACTCATATCCGGAACAGTGTAAGTACTGGTGCTGCCACCAAAGGTTTGATTAATCTTTTCCTCTACATGATAAGATTCAACCTTAAATTGTTTATCAGACATTTTGTCTGACATTACTATGGTATTTCCCCATTTTGCAGTAGTTGCTACGCCATCGTTGTGTTGTGCAAAACAGTTAAAAGAAAAACCACTGGTAATTACTGTGAAAAGAAGCGTAAAATTTTTCATATTAACTTAAAATTAAATTAAAGGTTATTACAAAAAATTTAGGGTAAATAAAGGTACTCAAAATTTAATTTCGAACTGCATTTTTCCCGATTTATTTTGGACAAAAACAAACAAAACAAATTGACCTTAAATGAGTTATATAAAACCTTATATCGAGTAAAATTCAAAAAGGGGCTTTGTCATTTTTTGAGTTGCCGAAGCAATATCTCATAAATAATTATTAGTTTAGTTGTCGATGTCAGCATCACCATTGGAAAATGAAAGACACACAGAATTAAAACTCATTGAAGATGATAAAACCAACCATAGCATTAAATTTCAGCATAATTGAACACGTGGTGAAGGATTCTAAAATTGCGAGTTTACTGCACAGCCGTGATCAAAATCCACTGACATTCGGTATGGAAACCCGCTGCAGGCTTATCCCTGAAAAATCATCCAATTCAAACCTGATTTACATACTTGAGTTTGCTTACAAAGCTCCTGACAATTTAAATCACCTGGATGACGTAGCCGTTTTGATAGAAGTTACCGAAGGACCGGTCATTCAAATTTTAGAATTTAAAATAACCTAACAACATATAACTCCCATAATCCAATCGGAGAGCAATCATGAAAAAGATAATTTATTCCGTTCTGGCGCTGCTTATAGTTGCTGTTACACACCAAATTTCGGCTCAGAAAATAGAGTTTAAAAACAATATGGTTGTGATAGAAAACAAACCCATTTTTTCATTTGATAAAAAAGCCATGAATAATGAGTTTTACTTATTCAAACTCAACTCGAAAGAAGAACTGTTAATCCTGCAGCACCAACACGTAGGAGCTGATACCGGCGCTCAGGATGATTTCAAAAAAATTATTTTTCCCAACCAAAAGGTTACGATAGAATCAAGAGTTTTGCAAAAGAAAAACTGGAAATTTCTGGTTCAGCTGCTGATTGACGAAAAAGTCATTGATACCGATGGCAATATCGATATCCGAAATTTGGAACGGTTTTCCGGTAAATACGACGAAAAAATAACTCCAAAAAAATAGAGTTTAGAACAGCATTTTGATTTCTTTGACTTCATACTGAACAACAGAGTCATTTTCCAACATTACAGCCAACTTACCCTCGTGAGTTACCTCTTTAATGAGTCCCATAAACCGATTTCCTTGTAAATCTTCAAAAGCACATGGGTAATCAAGTTTGAATAACATTTTACGGTAATTTTCCCAAAGTACTTGAGTCTTTTGGTCTAAATCAGCCACCGTAGCCTGAATATCTTTTCCGAATAAAAGAGCCATATCGTCCGGATTATATTCTTCTCCTGTTATGCATTTGAGAGAAGTGGCTTGAGGTAACATTTCAAAATCCGTTTGGTTCAAATTCAATCCCAAACCTACTACAGAAGTAAAACTGCCATCTGACTTGAATGTGTTTTCAATCAATATCCCTCCCAATTTCTTGCCGCCTGCCATAATGTCGTTAGGCCACTTTATTTTTAATTCGGGAATATTGAGCGAAAATAAAGCATTCATTACCCCCAAAGTTACCGCTACATTAAAATCAAAAAGACGTTCACCCTCAAGCCTCACATCTTTGAATAAGATACTCATAGTAAGGTTTTTACCCGGCTCACTCACCCATTCAGCACCCATTTGCCCTCTGCCTTTGGTTTGTTCACGAGCCGTTACTATTGTATAATTATTTACTTCTTTTTCTCGGGACAATTGCTTTAAATAATCATTTGTAGAATCTATGGCATCGAGTTTGATTATAGGGAGCATAAGAAAGTTTTTTACAATAAATTTTAGACTTTTGTTAAGTAAAAATAATGACAAAAGTAATACCTTTGTCCAACATACATAAATACTACATGGCGAAAAAAGCAGTTCAGACCGATGTTCTTTTAGCGAGCATCATTAAAGGCATTGAAGAAGTAAAAGGAAATGACATTGACATCCTCGATTTGAGGGACATAGATACAGCAGTTTGTGATTATTTTATCATCTGTAACGGTAACTCAAATACTCAAGTTAACGCAATCGTTAACTCCATTCAAAAAATAGTTTCAAAAGAATTAAAAGACAAACCTTGGCATGTTGAAGGGACTGACAACGGCGAGTGGGTTTTAATGGATTATGTGAACATCGTAGTACATGTTTTTCAAAAACAAATTCGCGAATTTTACAATATTGAAGGCCTTTGGGGCGATGCCAAAATCACTACCATACAAACTAATTACTAATAGCTTACACAAAAATGGCTGACGAAAAAAAATCTAACAATTTCAAATATAGTCCGTGGTGGATATATGTCGGTTTAATCGCCATATTCTTCGCTCTTAATTATTTTAGTGGCTCCAGTTTTCAGGATGCTGCTAAAATAACTTCCTCAAAATTCAATGAATACCTCGAAAAAGGGCAAATTGAAAAAGTGGTAGTTTACAACAAAACAGAAGGAGAAGCTTATTTGACTAAAGAAGCTCTTAAGGATAAAGCACACGCCAAAGTGGCTAAAGACATGCTGGGCAATCCAAGCAAAGGACCTCAGTACTCATTTGACATCGGTAACGACGAAGTATTTCAAAATAAAATTGAAAAAGCCAAACTTGAAGGCAAGCTTAAAGACTACGACTTCAAACCTAAAAGCAATTGGACAGAGCTATTAATCAGCTTATTACCTATCATTGTTATCATCGGTTTATGGATTTTGATTATGCGACGCATGTCGGGCGGTGGAGCCGGTGGAGCCGGTGGTCAAATATTCAACATCGGAAAATCAAGAGCCAAACTCTTTGATGAGAAAACCGATGTGAAAATTACGTTCAAAGATGTTGCTGGTTTAGAAGGAGCCAAAGAAGAAGTACAGGAAATTGTTGAGTTTTTGAAAAATCCGGAAAAATACACCTCACTAGGAGGAAAAATTCCAAAAGGAGCCTTATTGGTAGGACCTCCCGGAACCGGAAAAACCTTATTAGCTAAAGCCGTGGCCGGAGAAGCCAAAGTACCTTTCTTCTCTTTATCGGGTTCTGATTTCGTAGAAATGTTTGTTGGTGTGGGTGCTTCGCGTGTGAGAGACTTATTCAAACAAGCTAAGGACAAATCTCCTTCAATTATATTCATAGATGAAATTGATGCTGTGGGTCGTGCTCGTGGCAAAAACAACTTCTCAGGTTCAAATGACGAACGTGAAAATACCCTGAATCAGTTACTGACCGAGATGGACGGTTTCGGAACCAACACACATGTTATCGTATTGGCCGCTACTAACAGAGCTGATGTACTGGACAAAGCATTGATGCGTGCCGGACGTTTTGACCGTCAGATTTATGTTGATTTACCGGACATTCGCGAGCGTAAAGAAATTTTTGAAGTGCACCTTAAACCTTTGAAGAAAGTAGATGATTTAGACATCGATTTCTTGGCCAAACAAACTCCTGGATTCTCGGGAGCTGATATTGCGAACGTATGTAACGAAGCCGCATTAATTGCTGCCCGCAACAACAAAACAGCCGTAGATAAACAGGATTTCCTAGATGCTGTTGACCGTATCGTAGGTGGTTTGGAAAAGAAAAATAAAATTGTTACTACCGACGAAAAGCGCGCCATCGCTGTACACGAGGCAGGTCATGCCACGGTAAGTTGGATGTTGGAACACGCCGCACCATTGGTAAAAGTAACCATAGTTCCCAGAGGACAAAGTTTAGGAGCTGCCTGGTACTTACCGGAAGAGCGTTTAATTGTACGTCCTGAGCAAATGCTCGATGAAATGTGTGCCACCATGGGTGGTCGTGCCGCTGAGAAAGTGATGTTCAACAAGATTTCAACCGGAGCTTTGAGTGATTTGGAAAAAGTAACCAAACAAGCTCGTGCCATGGTAACGATTTACGGCTTGAATGACAAACTGGGTAATGTAACTTACTACGATTCTTCGGGTCAGAGTGAATATAATTTCTCTAAACCATACTCAGAAGAAACGGCTCAAACCATAGATAAAGAAATTTCAAATTTAATCGAAACCGAATACCGAAGAGCGATTAAAATTTTGGAAGACAACAAGGATAAATTAGAACAATTGGCCAACATATTAATTGAAAAAGAAGTCATTTTCAAGGATGATTTAGAAGCCATTTTTGGGAAAAGACCTTTCAATATTCCGGCCGAAGAGACCGATATAGTGTAGCCAAAACCTACATTTAACATTTTTTTAAAATCTTAATTCAAAACATGTTTTTGAATTAAGATTTTTTTATCTTTGAGGGATTTCAAATTCTAAACAAGATTATACCCACACTAGCATGAGTCTTTTCAGAAAATTTTTTGGCGCTGGTAACGATGCCTCTGACGAAGAAAGTCAAAGCGAATTCAACAATACTCCTTCCAGCTTTTCACTACTGCCTGTAGATGAAAAGTTTACTTATAATTTCAAAAAAAACGGCGGTAAATTTTTATACTGTGAAAACTTAAGCGAAGTAAAGGATCAGTTTCTAAATATCCTGGAAGAAAACGATTGGTTTGAATGTGAAGCCCTTTGTTATGAACCCAAATTATTCAGCATGCTTGACGAAAACAAGCTGAGTTACGACAAACCGCAAAACCCTAAATTTCTTTTTGCCAGTTGTGAAAACCTGATTGCTGATGAAGGTTCAGTGCTTTTTTCGTCAAACCAAATCAAACAAAACAAACCCAATGACCTCCCGATAAACATCATTATTTTGGCCACAACCAGTCAAATACTTGAAACCAAAAGCGACGGGCTTCGCGTCATCAAAAAGAAATACGATAAAGATTATCCAACCAATATCACGACCATAAAATATTTCGAAAAAGCAAAAGATGAAGACTTCCTGCAATACGGAAGCACAGCCAAGAATTTATACCTTTTGCTGCTAGAAGATTTATAGCATGAATACAACTTTAACCAGAGCCCTTTCGGGAGCCGTGTATGTCCTCCTTTTAGTTGGCGCTACGTTATATTCACAGTATAGTTTTTTACTGTTGTTTGGATTGTTGCTTATTTTTTCGACGGTTGAATTTTGCAAATTAATTCACTTAAAGCCTATAGTTCCTCTTGTATTGGCTACCGGTGCCTTTATACTTTTCAATTTAAACAATACCGTAAAAACCAATGAAATACTGTTGCTCATAGCAGCTCTTTTGGTATCCTTCCGGGCATTGTTGTTTCTTTTTGAAAAACAAAGCAAACTGCTGGATCGAAATTCCAAATACGTATTTCTGATTGGGTATCTCATCATACCGATTATTATTTTTACCAAAATCCCGTTTATTGCTAATGAGTACCATCCGGAAATAATCATCAGTATTCTGGTTCTAATATGGACCAATGATACATTTGCTTATTTGGTTGGAAGAAGCATGGGGAAAAATAAACTTTTTGAAAGAGTATCGCCTAAAAAAACCATAGAAGGATTTGTGGGAGGCCTTATTTTTTCGATAATAGCAGGTTTTTTATTGGCTCAGTTTTACCTTGACGAATCCCTCATTCAATGGATGATTATAGCAGTTATTGTTAGTGCTTTTGGTACTCTTGGTGATTTAATCGAATCAAAGTTCAAACGAAATGCAGGAGTTAAAGACAGTGGTAACATCATGCCGGGACACGGCGGTTTTCTAGATCGCTTAGATAGTATTATATTTGCGGCACCATTTGTCTATTTGTTTTATCAAATTTTATATTATGTTTCATAAAGAAGGCGGAAAAATTATTGGAATAGCAACCTCATTAACGGTTATCATTTTCCTTTTATCACACAAATTTGTTGCCGATATATTTTGGTTGGAAAAAGGAATTCAGGTTGTTACGTTGTTTTTCTTAATCATGATTTTACAGTTTTTCCGAAATCCGAAACGAACAGTAGAAATCAATGACAACCATATCATTGCTCCGGTAGACGGAAAAGTGGTGGTAATTGAAGAAGTTTTTGAGGAAGAATATTTCAAAGACAAGCGTTTGCAGGTTTCCATCTTCATGTCGCCAATCAACGTACACGTTACGAGATATGCCGCCAGTGGAAAAATAAAATTCAGCAAATACCATCCCGGCAAATATTTGGTAGCCTGGCATCCTAAAGCCAGTACTGAAAACGAAAGAACAACTGTAGTCATCGAAACCAAAGAATTTGGTGAAATACTCTACCGTCAAATTGCAGGTGCTTTGGCCAGAAGAATTGTAAACTACGCCGAAGAGGGTCAACAGGTTGTTCAGGGAGAAGATGCCGGTTTCATCAAATTTGGTTCAAGAGTAGATATCTATTTGCCTTTGGGAACTAAAATAAATGTACATTTGAATGACAAAGCTGTTGGCGGAAAAACCATAGTTGCCACAAAATAAACCCTTTTACTATGTCTGAAAAAGAATTGGAAATTCGTTTTCAGGAAGCTGTTGAAATTGCTTCCAAAATGACACAGTCTTCGCTGCCGCAAGATGTTCAGTTGCGGTTATATGCCTATTACAAACAAGCCACGTTCGGCACCATTGAACACAACAATATCTCCAATTTTGATTTGAGAAATGCTTTTAAGACCAATGCCTGGATGCAAATCAGTCATTTAAGTTCAGACGAAGCGAAAGAATTATACATAGAAGCCATAAACGAGATTGTAAAAAACACTAAATAACATGAAGCAGTTTTTTTCATTAATCTTATGTGTATCTTTTATTTTTTTAATGCCTTCCTGCAAAAGAAAAAAACTGCAAGAAGTGGTAGAAGTTCCATTACCTTCAGCAGAAGAAAAAATAACCATAGGTAAACCTGATGATGTAACAGCTGATGAGGGGCAGTTTCCTTTGGGTAAATTACCTTATGAGTACAATGCCCTGATGCCAAGCATTGACATCCTGACCATGGAAGTTCATTATTCCAAACACTACCTGACTTACACCAACAACCTGAATAAATTAGTTGCCGCAGACCCTACTTTAACCGACTTGAGTATTGAAGATATTCTTAAAAAAGTGGATATGAATACCAGCAACGATTTGCGAAACAATGCCGGTGGATATTACAATCACACCTTGTTTTGGGAAGGTATGTCGCCAAAATCAGGGGGACAACCCAAAGATACGTTAGCGACCATTATTGATAGAGATTTCGGCTCATTCGACACTTTTAAAAATCAATTTACTGATGTGGCTGAAAAACAATTTGGCTCGGGTTGGGCGTGGTTAGTTGTTGACAAAAGTGGCAAACTGGCTGTAACCAGTACACCTAATCAGGACAATCCTTTAATGCCTAAACAAACCGTTTCAGGAACTCCGATTTTAAATTTAGACGTTTGGGAACACGCTTATTATTTAGATTATCGTTACAAACGCAGAAAATACATTGAGAATTTCTTCAAAGTCATCAACTGGAAAAAAGTTTCCGAACGATACGAAGAAGCAACCACAAAAAAATAGCAACAAAAAATCCCTGTCGTATGACAGGGATTTTTTTATTCTTAATTGATTTGCTACCAAATCACTACTCTCAAATTATCCGGTTGATACATTTTATCTCCGGGTTTGATATTGAATGCTTTGTAAAACTCCGGTATATTCATTAATGGACCATTAACTCTGAACTGTGCCGGCGAATGTACGTCAGTCATAATTTGTCGCGCCAACGCTTCATCTTTAGCATTTACCATCCAAGCATAGCCATAGGCAAGGAAATATCTTTGCTCCGGAGTCAAACCACTAATTTTTTCTTTGTTTTTGTATTGAGCTGATTTTTTGAATGATTCAAAGCCCATCACAACTCCACCTAAATCAGCAATGTTTTCACCTTGGGTTGCATCACCGTTTACAAACTTACCTTTCAATGGTTCAAATTTGTTGAACTGCTCAACAATAAGCTTAGTTTTTTGTTTGAATTTAGCCAAATCTTCTGCTGTCCACCAGTTTTTCAGGTTACCGTTTTCATCGTACTGACTTCCTTGGTCATCAAATCCGTGAGTAATCTCGTGCCCGAAGGTTGAACCTCCAATAATTCCGTATAAGATAGCATCATCCGGCATTCTGCCTTCAAAGCCTGGAACCAATATATTACAAGCCGGAACTACAATTTCATTATTGCTTGGGTTGTAGTAGGCATTATACGTTTGCGGAAACATACTCCACTCTGTTCTGTCAACCGGCTTTCCGAATTTTTTCACCATATAATCATAGCTCCATTTGTTAGCGGCTATCACATTGGCACAATACGTACCTCTGTTGATTACCACACTGCTCATATCTTTCCATTTGTCAGGGTAACCCACTTTCATCACTATTTTACTCAATTTATTGAGTGCTTTTTTCTTAGTAGCTTCACTCATCCAATCCAGTTTTTTGATGTGTTCGGCGTAAACATCACGGATGTTGTTTCCAATTTCCAACAACTTTTCTTTAGAACCTTTTGGTAAATAATCGGCAACATACACCTGCCCTACCAATTCTCCCAAAGCGCCATCAGTTTCTTCTACAATGCGTTTCCATCTTGGTTTTTGTTTTTTAACCCCATTCATCACTGTTGAATAAAAAGCAAAGTTTTGCTTTTCGATGGCATTATTCAAATAAGGAGCATAACTGTTCACCAAATCCCATTTCAAATAGGTTTTCCAGTCGTCAAGAGAATAGGTAGTCACAATTTTATCCAATCCTTTGAAAAACTCAGGCTGACCAACTATAACCGTATCAGCTTTGGCAACCCCTAATTGAGGCAACACATTTTCCCAAGCTATAGCCGGAGTTGAAGCTTTGAATTGCGCTAATGGCATTTTGTTATAATTTTTAACTGGGTCACGGAGTGCTTCCAGTTTTCTGCTTATTTTGGCTAAATCAGTCTCAATTTTCATGATGGTTGCTGAAGCCGATTTTGCAGCAGCAGCATCTTCTCCCATCAGTTGCATCATGATTTGCAAATGCTTGGCGTATTCTGTCCTAATTTTTACAGTTTGTTCATCTGTATTAAAATAATAATCTCTGTTTCCTAATCCTAAACCTCCCTGACTGAAAAACAACGCGTGTTTAGAACTGATTTTATCATCCTGACTTACATAAAATGAAAATGCAGGACCGGCACCAATAGTATGAAGATAACCAATAGTATTCATCAATGAAGGAACGTCTTGTATAGCCTGAATCTTGGCAAATTGCATGGCTAACGGTTTCAATCCCATTTTTTCAATGGCCAAGGTATCCATCCCCGAAGCATAAAAATCACCTATTTTTTGTTCGTTACTTCCTTTAGGAGCCTCTTCATTTTTAGCCGACTTTTCACAAATATCTTTGATTTGAGCGTTGATGGTATCGCCTATCATTCTGAAAATTCCGTTACTGCTCTCACTATCCGGTATAGGGTGTTTTTTAAACCATCCGCCATTGGCATAATGAAAAAAGTCATCCGTGGGACTAACGGTAGTATCACGATTGGTAATTAACGGATCTTCAAATTGTATCTCTTTCTTGTTGCAACTAACCAAGAGTAAAGTGGTTAGTGCACTGATTGTAAGTTTGGTTTTTAATTGCATATGGTTTTTTTTATGACTATTTGACTCAATAACGTAAAAAAGTTACCAAATGTATACTATTCTGTTTAATCTTCTATTAATCAAATAAAAAAAGTGCCTGATTTCTCAGGCACTTCACAAAAAAACAATGTGTTATACTTATTTTTTTTCTTCCATTTTTTTAGCAGCGCAACATCCTGCTTTTTTCTCAGTACTGCAAGATTTTTTTTCTTCTGCTGAGCAGGTTTTCTCTGTTTTAGCTTTTTCTTTTTTCTTAGCTGCCGGTTTTTCCTGAGCATTAACATTCATTGAAAACAAAAAAGCTACTAAAGCTACTGTTGAAACTAATTTTTTCATTTTTATATATTTTTAAAGTATTATTTTTTTGAATTTTATGATTCTGATTGATGATTTCAGACCTGATTACAAAACTCGGGTGGTTGCCAAATGGCTACCCTGTAATTTGAAATCAGGTTATTGTGGTACAATGATTTTTCTTTGGGAGTTTGATAAAACAAGGAACTCCGTAACTGATAATCGTTATTGAAAACAAGGTAAGTAGCACTACTGAAATTAATATTCAATACGCATTTATCTTTCTGACAACCATTAGGCATGGTTTTATCCATCCCTTTTCCGCAACAGGAATTATGACATTTTTCGTGCATAGTCATCTTGATTACTTTGACCGTTGGCAAAACCGTCAAAACATTAAAGTAACAGCACAAGATGATGGCAAAAAATTTCAATTGATTATCAATTAGGTTACCAAATGTATACAATATTTCGAGATTTGAAAACTCTTTAACATTACGTTTATATTACAACAATGTAGTTGGACAAACATAAGCTGTCAGCGGGATGTCGGTCAGTTTAATTTCATTGAAGCCACCAATGACATCGGCAAAATTTTCAAATCCTCTTTGTTTCAAAATAGAAGCGGCAATCATACTTCTGTAACCACCGGCACAATGAATAACAAAATACCGGTCTCGGGGAAATTCAGACAAATAATCACTGATTTGATTTAACGGAATATTTTTCGCCCCAACGATATGTTCCGATTCAAATTCGCTTTGTTTTCTCACATCAAAAATCGGTGTTTCGTGTATCTCTTCTAAAATTACCAAATCATCGGCGGTAATCCGGTTAACCATATCTGTTTCCTTTCCGGCTTTTACCCAAGCTTCAAAACCTCCTTCCAAATAACCGATAGCATGATCATAGCCTACTCTTGACAAGCGAATGATGGTTTCCTGAACTTTTTCCTCGTTTTCAGCTACAATTAAAATTTGTTGGTTTAAGTCGGGAATCAACTCCCCCACCCACATGGCAAAATTGCTTTCCAGTCCGATATTGATACTGTTTGGTATAAATCCTTTGGCAAACTCTGATGCTTTTCGAGTGTCCAGAACTAAAGCCATTGTTTGGTTGGCCATTTCTTCAAAAGCCTTTACATCATAAGGTTTTTGACCGCGATGCATAATCTCATCCAAACTTTCATAACCCTGAATATTCATCAAGACATTTTTTGGGAAATACTGCGGCGGTGTGGTCAATCCTTTTAAAACTGCTGCAACAAATTCATCTTCGGACAATTTAGGATTCAAAGCATAATTAGTTTTCTTTTGATTTCCGAGGGTATCGGTAGTTTCTTTACTCATCATTTTACCACAAGCACTGCCAGCTCCATGATTTGGATATACAATTAAATCATCCGACAAAGGCATGATTTTTTCCCGGAGTGAATGATACAAATGTCGAGCAAGTTTATCCTGAGTTAAATCGGCAATCACGTGCTGCGCCAAATCGGGGCGTCCTACATCGCCTATAAATAATGTATCTCCTGTAATAATGCCACGTTCTTCATCATCTTCATCAATCAACAGAAAACAAGAACTCTCCATGGTATGCCCAGGCGTGTGGATGAGTTTTATTTTCATTCCGCCCAACTCAAAAATTTCACCGTCATATCCCACATGAATTTCAAAACCGGTTTTCATACTCGTAGGACCATAAACAATAGTTGCTCCCGTTTTATGTGCTAAATCAACATGACCCGAAACAAAATCGGCATGAAAATGAGTTTCAAAGATATACTTTAACTTCACTCCGTCTCTTTCCAGTCTGTCTAGATAAGGTTGAGTCTCACGAAGCGGATCAACAATGGCTGCTTCGCCTTCCGAAGTAATATAATAGGCTGCTTCGGCTATACATCCGGTATAAATTTGTTCGAGTTTCATGGGTCTATTTTTTTCTACAAATGTAAATTCTGAAGTACCAATTTCATATGATAAATATCAGTTAGCCGGTTGACGTCTCTCATTTTTTTATGAAAAACTTTTTTTTAACATTTATAATAATTTTAATACTACGCCGTTTTATAATGTAGTAATTTGCGATAAATAATTAAGGACTATGGATAAGATCAAAATACTTTGGGTTGATGACGAGATTGATTTGCTCAAACCACACATTTTATTTCTGGAAAACAAAAACTACAAAGTCACTACTTTCAATAATGGCAGAGATGCTATAGATGCTTATGAAGACGGAAATTTTGACATTGTTTTTTTAGATGAAAACATGCCGGGAATGAGCGGTTTGGAAACCCTTTCGGAAATGAAAGAAAAGAAATCCTCTACCCCTATAATTATGATTACCAAAAGTGAGGAGGAATACATCATGGAGGAAGCCATAGGTTCGAAAATAGCAGATTATCTCATCAAACCGGTCAATCCGAATCAGATTTTGCTAAGTTTGAAAAAAAATCTGGATCATTCCCGTTTAGTTTCTGAAAAAACAACTTTAGATTACCAGAAAGAATTCCGGAAAATTGCCATGGATATGGCTATGGTGAAAAGTTATGAAGATTGGGTGGAACTGTACAAAAAGTTACTTTTTTGGGAGTTGGAACTCGAAAACATCAACGATCAAAGCATGACCGAAATTCTGGAAAGTCAAAAAGTGGAAGCCAATGTTCAGTTCGGTAAATTCATTGAGCGCAATTACGAAGACTGGTTTGCTGCTCCTACCCGAGGCAAGAACGAACAAAGCGAATCAAAACCAATATTATCGCATAATTTATTTCGAGAATTAGTTGTTCCTGAATTAGTAAAAAAAGACCGTCCTGTTTTGTTTATCGTGATAGACAATCTACGTTATGATCAGTGGAAAGCGATGGAAAAGACGGTAGCCAATCATTACAAACTGGAAAAAGAAATCCCATATTTTGCCAGCCTACCTACGGCGACTCAATATGCCCGAAACTCTATTTTTTCGGGTTTGACTCCGCTTGAAATGGAAAAACAGTTTCCGCAATACTGGAAAAATGATGTGGAAGATGGCGGAAAGAATCTTTATGAAGCAGAGTTTTTGACAGCACATTTGAAGCGCCTCGGATTGAACATCAAACAAGATTATTTCAAGATTACCAACTTGGCCAGCGGAAAAAAACTTGCCGAAAACTTCAAAGGACTAAAAGACAATAATCTGGTTACAGTAGTTTATAATTTTGTAGACATGCTTTCTCACGCCAAAACTGAGATGGAAGTAGTAAAAGAATTGGCTTCGGACGACAAAGCTTACCGTTCATTGACTTTGAGCTGGTTTAAAAATTCTCCGTTGTTGGAAATCATCCAACAAGGACAAAAGTTAGGATTCAAACTCATCATTACAACCGACCACGGTACTATTAACGTCAAAAATCCATCAAAAGTAATTGGCGATAAGAACACCAGCTTAAATCTTCGTTACAAAACCGGCAGAAGCCTGACCTATGAAGAGAAAGACGTTTATGCGGTAAAAGATCCGAAAAAAATTGGTCTTCCGGCTATCAACATGAGCAGCTCATATATATTTGCCAAGAATGATTTGTTTCTGGCTTACGTAAACAATTACAATCATTATGTTAGCTATTACAGAAATACCTATCAGCACGGAGGTATATCCCTAGAAGAAATGATTGTCCCTTTTTTAGTTTTTAATCCAAAATAATTACAATACAACCCAATGGAAATCCTATTTTCGATTGACGAAATTCAAGACGTTGCCCACAAAATTATAGCCGAAAACCCTAATAAAGTCATCTTGTTTCACGGCAACATGGGAGTTGGCAAAACCACTTTAATCAAAGCTTTATCTAAGGAATTGGGGGTTCACGATGCCACGAGCAGCCCCACATTTTCATTGGTCAACGAATACAAAACCGAGGACAATCGGTTGGTTTACCATTTTGACGTATATCGTTTAAAATCGGAAGCCGAAGCTTTAGACATGGGAATTGATGAATACCTCTATTCCGGAAATTGGTGTTTTATAGAGTGGGCTGAAAAAATTCCGAACTTAATTCCGGAAGCGCACTCTGTCATCAATTTGACGCAAACCGTAGAGGGCAAAAGACATTTAAGATTGACGTAATTAGATAAAATTTTGTAATTTGTGGCGAAATTCAATTTTGCGTTATGGCCATCACCCCTTTCACCAAGCAACAGCTGTTACCTCAGGAAGAAAAATTAGAAGTTTACCGTAACAAAAGCGAACTTTTTATCGGAATTCCGAAAGAAACCTCATATCAGGAACGACGGATCTGTTTGACTCCTGACGCTGTCAATTCGCTTACTTCACACGGCCATAAAGTTATGATTGAATCAGGTGCCGGACTGAGTTCAAGCTACACCGACAAGGAGTTCAGCGATGCCGGTGCCACCATCACCAACGACACTAAAAAAGTTTTCAGTTGCCCGATTATCTTAAAAGTTGAGCCTTTGACAATGGAAGAAATTGAATTGGTCAACAACAACACCATTGTAATTTCGGCCATTCAGTTAAAAACCCGAAAAGCAGCCTATTTTGAAGCATTGATTAAGAAGAAAGTAACTGCTCTTGCCTTCGAATATATTAAAGATGAAGACGGTTCTTATCCGGCCGTAAAGTCGCTCAGTGAAATAGCCGGAACCGCCTCAGTACTGATTGCCGCCGAGTTGATGATTAACAATCAATTTGGAAAAGGATTATTGCTCGGAAATATCACCGGCGTACCTCCTACTGATGTGGTAATTTTAGGAGCCGGAACCGTAGGCGAATTTGCAGCTAAAACGGCTTTAGGCCTGGGAGCCAGTGTCAAAGTATTCGACAATTCGATTACAAAATTACGCCGACTGCAAAACAATTTAAATCAACGTATATTCACTTCAACCATACAACCCAAGTCATTACTAAAAGCTTTACGCCGATGTGACGTTGCGATTGGCGCGATGCGTGGCAAAGACCGTTGTCCGGTAGTGGTAACAGAAACTATGGTGGAACATATGAAAAAAGGAGCCGTTATAGTGGATGTCAGCATTGATACGGGAGGTTGTTTTGAAACCTCTGAAGTCACTACTCACGAATCACCTACTTTTATCAAAAACAATGTGATTCATTATTGTGTGCCTAATATTCCATCGCGTTATTCAAAAACTGCTTCGCTGTCTATCAGCAATATCATTACCCCTTACCTGTTACAAATTGCAGAAGATGGTGGTTTGGAAAGTGCCATTCGTTGTAATAAAGGATTGAAAAACGGAGTATATCTTTATCACGGTATTTTGACCAACAAAGCTATAGGCGATTGGTTCAACCTTCCGGATAACGATATCAATTTGATTGTTTTTTAAATTAAATCTCCGTTAAAATTTACTTTCAATCTCGAACATTGATTACTTTTGGCAAAAATTAATCTACTATATGAAATTTTACCATCGATTAGCCTACTATTTGGTAGGTTTTGTGATTGGGTTGTTTTTTGTAGCCATGGTTCTTGGTGGAAAAGATACCCGGTGCAATTACTTCCCCAATGCGAGAGTACTGAATGATATTCGAAACAAACCATTCCTCTATGACATTGAAGCTTCAAGGCGACTGAGTGAAGATTGGGTAGACACTTTAGACATCAAAAACACCTTAACAAACGGAGATGTTGATTTTGACAAGAGTAACAAGCCCATAGACGGAGGCAAATTGTACATCGTTTACGGCAAGACTAAAAAGAATAAAGAAATCACATTAGAAATCATCAATTATCCTGAAAAGGCTGTTTTGAGAAACATCATCAGAAAAGATAAATAAAACAAAGTTTAATAAAAAAAGGGTTGTCAAATTGACAACCCTTTTTTTTATATGCAGTAACCAACAAATTAGTTACCGTGTCTTTTTTCGATATCTTCAATATCCTCTTTACCCATAGTATCAACTAATACCGGAGTTGCAATGAATAATGAAGAGTAAGTACCGATTATAATACCTATCAACATAGCAAAGATAAATCCTCTGATAGACTCACCTCCGAAGATGAACATGATCAACAATACCATAATCATCGTTAATGAAGTATTTAATGTTCTTGACAAAGTCGTATTAATAGAGGCATTCACCACATCTTTAAAGTGACCTTTACTGTCACCGGCCAAGAACTCACGAATACGGTCAAATACAATTACGGTATCGTTCATTGAGTAACCGATTACCGTCAGGATAGCCGCAATAAAGTGCTGGTCCATCTCCATGTGGAACGGCGCATATTTGTAACCAATAGAGTAAACACCCAATACAAAGATTACGTCGTGAACTACAGCAGCAATAGCTCCTAATGAATATTGCCATTTGCGGAATGAAACCACAAGGTACAAACCTACTATTATCATAGCTCCGATAACTGCCCAGAACGAGTTAGTTTTGATATCAGCAGAGATAGCTGCTCCTACTTTAGAAGCCTGCAATACTCCAATCTTTTTACCATCATAAGTGTTGATGAATTTTTCGTAAGTTACATCTGGGCTGAAGTATTTTTTCAAACCGTTGTACAACTTCTCGTTTACTTCTTTATCAACTTCTACTCCTTCTTCTTTGATTTTGTATTTGGTAGTGATTTTCAACTGATCATCATCTCCAAAAACTTTAGCCTCTACACCGGTACCAAAAGCAGCAGACAATTCATCTGAAACCTGAGTAGCTTCAACCGGTTTTTCAAATTTCACTTGGAAAGTTCTACCTCCAACGAAGTCAACTCCTTCATCCAATCCGTTGAAGTAAAAAGTAATACAACTAAGCACTACAACAGCAGAAGAGAACATATAAGACCATTTTTTTACCCCAATAAAATCAAAATGGAAACCGGTAAACCAGTTTTTCGTCAAGTTGGTTGTAAATGTTAAGTCTCTGTTCGCAGCAATATCTCTATCGATAAAGATTCTTGCAATGAAGATTGATGTAAACAATGAAGTGAAGATACCAATCAACAAAGTAGTAGCGAATCCTTGAATAGGACCTGTACCAAAGATGAATAAAATCGCACCAGTTAATACGTGTGTTACGTTCGCATCAATGATTGAACGCATAGCACCTTTCCAACCGTAAGAAACTTTTACTGCATCGGCTAATGATTTTCCTTCACGAAGTTCCTCTTTGGCTCTTTCATAAATAATGATGTTCGCATCTACCGCCGTACCCAAAGTTAACACGATACCGGCAATGCCAGGTAATGTTAATACAGCACCTAAACTGGCTAAGATTCCGAATAAGAATAATAAGTTTACCAACAAGGCTACGTTAGCATACCAACCGGCTCTTCCGTAGTAGAACACCATCCACAAACACACCAATAATAATCCTACCAATGATGAAGTTGTACCGGCATCAATAGCTTTTTGACCCAATGACGGACCTACCACTTCTGATTGTACGATTTCGGCAGCTGCAGGTAATTTACCCGCTCTTAATACGTTAGCTAAATCTTTTGTCTCAGTAACATTGAAGTTTCCTGAAATTTCAGATCTTCCTCCTGCAATTGGTCCCGAAGTAACACCCGGTGCAGAATACACCATATCATCTAATGCAATAGCAATAAAACTTTTTTGAGTATAAGCTCTTCCTGTTAATTCTTCCCAAACTTTAGCTCCCTGACCGTTCATTTGCATTGACACAGCCGGTTTACCCATTTGGTCAAATGTATCTCTGGC
>CAYPSB010000006.1:67669-68768 GCA_964413435.1 uncultured Flavobacterium sp.
CCTTGAGAGATGAATTTGTCAAACAAAGGATTATTTCCTTTTTTAGTTGCTGTTGAATCTTTCTCTTTGTCAGTCAATAATTTGCTGATAGAGTCGGTTGGCTTAGCAGTAGCTGCTTTTTCTTCCGGTTTTACAGTAGCTTTCAAAGCTTCGTTGGCGGAACCTAAGAAGCCCATCATTTCTTCCGCTTTGTAGGTTTCCCAGAACTCTAATTCCGCTTTACTTGACACTAATTTTTTGATACGGTCAACATCTTTTGCTCCAGGCAACTCGATTAAAATTCTACCGGTTTGTCCTAATTTGGCAATGTTAGGTTGAGTTACTCCAAATTTATCGATACGACTTCTCAATACACCAAAAGCAGATTCTACTGATTCATCTACTTTTTTAGCTAATACTTTTTTAACTTGTGCATCAGACATGTTAAAATCAATTTCTCCTTGAAGGTTACGGTTTGCGAAAATATCCGGAGAAGCTAATTTTACTGATCCTGCTGACGCTTTATCAAATGCTTCGAAGAAAGCATCTAAGTATGATTGATTTCCTTGTCTGTTTGCAGTAGCATCAACTAATGCTTTGTTGAATACAGGATTTTTAGAATTGTTTGATAATTGTACCAAAACGTCTTTAACCGAAATCTGAAGAATTACGTTAATTCCTCCTTCAAGGTCAAGACCTTTATTGATTTGCTTATCCTTTACTTCATTGTACGTAAACTCCGTGAATCCTAAATTGAAAACTTTTTCTTTTCCGATGGAATCAAGATATTTGATCTCTTTTTCAGGATTTCCCCCGGCAAAAGCTTTCGCATCATTTTTTACTTTATTGGCCACAAATGTGAATGAAAGTTGGTAGATGCTTACCAATGCAAATAGAATTGCGAAAAATTTAACTAGTCCTTTATTCTGCATTATTACTAAAAATTAATTAATTCTTGTTTTGTGTTAGCGTTCGTGTTAAAAATAAAACCGCTGAAATTCAAAGCATTATAAGCTAAAGCATTGAATTTACAACCAATCTGTTATTTTTAGAAACGTGCAAATATATAATTCTATACAAGATTAACCAATTATTTGCTGATTAATATCAAAAAAAACAC
>CAYPSB010000006.1:68868-74698 GCA_964413435.1 uncultured Flavobacterium sp.
CAACTTGATTTAGTGCAGCGGAATAAAACCTCAACAATATGGCAAAAATTAAAGTAGCTAATCCGGTGGTAGAAATCGATGGCGATGAAATGACTCGAATCATTTGGAGTTTCATTAAAGAACAATTAATCCTTCCTTATTTAGATTTAGACATCAAATATTACGATTTAGGAATTGAGAGCCGTGAAGCCACCAAAGACCAAATTACAATTGACTCAGCCGAAGCCATTAAAAAATACAACGTGGGAATCAAATGTGCCACTATCACTCCGGACGAAGAAAGAGTAAAAGAATTCAATCTTTCGGAAATGTGGAAATCCCCTAACGGAACCATTCGTAACATCGTAGGCGGAACGGTTTTCCGTGAACCTATTATCATGAGTAATGTACCGCGTTACGTACAAGGTTGGACCAAGCCAATTGTCATTGGCCGTCATGCTTTTGGGGACCAATACAAAGCTACAGACAAAGTAATCAAAGGAAAAGGAACTTTAACAATGTCATTTACTAATGAAGCCGGCGAAACCACTGAATGGAAAGTATACGATTTTAAAGGAGATGGTGTTGCTATGTCTATGTACAACACTGACGAAAGCATCTACGGATTTGCTCACTCTTCGTTCCAAATGGCATTGACCAAAAAATGGCCTTTATACCTTTCGACTAAAAATACGATTCTTAAAGCCTACGACGGAAGATTTAAAGATATCTTCGAAGAAGTATACCAACAACACTACAAAGCACAATTTGATGCTATCGGAATTACTTACGAACACCGTTTGATTGACGACATGGTAGCTTCGGCTATGAAATGGAACGGAGGATTTGTATGGGCTTGTAAAAACTATGATGGCGATGTACAATCTGACACGGTAGCACAAGGATTCGGTTCATTAGGATTGATGACTTCGGTATTGGTAACTCCGGACGGAAAAACCGTTGAAGCCGAAGCCGCTCACGGAACTGTAACCCGTCACTACAGAGAACACCAAAAAGGAAGAAAAACATCAACCAATCCGATTGCTTCTATTTTTGCTTGGACTCGTGGTTTAGAGCATCGAGGAAAATTAGACAACAACCAGGAATTAATCAAGTTCTGTAATACCTTAGAACAAGTTTGTATCGAAACGGTAGAAAGCGGTAAAATGACCAAAGACTTAGCCATGTTAGTAAAACCGGAAGGTTTAACTGAGGCTGATTATTTGACAACCGAAGATTTTCTACAAGCATTGAAAACAAATCTGGATAAAAAACTGGCTTAATCTCTTAAGTCTGTCCCAATAAAAAAGCGACCAAATGGTCGCTTTTTTATTTTTCTTGCTGCAATTCAATACCTTTTACTTTCCTGATTTTTACTATTGCATTATATCCGCTGTTGAGAGCCCATTTTTGATTAGTCACCACTACTTCATGTCCGTCATAAAAAATAAACTGACCGGTATTAGGAAAAAATTCTCCTGTATTTAGTGCTTCAATTCTGATAGTATTCAAACCTTCTTTCAATTCAAGTTTGTACTTTTTCATTCCCGATTCTAAGTATATGGCAGCCACCACTAATTGATCATTGAGCCAAATACTCACATTATCCCCATCAATAGCTCCGTAATCGCGGCAGGCTATGCTGATATCAAAAGTCGTAACCGTGTATTCGCCCAAAAACATATCGCTGTTGACAATTTCTCTCGAAACACCTTCCTGCTTCATCATATCGTTCATCTTTTCAGTGTAAGCTTTGGCCGGATCTTCGAACTGTTGCTTGCTTTCCATGACACTTTTTTCCGGTTCAGGTTGCTTTTTTAAAAGCGATACGCTTTCGGTCAATTTATCTTTTTTATCAAAAATACTCGGATATGTAATGGCTTTAGAAGATGTAGGGGCAATTTTGCCGGAACTGTTAGTCACCGGAGCAATGTTAATTGTTTTTCTGGGCAACTCAAACTGAGAAAACCCTTTGAAGGACAACATAAACAATACTATCAAAAATCCGGGACTTTTCATCATTAGTAAATTGATGCTGTAAAAATATTCAAATTATAAACATTCCAACTTTTTAATTAACCAAAGCTTAACAGATTTTAAACCGCTACACATTAAAAGCAGCAATTATCTAACGTAATTCAGCAAAAACAAACTATTAAATTAAAAAATCGGTGCTATAGCCGCAACTTTTTGGAATCTTTTGCATCTGCATCAAAAAAAATAGCGTGATGACGGTAACATTTAACAAATTACATCGTCAAACGCGCAATCAAAATAAAATCATCAGTTAAATGCAAACCAAGATCAAACTGTTGTTGCTTTTTTTAGCGACAACATTTTCCTATGCACAAGGCACAAGTAACAGCGAACTTTTAAAGAAAAAATTCACCCTTAGCGGCACCATTTCAGATGCCAAAACAAACGAAACCCTTATTGGTGTAAATATTTTTATCCCTGAAAAAAAAGTTGGGATTACTACCAATGAATACGGTTTCTATTCTATTACGCTTCCCAAAGGAACATATCAAATTCAAATCAGCTACATGGGATATGAAACAGTGGAAGAAACAATTTCATTGACCAAAGACCTCAAAAAAAATTATGCGTTAAACGAAACCGGCGAGCAATTGGATGAAGTAGTCATTACAGAAAAAACGACTACCAACATCCGCAAACCCGAAATGAGTGTTAACAAACTCTCAATTGCAACCATCAAAAAAATTCCGGTAGTTTTGGGCGAAGTTGACGTTTTGAAATCATTACTGACTTTACCGGGAGTAACCAATGCGGGAGAAGGACAATCAGGGTTCAACGTGCGTGGCGGTGGTGCTGACCAAAATTTAATTTTGCTCGATGAAGCTACCATTTTCAACTCTTCTCACGTTTTTGGGTTCTTTTCGGTTTTCAATCCCGATGCCATTAAAGATTTGAAACTGTACAAAGGCGGTATCCCGTCGCGCTTTGGCGGCAGAGTTTCATCGGTTTTAGACATTTACCAAAAAGACGGTAACAGCAACAAATTCAGCATGAACGGAGGTATCGGCCTCATATCGAGTCGTTTGTTGGCCGAAGGCCCCATCGTTAAGGATCGAGGTTCGTTTCTTTTTGCCGGACGCGCTTCATATGCCCATTTATTCCTTAAATTATCCAACAATAAAAATTCGGCTTATTTCTACGATTTGAATACCAAATTGAATTACAAACTCAATGCGAACAACAACATGTTCCTTTCGGGGTATTTTGGGCGCGACGTCTTCAGCCTGAATGACAGTTTCATCAATACTTACGGAAACGCCACGTTAAACCTGCGTTGGAACCATTTATTCTCGGATAAATTATTCTCGAATTTATCGTTGATTTACAGCGATTACTATTACGGTTTGGATTTGAATCTTTTAGGATTCCTATGGAATTCGGGCATCAAAAACTACAACATCAAATACGATTTCAGACATTATGTAACCGATAAAATCAAACTGAATTATGGGGTAAGCGGTATTTATTACGATTTCAATCCGGGAACAATCGAACCGTCAGAGATTGGTTCAGGAATTAATTACAAACAGCTCGAAAAGAAGTATGCTTTCGAACCTTCGGTTTATATAGATGTTGAACAAAAAATAACCAAAGCGCTATCGCTTTCTTACGGGTTACGCTACAGTGAGCTTTACCGCTTGGGAAGCTCCACGGTAAACCTGTATACCAATGACGAAGCCGTGGTCTTCAATTCGGATTTACAGCTTTATGAAAAAGGTACTCCGATTGGCACCAAATATTACGGACACAACAAGGTCATGAAAAGTTTTGCCAATTTGGAGCCGCGTTTTGCTGCGTCTTATCAGTTAGACGACAACCAATCGGTTAAAGCCAGTTACAACCGCATGGCGCAATACCTGCAATTGATTTCGAATACCGCATCGCCTACACCTTTAGATGTGTGGACGCCGAGTGACAAATACATTAAACCACAAATTGCCGACCAAGTAGCGCTTGGATATTTCCGAAATTTCAAAGACGATAAGTACTCATTGGAAGTGGAAACTTTTTATAAAAAAGTAAAAAACCGAATTGATTATATAGACGGTGCCGATTTGATTGCCAATGAAGCGCTGGAGCAAGTAATTTTAAACGGTGAAATGAGAGCTTACGGATTGGAAATCTTATTGCGAAAAAACACCGGAAAATTGAGTGGTTGGATAGCTTACACCCTATCTAAATCCCAACAGAGAACTCCGGGCAGAACTCCACAGGAAACCGGAATCAATAACGGAGCATGGTACAATTCAGGTTATGACAAGTTGCATAATTTATCGGTGACGAGTTCTTACAATTTGAATCCGAAATGGAGTTTTGGGGCCAACTTCGTACTGCAATCGGGACAACCGGTGACACATCCTAACGGACAGTACCAATACGGCGACGAAGGTGAAACCATAAGCATCCCAAGTTACGGTTTACGAAACGGAGACCGTTTACCGGTGTACCATCACTTAGATATATCGGCAACCTATACCCCGAAACCGAATAAGAAAAAAGGATGGCAAAGCGAATGGGTATTCAGCATTTACAATCTGTACGGACGCAAAAACGCGGCTTCCATTTCGTTCCGACAAAATGAAACTACGGGGGCTAATGAAGCGGTTCGCTTGTCTATATTCGGAGTCGTTCCGGGTGTTAGTTATAACTTTAAATTTTAATTCTATGAAAATTCTATCCTATATAACAGCAATAATCGCGATTGTTTTCTTAAACAGTTGTGAAGACGTGGTTCATGTTGATTTAGACACTGCCGCTCCACGATTGGTCATCAACGGCTCCATTCAATGGCAGAAAGGAACTGTCGGAAACGAACAAAAAATTAGATTAACCACTACGACTGGCTATTACGACACGGTGATTCCAAGCGTTTCGGGCGCAACCGTAACGGTAACCAACAGCGATAACGTGACGTTTAATTTCGTTGAAGAAGTACCGAATTCAGGCATTTATTTGTGTCATAATTTTGTGCCCGAAATCGACAAAACGTATGTAATGACGGTGGTCCTAAACGGAGAAACCTATACCGCGACCGAAACACTGAAAAGCGTGGCTCCTATAACCAACATAGAGCAGAAAAACGAAGGTGGTTTCAGCGGAACCGATGTTGAAATCAAAACTTTTTACAACGATCCGGGGAATGCTGATAATTTTTATATGTTCAAATACAAATCCAGCATCAACGCCATGCCGACTTATGATGTAAGCGAAGATAAATTCTACCAAGGGAATGAGTTTTTCGGATATTACACCAATGAAGATATTGCGGCCGGAGACCAACTGAACATAACCATTTACGGTGTTTCCAAACGCTATTACGAATACATGAAAAAATTGATTTTGATTTCGATGGGAAGCGGCGGCCCGTTTTCTACACCACCGGCTACGGTTCGGGGGAATATCATCAATCAGACCCATCCCGACAATTACGCTTTGGGATATTTCAATCTGTCAGAGACCGACGTTAGAAATTATACCATCCAATAAAAAAAGAAAGAGGTACGGAGCAGCAGGTTTTATTACTAACTTCGTGCCTCTAACTTTTTACCATCTGAAAATGTCATCACACCACATTGTTCGCGACGACCAGGAACCGGCTTTAATCATAGCAAATGGCGAAGCCTGCAGTGCCGAATTACTCGGGCAATTACTAGAATGGTCGCCTTTGGTTATTGTTTTAGATTCTGCCATCGAACGGGTGTTGGCGTTGGGCATTAAAGTCGATGTGCTCTTGGGCGATTTTGATCGAGGTTTTGATGCCGAGTACTACAAAGAGCAGCAATATCCTATCGAAATCGTGTACGCCCCTAATCAG
>CAYPSB010000006.1:74798-78823 GCA_964413435.1 uncultured Flavobacterium sp.
ATAGGAAAAGTAACCGGCATTACGACTCAGAATCTTTTTTATGCGCTGAATAACGAAGATCTGACCATAGGATACCGCACCGGAAGCAGCAATCATGTTACCCAAGACGGTATGGTCAGCATTACTCATACTGACGGCGATTTACTGCTGATGGAATGTTGGGACTAATTCGGTAACACGGAACTGCAATCCAATCCATCCGACAAAAACCTATAAGCACTTATAAAAAATTAATCAAATCTTTATCTTGATTTGCCGCTATCAAACTAAAATTCAACTACTTTTATTCTGAATTTAACACTCAGAATATATGAAACGTCTGCTAACGGTTTTCTTTTTATGCCTCACCCTGTGTTCCTTTGCTCAGGAAACCGCCACCCTGCAAAACTCTTTTACAAAAGCAGCACAAGAACATAAAAAAGTACTTTTCTTTTTCTCAGGTTCAGATTGGTGCGCCCCTTGTGTAAAATTCAAAAGAAACTTTATTGACTCAGAAGATTTTAAAACTTTTGCTGCCGCAAACCTAGTGGTGTTCAATGCTGATTTTCCCCGACAGAAAAAAAATGCGCTTTCCAAAGAACAAACAGCCGAAAACGAAAAACTGGCGGATCAATACAATCCGAGAGGGCTGTTTCCTTACATCATTTTGTTTGATGAAAACGGAAAAATCATTCGCAAATGGGAAGAACTACCGAGTATTTCCGTCAATGAGTTTATCGACCAATTAAGATAAAAATATGCTGTTCAAAAAACAAACCCGCTTGATGGGCAATCAGTTTGAGTTTTCTGTGTTGGCAGAAAAAGAAACGATTGCGGGGGAACTTTTTGAAATTGCCATAGCCGAAATCCAAAGAATCGAGGCCTTACTGACCACCTTTTCGGAAACCAGCACCACATTTCATATCAATCAAAATGCCGGCATCCGACCGGTGGAGGTGAGCGACGAAGTTTTTCAACTCATCAAACGGAGCCAGTTTATTTCTAAAATCACCCAAGGCGCTTTCGATTTGAGTTACGGCAGCATTGACAAACGGTTTTGGAATTTTGATTTGAACATGACGTCGCTGCCAGATGCGGAAACCGCAAAAAAATCGGTTGCCCTGATTGATTACCGAAATATCATTTTGGACGAAACCCAACAAACGGTTTTTTTGAAAAAAAAAGGCATGCGTATTGGTTTTGGCGGAATTGGCAAAGGATATGCCGCGGAAATGGCCAAGAAAAAACTATTGGAGAACAATGCCACGAGCGGCATCGTAAATGCTTCGGGCGATTTATCCGCTTGGGGATACCAAGAAAACGGAGAACCCTGGACGATAGGCGTGGCCGATCCCAATCAGAGAAAATCCATTTTTTCAGCTTTTAAAATTACCAACAAAGCCGTGGCGACTTCCGGTAATTACGAAAAATTTGTGCTGATTGACAACAAACGCTACTCGCACACCATCGACCCTAAAACGGGTTTTCCCGTATCGGGTATTAAAAGCGTAACCATCATTGCCGATAACGCCGAAATTGCAGATGCTTTGGCAACCCCAGTAACAGTCATGGGCATCGAGGTGGGCATGGATTTCATCAATCAGTTAAAAACCATCGGTTGCATTCTTATTGACGACCACGACCAAACGTATTTCTCAAACAATATCACAATTACTCAAACCCAACACCTATGAAAAAGTTGCTATTCCTCATCGCTATAGGCACATGCTTCTCGTGTGAACCTGTCAAAGAATACCAAAAGGCCAAACTCAACGATGCCGAAATGGTTCTGACCGCCAAAAAAACGGAAAAATTTGAAAATACCTTCCAACTCTACCGGGAAGCGGCTTCAGGAGCCAATGGCGGAAAAACCGGAGGAGGTTGCGGTTGCAATTAATTGTTTAGCAGATGAAAAAGAGAGTCATATCCGCAGCAGTACTGGCATTGTTGTTTTCCATGCAAGGAAAAGCACAAAACGACACCATCTCCGGGAATTATAAAAAACAAAAATTAAAACTCGAGGAAATCAACTTTATATCGAGCTATTATTCGCAAGACGGTAACAATTCAGCCGTAACGGGTGGCGTTGGCACCGAAAAACTCACGGATATCGCAACCAATATTGAAGTTATTTTATCTAAGAAAAATCAAAAAAATAACATTCACGGTTTTGATTTGAGTTTGGGCATCGACAGTTATACTTCGGCTTCTTCAGACAAAATCGACCCGAGTACTGTTTCTTCAGCGTCTTATCAGGATGTCAGGGTCTATCCTTCGGCCAATTATACGTTTACCAATACCGAGCAGAAATACGCTTTGAATGCCGGGGTTTCCTTTTCGGCTGAGTTTGATTATACCTCCATTGGCACCAACGTTGGGTTTACCAAAACTTCAAAAGACAACAATCGCGAATTCTCGGTTAAGGCAATGGCTTTTTTCGACACTTGGAAGGTAATTCTGCCCATCGAGCTGAGGAACAACCCTTCTGACGATGAAGCCAAACATTTGGATGCCAAACCAAGGAACTCGTATAATTTAGGATTTACGTTATCACAGGTCATCAATAAAAATTTCCAGTTGGCTTTACTTGCTGATTTGGGCTATCAAGACGGTTTGTTGGCTACCAAATTTAACCGGGTTTATTTTGAAGACGCCAGCGTTAGGTCGGAAAAACTGCCTTCCAACCGCTTTAAAATTCCGGTGGGCATCCGAGCCAATTACTACATGACGGACCGAATCATTTTGCGTACGTTTTACCGTTACTATTACGACAACTGGAACATCAGTGCCCATACTTTCAGCATTGAACCCAGCATCAAGCTCACGCCTTTTGCTTCGTTGTCCTTGCCATATCGCTTTTATGCGCAAAACGCTGCCAAGTACTTTCGACCGATTTATCAACACGAACTTACCGATTCGTATTACACCAGTGATTACGATTTGTCAAAATTCACCAGTCACATGATTGGGTTGGGCTACCACCTGACGGATAGTAATAAAGGGGTTTTCAACCTCAAACGGATTCACAGTTTGGAATTGCGCTATGGCTATTACACCCGAAACAACGGCTTGAGTTCTCATATTATTACACTGGCATTGCAGTTTAAATAAGGTGTAGTATTTTGCGCTTTTAGTTCGTAACTTAGCCCCTTTACTACACCAGATGAAATTCCAAGTCGTATCCGAATACCAACCCACCGGGGATCAACCGCAAGCCATTGAAAAATTAGTTGCGGGCATCAACAATGGCGAAAAGTATCAAACGCTGCTCGGGGTAACCGGTTCGGGAAAAACGTTTACCATGGCCAATGTGGTTCAGCAGGTTGAAAAACCTACTTTGGTATTGGCGCACAACAAAACTTTGGCAGCTCAGTTGTATTCTGAATTCAAACAGTTTTTTCCCAACAATTCGGTGCAGTATTTTGTTTCTTATTACGACTATTACCAGCCCGAAGCCTATATTCCGGTAACGGGGGTGTTCATCGAAAAGGATTTATCCATCAATGACGAATTGGAAAAGCTCCGATTGAGTACCACTTCTGCCCTGCTCTCGGGGCGTCGCGATGTTTTGGTGGTGGCTTCCGTCTCCTGTTTATACGGAATTGGGAATCCGGTAGAATTTCAGAAAAATGTCATTTCTATAGATAAAGGCCAAATGATTTCGCGCACCAAATTGCTGCATCGTTTGGTACAAAGTTTATATTCCAGAACCGAAGCTGATTTTCTCCCGGGAACATTTCGCATCAAAGGCGACACCGTAGAAATTTTTCCGAGTTATGCTGACGAGCCGTTCCGCGTACATTTTTTTGGCGATGAAATTGAAGAGATTGAAGCTTTTGACGCCAAGTCTTCTAAAGTCATCGAACGTTATGAAAAACTCAATATTTATCCGGCGAACATGTTTGTGACGTCTCCTGATGTGTTGCAGGCGGCAATATGGGAAATTCAACAAGATTTAGAAAAACAAGTCAGTTATTTTAAAGAAATAGGCAAACACCTCGAAGCCAAACGCTTGGAAGAGCGCACCAATTTTGATTTGGAAATGA
>CAYPSB010000007.1:0-19401 GCA_964413435.1 uncultured Flavobacterium sp.
GCAATCATTTCAGCCGGACGACCTTCGATATGGTGACGTTCTAACATGTGAACCAATTCGCCGTTTTTAAACAAGGCCATGCTTGGAGATGAAGGAGGAAAAGGGAACATGTGCTGACGGGCAGCATCAACAGCCTCTTTATCAACTCCGGCAAAAACCGTTACCAAATGGTCTGGTTTCTTAGCTCCGTCTAAACTCATTCTCGCGCCCGGGCGTGCATTGCGTGCGGCACAACCACAAACCGAATTAATCACGACTAAAGTGGTTCCTTCTGATTTAAGTGCATTTTCAACCTCGGCGGCAGTATATAATTCCTGAAAACCAACTTCGGCCAATTCGGCGCGCATTGGTAATACCATTTCTTCTGGATACATAATTTTGACTATTAGATTTTAGATATACGATATTAGATTTTAAAAATCTCTTGCAAAGATAATGAGAATTCTAAAGTGATGTTTTAAAGAAGTCATAAAGATTTTCGATGACTTTATTTTAAAATCTGAAGCGAAGTATTCTTTGCAGAAAAGCTTTTATAAAAAGTCCTTTAGGGCATTTCCAGATTACGTATAAATCTTCCCAAAATGAAGTTTCTTCGTCCAAAAATTTGAAGATAACGGTTGGATTCCCTTTTTGAAACATGGCGGAAAAAATACGGGAACCTAATGCGTTTTTTTTATCGAGAATATCCAACAACAGCAAATCGTAAAACCAAAATTTAGTGGTTTTGTGAAACTTCCTGAAGTCGGTTTCTGTAGTTAGAAATTGTACCAAAGCCTTTGATTTTTTAACAGTATTCGCAAATGTGTAACCCGTACTGGCTTTTGTCCAACCGCCGGCCGAACCAATATTGAGGATGTTTTTTGTGTTTTTGTTCCAAAAAGGATAACAACTCATCGGGATACTGCCTTGTTCTTTTTCCAGTAATTCATAATTAGTAGCTCCCAGTTTTTGAAGGTAGTTTTTAATTTCGGTTTCATATTCCTCTTTGGGCAGCAGTTCTTTTGAGAACAGAGTATATTCCAATAAAGCTTCTGTTGCTGAAGTAGGCAGTACATACATGAATCGGGTATTGCCTTTTTGAGCGACGGAAAAATCCATAAAAGTAGCACATTCCGAATTGAAAACGGCTTCTTTGCTTTTGATGAACCAACCCACAAAATGCTGTTGTAAAAGCGGATATTTACTTTGATTATTGACTTTTTGCGGATTAAAAACAGAATTGAAAATTTGATTACAGCTGTAACTTTCGGTTTCGGTTTTTACGACAGAATGGTCTCCCAATTCTTGAAAATCAATAACTTTTTGTTGGATGAATCGGATGTTTTTTTGTTTAGCAATTAAATCAAAAATCAAGCGATAAAAGTCCAACCCTTTGACCATTTTATATTGGTAAGGTTTTAAAATTAATCTTCTTTCAAAGTCCTCGTTTTTGAAATAAGCAGTGTCCCATGTTTTAGAAACGATGGTGTCAAATGCCTTGTTTTCATCCCAAAAACACCAGGTACGATCGTTGGTTTGTTTTGGGTTTTCATCTAACAAGAGAATATTTTTATCTTCAAATTTTCCGGAGCGTATCATTTCATATACTGTCATCATGGCCGCTAAGCCTGTACCTGTAAAAATGTAATGATAGTGTTTCATGTTTAGTATCTGAATGAAAATCCGAGTGTAACGTAATATTCAAGGGCGATATCAGTGAGACCCACACCCGAAGACAAATCTACCATAAAATTATCGGTAATCAAATAGGTGATACCTCCGTCAAGATTGTGATTTGCACTCTCTGTTTGCGATGCAAATCCAAATACTTCGGCATAAGTGCCCAGTTTATTCGTGATTGCCAACCCTGTTGTGAGGGTATATAGATAGGTGGGTACCGGCGTGATGCCATCCCATTCACAACCCAAATTGTAGCCCAAAGTCAACTTGTTGGAAAGAGTGTGCTGCATAGTGAATCGAAACTCCGGGGCGGAAAAATCCGTCTTGTAATTTGTTGAAGCTACTTTGGGTAAAGAGATGTGTCCTATAAAAGATGTCTTGGGAATAAGACCGTTTTCTTCACAAAGTCTGACTTTAAACCCAATCATTATCGGAGTGAAACCAATTGTTTTAATGCTGCTGTTTTCAGAAATCAATTCAGCAATCAGTCGCAATTCCAAATTTTCATTAACCCCATATTTCCACAGTGCGGATGGTAGTTCAAGTGATTCACTATTTCGATTTTCCTTTTGATAGCTGAAACCGGCTTCCAATTGAAACATGCCTTTAGGAACGATGGCGGGTGTTTCGGTTTGATCCGGGCGATCGGCCTGGATGGGTTCTGATTTTTGGGAAAAACAGGTCGTTGAAAAACAGAATAGCGTCAGGAATATTTTCGTTTTCATAAATTAATTTTTAGACAAAACTAAAAATATATTTTTATTACCAAAACAATTACTATTTTTGTCACATCAAAAACAAGTGTATGACTTATTCAGAAGAAAATTATTTGAAGATAATTTACCATTTGTCGGTAGTTTCCAAAGCGGATATTTCTACTAACGCTATTGCACACGAGATGCAGACCAAAGCTTCTTCGGTGACCGATATGCTGAAAAAGCTGGCCGAAAAAGAATTGGTGAGCTACCAAAAGTATCAGGGAGTTACATTGACACAAAAAGGTTTTTTTGCTGCCAAAATGATTGTGAGAAAGCACCGTTTGTGGGAAGTGTTTTTGGTAGATAAACTGAACTTTACCTGGGACGAGGTACATGAAATTGCGGAAGAATTAGAACATATTCAGTCGGATAAACTGATTAATAAACTGGATGAGTTTTTGGATTTTCCTTCCAAAGATCCACACGGAGATCCGATACCCGACAAAAACGGCAACATTCCCAAAGTAGAAAAGCAGTTACTCTCGGAATTAGCCATCAATAAAACCGGAATTTGTGTGGGAGTGAAAGATTCATCAACTGGTTTTTTACAATATTTGGATAAACAGAAAATCGCATTAGGTACTCAAATAAAAGTCATCGAAAAAGAAAGTTTCGACAATTCGTTGACTATAGAAATTAACGGGAACAAACTTTTGATCACCAATAAAATAGCCGGTAATCTTTTTGTTAAAACGATTTAAAGTATGAGCAAATCTAAGTCACTTGAAGAAGTAAATGAGTCGGTAGCCACTGATGGCAAAGCCAAGGGTTTCAGAAAAATATTGGCGTTTCTCGGGCCGGCCTATTTAATCAGTGTAGGATATATGGATCCCGGGAATTGGGCAACAGATATAGCCGGCGGAAGTCAGTTTGGATATGCTTTAATCTGGGTTTTACTCATGAGTAATATCATGGCCCTGTTGTTGCAGAGTCTGAGTGCCCGATTGGGAATTGTTACCCAACACGATTTGGCTCAGGCTTCTCGGGAAACATATTCAAAATACGTCAATTATGTGCTTTACTTTTTAGCCGAAGTAGCCATTGCTGCCTGTGATTTGGCTGAAGTATTGGGTATGGCTATCGGAATTAATTTGCTCTTCGGCATTCCGCTGATGGAGGGCGTTTTAATCACTGTTTTGGATACTTTTTTACTGCTGTTTTTAATTAATAAAGGCATCCGGAAAATGGAGGCTTTCATCATTGCTTTGGTAGCCATCATTGGGTTTTCTTTTGTATTTGAAATGATATTTGCACAACCCGAAGTGGGAAAAATATTTGCAGGCTTGGTGCCGAGTTTACCCGATTCAAATGCGCTTTATATTGCCATTGGAATTATTGGTGCCACGGTGATGCCTCACAATTTGTACCTGCATTCTTCACTGGTTCAAACCCGAAAATTTGACCGAAGCGATGAAGGCATCAAACAGGCACTGAAATACAATTTTATTGACAGTACCATTGCTTTGAATTTGGCTTTTTTTGTCAATGCTGCTATTTTGATTCTGGCTGCTGCCGCCTTTCATAAAAACGGAATGTTTAACGTGGCCGAAATTCAGGATGCGCATCAATTATTAGCTCCGTTGCTCGGAACACAGTGGGCGCCTATTTTATTTGCGGTGGCACTTATAGCAGCCGGACAAAGTTCAACCATTACAGGAACTCTTGCCGGGCAAATCATCATGGAAGGCTATCTGAATTTAAGGATTCAACCTTGGGTGCGCCGAATCATCACCCGATTAATTGCCATCGTTCCGGCTGTAGTTGCGATTATGTATTTTGGCGAAAGCGTGACCGGAAAACTGTTGATTTTAAGTCAGGTGATTTTGAGTTTACAACTCGGTTTTGCTATTATTCCTTTGATTCATTTTGTGAGCGATAAGACCAAAATGAAAGGTTTTCACATCAGTAAAACTACTCAAATTGCTGCTTGGTTGATAGCATCTACTATAGTTTCGTTAAATGCCAAATTGGTTTTTGATGAAATCAAAGGCTGGCTCGAAAGTTCAGAAAACCCAACGGTGCTATGGTTTACGGTAGTTCCTTTGGCGGTAGGTTTTTTGATTTTGTTGCTGTATATTGTTTTTGAACCTTTTGTAGCCAAAAGTAAAAAAGGAATTGATAATCATTCGCCTCACACGCTTTTATTGAAAATAGAGGAGCATAAGAATTACAAAAAGAAAAATATTGCCGTTTCGGTAGATTTTTCGACTGCTGATGAAAAAGCTATCTTACATGCTTTAGATTTGGGTGGAAAAGAGGCTAAGTATACCTTGATTCACGTGGTCGAGACAGTTGGAGCCATGTTCTACGGAAATAAAATCAGTGATCATGAAACTACGATTGACGAAAAGTTATTGCTGGACTATTATAAAATGATCAAAGAAAAAGGATTTGAAGTAGAAACCAAATTAGGTTTCGGAAAACCCGGAAAAATCATTCCGAAAATCATCAACGAAGGCAATTACGATTTGCTCATTATGGGAACACACGGACACACCGGATTTAAAGACCTGGTTTTAGGGACAACGGTCAACAATGTGCGCCACCGAATTGACATACCGCTTTTTTTGGTGAAATTTTAATGACAGGCGCAATCATCTTTGCCACATCCTTTTTTTGATTTTTTGGAACCGATGAATTTCTGTCCCAAAAAACCTATGGCAACGCCAAGCGCTATATAAACTAATATTTCCTGAATATTCATTATTTTAAAACTTGAAACGCAATAAGCGCAGTTATATAGGCAAAACCGCTCATGAATGCCAATTGTATCATTGGCCATTTCCAGGAATTGGTTTCTTTTTTCACAATAGCCAAGGTGCTGATGCATTGCATGGCAAAGGCATAGAACAGTAGTAAAGAAACGCCGGTGGCAAAGTTGAAAACCTTTTTACCATCGGGGTATACTTCAGCTTCCATTCGGTTTTTGATGGTGGTTTCTTCACTGTTGTGGCTTCCAACACTGTAAATAGTGGCTAAGGTTCCCACGAAAACTTCACGGGCAGCAAATGAACTTACCACAGCAATACCAATTTTCCAATCATAACCCAAAGGACGAATAATCGGTTCTATCGATTTTCCGATGACACCAATATAAGAGTGCTCCAACTTGTAAGAGCTAATCTCGTCAGCAATATAATTTGCATCGGTTTGATTTTCAATTTTGGCTTTTTCCATCACTATGGATTCTGCTTTTGCAAAATCTTTCTTAGGGCCGTGAGATCCCAAGAACCATAGGATAATAGACAAGGCCAAGATTATTTTTCCGGCACCGAAAACAAACGCCTTTGTTTTTTCAATTACATTGATAGCCACATTTTTGAAAAGCGGCAATTTGTAATTAGGCATTTCTACTACGAAATACGATTTGGTTTTCAGTTTCAGAGATTTGTTTAGAATAAAAGCCGAAAATATCGCCATTCCGAAACCGAGAAGATATAAAATCATTAGGGTGGCTCCTTGCAAACTGAACAATCCCAAAAGCCTTTTTTCAGGAATGATTAAAGCAATGATGATGGCATAAACCGGCAAACGGGCCGAACAAGTAATAAACGGGGTAACCAGCATGGTAATCAATCGCTCTTTCCAGTTTTCAATATTTCGGGCACTCATAATCGCCGGAATTGCACAGGCTGTTCCCGAAATAAGTGGCACAACACTTTTGCCGGAAAGGCCGTAGCGACGCATGATTTTATCCATTAGAAATACGACCCTGCTCATATAACCACTTTCTTCGAGCACCGAAATAAAGAGGAAAAGGAAAGCAATTTGCGGAATAAAAATCACGATTCCTCCTATGCCCGGAATGATTCCTTCGCTTATTAAATTGGTAAATTCACCCGGAGGCAGTTGGTTTTTGGCATAAGCAGCCAAATCGGCAAAAGTTTGATCAATGAATTCCATAGGAACACTCGACCAATCAAATATAGATTGGAAAATAAGCAACAATATGCCGAAGAAAATAACGTAGCCAAATATCTTGTGCGTTAAAACCTTATCTAATTTAGAGCGCAAATCCGTGGCGTTTGCAGTATCTATTTTTTGCCCTATTTTTAAGGTTTCATTGATGAATTGGTAGCGCTTGATGGTTTCTTTTTGCTGCAATCGTTTTAAATCGGAATGCGATTTGGTAAACGAGCTTCGGATTTCATTTCGATCTAAATTCAAAAAGTTGACATCCTGCGTTATGACCAGCCAAAGTTTGTAAAGCAATTGGTTGGGAAAAGCTTTTCGAAGTTTGTCAAAATACTCTTCATCAATAACCGAAGCATTCAAACAAGGCTCAGTAGATAACGATTTGTATTCAACAATCTGATTTTTTAATTCTTCAATCCCAATTCCTTTTCGGGTACTTACTAAAACGATTTTGGTTTTTAATTGTTCTTCCAGATACGGAATGTCCAACGTAATTCCCTTCGGTTTCATTCGGTCGGTCATGTTGATGACTAAAATCGTAGGGATTTCTAAATCTTTGATTTGAGTGAAAAGCAATAAGTTGCGCTTCAGATTTTCGACATCTGTAACCACCACCGCTACATCGGGATAGAGTTTATCGTTTTTGTTCAGGAGTAGTTCGATGACAACATTTTCATCAATCGAACTGGCGTTTAAGCTGTATGTTCCCGGTAAGTCAAGAATATTGGCTTTGATATTATTGGGCAATTTGGAAAAACCCAATTTTTTTTCCACAGTAATTCCCGGATAGTTTCCCACCTGCTGATTCAGACCGGTAAGCTGATTGAATACAGAGGTTTTTCCGGTATTGGGATTTCCGATTAAAGCTACTGTGATGTTTTGAATGCTCATTTTCTGTTATTTCTCATGAATTTCAACCTCAATCTCACGAGCAGTTTCTTTTCGGATAGCCAAATGAGAGCCATTGTTTACATTCAAATAAATGGGGTCGCCCAGCGGTGCAATTTGAATAATTTCCAAATCGTTATCGGGCAAACAGCCCATTTCTAAAAGCTTAAGCGGAATTTTATCCAAATCAACATTAAGAATCGTTGCTTTGGCTCCAATTGGTAATAAATCAACAGTGGTTTTCAATGCTTATTTAGATTGAATTAAGATTGCAAAAATAGGTATAAAAAAAGAATATCAACTGATAAATGTCAGTTTAACTAATTTTTATCTTCCTTGCAAAGCAAATTGATGTCGTCTAACAGTCGTTTGATTTCTTCTTTTTTGGTGCCGTCGTAGAAGCCGCGAACTCGTTTTTTGGCATCCACCAAAACAAAGTTCTCGGTATGCACCATATCATACAGTTCATCGGGTTTGCCCAATTTTACCGCCAAATACGATTTTCGGGCCAAGCTGTAAATGTCTTTTTTGTCGCCGGTAACCAAGTTCCATTTCGAATCAACTACTCCTTTTTCTAAAGCGTATTTTTTGAGTACAGGAACACTGTCAATCTCGGGAGTTACGGTATGCGAAAGCAACATGACTTTCGGATTGTTTAAAATGGCTTTTTGTACATCAACCATATTAGCCGTCATTTTCGGGCAAATGGAACCACAGGTGGTAAAAAAGAAATCAGCCACGTAAATTTTGCCTTCGTAATCTTTTTGAGTGATGACTTTTCCGTTTTGATTGATGAAAGAGAAGTCCCCTATGGTGTGGTATTTTTCTACATACTGCATTGTACTGTCAACCAATTCCGGATTTACATCTGCCGGATTGTAAATAGGCAACACTTTTCCGGGTTTCAGAACGTGGTAAAATAAGGAAATAGTAATGATGGAAAAAACCAAAAAAGTTCCAATGAGAATTCGGTATTTCTTTATGATGGACAACATGTTTTTTTTGCAAAAATACAAAAGCAAGTCCTAGTTTGTAACATTTAAAAGTTAATAAAGACTTATCTTTTCCTGATAAAAAAGTTTCTTTTGCTTCAGAATCTATAAATTTACAACCTTAACAAACACAAATCGATTTATGAAAATAAATGTTATTTCTAAAACGTTGTTAGCCGCTCTGGTTCTTGCCGGAGTTTCGGAAAGCAACGCACAAAAAAAGACCCCCGGCATCGATACGTCTTTAATGGATAAAACGGTGAGTCCTTCAACTGATTTTTTCAAATTTGTAAACGGAACCTGGTTGAAAAATACCGAAATTCCTGCTGATAAAACACGTTGGGGGAGTTTTGATGAATTGCGTCAAAACACAGACAAAGACGCTTTGGCTATTTTAAAAGATGCTGCCAAAAATCCAAAATACCTTTCCAATACCGATCAGGGTAAAGCCATCAATATGTACAAATCGGTGATGGATACTGTGGCCAGAAACAAACAGGGAATTGCTCCTTTAAAACCGTATTTGGCCAAAATAAATGCGGTGAAAAACATCCAGGATTTACAAAAACTAATGATGGAGCAGGAAGCTGTTGGTGGTGGAGTAGGATTCTTTGGTGTTGGAATCGGACCGGATGAAAAAAACAGCAACCGCAATGTGGTAAGCTTAGGCCCTGGCTCATTAGGACTTCCGGACAGAGATTATTATGTTTCTGACGACAAAGATTCAAAAGAAAAACGTGAAAAATACGTACTGCATGTGGCCAAAATGCTCCAGTTTTTGGGAGAAAAACCGGAACAAGCTAAGGCTGATGCCGACCGAATTTTGGCTCTTGAAATCCAAATGTCTCAACCCAGATTAGACCGCGTAGAAAGAAGAGATGCCCGTAAACAATACAATCCGACTGCGATTGCTGATTTGCAGAAAATGTTGCCGGTGGTAAAATGGGATGATTACATCAAAGGAGTCGGGATTGCCAAGCTGGATACCATCATTGTATCGCAACCCAGATACATGGCAGCGCTCCAAACTATTTTTACCGAAAACAAAGTAGAATCGTGGAAAGCGTATATGCGTTGGATGTTGCTAAGAAGTTCGGCAGGACAATTATCAACTGATATTGAAACTGCGAATTGGGAATTTTACGGCAAAACATTAACAGGAGCATTGAAACAAAGACCGCGTCACGAAAAAGCTTTACAAGTGGTTAACGGAACTGTAGGTGAAGCACTAGGTAAATTGTATGTAGAAAAAATGTTCCCGGCTGAAGCCAAAGAAAAAGCTTCAAAAATGATTCAAAACATCATCAGAGCCTACAAAAAAAGAATCAATAATTTAACTTGGATGTCTGAGGCAACCAAAACCAAAGCCATCGAGAAATTGGATAAACTGACCATTAAAATTGGTTATCCTGATAAATGGGAAGATTACTCTGCTTTAACGATAAAAAGCCCTGAAGAAGGAGGTACTTATTTTGACAACATTAAAAATGTTTCGCAATGGAGCTGGAAAAAAGATTTGGCTAAATTGGGCAAACCGGTAGATAAAACCGAATGGGGCATGTCGCCACAAACGGTAAACGCCTACTACAATCCTTCTTACAACGAGATTGTTTTCCCGGCTGCTATTTTACAACCGCCTTTCTACAACTATCAGGCTGATGAAGCGGTGAACTACGGCGGAATCGGAGCAGTTATCGGTCACGAGATTTCTCACGGATTTGACGACGAAGGTTCGCGCTACAATGCCGAAGGAAACTTGGTAGACTGGTGGACTGAAAACGATTTGAAACAATTCACAGCTTTGGGAACTGCTTTAGCGGATCAATACTCAGCATTAGAGCCTCTTCCGGGTATTCATGTTGACGGTAAATTTACCTTGGGTGAAAACATCGGTGACTTAGGTGGAATCAATGCCGCTTACGACGGATTGCAATTGTATTTAAAAGAAAACGGAAATCCGGGCTTAATTGACGGTTACACTCCGGAACAACGTTTGTTCATTTCTTGGGCTACCATCTGGAGAAGTAAAATGCGTGATGAAGCTATTAAAAATCAGGTTAAAACAGACCCACACTCACCGGGAATGTACAGAGCTTACGTGCCTTTATTAAATTTGGATACATTCCAAAGAGCTTTTGGTATCAAACCGGGCGATGGCATGTACCTGGCACCTGAAAAGCAAGTAAAAATTTGGTAAGATTATAGAATACTGAAAAAAAACCTCAAGTTATGCTTGAGGTTTTTTTATGCTTTTAAGTAAGGCGACCACACTGATTATGGCCCAAGTTCCCTCCAGAACTACGAAAGGCCAAAACGAAATCAGATAAGAAGAAAAACAGGCAATGGCTCCCCCGAAAATGTTCAGAACATAAAACAAGGTTCCGTCTTTTTTGATTAAGGAAAAAATATTCAGGAAATAGGCAATCAGTATTAAGCTGACTCCAATGGTTCCGATAATATCAGTTGTACTCATAAATTAGGTTTTTTAAAAGTGTAATCCAGTTCAGATTCTATTAGGTTTCCTTGAATAAGTTTTCCGGCAGAAACCCTATTTTCACTAAACTCGGGCAAAGGTAATCCTAATTCAACAGCTTTTTGAGTGTAGTAGTATTTTCTTGTCGGATGAAATGGCGCTACCGCATTAAGCGTTTGTTCCCAACAATTCTTTTCGATTATGCTTTCAATAATGCCAATGCAATCTTCCTGATGGATAAGATTTATGGGGGCTTCTGGATTTTCAATGTTGTTTCGCCCGGCCAAAAAATGAACCGGATGACGGTCTTCTCCTATCAAACCGCCAAAGCGAACCACTGTGGTTTTAAAGTTCGAATTGCGGTGTAAAAGCAACTCAGCTTCCAGCAATTGCCGGCCACTCTCAGTGTCAGGTTTGGGTTGGGTTTCTTCGGTAACGATGCTGTTATCGTCTTGATATACGGCTGTTGAACTCACGAAAATCACTTTTTCAACTGAAGACTTTTCGATAAACGGAATCAGATTTTCAATTTTTTTCACAAAATTCTCAGTAGCCAATCCTCTCAATTTCGGCGGAATATCAATAATCAGGATTTCACTTTGGTCGAGTAATGACTGAATAGCGCCTTCAATCATGGATTCTTTTACCTCTATTTGAAAAGCTTTGATTCCGGCTGCTTTCAAAACCGAAATTTTTGTTGCCGAAGTAGTTGAGCCTTTTACCGAAAAACCTTTTTCAAGTAATGATTTTGCCAATGGCAATCCCAGCCATCCACAGCCTAAAATACTGATTTGTTTCATTTTTGTAGTGAGTCAACAGCAATGGTCAGGCTGTCTTTGATTGCAGAATTTCTTTTGAAAAAGGGTTTCATTACCTCCGCAGTTTTGGGCGATGGTTTTATTTGTTGTTTGAGAATTACCGCATCGTTTAATACAAAAGGTGTCGGCATCATCCAGTCTTTTCGTTTGGCCAAATTAAACAGTGGGTGGTTCATCAAATCAAAAGAGCTTTCCAGTAATTCCAAATTCAGTTTTTCTTTTGTATTTATCGAGAATTCCATTTCCAGCGGAAGATTGTCTGTTACATAATACGTCAGGAGTTTGCCCGTGGTTTTAGAAGCAATATTGCTGTTAAAGTCGATGGATTGCACTCCGTTTGCTTTGAAATTATGCAGCTGTATAGCATTATTGGTAAAAATATCATACCGGTTGACGATTCGGTTTGGGGTAATCCTGATTTTGTACAGATGCTGGTTGCCCTTAACAGTGTCTCGCAGAAATTCGATTGTGGGTTTGTTGATGTTTTTAACCGGAGCTTCGGCCATAAACGTAAATTCCGAACCGTATTTGCTGTATAACTTATCCGAATTAAGAGTCGACGCTGACTTGGGATTGTCGCCCAAAAAGCTTTTCGTCCATTCGTCTAAATTACGGTCGTATGTTGCCCAGTTGGCGGTGTTTGTATCGGCATTTAAAAGGTAAACCAAGCTGTTGGGTTTTGCTTTTCCACTCGTATAATCTCCCGATTGATGGGCTTTGATGAAGAATACCAGTGCCAATGCAAAACAAAGCCCGGCCCAGATTCCTTTTTGTGAAAACGAACCGAAAATCGGCAACAATAAGGTAAAGGCCAAAACGGTCAGTATAGAACTACCGAACAAAATTTTCAATCCTAAACCAACCGGGAACATGGTAATAAACGGAACAATAATAATCACGGTGGGTATCGCAAAAAAGACGTTGAGCAGCCAGCGTGACTTTTGCGTAAGCACAAAAAAGCCCAACATCAGTAAACTGCTCAGCACCGGTATAATTAAAAATCCGGCTCCCGGCAACTGTAAGGCGATGCACAAATTAATCAGAATCCAAACAAAAAGAGGAGCTGACTGTTGGCTCATTTCGGGATTTCTTTTGCCGTCATTTTGATAAAACAGAAAACAAATCGCAAAGGACAAACACACAAATGCATAAATGTAATCGTGACCGTTATAGGTAAATCCCTGAAGAATATCCTGATATTGCGGATTGAAATGCAGCAGCAATTTCCAACCCACATAAGTTACCAAACCGGCTGTTGCCATTGCTCCGAAAAGCGGAATAAATCCTTTGACGATTTCATCTACCCGCATCGTTCTTTTGCCCAAACCGATAAAAATAAACAGCGAAAACAAAATGAAAGCGATGACCAACATCGGTAAAATCCAGGCAAACGGATAAGTTACAAAGCCAAACGGAACGTTGAAATAAACCTGATCTTCGGTTGAATTCAAGTCGGTAAGATCGGCATTTGAAAAATAATTCAACAAAGGAAACAAGTAAGTTCCCTGATGTGCCAACGTATTCTTGTCTAAATTAGCATAATTGTCTTGCTCTGTATGATAATTAAAATGACTGTCGATGAAGGCAAAATTAAAACCTTGGATTTTCCCCGATTCTCTGAAAACGGTAAGATCGGTATCATTTGGCAACATTTTATAAATGCTGTACATCAGCGAATTGGAAACAGGATATGTTGCTTTTCCGGCTTTGAAACCCTCTACCATTTTGGCGTTGCCTTGGTTGGTTTCCATCAGCATATAACTCGGACCCGAAGAACCGCGCGCTTCAAAATTCAATGCCAATCCCACTTCTTTAGCCCATTGATGTTGGGTTACAAACAAAGCCGCACCGTTTAGACCCAGCTCTTCCGCATCGGTAAAAAGCAGGATGATATCATTTTTGTGCGGTGTTTTATTGTGTAAAAATGCCCGAATACTTTCCAATATGGTGGCCACACCACTGGCATCATCGCTGGCACCTTTCGAAAAAGAATGGGGGGCACTGTCATAGTGCGAGAGCAACAACAAGGCTTTGGTGTTTGCAGTACCTTTGATGCGGGCCAAAATATTTTTCGATTTGACCAAAGTTCCCTTTTCGGTCATGGTAAAGCCTTCCTGTACGGAAGGTTCCAATCCTAAATTCCGCAAAGCCGTTTGCAGATAATTGGCTACTGCTTCATGGTTTTCCGAACCCACAAAGTGTGGTTTAGCCGACATGGCTTTGACGGTTTCCAAGGCACGCTGAGTAGAAAATTCCGAAAGCGGAGCTTCGGTTTTGTCGTAGCATTGCGGCATCATAACGTAATACACACCAAAAATCAGCGCTGCAAGCACCAAAATCGAATAAACAGAAGCGAAGTTTTTTCTCATCAGGATAAAATTAGTGTTCTTTTTTGACCAACATAAAGAAATCATTTTCCAACAAACGGTACCCCTGGTCGTACACAAAATAGTAAGTGTTACCGTTTGCGGTGTTCAGAATATTGGTAAAGAAATCAAAATCAAAACCTTTGCTCAGCAATTTCGATTTGGTGGTTTTCGATTTTCCCTCCACGTTCAACTCCACTAAAATACGGTAATTTTTGCGCAACTTGTTGTTGATGTTCCGCATATAATTGGTGCTGTCCTTATTGATTTTGTTGTTGTAGGCATTCCGACAACCATCGCTGCAGAACTTTTTGTCCTCGCGACCCACAATTTTTTCGCCACATTCCAAACAGGTTTTTTCCATGTTTTTCCATTTACAGCCCAAGGTTTTTCATTGTCGCGGCAGTTCAGGAGCGAATGGCTTGGTCTTTATCAGTTATCCGTTTTCCTGCTGTCCGCTCTACTTCGGTGCCGCTCCCATCAGGGCTAGATGGGAGTCTTGTTTTGTTTTTGTTGCCTTTTAATCAATCAAATATAAGAAAATATTTCCGTTTACAAACGGTTACAAATAGTTACAACCGAAAGTAAATGAATAACAACCGAATAATTTTTGCCAATCGCTGCAACTTTGCCTCGTCGGAAATGAGAAACCGACCACATAGCATAACAATAACATTTAAATTGAAACGCCATGAATGCCATGAGAAACAAAGTACAGTTAATCGGTCATGTAGGACAAGAACCGGAAGTAAAAACCTTCGAAGGAGGAAAAAAAGTAGCCAACATTACCATAGCTACTAACGATTATTACACCAACGACAAAGGAGAAAAAGTAGAACAAACCGAATGGCACCGCGTCAGTGCCTGGGGAAAAGTAGCCGACATCATCGAAAAGTATGTAACCAAAGGAAAAGAAATTTGCGTAGAAGGCAAACTCACCCACCGCAGTTACGAGGATAAAGACGGCACCAAGCGCTACATTACTGAGGTAGTAGCCAATGACATCCTGTTATTGGGAAAATAGACTCCAACCGGAATCATGAACATTAAAGTCTTTAACATTCGGCTCAACAAAGAATTTTGTCAGGCGGATCAAGACCGGATGAATGAATTCCTGGATACTGTTGAGGTCAAATTAACCTCTACTAATTTTGTTACGACAGGAACTACCGATTTTTGGTCGGCTGCGGTTTTCTATGTACCTAAAACAACCAAAGAAGCCAGCAGAACAAAGTGTACAGAGGACGATTTGTCACAACACGAATTCGAAATTTTCAATGCTTTACGCCAATGGAGGAATCACTTGGCTCAAAAACTGGATTGGACAGCTTTCAGGATTTGTCATAATTCGCATTTGATTGCGATTGCCAAAAACAATCCCCAAACGATGGATGAGTTAGTAAGGGTACCGGGATTCGGAAAGGCAAGAACTGAGAAATATGGTGACGATATATTAGCCGTATTAAATGCGCTTTAAAAATCGGAAGCTATGAAGTCGGGGAAACTAAATTTTCCCGACTTTTTCTATTTTGAATCTTTTGGGAAAGTATCAATAACTACCGGTATTATCGGTTCATTTCTTCCTGAAAGTATTGAATGAGTTCTCCAACATGATAGCCGTCTATTAAACCGTGATGCACGTGTACTGCCGTTGTCATGGTCTTTTTACCTTTTTCCTCCGTCATTTTACCAAAAGAAACCTTAGGGCAACTATCAGGGAAAGTAAAACTACGGGCATGGGAATAAGAACTGAAGTTGATCCAAGGCAAAGCCGAAAAATGAATCAAATTAATTTCGAAATCACGCGTTATTAAACCTTGTGTTGCTTTTACCCGTTCGATTTCTTTTTTTGTAATTTCCGCAAATTCAAACAGATCTTCGGCATAGGTCATCAACGAAAATCCAAATGTTTTATCGTCTCTCAGAATAGTAGCCGAAACATCTATGGTATCGTAAAGGTAAACTTCATCGTCAATTATTCGGTAACGAAAATTTTCTACAGCGTTGACCGCAAGTAAAGTTTTATGCAAATAGTATGTGAAAAAGGAAACACCCAATTCCTTCGATCTCGCGTAGGCCTTGGTGCAATCTATAGTAGTGGTGATGCCAAAAAACGGCTCCTCCATTTGTTTAAAAAACAGGAAATGCTCTTTTCGGTTCCAAGTATCGAGGTCGAGTTTTTGTCTCACTTTTAAGGTAATAATATCGGCAGTACTTCGGTAATTTTTTCTAAAGCCCTAAAATTAGGATGTTCTACTTTGTGGCTTATTTTTTCGTGCTCCCAAGTCGTGTGAAACGGAATGTGAACCGCAGTGCCTCCAATGTTCAACACCGGTAATACGTCGGATTTCAGGGAATTGCCAATCATGAAAAACTCCTCGGCTTTTATTTCCAGACGTTTTAACAAGTCTTCGTAATCTTTCTCTTTTTTATCCGACATCACTTCGATATGGTGGAAATAATGACCTAGACCGGAGTTGTGCAATTTTCTTCTTTGGTCCAACAAATCGCCTTTGGTTGCCACAACCAGTTTGTATTTGCCTTTTAAAGCTTCCAACGTTTCTTCAACGCCATCGAGCAATTCGATAGGTTTTTGCAATAGTTCTTTTCCGTATTCGGTAATTTTTTCAATGACTTCGACCGAAATGGTGTTGTTCGAAATTTTCATTGCGGCTTCAATCATCGAAAGGATGTAACCCTTGATGCCATAACCATACAATTCCAAATTGCCGATTTCGGTTTTGAACAATTCCTGAGACAACCCCTGATGCGATAAATAATCGCTCATCAAAGCACAGAATTTTTCTTCCGTTTCCTGAAAATACGGTTCGTTGACAAACAAGGTGTCATCGGCATCGAAAGCAATTACTTTTAGGTTCATAGCTGGTATTTTTTAACTGATCAAAGCACCGTTTTTCACGCCATCACCATCCGGGTTCACAAAAACCAACTTTCCTTCGGCATCATTGGTCATTAGAATCATCCCCTGACTTTCCACGCCACGCAAGGCTCTCGGTGCTAAATTTACCAAAACCGTGACGCGTTTGCCAACTACTTCTTCGGGTGAAAAATGCTCGGCTATGCCCGAAACGATGGTGCGAACGTCAATGCCGGTATCCACTTTTAACACTAAAAGTTTGTTGGCTTTTGGCATTTTTTCGGCTTCCAGTATCGTTCCCACGCGCAAGTCCAATTTGGCAAAATCTTCAAAAGTAGCCGTGGCTTTTTGCGGTTCTGTAACTTGGTTTTCCATCACGTTTGCTTTTTTAGTGGCTTCGAGTTTGTCTATTTGTTGCTGAATTTCGGCATCTTCAATTTGGGCAAATAAAATTTCAGCTTCACCAATTTGATGACCGGCCGGTAACAAGTCTGACGTTTCCGAAACGGAATTCCACAGGATATTGGTTTTTAAAATAGTGCTGAGTTTTTTCGCCGTAAACGGTAAAAATGGTTCGGACAAAACACTCAATGCGGCTGCAATTTGCAAAGCAACATACATTTGTGTCTGTACGCGCGCCGGGTCGGTTTTGACCATTTTCCACGGTTCTTCATCGGCTAAATATTTGTTTCCTAAACGCGCCACATTCATCAATTCGCCTTGTGCTTCGCGGAAACGGTAGCGTTCTACTGAAGAAGCAATCACCGCCGGATAGGCTTTTAATTCGGCTAAGGTTTGTTCGTCAACTTCGGTCAATTCGTTTGGCGATGGTACAATGCCGTTGTAATATTTGTTGGTCAATACCACCACGCGGTTGATAAAATTACCAAAAACGGCCGCCAATTCGTTGTTATTTCTGGCCTGAAAATCTTTCCAGGTAAAGTCGTTGTCTTTGGTTTCGGGGGCGTTGGCCGTTAATGCATAGCGCAATACGTCCTGTTTGCCCGGGAAATCCTGTAGGTATTCATGCAACCATACTGCCCAGTTTTTTGAAGTGGAGAGTTTGTTGCCTTCCAGATTTAAAAATTCGTTGGCAGGGACATTATCGGGCAAAATAAAACTGCCTTCCGCTTTGAGCATGGACGGAAAAATAATACAGTGGAATACGATGTTGTCTTTTCCGATGAAATGCACCAATTTGGTATCGGCGTCTTTCCAATATGGTTCCCAGTCTTTGCCTTCGCGGGCCGCCCATTCTTTGGTGGAAGAAATATACCCGATGGGCGCGTCAAACCAAACGTATAACTTTTTGCCTTGAGCTCCTTCTACCGGAACGTCGATGCCCCAGTCCAAGTCACGGGTTACAGCGCGGGGTTTTAAACCATCGTCCAACCATGATTTTACTTGCCCCAATACGTTGACTTTCCAGTCTTTGGCGTGGTCTGTCAAAATCCATTTTTGCAGGAAATCCTGGTAACGGTCTAACGGCAAAAACCAGTGCTTAGTTGATTTTAAAACAGGGGTTTCTCCCGTGATGGTTGATTTCGGATTGATTAAATCGGTGGCGTTTAGCGTAGAGCCGCAGCGTTCGCATTGATCGCCGTACGCTTCCGGGTTTTCGCATTTCGGGCAGGTTCCGGTTACGAAACGGTCGGCCAAAAACTGGTTGGCTTTCGCATCGTATAATTGCTCGGTCACTTCCTCGATGAAGTCGCCGTTATCGTATAATTTTTTAAAGAACGCCGATGCGGTTTCGTGATGAATTTTGGCTGAAGTTCGCGAATAGTTGTCGAATGAAATGCCAAAATCGGAGAAAGACTGCCGAATGATGCCGTCGTATTTATCAATCACTTGTTGTGGGGTGATGCCTTCTTTTTTGGCTTTCATTGAAATGGCTACGCCGTGTTCATCGCTTCCGCAAATGAAGGCCACGTCTTTTCCCTGCAGGCGCAGATAACGGGCATAAATATCAGATGGCACGTAAACTCCGGCCAAGTGACCGATGTGGATTGGGCCATTGGTATACGGCAAAGCCGCGGTAATGGTATATCGTTTAGCTTCGCTCAGTTCGGCAGAGCCTCGGGTTGGATTTTCTAACATAATCGATAAGAATAGAGTGCAAAAATAAGTTTTTTACATCGAAATCATAACTTTTACGGTCATTATAGTTTGCGAAAGGGTTGTGATTTGTGCTGAATGTGCTGAATGTATTTTTGAGAGTACTTTGATTGCGATTTCACATTGGAAACCGCACATTTATTTTCTGTTTTACATAATGTTTTTCATACATTCCTCATACACTATCCATGCTTTTGCTATGCTTTAACCATGCACTAACCTTTCAGAATACGATAAAGTTATTTCAGGGTTCGGTACCCATAAAAATTTTAATGTTATTTTTGAAAAATGAATTCAAAAGTTTCAATTAGACTATTTTTACTGTTTACCATCTCATTCATTTATTCTCAAAAGAAAATGATTACACCACCTTATCTCCAAAAAGGCGACACAATTGCCTTAGTTTCAACAGCCCGCAAAAACATTGAAGACAACTTAAAACCCACCATAGATTTGTTGGAAGGTTGGGGGCTAAACGTCAAAATCGGGAAAACCATCGGATTGGATTATTACCAATTGGCGGGAACAGACGAGCA